>JAGGDU010000241.1 GCA_018457135.1 Trichodesmium erythraeum GBRTRLIN201 | reverse complement strand
TTTTGTTATTGTGGTAGATGTTGAAAATTATATTGACTTTTTATTTAATTTATAGATATAGCTGTAAAGCCTTACAATACAAAAATCAATAAATTATTTAAAATTTATTTGTCATTTCAATCATAAGCGCTTATATTAGTGTATAAATTAGCTCGGCTTTATAAGACGAAACTTCGTCCAACCTATCAGGGGGATAAGGGGCCATAAAACTATTTATTTAACTGGGGTAAACCTTAAATGAGTCAAAGCTCTTATAGGCAATTTTTTAATAATTGTTATATCCCACATTCTGCACTTCAATTTATCAGATAAAAATTCGTATAAAATCCAGAGCTTAGTGATGAATTACTGCTTTTTATTCAGTTAAATTACTAGTTACTTTATGAATGAAAATATTTTACTTGTATTAGTAAAGTTCTGTTTTTTTATCATATTAAACTCAGTCCTTAAAGACGGGGTCTTAGATTTTGTCACTGAGTTATATCTAAAATAAATACTAAATTCTGAGGGAGAATTGAATCATTTTTCGGGTGCACCTGAATTAAGCAATACCTAATTATACTCAAGAAAGGGTGAGGATGAATAATTGCACCCAAAGAAACAGAGAGAAAAAAGAAACATCTAACTTCTGAAAATTTAAGTTTAGCATATGCAATTCATTCTTTATATGCTTTAGCTCTCAGATAATTTTTGAAGATTGTAGTAAAATTAACTGCAATATCATTATGACGAATAGTTCCCAGTTCTCCCAGTGATGGCAAAAAATTCATATTTAATCGGTTGTTTTTCCTCCTATTATAAATATTCTTGGAAGTGATTATTAGGCTTTGAGGTTAGGCAAACATTGGGTATATCTCCTATTATATGAAATTGGATATTTAACTGATGAGTCATCAAAATGTTACAATATAAGTAATAAATCTAGAGGTAAAAATATGTCACGTTTAAATAGCCGAGCCTATAAACTATTAAAAGTAGAAGTTGACAAACGTGCCAAAGAAGATTTGGTTGGGGAAGTGGGAAAAAAAATAGTAATGAAAAGACTGGATAAGTTACGATTTCAATCAGGAGAGACCCTAAAAGTAGAAGAATTAAGTTATATAGTAAAAGACCAATTTCCTAATTTTAGTGACACAGTTATTCAGAAAGCAATTAAAATAAATAAGCAACCTAAAATATTAAGTAAAATTATGTGGATACCTGCTGCATTAGTGGGAATGGCAGGGATCGTTTGGGTAGCAAATTTACCCTATCCCATGATTCGTAAACCTGTGTCTAGAGTAGCACCAATAGTTTTGCTACCAAGCTATATAAATATGGATTATAACTATAGAGAAGCGATCGCTAATATTGAACAAGCAGATCAACTAATTAATAAAGCAACTTCCAGTGCAGATATTAATTTAGGCGCTAATAAAGTTGCTTTAGCACAGAAGCATCTTAATGAATTGCCAGTATGGTTTTTAGATTTTTATCCTAAAAGATATTGTACGTTTTTCAGTTGTTCTTGGAAATTCACATTAGATGAATTTGAAACCGCAAGAAAACAGGTAGGGCGAATGCAGGCAAAGGTATTTCAAGAAAACAATGCTCAAACATTCTTAGCGGAGGCGGAACAAACAATTGCCACTGCTAAACAACAATATCTGGAAGCTACAACCTCAACAGAAAAACAGCAGGCGATCGCTAACTGGCAAAGTGGAATAGATAGGTTAGCACAAATTCCACCTACTACTGTTGCTAAAAAAATAGCACAACCACAATTAGCAGCAGCTAAACGAGATTTTGAGAAAGAGGTAGGTTTAGCAGATGGTAATAAACTCAGTTTCACTTTTATAGAAGTGGCAAAAAAATTTGGTTTAAAGGCGGCTGAAGCTGCTCAAAATGGACCCCATTCAGATCAACGATGGCAAGTAATAGTAGATTTATGGGAGCAAGCAATTAATCAATTACAGAAAATATCAGCAGATAATCCTAGTTATTTGGCAGCTCAGAGCAAAATAGCAGAATATCAGCTTAACCTCGCTAATGTGAAAATGCGATTACAAGCAGAAAGGGACTCAGGAACAGCTTTTAAGCGGGGTAAAGATTTAATTGCAGATTGGAAAAAGTCTGCAATTAATAATTCTGATCGAGGTTTACTTGCTAGTAAGTTACAAGAAATTATTAATCAGTTAGAAAATGTAAAACCAGAAACAACTTTTTATCAACAAGCTCAAGAATTATTGAAATTTGCAAAAGATAAACAGAAAAATTTATAACTTGAAATTAGGAGATAAAATAGGGATTTTGGCAAGGATGTAGGGATTAACTTCTTAGCTCTAAATATTTAGGTGAGAGATACTTGTAAATCTTCTAAATAATGCTGTTAAATAATGCTTGAAAAACAAGTTTTTTGAACTCTTAACTCCCTATTTTCTATTCAGCACCCCATAATAATACAGGGAAAAGGTTAGGAAATTTGGCATATCTATCTTGGGAAATGGAGAGAAGTTCAATAAAGCTGAATAGAGATATTCAATTATCAAAAATTAAGTTAATTATTTTACAAAAATCATCAATAATCATCAATTGTGTGGATATATGATTGATATAAAATAATCACTGTAGGTTTATTTATAGTAGAAAAAAAGTACTTATAAAGGAAATAATTACATCAGAATTAATTTTATGAGTTGAAACATAACTTTTTTTATGATTCTGGGAATTCAGATCAAATCAGCTTAATTGCACACATTATAAATTTTGAGGCTATTAGCTGATTTGGCATTGAGCTACTAATTCTGAGACTTGAGCTTGGTCGTCAACTGGTAATTAGATTATAATACTATCCATGTTACTGCCCCATAAATTTTAGGGAGATGTGGAGTAGGAGGGCAAGGGAAGAATCAAATTATAGAGTTAGAATAAACCTATTTTTAAACAGATTTACTTTTCTTTGGTATTCCTTTAGGAAAAGGACATAATTTTTCCACTTTTGTCAATCATAATTGTAAGAAAAATGTTGATAAAGCATAGCTTTAGGCACGGAGAGGTTTCTACTTGATACCTCATACTTTAGTATACTGATAGTTTAATTTACAATTAGTTACAGGAAAAAAGTTTTTTTACAGTATAAATATTTGCTCAAGTTTTTTTGGCTTTTAAATACTACATTTTGTTATACAGAATATGGGTTCAAAAAAACTATATCCCTTGTGTGATGAAGTATCTAGAATTTTTTCAAAAGATTTGTTCTCAAACTAGGAAAAAGCGTTGATCAAGAACAGCTAAAGATTATTATCAGATTATCTGGTCTATTTACTGTTTTTCGGTCCTATTTAAGTAGAGGATTCTATTTTAAAGACAGTATTATAACATTTGTTTGCCTGCTAGCAAGGGTTTTGTGTGAATTATCATTTGTTTCTCAACTTCTATCTATTGGTTCGTTCGGCCAATAAATTTGGCCTTCCCTGAAAATACTGACATAACACTAACCTAGACTGGCATTAGAAAATATCAAGAAAGCAGTAAGACCAGTCCAAATTTTTTGTTTAATAAAGTTATTTTTTTAAGTAGTACTCCTTGGGTTGGATTTACCTTGGTATAGTTGCTGGGATGACTATTCCGGATAATTCAGACTCTTTAATGTATAAGAAGGTTAATCAATTTTTGTCAAGCATTTATTTAGATAAATTTGTTTGGTTAAAGCAGAATAATAGTGTTTTCCTTATCAAAAACAATTACTATAATAACTATATATTAATGAATAAATAAATAAATAAATAAATAAATAAATAAATAAATAAATGAATAATTAATTAATTATTTATTTTTTTTTTACTGACAATCGTTAGTATGATAATAAATATAATTTAGTGATAAACTTTTTGGTTTTTCTCTAGGGAAGAATAGGAAGTTAGTTTGCTGATTTATTGTTGATAGTTAAATTGTTCAGCTATTCGTGATCTCAAAATACGATAGCTAATTTTTAAGTAAATATTAAGAGTATAAGTTTCTTGCTAGTATTGTGTTTTGTTAGTTATGCTTTACTATAACTTTAATAATTTAACACTAGGTAAAATAAGAGCTTTCCTGGGGAATGCTGCAACAACAGCTAAGTTTATGAATTAGCTTTGAGAGGTGTTTGCTATAAGTGAACTCACTAATTTTTACCAAAAAACTGAATGTTTACTATTTTCATTATTGAACTGTTGCAATTAAATTGATCTATAAATATGCTGAATCTAAACTATATTTAGATTTCTAGAGATTTGTAATTCAAAATTATAAACAGAAAGCTACGTCTTGTCTAAGATATAATAGGATGCTAAACAAGAAATATATTCCAACACCGCTGATTGAGAAAAAGAAAAAGAAAAAAGTAAAGATTGTAGAAAAAATAGATAAGCGACGAGTCACGACTCCTTATGTTATTCGGCGATTCATTATTTATTTTTTAGCCCTACAGTGGCGCAGATTTACTGGCAAAGCAAATATGGAAAAAACAGCAACTCAATTGCGAGAAATATTTGAAGATTTTGGTGGTTTTTGGGTAAAAGCAGGTCAGGTTTTAGCACTACGAACAGATATTTTACCAGAACCTATATGTGATGCCTTACAAAGTTTACAGTCTGAAGCACTTGGTTTTCCTTTTGATATTGTACGCTCAACTATTGAGTCAGAATTGGGTGTTCCTTTGAAGAAAGTTTTTGCCGTTTTTGATGAGGAACCCTTAGCAGCAGCTTCTATTGCTCAAGTTCATACTGCGGTTTTGCGTAAAAAACAAATCCCTGTAGTCGTGAAAGTTCAGCGTCCTGGTTTAGAAGATGCTTTCCAGCGAGATTTAAATGTTATTAAGGGTCTGGTTAATCTATTAATTTTCTTGAATATTGCTACTTATTTAGGTTGGGGTGAATTTATTGCAGAGTTAGATAAAACCTTTAAAGAAGAACTAGATTTCAGATATGAAGCAAGCAGTACTATTAGGATGAGAAAGTCCCTTAAAGAACATAAAGTTTTCGTTCCAAAGATATACGAAAAATATTCTAAACGTCGGATTTTGGTAATGGAATTTATAAATGGTGTAATGATGTCAGACTATATTACTGCCCTAGCAAGTCAACGTTCTCTAGCTGCGAAGTGGGAGGAGGAAAATAACATTGATAGAGTCAAACTTGGGGAAAGGTTATACTTGTCCTTGTTCCGACAACTATTTGAAGACAATCTATTTCATGCTGACTTACATCCAGGTAATATAATATTGTTGCGTAATAACAAGTTTGTACTCATTGATCATGGTAGTACAGGTTCTTTGGAAGCAGAATTAAGGAATACTTACTTGAATTATGTTAATGGTTTAGGGGAAGGAAATTTTACCAAAGCAGCTGATTACTATATTCGATTTGGTGTTGGTATTCCTAAAGTTGATATTGATAGAGTGCGAGTAGAGATGGGGCGTCAGTTTGAGAACTGGTATGTCAGATCTCAAGTTAAAGGAGTACCGTTTCGGCAAAAATCTTTAGGTGGAGCTATTAAAGGAGTAACTGATGTAGCTTTTGGTTATAAAATCCCTACTAACTGGGATTTTTTAAAACTTACTAGGTCTGTTCTAGCATTAGATGGTTCACTGCAATATCTATGGCCAGATATAGATGTCTTTGAAGTTATTAATAAGTATAACAAACAAGCACGGCGTCGTGCTTTAGTAAATAATCTACGTCCTGAGAATATTCTTAAATGGGTTAACCAAGCTTCAGATATTGTTAATCAGTATAATTATTTAGTCTTGCCAGAAGTTAGAAAGCGAACAAATGCTTATGAATTGACAGTTAATCAGTTTGCTCTCTCAATGGTAGTGATTTTGAGGAGGTCATCTTATCTAGTGCTGGTCGCTGAATTTGGTGCACTGTATGTATTCCTTTATCAACACTATTTTCAAATTATTCGGCCAATTAATATTCAAATGATTGATGAAATAGTTAGTAAGTTCCCATATATACCATACTTGGAGTGGGTGGGAATATTAATTGTTGTAGGATTGATTTTCCAAGTTTTATTAGTTTGTGCAAAAATCTTAGGACGCAAAGAGTTAAATATTTAAGGTTAGCTAAAAGAAGATATTAAAGTACAGTTTAATATTACTCTTATTATCCTTTTTGGCTTTTCCCTCTTGACCTGGAGACATTTCTAAAAAATAATTTAGGGGAATTCCATAAAATTTCCCTAAAACAAATTTAAACAAAGTTTTTGTGATTGATAGAGGTACCTATTGTAGTCTCCTCTTCGAGCTATACTTCATTCCTTTGTAGAATTTATCAGTAATTTATCTCATCTCCTTGGTAAACTCTTCTATCTCTAAATATTTTTCGTATTGGGCAACATGTTGATCAACAAATTGTACATACCAATTCATCATTTCCACTACGTTGTTATTATCTAATAAATTGGCATTAAACTGGGCAAATGTACCACAAGCACCTTAAATATTTGTTAAAAGAAGTTTCAATCTTTTTCTAATTCCTGAAGATATAGTAGGTTTATTGTTTTTTAATGTTTTATCTCTAATGGCCTTACTCCAAGGTTCACGTTTGTTCTAAGGGCGAGTTTTAAATATGCTTAAATCTTGAAACACAGCGGCAAAAATTGAGAAAGGCTTTGTTCCAGCAATGGAAATGACATATCTGAAAATATAATCATCTTTATTGTCACTATCATCAGTATTAAAGCCATCTTTAACATTACTCTTAATGCTTTTATAGAGCTTATACTTAGCAACAAACATCGTACCATCTGCCACATTAGAAACTGATCTTCGCTCAACACTAACAAACCAGAGAATATCCCATTCTCCAGTTAACCTCTTAATTTTTTTCTTCTCGAAAGTATTCTTAACAGCTCTAGTAGCTAAATTCGATAGATATATTTCTTTACCCGTATAAAGCTTAGGAAAAGAAACACAATAGGAAAGTCAAATCAAAGACAATATTTTCCTATCCCATAGATGCTTTGTTGGTGAATCATCATCATTTTTGAAATAGCCTTCATTTTATATTTCTGGTTGATCTATATCTAGATTAAATTTTTCTTTCTGTAGTTTTGCCATAATAATACTTACTTTCTATTTTTTGTGTTGTAAAAACTTAAATAATGTCCAAAAAGTGGATAAGGAAATCTCTAGTAGTCGATCGCCTCATTAATTATAAATACCTGTAAAGATTATTGATAATCCTAACAGGTATTTATACATTATCTTAGCAGACCGATGTATGAGGCCATAACCAATAATATTGAATGAGATCGACGAACCCAATAATTAATTTTTAACAGCTATTTCACGGTCTAATAGTTCACTTTTAGGAAGCCCGTCATTTTCAAAGACTCTAGGATTAGCATAATTCATCCTATCTTTCTCAGGAAAAGACATTAAAAACATCATACTATCATTGTCACAATTACGCCAAGGCAGACTTTGCTCTAGAGCCATTAGACTAGGTAATGTGATCGGTAAAAATCCTACCACAAAGCGGAATAAATCCACTGTCATATATAAAGTATAGAAAAGTAAACCCGAACCAATACTAATTAATGGAGATAAGTTAGCTCCCCAATAACAAACTGCAGAAATAATTAAAGATAAGATGTAAGGGAAGAAAAGACTAATTGTCAGGTAAGGTATTATATAGGACTGAGGGCGAGTTCCATATAGTTGATTAATCCTATCAGCGTAACGTTCCTTAGCACCTGCAACTACTCCAGAGCCATATTGACGAAAACGTATAGGCATCGGAGCCCCAAATAGAAAGCCCTGAAGTTGCTTCCAAGAACTTAGGTGCTGCCAAATTTTAGGTTGAGTACCAAGTAGTTCTGCCATTTCTTCCATCCATTGATCAAAAAAGTAGATATGAGGCCAACGCTCTGTCATCTTTGGATTTTTCCGAGCGTGAGCATCAGCTTCTTTTTTAATTAGTTTTTTCAATTTTTCTTTTTCTGGCAACTTATACCCACCAGAGAAAACTTGAGCGACAAACCGTGACTGCATTTCTGCCATAGCAGGGATAGAACCGATAGTAGGTCTAACAAACCCTACAAATGCTAGATTAGGCATATCAGGATGCAAACAACCTTTATACAATTCTTGGTGTCGGTATTGCCAGTTATCAGGAAACTCAATTAAAGCAGCTCCAGGCTTAAACCCTGTATTAGCTACCACCATATCAACTTCTTCTCTGGTGCCATCTGGGAAATAAACTCCTGTTTCATCAAAGCGCTCTACCTTACCCTTTGCTGTAATCTTACCACTATGAACCAAATATATAATATCATCAGGAGCAGTACTAGGTCGGGTCAAATTACCACTCATATCCCCAAAATTGTTGTTAGGTTTAGGCCAGTATTTACCTGCCCAATAGTGGGGAACATAAGCCGTTGGTAGCCATTCTTTAGGAAGATCGCGTAACCAGGGATGCATATTTGCATAAGCAGTTCGTAATGGTTCTGGTAGGCGAGTAATCCAACTCATTTGGGCACTTAATAATTCTTGGTAGTCCTTAATGTATTGACCCATTGGCCAGAACTGGATTTGATCAAAAGGCTTATTACTGTAAGGATAAACCCGGGGAGCAAAATTAAAATTACCTGCTGCTACAACAGTTTTAGCTGCTACACTGCTAATTTCAGAACTAATACCAATGCCACTTTCACCAAGACCCATGCACACTACTTTTTTGTCCCGAAATGCTTCTGGGTCTTTGTATTTGAATCCGTGCATTATAGTACCAGTAAACTTCTCTATTCCTGGAACGTCCCTAATAACTGGTTCACCATGTAATCCAGTGCTAATTACTACATAATCGTAGCCACTGTAAGTTTCTCCATCAGTAATTACATCATATTTGCCATCTGTGCTACGAGCGATCGCTTTTACTTGTACACCAAAGTGAACTTTATCTTCTAACCCATAATGCTTCGTAAATGAGCTGAGATATTCCATCATTTCTTCTGGCTTCATAAAGTCAGCATATTCTTTTGGTGCTGGGTAACAGCCATATTCTGTCATCCACTTGGAAGAAGTGAGAGTTGAAGTCTTCCAGCAATATTTGTGCCATACACCACCCAAAGATGCTTCCTTTTCTAAGATAGTCAAGTCTAAGCCAGTATCTAAAAGTTCTTTAGCTGCTATTAGACCAGACGATCCAGCTCCTACGACTATAGCTCGTTTTGTTTCTATCATCACTGTTAAAGTTTTTTCAAATTTTGGTTTAAGAGTTATTTAATTTCCATTATATAATGATGATTCATTATTTCTTATTTGTCAATACTCTTGTTTTTGGATATTACGATAGACTTTATGAGAAAATATGGCAAGCAAAACAGGAGGAAATATGACCAAATTTTCCCTCAATCATTTCTATTTTTTACTGATAATTCAGAATAATCTATAGCGTATAACTATAGCGTATAACTATAACCTAAAAGTCTTATCTAAATTAACCAAAAAAATCTCCCATATTTTTTCTTTTTGTCAACAACTAAAAAGATTATTTATTGCGATTTACCAGCTTTGATAATTGATTTTTTGCTATATATATAGCAATTATTCTATATAACTTATCCTTTCTACAAGATAAAGCTTTAACTCTATTATTTTTAAACTTAGGATAATTTACAATCAAAGTCTTAGGTTTCTCAAATTTTATTATTTTTTTTGTTGCATAATCTATATGTAATTTATAAATATTCACTATCTACACTATTTTTACCTATTGAAATGAAGTACTCCCTTAGCCATAAAATCATACTTATCCTTCAGTAATACCTCTTTTTAAAGCTTAGTATTAACTTGAGTTATAACCTTTCAAACTGAACCAATTTATCTTCGCTACGAACTATACTGCATCAATCGTTTTATTCAAGAGTATCTCTATAAAATGTAGGAAATGAAACACAATAAGAAAGTTATATCATCTTTTCCCAGAGCTCTCAAAAAATCAAGAAAATCTATGAATATCTGATTTTAAACCTCGTAACATGAATAGATAATTGGAAATTATTAGAGATTATACCTGCTGATAAATAACTTCTAAATAACAGTTACAAGCCCCAAGTATAATCTCCGGACATTAAATAATTTTAAAGTCAAGGAACAAGTATAACCCTGTTCCCAAAATTATATTTATGTGTTAGTTGCAACTGAGAATATTTTGACATTTATAGAGGTTGAAACACTCTGGATTACCTGCTTAATCTACCGCACATGGGATAAATCCACATTTGCTTCAAGCCTGTCAACAGACTTCTAAATTCCTCGGCATAGACAAAAATCTGTGAGGTTACTTTTTTTAGTTAGCTAAAAGAGTGGTTTTACTCAAGATGTTGTAGTAATAAATCGCTGCTTTAGCTACTTGTTTACTTTCAGCCGTCCTAGGAAATTGGTTGCCCCCCTCCTGTCCGCCGGAATTTTACCGTACTAGCTAGAGGTCATAGCGACAAGCTTAAATACTCACTAGTCTCTCTTTTTCTCAACTATTACAACTAGAGGTTGTGCATTCTTCTCTACATCACCTGACTGCTTCAATTCCGCAACAACATCAGATATTCCATCAAGTAGCTTACCTTCCCCACGATACAAATCTTTAATATCGTCATTTTTGGCTTTACCATAATTCAGAAGAATAGTATTAGCTTCTTGCTTCTTGTTCTCTTCCTTTCCAAGTCTTGCCTCTACTTCACTTGTAATATCTGCCTTGATACCGTAAAGTTCATCAACACCATAATATCCAACATATTGGTCTACGTGCTGGAAATAGAACTGCATATACCAATCCATCAAATTAATAATGTTATGACCAAGAATTAAATCACCAGGAAGAACAGACATAACAACAGAGATAGGCACTGTAAGACCAATGTGATCGAGTACTTCCTCAAAAACTGACTCAATTTTATCCTCAATAAGGACTACTGTTACACCTGCATCAATAACTTGAGCAAAAAACTTTGAGACGATAAAAGTGGATGATTTTACGAGATAATCTAATTTACCTTTAAGGGGTTCAAAAGCTCTACCGACAAATGGAATGTCTTCTATTACATTAGACATATCTTCTAAGCTACTTAGAAAAGCGTAGAGTAGCATTGCAGCACACTGATCCGCAATAAACTCTTTAACTTCAGGATATTTGTTAATATTTTCAATGCGGAAGTCATTATTAACCTTTCCAGTATAAGCAGGCTGAGGGATGATATGTTGATAGTTATGACGTTCAATTGACTTATTAAATGCCTGCATAATAATCTCAACCAAAGGACTAGAGGGAATGTCAGGCTCATATAAGCTAGCCACTCCAGTCATACCTTCCCTAGCGAAACAATTAGGAACAATGTCAAGCTCAGACCATAAACTTTGAGTTTTGTCACCAAGTTTTGATGTATAATATTCCTGAAGAGCTGGATTTCCCGGAGTTGGTCCGGCTATAGCCCAAACTTCTTTGATTGTAGCGATACCTTTGCTATCCCACTCTGACTGACGTTCAAATAATGCTAGAGCCACAAGTGGAGACATAGTACCAGCTAAACTGTGACCTACTACTATCAAATCTACTGGCTTGCTAGAGCTGCTGGTTATTTTTTGGAGAGCTTCCATAACAAGAGTACCATTACTATCCTTAGTCTTATTAAATAACTTATCCAAGGTCCTTGTAAATCCTGTAGATATTGATGGTTCAGTAGTAGATTGAAAGTTTGGTGGGCTGTTCCAGGGTTGACCATTGTTCCATTCTTTAGTTGAGAACACACCGCCGTCTTCACAAAGAATACTGTAAAATGACTTCATATTTGTTCCAGCTACAGAAAGAACATAAGTATCTTTTTCTGGATTGTTATCATTGTACTTGGCAATGTAGAGTGTATTGTCATTCACTCCAGAACCTGGGAATTGATAAATAGACATACCCCATACAAGTTCCCATTTTCCAATCAACTTTTTAACTCTTGGATTAGCTAAAATTCTCTGAACTGATTCAGTAGATAGTTGTTGTAAATATTCTTTTGAACCTACATAAGAATAAGGGAATGAAATGCAGTATATTATCCATATATGGGATATAACTATCTGTTCCCAAGTGTATTCTGTTGATGGTGCTTTAGGTGCTTTAGGTTTTTTTTGTAAAGTTTGATATGTTGTTGCCACTATGATCTCTCCTTAATTAATTAGTGGTGCAAAACTGGATAATTTGAAAAAAGCATTGACAAGATAAGGCCTGAGGAGAACACATACAAGCTGGCTGTAAAATCAAATATAGACCCAATTAATTAATAATTCATTTTGTCCTTATTATTTTTTGTTAAAAACAAAAACTGTACTCTCTTTAAGTATATAAGATTTTTTTGATCTACGCAAAAGTATTTTGACAAAATAATTATCGCCTTTAAGAACAGGTTAAGAAAAATTAAAGTCTTTGGGATCAGCTTGAGAAGTTGTGAGCCAATAACGTACAGTTGAAAAAGGCCAGTTATTGACGATTTTGCCTGTTTTTGTTTTGTACCAACTGCTACAACCACTATTCCACACGGTTTGACTAGCTGCAACTTGTAATTTTTGGTTATACTCAGAATTAATATCAGGCTTCACATCCAAATATTTCTGCGATTTATTCTGCATCATTTTGATACAAGAAATAATGTAATTAACTTGACATTCAACCATGAAAATAATTGACTGAGTTCCTGTATTTGTATTAGGTCCATACAACATAAACAAATTTGGAAATTCGGGAATCATAATGCCTTTATAGGCTTCTGCTCCATCTTGCCATTTGTCCTGTAGCAATTGATTGTTTAAACCAACAATTTTAATTGAGGACAAAAGTTTGGTATCAAATCCTGTAGCAAATATCAAAGTATCTACGGGATATTCTCTCCCTTCTTTGGTAATAATTTGATTCTGATTAATCCCTTTAATATCCTGAGCAACTACCTCTACATTAGGAAGTTGTAGAGCTGGATAATAATCATTGGAAATTAAAATGCGCTTACAACCAACTTCATAGTTAGGTTTTAGAATAGATTTAAGATTTTCATCTTTGATAATTTTCTCCCTTTGGAAGTTGAGGAAAGTACTAACAAGTTTTCCAACGATAGTATTTTGTTTTATTGTTAAATAAACAACAAAATATTCTAGGACTAAATACAATAACCATCGGTAAAATCTAAGAATAAATGGGAAACTCTTGCCTAACCAATGAATAAAATTTGTAAATTTAAAATCTGGTTTAGGTGCGATCCATGGCGCGCTACGTTGAAAAACAATTAACTTTTTCACCTGTTCAGCAATAATAGGAATAAACTGAATTGCACTTGCACCAGTACCAATTACTGCTACTGTTTCATCTTTTAGATCGTGTTCGTGATTCCAACGAGCGCAATGAAATTGAGTTCCCGAAAATGTTTCTAGACCATCAAGATGAGGAATTTTGGGTTTATTTAATTGTCCGCAACCACTAACTAAAATATTCGCAGAAAATTCTTCCCCAGAGGCACTATAAATACGCCAAATATTTTTTTCTGAGTCAAAAAAAGCGCTACTAATTTCTGTATTAAAAGTAATATGTTTTCTGATATCATATTTCTTAGAACAGTGTTCTAGATATTCTAGAATTTCTGGTTGTTTGGGAAAGTGTCGCGTCCAGTCACTTTTAGGTTCAAAGGAAAATGAATATAAAATAGATGGTGTATCACAACCACAACTAGGGTATGTATTATCGTGCCATGTACCGCCTACATTATCTGATTTTTCAAAAATTTTGAAAGTTGTAATGCCAGCTTTTCTGAGATTAATTGCCATACACAGACCAGATATTCCAGCACCAATGATAGCAATTTCTAAGTTTTGGTCTGGGTTACTAGAAATTTGATTATTCATTATAATTGCTCTAACAATTTTTTATATATTGTATGTATATTTATTGAGGTAAGCATTTAGATCAGAAAATATAACAAACAGGCTATACAACTATTCTAACTTTGCCTAATTATGGAACATCAAATTATTTTTAATCAAAGATCTTAAGGAACCAGTTTCCAAGTTAAGTTAAAGGATGTATCTCTTAACATATTAGTAAGTATAATTTGGCCTTCTGAAAATTCTACATTACGTTCAAAGTCTAAACCAACCCAATCAGGAACTAGGCTAACTTCAATATGGTGAATAACTGTACTGTCTCGTATTTCATACCTACCACTGTAAGAAAGACAATTTCTACCAGCACTAAAATATCTCAAAGTAGCCTTAATATATTTACCAAGATTAGCAATTAATTTTATTCCTAACTTAGGACTTTTCAAATCTTGCATTTCTTCCACTGATAGGCCAAGAAGTGGGCGATTAGTCGTCATAATTAACACAGACATATATCCATTTTCAGTATATATAAGATAGCCTGTAGGATTTTTACCAAAGGGGTAAGCAATTTTTTGTTTTGAATCAATAGTATAAAAATCAGCAAGTTTCCAAGTACCAACTAAATTATCTTTTGAGATTAAATTATCACTCATTCTTTTTTCTCCTAGTTTGGTTGTATTTTGTTATAAATACAAGCATTATACAAATTACCAAAATGAATACTAAACTTAAGTAAAACTTCAGTTCTTAAATAATTAATAACTTTACTACTCTATTTAGCTAAGTTAATGTTAGTTATTCTTATGTTTACTATTCCCTTACTTCTCTAATTCCCTACTCTCATACTGCAAAAAATGTAGAATTTTTTTTGAGAAATGGTATAACACGGTTATACAAACTGGCTTATACTATAAACCTGTCTAAAAGTATACTTTTGAAGAATTAAATCGTTATTCTTTGATTAAGTCAATACTCCCTAATTTTATTCAAAAAGGGTGCAAAATCTGCACCCTAATAATTTATTGAGCAATTAATTGTGGTAAAAGTTCTTGAGAAATCAGCTCCAAAAGTAATTTTTGGCTATCTTTCAAGAACATAAACATATGTTTACCAGGTATCCTATCTATTTTTAGGTTGCTGGTAGTATACTTAGACCAATTATTAAGTTGGCGATCGCTAATCGTATAATCATCTACTCCACTAAAACTGGAGATTGGGAAATCTAGTGGCTTTTTCTCTAGATAACGATAACTTTGTAACAGTTGAAAATCTGCCTTAAAGATATTCATTAACTCATGGAAAAGGGATGAATCTTCAGTAATACTTTCTGGAATTTCTGAAATTTCTAGAAGATAATTAAGTCGTTCTGTTTCTGAAAGAGATCCTATTTTTTCTAAGAAAGTATTGTCTGATGGTGGAACAACACCACTCAAAAATAAGTGTCTTGGTTTCAAATTATATTGTTTTTCCAGAAAATAGGCAAGCTCAAAAGCAATGAACCCTCCCATGCTATGACCAAAGAAAGCAAAAGGTTTATCCAAATAAGGAGAAAGGAAATCTGCTAAAACCTCTATTAGACTTGCAAAATCTGTAAATGGTTTTTCCTGAATACGCCTTTGCCTACCTGGTAGTTGAATGGGTAAAACTTCTATTTCTGGAGGCAAAGCATCAGACCATTGTTGATACATAGAAGCACTAGCACCCCATGGGTGAAAACAGAATAAACGGGTACTTGCATTAAGTTTAGGTTTGTGGTATGCAATCCAACCACTTCCTTTTTTGCTCTTAACGGGACCTTGGTCAGATGAGCCGCTATTAGTTAATTGTTCAACCAATGCTTCTGCTAATTCCATAATGCTAGGACCTTGCAAAATTAAGCTGGCAGGAATAGTTACTGCTAGTTGTTTTTCGACTTTGCTCCGAAGTTCTACAACGCTCAAAGAATCAAAACCTAGTTCTAGAACAGATTCATTGGGGTCTAAAACCTCAGAAGTATTCAGTTGCAGTACCTTCATTGCCAATTCTTGCAAATACTCTACTATCATCAACTTCTGTTCTTTTCTCGAAGCAGCTTGAAACTTCTCAATATCTATTATTGACGAAGGGGAAACTAAGTCTTCTAATTCTGTATACTTTTGGTCCGACTCTGTAACAGATTTTAACTGTTGTTGTTTGAGCAAATCCAGTATTTTTGGCACTAACTTCAGTTCGCTTGCTGAAAGATTACCAGTTTCTGCCAGTTGCTTAGTTAAAGTTTCTGTTGCCGTTTCTGTTATTTGAGAAACAGTCGATCCTGATAACCCTGACTTCTCACTTTCTATCCAATACCGTTGACGTTCGAAAGGATAATTAGGTAAAGTCACTTTTTGTCGCTGATAATCTCCATCAAACCCTGACCAATCTATTTTGGCTCCCCGAACGTATAATTCTGATAGACTAGAAAGTATTTGCTGCCATTCATCCACATTAGGGCGTAATGATGGTAACCACACACCTACATCTTCTGGTAAACACCGACGGCCCATACCTAATAATATTGGTTTTGCTCCGACTTCTAGGAAAATATCAACTCCCTGTTGGTGTAAAGCATTCATACTTTGGGCAAACTTAACTGGTTGTCGGACATGATTTACCCAATATTTAGCAGTAGTAATACTACTATCTGCCTTTGCCCCAGTGACGTTAGATATTATCGGTATCCTGGGTATACTATAATCAATTTGATTAGCTATAGCTTCAAACTCAGATAACATTGGTTCCATTAGAGGTGAATGAAAAGCATGGGATACTTGCAGTTGTTTCGTTTTAATTCTTTCCGACTTTAACTTAGTAGCGATCGCTCTTACCCCTTCTGACTCTCCAGAAATCACCACACTTGCTGGCCCATTAATCGCTGCCATAGCCACTTGATCTGTGTAATTTTTTAGGAGAGGGCGTATTTTTGACTCTGAGGCCATAACAGAAACCATTTCACCACCAGAAGGTAACTGTTGCATTAATTGTCCCCTAGCAGTAATTAACTTTAATCCGTCTTCTAAACTAAAAATTCCTGCTATTGTTGCTGCAACATATTCACCCACACTATGGCCCATGACTACATCTGGTTGAATTCCCCAAGACTGCCATAATTTAGCCAAAGCATATTCAATAGAAAATAGTGCTGGTTGAGTATAAGCAGTTTGGTGTAGTGGAGATGAATCAGAATCTTCTGTAGTATCAGAATATATGACATCTAACAGAGACATTTCCTCTGATTCTGCTTGCTCCTCAACAATTGTAGTGAAAATTTGATTACATTGGTCGATCGCCTGTCGGAAAACTGGTGCTTGCTCATATAATCTCCGACCCATATTAACGTATTGGGAACCTTGACCAGTGAATAAGAAAGCCACCTTTGGTAAACTGCTACTAGATACCTGTCCAGAGAATATTTCCTCCCCAGTTAAACCAGCGCTTAATTTCTCCAATAATTCTGCTTGATTAGCTGCGATAACTGCTAACCTATGATTGAAATGGGTACGTCCTGTGTTAGCTGTATAACAAATATCAGCTAACTCATTCCCATTATTCTCTTGTGCTAGATAATTTTGATAACGAACAACCGACTTCTCCAAAGCTTTTTTAGTTTTAGCTGACAGAGTTAATAAATGAAGGGATCTATCTGTATCATTTTTACTTTTAACTTGTTCTGGTGCTTCCTGTAAAATTACATGAGCATTAGTCCCACTCATACCAAATCCGCTAATTCCTGCCAAAAGAGGTTTACCTGGTTTTTCCCAAGGTACAACACTTGTTGCCACCTGCACCGGAATTTTATCCCAATCAATTTGAGGGTTAGGTTGATTAAAATGAAGATTAGGTGGAATTTCCTTGTTTTGCAGAGCCAAAATAATTTTAATTAAACCTGCAACCCCGGCAGCAGCTTCTAAGTGCCCCACATTACTTTTAACCGCACCCAAAACCAGAGGGTCATCCTTACTTCTTTCTCGACAATAAACCTCATCAATAGCTTTGACCTCCAGAGGATCTCCCAGAGAAGTTCCCGTACCGTGACATTCAACATAGTCAACTGCTAACGGGTCTACCTTAGCATTTACCAAAGCTTGCCGAATTACCTTCTTTTGTGCCTGTTGATTAGGAACTGTCAGTCCACTACTAGGGCCATCATGGTTAATAGCAGAACCTTTCACCAGAGCCAAAATGCGATCGCCATCTGCCACAGCATCCCGAAGACGTTTGGCAACAATAATACCACAACCCTCTCCCCTAGCATAACCATCAGCACTAGCATCAAAAGTCTTACAACGACTATCAGGGGATAATGCTCGACCTTTACAGAATCCATGAGTAACATTGGGATGAAGCATTAAATTTACTCCACCCACCAGAGCAAGGTTAGATTCTCCACTCCGCAAACTCTGACAAGCTATGTGCAAAGTAACTAAGGACGAGGAGCAAGTTGTATCCAGAGTAAAAGTTGGTCCTTGTAACCCAAAAGCATAAGCCACCCGACCCGATGAAGTATTCATCGCTGTACCTAGACCTAAATAAAAATCACCAAAGTTATTAGGTAAAGCATTTATACCAATCAAGGCATAATCATTAAAACATTGACCTATATATACTCCAGTATCAGTATTTTTCAAACTCCTGGGTGAAATACCTGCATTTTCTAATGCTTCCCAAGTTACCTCCAACAAAAGTCGTTGTGATGGGTCCATCTTATTTGCTTCTACCCCAGAAATACTGAAAAAAGCGGGGTCAAACTGGTCTACTGGTTGTTGGAGAAAATAACCATGACGAACGTATATTTGACCTGGTGCTTCTGGGTCGGGGTTGTAGTAGAGGTCATTATCCCATCGCTCTTTAGGAATCTCTACTCTGCCATCTATTGATTCCCTGAGAAATTCCCAGTAAGACTCTGGAGTATCAACACCCCCTGGAAAACGACAAGCAGTACCAATAATTGCTATTGGTTCGGTGGTTGCTGTTTCTATTTCATTTAATTTAGCAGTTGCTTGTTTAACTGCTAATAAAAGACGTTGCTGATTTGAGAGTTGAATAGTTTCGGAGCTAGGTTCCATGTTTAATTCCTTCTTTAGTAAATATTAGGGAATAGGGAGTATTGGAGTGGGGGGGGGAGTGGAGGAGTTCAGTATCTTTAGGCAAGACTAATAACTGTGAGCTGATAACTGACTCCTAACTCCTTAATTCTCAATTCTGAATTCTCAATTCTAAATTCTCAATTCTATATAAACTGATAAAGTTGAGTCAGAGCTTCATCAATAGCTTCATCCATTTTGTCTTCTGAAAGCTGACTAATCTCTGTAATTAGACTTTCTGCATCAATAGCAGTATCATCTGTTTCATACTCAGCCTCTTTTTCATCCACTTTCGGAATTATTTCCTCTAGATACTCAGCTAATGCCTGAATATTTGGATACTCAAAAGTAGAAGTTGAGGACAAAGTAATACCTAAATCAACCTGAATCATTTGCCCAAAATCCAATGCCATCAGCGAATCCATTCCTAAATTAAAGAATCCTTCCTCTGGGTCTGGTAAATCATTTTTACCCCGCCTCAATACTTTAGCCACAACACCGATCAAGTAATCAACCATTAACCTTTGTCGTTGGTCAGTTGTTGCCACCTTCATTTGTTCTAACAACTCCCGTTGTTTAGGTCCCTGATTTGCTTTACCTTGGAGTGGATGCTGACTTGCTATTTCCGATAGAAATGCTGGAGTCATCTGTCCAAACTGACTCAACAAGTGTGGCCAGTCAATATTAAATATTGCTATTTGTGCTTCATCGGTCGCCAATACTTCTTCTAAAGCTTGTAACCCTTGCTCTGTTTGAATCCCTTGCAAACCTTGACTTTGTAGACGACCTTGTTGTTGTGCCCCCATCCGAGCGGCGATGCCAACATTTGCCCAAGGTCCCCAGTTAATACTCAATCCTGGTAATCCTAAATTCTGACGATATTGGGCCACTGCATCCATAAAGGCGTTAGCTGCGGCATAGTTACTTTGACCAGGGGAACCTAACACTGATGCAAGGGAGGAGAAGCAAACAAAGAAATCTAATGGTATATCTTTTGTTAATTTATGTAGATTCCAAGTTCCAGTAACTTTGGGAGCAGTAACTTTTGTGAATTGTTGCCAAGTCATTTGTTGTATGAAACCGTCATCTAAAACTCCGGCAGCATGAATTACACCTTTAAGGGGAGGTAAGGATGTCTGTATCTTTTGGAAAATATTAACCATATCTTTTTCCACAGAGACATCCCCTAAGAATACTGAAACTTGAGTTCCTGCTGCTTCTAATTCTTGGATACTTTCCTGGGCGGTTTCTGAGGGAGAGTTGCGCCCTACTAAGGCTATACTCTTAACGCCCTGCTGTACGAGTAATTGAGCCACTTCTAACCCCAAAGCACCTAAACCACCAGTAATCAAATAACTTGCTTCCGTCTGAATAGCTAACTTAGCATCAGTATCTAACCTGGGTTGAGTTAGTCTTGCTACTTGACGTTTTCCTTGACAATAGCGGATTTGATTTTCCACACTGGTTGATGTCTGATGGTTAGCGACCTCATCAAGTAAAACTTTTAAAGTTTCTTGTTCATCAGCATTAGGGTCTAGGTCTAAACAACGACAGTCTAACTGCGGATACTCCATAGTTATGACTTTGCCTACCCCCCATAAAAGAGCTTGTTGCGGTTGAGCGTTAATACTGACTCCTGACTCCTTGCTTCTGACTTCTAATGAAGCTCCTTGAGTCACTAACAAAAGAGGAGGTAATTTTTCTAGCGATCGCATCCCTTGCAAGAAGTTAATGATACTACCACAAATTATCTCTTCTGTTTTTGTCAACTCCTCAACATCTGTATCTAAACTCCACAGGTGAATAACACCCTTCAAAGGTAACTCTTCTGTTAATTCATTTACCTCATCAAGTAACTTTTGGAAATGTTCTGGTTGTGTTGGAGATAATTGAATTATCTGTTTTTTGCCTTCAGAGGATAACTTTTTGTAACTATCTGCTGGATAAACAACAATACATTGATGACCTTGGTCTAATAATTGGGAGTTCAGGCTATCGCTCCATTCTTTTAACTTACTATTTGATTCTCCTGTAGGGCAAAATAGCAGATAAGTTCCTGTTTCCTGTGTCTCACCAGGCATCAAAGCAGCAGGTTGCCATTCTGTTTGATAGTACCACTGACTGAAATCTAGTCCAAAGCTCCTCAACAATAACTTGCGACTTAATTGACGGAAGTCTATACCACTATATTCTGCTAATACTTTGCCATCTCCATTGAGCAAGTAAGTCTCACCTAGAAGTTCTCCTCGATCATAAGAACTTGACTCGTCAATTTTGGTGTAATACCACAAATCATCATCAATGTCAAAATTATCAAAAAACTTAAAGCTCTTAGCTCCAGCAAATGCGTAGGTAGGAATTTCCATTTCACTATCAATGGCATTTTTTTTGCCATTACCATTATTCTCAGTATTCTGAGACAACTCCCTAAGTATTGACAACAGAGCTACTGGCACAATTCCAGAATCAACCATACCCGGATGAGGCCAATATTCCTGCATCTCTTCATTGTTTTCACCTGCTTTTACTTTGACTAAGCCTTCTGTACTACTTATCCAAGCTTGTTCTGTCCATTGAAATGTCGGTCCTAGGTGAAAGTCTCCTTTCATGGGTTCCAGTGCAGTTGAGTAATATTCATCACTGGAAAGAGACTGAATACATCGGTTTTTTACTGCTGCAATATCAATATTTTCTTTCGGTAACTCTGAGTTATTAACAGAGCGAACTTTTGCCTTAGCGTGAACCGTCCAAACTGTTGATGGGTCGTATTCTGTTCCTGCTTCACAACTTATCAATTGATAAGTATATTCTGTTTCTTTTTCTTGATCCAGAAGTATTTGCACTGTACGACTAGAAGTTTCATCTGCTCCCAATATCTGCAAAAATTCAATATTTTCGACAACGCAAGAATCACTGTTTAGTGCTTCTTTACCAGCAAGGAGACCAAGAACAATGTGAGACGCACCAGCTACAACTATTTTGCCGTAATATCTGTGGTCTTTCACATAAGAAGGAAACTCAGGAGTTAATTTAGTCTGAAAGCGGAATTGTTGTGCAAAGGGTAAAAGTAATTTACGACCTAATAAAGGATTTGATGTTCCCTCCTCAGTGACAAAACCATTATTGCTACTGACTGAAACAGAATTTCTCCCCCGCGAATAGTTATCTATCCAGTATCTTTGTCGTTGGAATGGGTAAGTAGGTAATATTACTTTCTGACGACTATACTCTCCATCATATTCTACCCAGTCTACCTTTACTCCCCGCACATATAACTCTCCCAGAGAAGAAAGCATCTGTGAAAAATCCTCTGACCTCGCGCTTTCTAAGGAGGACTGGAGAGGGATGTGCTCAGGACGTAATGATGGCAACCAAACACCTACATCTTTAGGCAGACATCGGCGACCCATACCCAACAATATTGGTTTCGGTCCGACTTCTAAGAAAATTTCAACGCCCTGTTTCTGTAAAGCATCCATACCTTCAGTAAACCTGACTGGTAGACGTACATGATCTACCCAATATTTGGCTGTTGTGATGCTTTTATCTGCTATTGTTCCCGTGACATTAGATATGACTGGAATCTCTGGTTGATGATAAGTTAGTTCCTTAGCTACTGCTTCCCATTCTGCCAACATTGGTTCCATCAATGGTGAATGGAAGGCGTGAGATACCTGTAATTGTTTGGTTTTAATTTTTTCTGATTCTAAACTGCTGACAATTTCCCTGACTGCTGTCGCCTCACCAGAAATAACTACACTTTTTGGTCCGTTTATTGCTGCGATAGCTACTTTTTCTGCATAAGGTCTGAGGAGCTTTTTCACTTTTGCTTCTGATGCCATCACAGCTACCATTTCTCCACCTGCGGGTAACTGTTGCATTAACCGTCCCCTTGCTGCAATGAGTTTCAGACCATCTTCTAAACTAAATATTCCAGCTACTGTTGCTGCTATATATTCACCTACACTATGACCCATCACTACATCTGGTTTAATTCCCCAAGATTCCCATAATTTAGCTAGGGCGTATTCTATGGCAAATATAGCAGGTTGGGTATAAGCTGTTTGGTCTAGGGGTGATGTCTCTCCACCTTCAGGATAAATAATTTCTAATATAGAATTTACACCCAGTTCCTCTAATATTTCCTCACATTCATCAAGTGCCGCTCTGAATACTGGTGCTTGTTCGTATAACTCCTTGCCCATATTAACATATTGGGAACCTTGACCTGTGAATAGGAAGGCGACTTTAGGAGCAGTAGCGTTGATTAACAGTTTCCCAGAACAGATACCCTCTACTTTATCTTCTAATTTAAACTGTCGCAGTTTTTCAGTTAATTCTGTTTGTTTCTCAGCAACAACTGCTAATCTGTGGTTAAAATGAACTCTTCCTGTATTTGCAGTGTAACAAACATCTCCTAGATCCAAATCTAGATTAGTTTCTAGATAATGATGATAACTATCTACTAAATCTGCTAAAGCTGTTGGAGTCTTAGCTGACAAAGTTAATATATGAACGGGACGTTGCAAATCATCTTCTTCTTTAACCTGACTGGGAGCTTCTTCCAATACAACGTGAGAGTTAGTTCCACCTATACCAAAAGAACTAACTCCTGCTCGTAGAGGAGTGCCGTTGCGTTTCCATTCAGATAAAGTACTGTTGACGTAAAACGGACTATCGCTAAAATTAATCTGGGGATTAGGTTTTTCGTAGTGTAGACTGGGAGGTATTAAATTATGTTTGAGAGTCAAAACAGTTTTAATCAATGCTCCTATCCCTGCCGCCGTATTCATGTGTCCCACATTTGTTTTTAGGGAACCTATGGCGCAAAATTGTTTTTTATCAGTATGCTCTGAAAAGGCTTTTGTTAAAGCTTCAATCTCAATCGGATCTCCTAGTTCCGTACCCGTGCCATGAGCTTCTATATATGTAATTGTTTCTGGAGTTACACTAGCAACAGCTTGAGCTTCAGAAATAACTGCAGCTTGACCATCAACACTGGGAGCAGTATAACCCAGTTTCAAAGAACCATCATTATTAATCGCCGAACCCTTAATTACAGCATGAATACAATCTCCATCTGCTATAGCATCTTGCAGTGGTTTAAGTAACACAACTCCTACACCATTACCAAAAACTGTTCCCGAACTTCTGGCATCAAAGGCTCGACAATGACCATCGTGAGAGCCGATCAATCCTTCCTGATGTAAGTATCCCACATTTTGAGGGATTTGGATCGAAACACCACCTGCCAGAGCCATGTCACATTCTCCATTGAGCAAACTTTGACATGCTAAATGTACTGCAACTAATGAAGTGGAGCAAGCTGTTTGAATATTGAGCGCTGGTCCAGTAAGATTTAGTTTGTAAGCGGTGCGGGTTGCTAAGTAATCTTTGTCATTACCTACCATTTGGGTAAAGTAGCGATTACCCAGTAGAATAAAATCTTGGTCTTCCAGGTTATACATTAAATAGGTAGGCAGTCCACCTCCAGCATATACCCCGATTGAACCTTCATAGTTTTCTGGGTTATAACCACTACTTTCTATTGCTTCCCAGGCGCACTCTAAAAAAAGTCGTTGTTGCGGGTCTATTTCTTCTGCTTCTCTAGGACTGTAGTTAAAAAAATTAGCATCAAACATATCGATGTCTGAGACCATAGAATTAACTTTAACATAGTTGGGATTATTAAGTATTTCGGGTGCAACACCAGACTTGCTCAACTGTTTATCTGATAATAATGAGATAGATTCAACACCATTCTTGAGATTATCCCAAAAATCCTCCACGTTTTTTGCCCCTGGAAACCGTCCAGACATTCCTATGATAGCAATTTCATTATCATTATATTGTTGTGGTTCTTCTGGCTGATTCATAATTTTTATTATATATTTAGGTTTTAGATTTTAACTTTTAGGTTTTAGAGGTATTAAATTTCAGGTAAATTCAAGCAAAATAAATTTTGTGTTTTTTCCTTACTCCCTATTATCTATTTTTGAGAACGGAGTTTTTTCCGCATATTACCCCTTTCACTTTTCTTAGAGAGACGTTTAGTTAAACGCTTCTGATAACTAACTTGGCTCTGTTTGTTTGATTCTGCTGTACCGCCATTGATAATAAACTGACTTAATGAATAAACTGTAGGGTTAGCTAGCAAGTCAACAACCTTCAAGTTATTCATATCAAATATTTCTTGTAACTTGGCATACACCTGAATTAGTAGTACAGACTTACCTCCTAATTCAAAGAAGTTATCATAAATCCCAACTTCTTCTATTTGCAGTACCTCTTTCCAAATAGCAGCAATCTTTTGCTCAGTCTCATTTCCTTGTTGTACAATTTGAGAACCACCATCTTTCTCAGGGTTTTGTAACCGTTTCCGGTCTATTTTTCCATCAGATGTTAATGGTAATGTGTCTAACTGGACGAAAGCATAAGGCATGATTTGACTGAGAGTACCAAAGCGATCGCGTACTTCAAACTCTGACAACTGACTTAAAGAAAACTCTGTTGTCTTAGAAGTAAAATAAACAGTCAACTGTTGTAAGCTCTGACAACTTCCTTTTCCATTCTCAATTTGACTCTCCAATATTTCTAAAACATACTTACCATCCCCTCCTTTTGTGGCCACAAAAGTTCGAGGTGATGCTGTCACATCAGTCGTCAGAATAGGTATTCCTAACCTTTTGGCTAAACCTATTCGCGCAGGTTTCCCTGTCAGACCTTTAGGAATAGCATTCATCCAAACTAAGCATTCTGGCAAATACTGGGTTTCCAGTTCTTTTTGCTTCATAGCAAACTGACGTAATGCTGCTAGAGTTGGTCGTGTCTGGTTGGGAACTGGTACTATTGCTGCTCCCACTACTTCACCAAAAAGTTCATGGGGGGCAGCAAATACAACCACCTGACCTACTGCTGGATGACGCTGCAATACATCTTCCACTGTCATCGGACTAATTTTTTCCCCTGCTCGGTTAATAATTTCTTTGAACCGACCTACCAGATAAACATAACCATCTTTATCTTTATAACCCTTATCCCCAGTCCTTAACCAACCGTCAATAAAGGCTTCCTTATTAGGATTATAATCCATCCATTCCCTTAACTCATATCCAGCAGTCACACAGGCACCTTGAACCATTACCTCCCCCTCAGCATAAGGTTCTAGCACACTTAGAACTGATTTGCCTTTTCCATCTAGTTTGACATCTCCAATAATTACTTTCGGACCAGCAGCGCGACCTACAGAGCCACGCTTGAGTAACCCCTTACCTACTTCTGGACTACAAATAGGCATAGATTCTGTCATTGCATAGGTAGGCAATACTTCACATTTAAATGCTTTTGCCATCCGGTCGGCAATAGCTGGTAGCAGTGCTGCGGAACAGTTACGAATTAAACGCAGAGAGTGTTCAGGAGCTTTACCTGTTTCCGCTAATGCTTGTTCTGCATATTCCAAAATTGCTTGGTGCATGGTTGGTACAGCAGAATACCAAGTTACTTTCTTTCTATCGCTTCCCTCGTCCGGTTTCAACCACTCAAAGAAATCACTTACTCCTTTTTCTGTTGCGTATAACCCTGGCATGCAAAGTACACTAGCACCAGCTAACAGTGAGGCCAGAATATTAACAGAAAGACCGTGAATGTGGAACAAAGGCATGATATTGATACAGGTATCTTCTGGAGTTAGTTGTATAGTCTGACTAATAGTTAAAGAACCTGCTGTTAAATTCCCATGAGTCAAAGGTACTGTCTTGGGTTTTCTTGTTGTACCGCTAGTATGCAGCACTAAAGCTATATGGTCACGAGTAGGTTTATTATTACCTTCTGTTATTGGTTGATGCTCTTCCTTATTTGTAGTAATTTCTTCCAAGCTAAATAAGCCACATACTGAAGCATCAGGTATTAGCTCAATAACCCGCACCCCTAAACTTTCCGCACAAGCTTTTAACTTTGCATTATCACTACTGTTAGCTTCTCCCTTTTGCAATAACAAAGCTACTGCACCCAGGTCTTCCAACTCAAACTGAACTTGCTTTTCCGTCAGAGAAGTGCTAATAGGTGCAAACACACACTGTTGTGCTAAGGACAAAAATGCTATTGCTGCTTCTGGTCCATTGGGAGTAGCAGCACATACACGGTCAGTTATTTTAATCCCCAAATAGCTGAGACTGGCCTTGTCTGGCGGTGACTGTACAAAATCTTTTAGTTGTGCATGAGTAAGAGGTTTACGACCGTCAGTGCTATATATCGCTGGTTCATTTGTACCTGGTAATAAATCTGCCCAAGTTTCAAATTCTACAGATGCAGCAACCTCGTCTACCTCAGCAGGGGTAGTATCTGCAATATTTTCTTCGGCAATTTTTAAGTCTTTTGTGTTATCCTTACCATTCTTTTCTACTGTTGTTTCCTGAATTACTGGTATAACTGGGTAAGCTTGTTTGCGCTGCACAACTACCGCCACTTCTTCTATTTCGGGATGCGATCGCAGTTTTTCTTCCCAACGATTAATTAATTCTGAGTCAATAACTTCTAAACTTGTTAAAGCAGTTTCATCTATTTCTCCAGATTCTGTTTTTGGTAGAGTAGAAACAGGTATATAAGCATCAGTGAGAAACTCGGAAGATAGATGAGATTCTAGGAAAGATTGTACTTTCTCTACAGAATAATCATCGGTAATAACCACATAAGCAACCAGTTGATTATCCCTAGTCAAAACAGCAGACTCTTTAACTTCAGAAATAGATTTTAAACCAGTTTCTATCAGATTTATTTTTCTTGATTGACTGTGAATCTCAGTCTTACGTTTTGCCAGATTTTCTGATATTTCTAAATCATTTATTTGTGTCTCTGGAGCATTAATTGCTTTTTCTAGAAGCAACAAATAGGAATCTATTAAAGCTGTAATTGTTTCTTCTTCAAATAATTCAGGATTGTAACTAAAAGACCCTTTTAGCTCCTGTTCAAATTTTAATAAAAGAAAGAACAAATCTATATCTGAAGGGAACTTTTCCTCTATTGAAGTTCCTGTCAAATTAGGATATTCGATCTTATCTTCTCCTCCAAAGTCAATATAGTCAAAGAAAATCTGAAATAAATTTCTATATTGTTGATTGTTTTGCTGATTCAGGAATTCTGCTACAAAGTTGAGAGGAATATGTTGGTTGGCATAAGCTTTAATGGTAATTTCTTTAACTTTGTTAAGTAATTCTTTAAATGTAATAAAATTATCAGATATTTTGGCTCGTAATAGGATAGTATCAGTAAAGTAACCAACGGCAGATTGTAGTTTATGATGTAACCTTCCCGAAACTGGGAGACCAACAACAATATCCTGTTTTAGAGAGTATTGAAATATCAATACATAAAACACTGAAAGGAAAATAACTACAGGAGTAACACTATATTGATTACTTACCTTTTGCACTAAAGACAATATATTATTGGGTATTGAAAAAGTCTTCTTAATAGCTTTAAAGCCTGGAGATACTTGAAAAATATCAGATGGTACTGGATATAAAGTAGAAATATCTGCCAGTTCTTTTTTCCAAAAATCTATTCCCTTTTGTAACACCTCTCCTTGTAGCCACTGTCGCTGCCAAACAGAATAATCTCCATATTGAATATCTAATTCTTCTAAAGGAGATGGTTTTTTACTCAGATAAGAATCATACAAAAGTATATGTTCGCGAAATAAAAAATTGTGAGATAAACCATCACTAATAATATGATGAGATACTAATAGCAATACTCCTTCTCGCTCGCTACATCTGAAAAGTTTTACGTTTAACAGTGGGCCTTCAGATAAATCAAAATATTGTTGGGCTTCCTGTTCAATAGCCTCTTGAATTACACTTGCTTGCTCAGTCTTACTTAAACCTTGATAATCTACTACTGAAATCTCAGAATCTAAACTAGGAAGAACCACTTGAATTAATGACCCTTCAGCAAAACTAAAAGTAGTCCTCAAAGTTTCATGACGACTCATCATTTCATTCCAACTTTTTTGTAGTAGTTGGACATCTATTAAACCTTCAATTCTTAGGGCTGTAGAAACATTGAGATTCAGCTTATTTCCCATTAACTGATCTATAGTCCAGAGACGCTCCTGTTGATAAGTAACTGGCAAATCTTTATCCCTACCAACAGGAACTAAAGGCACAGATGTGGCACTAATATTACTACTCTTTTGCTGAAGTAACTGGAGTAATTCGAGTTTATTTTGGGATAATAAATCACGAATTTCTGCTGTTAGTGTCCCCTTGGGAGCGCGGATTTTTAACTCATCACCTTCAGCCCATAATTTAATGCCTTGGCTAGAGATTTGAGACAGAATTTGGGTCAGTTTCATAGAGTAATTTCCTCCATATCTTCATCGATTTCTTCAGTTGGTGAAGTATTTGAGTAACTAACTTGTTCTAACAATAGCTGCTCAGATACTAGATCGACTATTTCCGAAATACTAATACCTTCAATTATTGTTTGCATAGGTATATCAAATCCCAATTCCCTTTGGATGAGATTCCGTAGCTCAACTGCCATCAAAGAGTCAAGTCCCATAGTAGTTAATGGTTGCTCTATATCCATGATTTTGCCAGTTGTTGTGCCAAAAATATTAGCTACTTTACCTTTGAGGTAATCCACTAACATTTTTTCTTGCTCCTCTGATGAGGATTCTTTTAGTTGTTCTAAAAGCCTAGTTTCTGTGCCTATAACTCCCGCAACAACTCCCTCCCAATCTGCTAAAAACCTCCATTGGGATGCTCTTTCTTGCCACTTTGACCAATCAATATCTACTACTGCTACCTCAGTGTTAGCGTTACTACTCATTAACACTTCTAGAGATTCTAATACCTCAGTGGGAGTCAAAGCAGCTATACCCTGTTTTTGCAACCTCACATCAGCACCTCTTTCTGCTGCCTCTCCCACTTGGGAAATAGTACTCCAATGAATACTTAATCCTGGTAATCCTAGAGAGCGACGATAGTGAGCTAAACCATCCAGAAAAGCGTTAGCTGCTGAATGATTTGCCTGAGCAGAGGAACCAAATAAAGATGCTACTGAAGAGAACACAAGGAAAAAGTCTAAGGATTGATTTTGAGTCAACTGGTGTAGATACCAACTACCCTGAACTTTGGGAGCCATGACTTGCTCAAAACTTGACCAGGTTTGATTTTCTAGCACCCCATCTGATAATACACCCACTGAGTGCATTACCCCTGCTAATGGTGTGCCTGAGTTATTAATCCTCTCTATCACTCCTTTCATCCCTTCCCAGTCTGACACATCTAATGTTTCTACTGTCACTGATGCCCCTGCTGCTTCCAATTCGACCAGTTTTTCTTTGACTACCTCATTCGGTGCCCGACGCCCCAGTAAAACTAAGTGTTTAGCTCCTTTGGACACCATCCAACGAGATATTAGTAAGCCTAAACCGCCCATACCTCCTGTAATTAAGTATGCAGCATCACCACGGAAACTTACTGGTTTGTCTGGTTGTTTTGGCTGAGTAACGACAATTTTTCCTATATGTTTAGCTTGCTGCATATAACGGAAGGCACTGATGACTTCCTCTATGGGGAATACTTTTAATGGTGTTGGTTTGAGTAAGCTATTGGAGAAATCTGCTGTTAACTCCTGCAACATGGAATTGATTAATTCTGGTTCTTCCTGAGACTTTCGCAGCAAATCTACTATAGAATAGGATATATCTGGCCTTACTTCTGCTACTTGGCTAGATTTCCATACCCCCCGCTTGGCTATTTCTATAAACCTACCTTGAGGACTGACTACTGATAAACCTTTCCTGACAAAATCTCCTGAAGTTAGGGAGTTCAGCACTATATCCACCCCTTGCCCTTCGGTAAATTCCATTACCTGGTCGGCAAACTCCACAGTCCGGGAGTTCATAATATATTTGACTCCCATTTTCCGTAGAGTTTCCCATTTAGGAGGACTTGCTGTCGCAAAAACTTCTGCACCTGCTTTTTGAGCTATTTGCACGGCTGCCATACCTGTACCCCCGGCTGCTGCATGAATCAGGATACGTTGGCCTTTAGTAATCTTGGCAATGTGATGTAAGGCATAATAAGCAGTTAAGAAGTTAGCTGGTATTGATGCTGCTTCTTCAAAAGTTATATTTTCTGGCTTCGGCACTACATAACTAGCATTGACTGTGACATATTGGCTGAAGCTACCCTGAGCCATAGCGATCGCCATATCTCCTACTTCTAATCCTTTGACTCCTTCTCCCACTGCAACTACATAACCACTACATTCTACCCCAAATCTATTGATATCTACCAGGTGTTTTTGAGACACGCCGTCTACTTCATCTGGTACTAATCCTAATGTTGCTACCAAATCTAGGAAATTCAGTCCTGTTGCCATGACTTGAATTTCTACTTCCCCTGCTGCTGGAGCATTTCTGTTAATCGGCTCTAAAATAAGCTTGTCTAAACTGCTTTTTTCTGATATGCCGAGTTTATATGGTTGTGATGGTATTGTCAGTCCCCCTGTTGCTACTCGCTGATGATGACTGGCTACTAATCGAGCTACATAGCGTGAATTCTCCCGTAATGCTACTTGGTCTTCTTTATCCTCTGACCAGATTTCATTAAATAGTAGGTTGGCATTACTCTCGACAGTTGCTTCTGGGTCTAAATCTATACGAACACAATTGAGTTCTGGATGTTCTAAGTTAATAACTTTCCCCATTCCCCATAGGGAAGAATGACTGACTCCAGGAATCAAAGGACTATTTAACGGTACTGGTTGAGATCCTGAAGTAACTAACCATAACTGTGGCAATCGCTGTAATCGACTTTTAAGTAAGGCTTGCACTAAAAATAATGTTGTTCCGCATCCCCATCGAGATAAATCTTTTATTTCTTTTGTGGCTGCAAATTCTGTTGTCCAGCATTGCACAACTCCAGACAATGCCGGTGACTTATCTACCACTGCTGTCATCAGTTGCTCGTAGTCTTCTGGGCGATCAGGATTAATAGTAAACTCTTCTGGAGTGATTTGTTGATATTTCTCACCAGCAAATACTACAGTACAAACACCTCCAAAAGACTCCAGTTGTCTTGCTAAGTGTTGGCCAATTCCTTGTTTATCTGCTAGGATCAACCAACCCTTTGCATCTGGTACTGAGGCCGTTGAGTCTGCTTGAGCAATAATAACAGATTGCTGAGATAATACCTGTGGCATTCCTTCTACTTCTGGCAAGGTGGCTACTTCTGTAAACCCTGTTCCCATCAATACCTCTTGCCACTGAGAGCGACTCAGTAATGGATAGTCTGGTCGTATGTCTAGATCTTCAAATCTCCACCATCCTTCCAATAGTCCGAATACTAAATCTAGCCATCGTTGACGGCTTGTAATTTCAAATAATACTAATATCCCACCTGGTGCTAGGAGTTTTCGCACATTAGACAGTATTTCCTTGATATTAGTTGTTGCATGAAGGACGTTAGCTGCAATAATCACATCATATTGATGAGCATTATAGCCTTGAGTTGTCGGGTCTACTTCTATATCTAATGTCCGATATTCTACATAAGGATAATCCTGGAATCTTTCTTTGGCTTTTGTAGTAAATAAGACTCCCAAGTCTGTAAATACATACTCTGTATTAGTTTCTGGTAGAGTCGGTAAAATATAACTGGTCGTTCCTCCTGTTCCTGCTCCTATTTCTAATAACCTTATCCCTTGATCCTTTGGTAACTTCTCAATTGCTGTAGCAATAGTTTTTTCTACTAAGGAGTTCATAAATTTAGCGAGGGTGGAGTCTTGATATACCCTGGTAGCCGCAGTCAAATCTCCTGATGGAAACACTAACTCTACTGGGTCTGTTGCTCCTTGCAATACTCCACTTAGTTCCGTGCCACAACGGTTTAATAGTGTTAGCTCTGCTGCTGCTTGGGGATACTCACTCAGGAATTTTTCACCTTTTTTCGGCCCTTGTTCTTCACTGTTGTCTAATGTTTGCACTACATTCCACTCATCTGTACCAACAACTGGCTCAATTATTCCTGCTTCTCCTAACATTTGTAGCATTCGCTTGAATAGTTGTTTTTGACTTGGTACTATACTTAGCCGTTCTATTTCCTGTTCACTGTTCAACTTATCTCCTACTTTGTAATACCACCCCAGTTCCTTAATTGCTTGGAGTACATACTCCAGGCTTAACTCTTCTAATTTTCCTGGTATTTCTTGATAGCTTTCTAGATTCGCCTGAGCTATTAATTCTCTTATGGTTGGTTGTAGTTGCTGTTCTATTTTTGTTGGTGCCAGCAAATAATCTGGTGGTAGTAGTCTTCCCAAGCGACCTTTGCTTCTCCATTCTATTTCATACAGCAAGTCTTTAATTGTTTCTTGTTTGCTTCCTAGTAAGGCTTCTTTACTTGCTGCTTTTACTCGTAACCCTGATATTTTCCCAACTATCTTTCCTGTTTCGGTGCTGAGGATGACGTTTGCTTTCCAATTTCCTCCACCTGTTCCATCTACCACTCCGTAAGCATACATTGACTCCTCTGGGCTGCTGTAGGTTGTTAATTTTTCTACACCTACTGGCAGATATGTGGTTTGATTTTCGTTTTCTGCTTCTGGCAGTGCATTGAATATTACTTGCAGTGCTGCATCTAATATAACTGGATGTATGTTATATTCCCCCATTTCTCCTGCTAGTGCTTCTGGGATAGCGAGTTTGGCTAATGCCTGATTTTCTCCTTTCCACAGTTGTTTTATCCCTTGGAAGCTTGAACCATAGCTAATTCCCATGGACTGACAACGTTGATAGTGTTGTTTGATTTCTATGGAGCGATCACACTCTCCTAAATATTTCTCTATATCTAATTTTTCTTCTTCTACTTGTTGTGCTGCCTGCTGTATTTTTCCGGCTACATGGAGTACCCATTGTTGAGTTCCTCCCTGTTGCTCTTGAGAAAATATTTGGAATTGATAGGTTTGATTTTCTTGGGGAGTTAGTATAGTCTGAACTGTTTCTACCTCTCCCTCTAGTAATACTAAGCCTTTTTCTATCCTCAGGTCTTCTACTTCTATCCAAGAGGTTTTATACTGGTTTTGCCCGGCTGCTAGGGCTATTTCTAGGTATCCTGTTGTCGGGAATAGAGGTTCGTCAAATACCCTGTGGTCTTTCAGATATTCTGGTTTTTCTGCTCCCAAGAATGATTCAAATATCTGCTGTTGACCTGCAATATTTATTTTGTAACCTAATAATGGATGAAGTTCCTTTACTGTTTGCTGTTTACTTAATAACTTTTTCCCATATCCATTTTCTTCTACCCAATAACGTTCTCGTTGGAATGGATATGTGGGTAATGCTACTTTCTGACGACTATAGTCGGAGTCAAACCCTGACCAATCTACTTTCGCTCCTTGTACATACAACTCCCCTAAACTTGATAACATCTGTTGCCACTCATCTACTCCCAGACGCAATGATGGTAACCAAACACCTACATCTTTAGGCAGACATCGGCGACCCATACCCAACAATATTGGTTTCGGTCCGACTTCTAAGAAAATTTCAACGCCCTGTTTCTGTAAAGCATCCATACCTTCAGTAAACCTGACTGGTAGACGTACATGATCTACCCAATATTTGGCTGTTGTGATGCTTTTATCTGCTATTGTTCCCGTGACATTAGATATGACTGGAATCTCTGGTTGATGATAAGTTAGTTCCTTAGCTACTGCTTCCCATTCTGCCAACATTGGTTCCATCAATGGTGAATGGAAGGCGTGAGATACCTGTAATTGTTTGGTTTTAATTTTTTCTGATTCTAAACTGCTGACAATTTCCCTGACTGCTGTCGCCTCACCAGAAATAACTACACTTTTTGGTCCGTTTATTGCTGCGATAGCTACTTTTTCTGCATAAGGTCTGAGGAGCTTTTTCACTTTTGCTTCTGATGCCATCACAGCTACCATTTCTCCACCTGCGGGTAACTGTTGCATTAACCGTCCCCTTGCTGCAATCAGTTTGAGACCATCTTCTAAACTAAAAATACCTGCTACTGTTGCTGCTACATATTCACCAACACTGTGACCCATAACTACATCTGGTTTAATTCCCCAAGATTCCCATAATTTAGCTAGAGCGTATTCTATTACAAATATAGCAGGTTGGGTATAAGCTGTTTGGTCTATTAAAGATGAAACCTCTTCCTTTTTTATAGTGAGATTAGGATAAAGTACATCTAGTAAAGAAACTTCTAGATATTTTTCCAGAATTTTACTGCACTGGTCAATAATTTTCTTAAAAGTAGGTTGAGTATCGTATAACTGCCTTCCCATTTCAGCATATTGGGAACCTTGACCAGTAAAGAGAAAAGCTATCGTCTGAGTGTCTGAATTTCCTGTAAATACTCCCTGAGTCGCATTATCCTGGAGAAAACCTGCTAATTTTTGCTGTAAATCCCTCTTTGACTCTGCTACTATTGCTAATCTTTTTGTAAAATGTGTCTGACCTTTATTAGCGCTGAAGCATATATCTGATAGCGATGCTTCACTGTCTAATTGTAAATAAGTTTGATATTTTGTGGCTAATTCTCTCAGTGCTTTCTCTGTCTTCGCTGAGAGAGTTAAAATCTCTTGTGGACGCTCTAAAGTATCACTTAAATTAATTTTTACTTCTTCTAGAGGTTCTTCCAATACAATATGAGCATTAACGCCCCCAATACCAAAAGAACTTAAACCTGCACGTCTGGGAATCTCTTCTCCTAACTCATTTTTTAATCGTTTCCACTCTTGATTTTCCTCTATGATATAGAAAGGAGTATCTTTAATCTTAATGCGTGGATTCAATTCCTTGAAGTTGAGAATTTTGGGGAGCTTTTTATACTTCATTGCTAATAATACTTTGATTAATCCAGCAATTCCAGCAGCTCCTTCTAAATGTCCTATATTACTTTTAACTGCTCCTATACCACAGTAGGGTTTCTCTGTTTTTTCGACTCCATACTGCTGAGCAAGTTGCTTGTAGGCTCTTTTCAAAGCATTAATTTCTATTGGGTCTCCTAATGGTGTGCCTGTTCCATGAGATTCTATATAAGATACTGTATCCGGAGAAATATTAGCGTTAATGTAGGCTGAACGAATTACTTTAGCTTGGGCGTAGACATTAGGAGATGTTATAGTTCTAGCTTTTCCTCCGTGATTAATTGCACTCCCTTGAATTACACCATAAATATGATCGCCATCTACTATAGCTTTTGTTAGAGGTTTTAATAAAACTACTCCAGCTCCTTCTCCCCTCACATAACCATTGGCATCGCTGCTAAATGTTCTACATTGTCCTGTTGGCGACAACATCCCTAGTTGACTCATCTGGATGTATGTTGTTGAGGTGAATAACACACTTATACCACCTACCAATGCCATTTCACACTCTGATTCTTTGAGAGATTTAAGTGCATAATGAATAGCTACCAGTGAGCTTGAACAAGCTGTATCTATAGGAATACTTGGACCGTGCCAGTTAAAAAATGAAGAGATACGGTTGGGAATCATACAAGTCCAGGTTCCTGTTCCACTATGACCTTCTATATTTTCTTGATTTCGGTTCATCAAGAGAATAGAGTCATAATTACAAGCACCCATAAAAACACCTACATCTTTTCCTGAAAGCTGAGATGGTGAATAACCCGCGTCTTCTATACAAGACCAACTCAATTCCAATATAACTCTCTGTTGTGGATCTACCTTTCTTGCTTCTCTAGGAGAGATACTAAAAAACTCGGCATCAAACTCATCTATTCCTTCTATCAACCCTGCCCATTTACTTATCGTCTTATTTTGTTGATTAGGAATAGGAGCATAATACTTTTCTGCTTCCCACCTTTGGGAGGGTATTTCACTTATACTATTTACTCCAGCTTCCATATTTTTCCAGAACTGACCATAGTCATTTGCTCCTGGAAATCGACATGCCATGCCAATAATAGCTACTAATTCCCTCTTTTGTTGTTGTTTCATAGAATCAACTCAAATATTTCATTTTCCTACGTTTTAGGTCTTGATTTATAATCTTTACTGATCTGAGCCTTAGTCTGGAAAAAATCAGCTTCAATTTATCCAGCTTCCTGAGCTTGCTCTATTAACCCCATTTTCTCTAAAGACGTTGATTTTGAGTCATTAATAATACTCAAAATATCCCAAGCTACCCTTGACCAACTGTAATGTAATTCAGCTAGCTCGCGTCCTGTTCTTCCCATCTCTTCACTCTCCTCTGGTCTCGACAATAAGTAGTCTATCTGAGTAGCAAAGGCATCAGGGTTTTCGTAGTCTGTAATTACAATACCATTTTTACCTGGAACAATTACTTCAGGGTTTCCCCCCCTGGCAGTAGTAATCGTACATAGTCCAGTTGCCATAGCCTCGTAATGTACCCTAGCTAGAGGTTCTTCCCACTGAGATGCACATATAAATATATCACCTAACAGAAAGTAATCCGCAATTTCAGATGGTGAAATAAAACCTGTCATCTGAACTGCTGCTCCCAACTTTTCTGCCTCCGTTTTAATTTCACGGACATAATCATTTTCATTATTGTTACCATACCATTTACTACCTACTAACAATAATACAGCAGATGGGTGTTTTTTGATTACTTTAGTGATCGCAGGTATTAACAGATGTGGTCCTTTTTTATTTGTTAACCTACCCACACAAAGGATTACTTGTTTACCTTCTAAACCATGAGCTGCCAAAATTTCTTTTCGTTTTTCTTCTCCTAATTTTGTCCACTTAGGCTGAAAGCGTTTCAGGTCTACTCCCGCATATACAGGTTGTAGCTTATGTTTATATTCTGGAAATAACTCGCAAATACCATTAGCAATAAATTTACTCACTGTGACTACTTTTTCTACTCGCTCCAAACATACAGTTGCAACTTCAGGTTCAATCTTTTTATCATGGAACATTTCGTTGTGCATACTCAGTAGAAAGCGACTACTTGGGGCAGCCTTAGCCACTATAGGTAAATATTTAGGGCGATTATATATTACTATCCAATCAAATTGTCTATTTGCTACAAAATTTGCTACAGCTTGATAGTATTCCTCAGAACTTTCTCTACCGGCACGTTCATAGCGAATATTTTCTCTAGTTTCCCTATCTGGTAGTTCTGGATCTGCCACTGAGAACACTGTAATTTCATGCTCTCGTTTTAGGTAAGGTAAAATACCATCTATATATGTTTGAATAGCTCCACCTCGTATACAAGGTACTGGTAATTTTTCTGTACAGACTAATAGTATCTTCACTTGGTATATTTCAATTCCTTGTTTATCTGAGGTGCTTGATTTATTTTTTGTTTGAGTTATTTTAGATACCCTTAAAAAAAAGGGTATTCTTTCTTTCTAAGTAGCTGTTCCGAGTTACTATGAGTTAACAACTACTGTAAATCTCAATCTATTAATCAACCTAATCATCTTTATCTTTTCTTTTTAACTACCACACATATAGGTTGTGCATCTTCTAAAATTTCACCTTGATCTTTAAGTTTGGTAATTGTTCGCCTCAGTTTGTCAAATACCTTGCCTTTTCCTTTAATCAATTCACTATAGTCGTCCTTATCTCCTGAAAGTTCAAGAATAATGGTGTTCGCTTCTTGGACTGCAGTTTCTTGAGATTTTACCATGTTTTCTTTCTCCTCATCAAAATTTTTAATTGAATGCTATCACTGATTCACAATCGAAACTCTAATTTCGGATATGAATGCCCTCCGCGGACTAACATATTTACTAAAATAGTTAATTCAAAGCGACCATTCTTAGGCAATGCTTTCAACTAATTTTTTTAGTAACTAGGCACATTTTTTGTAGTCCTCACCTATAGAAGATTTGACTTTTTGTTGATTCTTTGGCGTTACTGAATCAAGGAATGAACTCTCCAAAACTTGAAGCAAGATTAAAAGGAGTCTTTTTTTTTTAGTAGATTTTCCGAATTACTCTTGGTTAACAACTACTCTGAATCTTAATTTCTTAACCTAATAATCCTCCTTCTCTATTTCTGTTTGAAAATGACAATTATAGGTTGTATTTTTTCATCCACTTCAGAAGAATCATTTTTGATTTCTTCTATTTGATACTTTATTTTCTTGAATAACTTACCTTCACCACGACGCAGATCCTTAATATCGTCGCTGTCTGCTGACATTGTCATAATAATAGTATTTGCGTTTTGATCCATACCTATTCTTTCTCCTGACATTACCATTTTTGATTTCTCCTCATCAAATTTTTTAGTTAAATACTACCTATTCCAAAATCTACTCTGGAAGTAGCATAACAGGAAAGAGCAAACGCATCCAACATAGAGTGTTTGTCACATAATGCTAAACACTATATACATATATATTGGGATATAGTCAACTAGTACAGTTAGTACAGTTAACAGTAGTCTATTGATAATTAACTACAGTAGACCTATCAGATGCGTTTGCCCTATATCAAAATATTTTTAAAATATTTTTAGAGATTGCAGTTGAATTTTTATACTAAATTCTTGATTTCGATTTTAGTATTTTTTTACTTAATACTTTAGCAGTTAACTACAAGATAAATAAACAATTTACTTAAATTGTAGTACTTAGACTTATAGGTTTTTTCTTTCTTCTCTGATTGCTATACTGAGTGTAACATTATCAAGGGATAAAATAACTAACACGCAAGATAATATCAATCACAATTTCTTATGCAACTTATAAATAAAGCTTTTAAAACACTTGAAATTATACCAACCTAAGATTAAGACCATAACATGACTTAAGCAAAGTCACTGATTTTAGTACAAATATCTTACTTATATGAAGCACTCCATACATAAATATAGTGTACAGGAGCTAATACAATAAGATATACAGTTCTTGTTATTTCAAGTTTTTACTTTACTAATACTACTCGAGCAGCATAGTTATTTATCAAAGTCACTGATTTCAGTAAAAATATCTTATTTATATCAAGCACTCCATACATAAATATAGTGTATAGGAGATAATAAAATAAGATATACAGTTCTTATTATTTCAAGTTTTTATTTTACTAATACTACTCGAGCAGTATAGTTATTTATCTTAGCTGGTGCTGTTTTTTTAGATTAGGGCTGATAGTATTACTCTCTCATACTTACTCATAATAGAGTAGGTTTTCTTTTAACCTTATTAAGGAGAATGGAACTTAGAATGGAATTTTAAATTTACCTAGAGCCTTTGTAGTATTTTTAGGCAAATCTTTAATCCAACCATCCCTTTTCTTGGAATTAGAATTTTCGTGAGAGTCCCGGTATGTAGTAGTTACTTTATCAAATTGCTTAGCAAGATTAAAGATCGGCTTCTCTACCATTCCTAGAGACTGTTTTTTCTTTTTCTTCTTGCTCTTTCCACCAGATATTTTATCTGGACTACCACCAAAGTCACTATCACTACGCAAGACAGTCACTGACTTTGCTTTCTTCTTGTCACTGGCCATATTTATAATTCTCCTTGTATACAGAATTATTTTACACTATACACTAAGTTACTGTTTTGTGATCATGTTTTGTACAAAAAATTATTGACTTAGAAGCAATACAAATTTTTCTGTACTATAAAATGATGTTAAAGCATTTGAATCCTTATGTCAAGTGTATTATCACTGGTCCATTTCATTGATTTCATTTCATTGATTTTGTTAGGCCTTGTTGCATGAAATTTGGGTTTTCAGCCAACCCCTTGACTCGAAATTAGCTAGATTTCAACCCATATAGCTTTTAGGTTTACCTATTCGAATCATAAGGTTTATCATGGCACATTGTATGGATAACTCCACTGCCTGAGCATCAAATTTGAGTCTTCGTAACTTCTCTCCAAATATCACTTTGAGCCTAAACATAATTAGTTTCATATAGGGAAGGTCGATGGTAGCTTTACGTTTCCATTTCCGGGGTCCTACTTTTCTGATTCTGCTGAGGTAGGCTTTCATCTCTGGGATCAGGTAGGCTTTAATTACCTAGTTGACTTATTACCTCATTTGTATTTGGTGGAACTGTTGCTTTTGCTCCTGGTCACCTAGCTTTTTCCTAACACTTATACTTTTCTTATGGACCGTCTCCTAATACTTAGGCTATTTATCCATCTAGTCCACCTAACAGCTCAGAAAATACTTGGTCATCACTTATATCATTAGTATTCACGACCCCACTACCTCGCTCCCACATGGTTTCCTACCCTCCCAGATGTAATTTACGCCATGTACGCCGTTTACTGACACCATGAACTCTTGTCTTCCTTGGTCTTCCCCCATAAACTTTCACTCTTGTATAATTTACTACTAAATGAAGGGGTTCATTAATTTTGTAAAATTGCACTTGAACATTCAGTTTTGCCAAGCGATCGGATATTACAGTGCCATAGCCAGGTACCGGTAAATCCAATTCCATCTAGTCAAATCTATACTCTACAAAACTTTTGCTTTGTTTTCCGGAAAGACTAGACAATAATTGTAGAGTCACCATAAATTCAATAATTATCATGAACTATATACATTGTCTTTGCATAAGTCCTGAGTATAAAAGACTATAAATGAGTAGCAAATTTTTCTTTGCTTTTTATTCTATGGCTTCTAGTTCATCTCCAATAATCAAACATTTAAAATAGTTATAGTAAAAAAGGCAACAGGGAGTCAGGTGTAGGGATCAAATCCTTTTTGCTAAACCAAAGTATCCTCAACTTCTAACTCCTATCTCAAAAACGTCAATTTTTTTTTAAGTCTTCAAACAATATTCAATGCAAACTTGTTTAATCTTCTTTTCCCCCACTTCCGATAAGAATACATCCCGCTGAACTTCTTTTAACCCTAAGTTAATAAATTCGCCAAGTTCTTTCTCTGATAAAGCCCAAGGAGGACCATCAAGCATAGCATCATACTCCCGTATGCGAGTAATTACCAAAAGTGTACCCCCACTTGCCACTAAAGGAACAATAGATTTAATAACTTGCGATCGCATTTCTATTGGCAAAGCCTGAATAGTCCGCGACTCCAATACTAGATCAAATTTACGATGCCATTGAGCATCTAAAGCCAACAGATCAGCAACTAAATAGTTAACTGAAGAATTAGGAAATCTTTCCTGGCACCAAGCGATCGCCTTAGTTGAAATATCAAAAGCCGTCACCTGAAAATCCAACTTTGCCAAAGCTTCTGCATCATCCCCCAGACCACATCCGATCACTAAAGCAGTGCGTCCTTTTCCTTGTAGTTTAGAAATATCTAACCACTTTTGTAGATAGGGATGTGTAGTTAAACGCGCCCAAGGTATTTTTCCAGCATTACCTTCAGCTTCAGAATATAAAACATCAAACCATCCAGTGGGATTTGTTTTTTGTGATTCAGTTGCCAACTTCTTTACTTTTTCTTGAATATCTTCTGGTTGTTGTTCAATCATTATATTTCCTAACCTAATTTTTTATCCTTAATTTTACCCGAATAAAGTCAAAAATATAGTTTACTTTTAGTAAGTATATTTCTCCTCTTGCCTATTAGACTTTTCCCTAAATACTTATTTGGGAATAGCGAGGTAATAGTTTTAGGTAAACATTCAATAGCTCAATGCTTAAATATATCCAAACTAAAAAAAAATCAACAATAATTAAGTTAAAAAACTATCCCCTATAATTAAATATCAGAACTTTACATATATTTTATAAAAAGACTCAATTTTCTATATCTAAACCTAAAAAATGTCAAGCTTTTCTGTCCTCAATTAACACAATTTAACTTAAAAGTTAAAAATACTTAAAGAAAACAAAATTTTATTATTTTACTGAGAAACTTAAGTTTCTAGTTAATAAAATAACCTAAAAAAAGATTGTTCAAAAAGTCCCGTTAAATTAATATCAAAACTTGAGACAATCAAAGAAACAAATTCATAATTGTTAATGAAAAAATGGAGAAAATTATATGAAATTAGCTTACTGGATGTATGCAGGCCCGGCTCACATTGGTACATTGCGTGTTGCCAGTTCTTTTAAAAACGTTCACGCCATTATGCACGCTCCCCTTGGAGATGACTACTTTAATGTCATGCGTTCCATGTTAGAAAGAGAAAGAAATTATACCCCTGTGACTGCCAGTGTAGTTGACCGGAATGTATTGGCGCGGGGTTCCCAGGAAAAAGTAGTAGATAACATCATCCGCAAAGATAGAGAAGAAACTCCAGATTTAGTTGTTCTTACTCCCACCTGCACTTCTAGCATTTTGCAAGAAGACTTAGAAAATTTTGTTGAACGTGCTTCACAGGATACTAAAGGTGATGTAATGTTGGCAGATGTTAATCATTATCGTGTCAATGAGTTACAAGCAGCAGACCGTACTTTGGAGCAAATTGTTAAATTTTATATTAAAAAAGCGAAAAAGAAAGGGGACCTTCCAGAAGGAAAAACTGAGAAACCTTCTGTAAATATTATTGGTATTTCTACCCTTGGTTTCCATAACCAACATGACTGCACTGAGTTAAAACGATTGATGGCAGACTTAGGTATTGAAGTTAATGAAGTCATTCCTGAAAGTGCTTCGGTTCACAATTTAAAAAATCTGCCTCGTGCTTGGTTTAACCTTATACCTTATCGAGAAATAGGGTTAATGGCAGCTGAATATTTAGAGTCTGAGTTTGGCACACCTTATATTGATATAACACCTATGGGTGTGGTGGAAACTGCTCGTTGTATTCGGAAAATTCAGCAGGTGGTTAATGCTCAAGGTGCTAATGTTGACTATGAGGAGTTTATTGATAATCAAACTTTGCATGTTTCTCAAGCAGCTTGGTTTTCTCGTTCCATTGACTGTCAAAATTTAACAGGTAAAAAAGCGGTGGTATTTGGTGATAATACTCATGCTGCTGCTATGACGAAGATTTTGGCGCGGGAAATGGGTATTCATGTAGTTTGGGCAGGTACTTATTGTAAGTATGATGCTGACTGGTTTCGGGAACAGGTGAGTGAATATTGTGATCAGGTTATCATTAGTGAGGATAATGGGGAGATTGGAGATGCGATCGCTCGTGTGGAACCTTCGGCAATTTTTGGTACCCAAATGGAGCGTCATGTTGGTAAACGTTTAGATATTCCTTGTGGTGTTATTGCTGCACCTATTCATATTCAGAATTTCCCCATTGGTTATAAACCGTTTATGGGTTATGAAGGTACTAATCAAATTGCTGACTTGGTTTATAATTCCTTTACTTTGGGAATGGAAGATCATCTATTAGAAATATTTGGCGGACACGATACTAAGGAGGTTATTCATAAAGGAATTTCTGCTGATTCTGATTTGAATTGGATGAAGGAAGCAAAGGCAGAGTTGAATAAAGTCCCTGGTTTTGTAAGGGGTAAAGTGAAGCGAAATACAGAAAAGTTTGCTAGAGAACGTGGTATTCTGGATATTTCTTTGGAAGTTATGTATGCGGCAAAAGAAGCTGTTGGTGCCTAGTTAATTTTTGTTAGTTTTAGGGTGGGAAAAACCCACCTTCTATGCTCAAACAATCTCGGATCGAGAATCAAGATTAAAATTTGACTGTACTAAGTATGGGCAATCATATCAGCCAAAAGTCTAATTAGAAAGGGGAAGTGGATAAAATTAATATCGTCTATGGCTATATTGACGATTTAGACAATTTTGAAAGGGCGATCATTGAATACAAAAATATAAAGCCGATACAGTTTTTTTTATTTAGCAGCCTAAACTATCGTAGACCTAGCCAATCAAAATCTTTTGGAGAAATTTGAAGCTAATTTTAAAAGAAATCATAACCTATTGGAAGCTTGTCCCTGAGTCGGAAGTTCAAGTGCCATTAAACAAATATTATTTCCGGAAGGGGGATACAGCAACCGAATGGGGGATGTAAACTGATCAACTTTAGTAACTCAAAAAGTTACTAGATAGATTAGATAAGCATAGAGACTAATGATCCTGTTAATGTATATTATTGAACCTAAAAGCGACAATCTTCGTTCACGCTTTTTCTAAGGGGGCCATTGTTAAACCAGCCCGACTCAACTGTTGATGGTACAATTCTGCCTGTTCTAGAGGCCCGACCCAGACGATCGCCTGACCTTCGTTATGCACTTGATAAGTTAGTTCCCAAGCACGATCACTGGTCATGCCGGGAATATATTTTTGTAGACATTCAGCAACGTGCTTAAATGTATTTACATCATCATTTAAAACAATTACTTTATAGTTGGGATATGGCTTGTTAACAACTTGACTATCCTTTTTAGGAGCAAGAGTTGTAGGGGAACTAGCCCCTCCTCTAACTGCTATATTTTCTATAATTCCTATAATAGATATTCCAAGACTCATGCTACTGCTGATTCATAAAACTGAATACAAAGGGTCACAATAAGTGACAATTTGATGTTTACTTCCTGCTAAAGTTTATACGTCACCAATCTAATGGCTTTTATTTCCGGCCACAACTCTTTCACAGGCATTTGCGGTCGATTTAATTTAAACTATATACTATCATATTATTAGGAAAATTGTCAACAAAAAGAACTTATCCACCCATATTTATACACAATATATAGGTTTTAAGACTGTTCCTCCCCTACTAAATAATGGTGGTTATGGGTCAGTCCTGAACCAAGTCAAAAGTCAAAATTTAAAAGTCAAAATTTAAAATTCAAAAGTAATATATGACCAAGTTTGAGAATTTATAAATGTCTGCCTCCTTTTCTTTCACTGCTATATATGAGGTTAATTTTTTAAGACATATAATTATGACTAATTAAAAAGAGATATTCTATATATTATTGACCTCCCTATTCACCTAATTTAAATAAAATAGAAAATTGGTGAGCTGCCATAAAAAACATAGATGCAACCAAAATTTTCCGAGTTTGAAACAGTGATATCAAAATAGATCCAGCATTTAAAAATTGTCTTAACGTATTTGCATATAAATCTCCCACCATACTAACACCTACCTCCTGTCAACCCTATTTCTGATCACACTCCAAAGCAAACTGATACTGATAACTGACTTTAATTAATCCAATTTTTGGCTCTACTAACTGCTTTTTGCCAAACCACAAAACTTTCTTGTACTTTGGTCGCATTTTTATTAGGTTCAAACACCTGTCCTACTTTATTATTACTCAGCAATTTCTGATAATTATTCCATAAACCTATTGTGAGACCAGCAGCAAAAGCAGCGCCTTGAGCAGTCGCATCAATAAAAGCAGGGCGTTCAACTGGAATACCCAACAAATTCGCCTGATATTGCATTAAAAAATTATTCTGCGAAACTCCACCATCAACTTTCAAATGACTCATAGGAATTCCGCTATCCTTATTCACTGCATCCACAACCTCTTTTACTTGAAAAGCAATTGACTCCAAAACTGCTCTGATAATATTTTCTCGCTGCACTCCCCCAGTAATTCCCAAAATTGCACCACGAGCATCCATATCCCAGTGGGGCGCGCCAAGACCACTTAAAGCAGGTACAAAATAAACACCATTAGTGTCTTCCACTTGTAAAGCTAAATTTTCTGTTTCTGCCACAGAGTCAATTAATTTTATCCCGTCGCGCAACCACTGAATACAAGCTCCCGTAGTAAACATTGCTCCTTCTAAAGCATAAGTTGCTTGCAGTTTCCCTTTGACTAACTGAGTCCAAGCTATAGTTGATAATAATTGATTTTGCGATTTGGTGACATGATTTCCAGTATTTGCAATTAAGAAGCTACCTGTACCATAGGTGCATTTTGACATTCCTGGGAAATTGCAACCATGAGCAAATAAAGCAGCTTGTTGGTCTCCTAAGACTGCAGCAATGGGAATTGATCCACCTAATAAATCTGGTTCACTCTTGCCAAATATACTGAAACTAGGTTGAATTTGTGGCATCATTTCTCTAGGAATTTGAAACAGGTCTAATAATTCCTGGTCCCAATTTAGAGATTCGATATTCATTAACATTGTACGACTGGCGTTACTGTGGTCAGTAGCATGAACTTTTCCACCAGTTAGTTTCCACAAAACCCAAGTATCAATGGTACCTGCTAAAACATTTTTGAGGTCAAGATTAGGTTTTTCTTCCTTGACCCAGTCTAGCAACCATGATAGTTTAGTAGCTGAAAAGTAAGCATCTAAAACTAATCCGGTGCGCGTTTTGATTTTTTCTGCTTCACCTTTTGCTGCTAACTCTTGACATAAAGATGCGGTGCGACGGTCTTGCCAAACAATGGCTTTGTGAAGGGGTTTGCCTGTAGTTTTATCCCAGAGGAGACAGGTTTCTCGTTGTACTGTTAAACCGATCGCTTCCACATTAGAGCTGGAAACACCAGTATCTCGGAAAACATCCTTGATCATTGCATAAGTGTCTTCCCATATTTCTTCGGCATTATGCTCTAACCAGCCTGGGTGTGGATAATATTGGGAGAGTTCTTTATATGCTTGAGCGACACTAGCACCTTGAGAATTGAATAATATTGCTCGGTTACCAGTGGTACCGAGGTCAAGAGCAAGAATATATTTTTCTGTGTTTGTGGTCATAAGAAATGATTTTTTTAATAGTAATAGCCAATTAGGTTTTTTTATTTACCATAATTTTTAGTGAAAATACAAAAAAATCAACTTTTCTTATTATTTGCTTGAAGCGATCGCTTTACCTCTTTCTTTTCTTATAATATTAATTGTCATCCACTAATTCTATATCTAGGTAGCACTTCAGTTATTATGTAATTGAGTAAGTTGGTGTATTTGCCCTGTGTAATAAAATGCCAATAAACTCTTAAATCAACTATTTGGAATATCTTTGAGTTACTATATAAATCTTAAGATAATTAAGCTTTTTCATTTCTATTTACTTCACACAAAGGGGATAACTTTTTTTCTCAAAGCCAGCTAAGTTAATCTTAATTTTAGGTGGTATTGTACGGATATTAAATACAAAATTCTTACTCCTGCTAAATAACCCGTGTAGCCCGTTTATAAAAGTTTTTTCAAAACCGTATAAGTTTAGCAATTATAGAACTATAGCAATGTTAATGATTTGTCAAAAAACTTTAGATAAAATATTACAATCCATAGGCAGATTTCTAGACTAATTCTAAATAATTTTGAATAGAAATGAGGTTTTATGGAAAAATACAATTCTACTATTTAGAGTACCTAATTTGACGACAGATGATACTTTCTCTAATATCATAATAGATTGCTATCTATTAATATAAATTATAAATTGGGGTATATTATTCCAACTCTTCTGTAATCTGACAATTAAGATTGTTGCATTTGCAAAAATATTGCTACATTAACTTGATTTTTGTACTTAGAGAATACCATTATTTTCTATTACTATACTCCCTATTATTTAATCACTGCTACTTACATTTATCCGATATAATTTTACATTTTTAATTGTAGTTTCCAGAAAAAAACTTGCCTCTAAATATTGATTGAGAGCATTTCTATATTCAGGGCTAATATTATCTTTTTCCGCAAGTAAAATATAACTAGGATTTTTCGCCATAATGTTATCTAATTCTTGTAGATAATTAGTAGGCAAAATCTGATGCATAGCTGTTAAATGACTAGGAAAAGCATATTTTGTCGGAACTTTTGTGGGCACTAAATAATAAATTATGGGTTCATAATTAACTACATATATATAATCATTTGATTTTATTCTTTGTCTCAAATATTTAGCAATCAAAGCTTCTCTGTCATCCCACGTATCTATTTTTTGAATGTATCGATAATAGATAAATTCCCAATTCTTACTTAACTTATTGTAACCAGCTTGAGCAAAAGGATATATCAAAATAAAGAACAAAAATATATTAGCTAAATAAGGGCGGATAATTACATTTAATTGGTAATTAATCAAAGCATTTATTTGAGCTTGAGTACTATTTTTTTTCATTTTTATTGCTTCTCCATAATGATGTTCATTTACCAGATTTTGAGGTAAAAAAACAGATTTAATAATGATATATCCACTAATTAAACATAATGGAGGTAATAATTGTAAAAAGTAATGATTATAAAATCGCTTAGATAACAAAACTGCCAAAAAAGCACAGCTAAACCACAAAAATAAATAGATTAAATTGCGCTCTTGTTTAAACTTACCCCTAGCAAATACAAAAAAATAAATCGGACTCCAGAACAAACATAACCATAACAAAATATTTCCTAATACCTGTTTTCTGAGTCTACTTAAAAGGTCTGAAAAAGAAAAATCTAACATCGCTACATACTTACTATTAGCACTTATAGTTGCATAGATATATTCATCAAAATACCCATAAAATTGATAAATAAATGCAATAAAAATTGCAGGTAAAATTAAGCCTATACCGAAAATTAGATAAAACTTTAATGTGGAATTCAATTTTTTTATAAGCCCTTCTTTTTCCTTTTCTTTTATTTTTCTTTCTTTCCTAAACCAAGTCCCTAATAAAACCAATGCCAAGGTATCCATAATCACCAAATATTTAATTTGCATCCCTATCCCAAAAATTAGACCTATCATAAATACTTTAATATTTGATAATTGTCTATTCCGAAATAACAATAAAAATCCTACTGTAACAAAAGGAGCAAAGAAAATTTCTGCATTGGCAGCAGCACCATCATTATGTAAAGAAAAAATAGCATATAAAACACCTGCTAATAATCCTATCTTTTCTCCTTGCTTTTGATCAATCGTTGCCCCAATTCTATATAAAAAATAGCTGGTAAAAGTTGTAGCCAGAATAGATATAATTCTGATTGATACTATAGACCTATCAAAAATTAGCATTGCTAGGGAAAACAATATAAAAATACCAGGAGGTTTATTATCCCAAATTTCTGTATAGGGGAGATTACCATTTAATAAACTATCTGCTCCTAATATATAAATACTTTCATCTTTGTCTAACACAGATACAAATAAAGTCCAAAATCTGAGAAAGAATGATAATAGAAGAAACCCAATAAAAATTATTAGTTTTTGGTTTATATTTTTGAGCATATTGATAAAAATTATAGACTATAGTAGGTATGGGCAACTTCTAAAATTTTATCCTCAATTGTACAATCTGAAAATCTTTATTTAAGGAAAAAAAAATTTATTTACTTTTCATACTTATGAAGTTTATCATTCTATTTTATCTAATAATCATAAGGATTTTTAGGCTTAGGAATTGATTCTATTTCTGTTGGCAAAATTGTTAATTTACGTTTACCGTTAAACTCATCAGTAATCATTATTCCTTCTACTTTAAACCAACCATCTTGAGGATATTCACTCCGACTTTTGCTTGCTGGTAATTTAACTGGTAATCCCACTGGATAAGCATCAGCAGCACAGCAAGTTAGAATAAATCTAGATATCCACATATATTGCTCAGATAATCCCCTAGGATAAATTACAAAACCACTTACTTCAACTTTTTGACCATTATAAGCATCTGGTTCTGGATAAACATTTAAAGTCCTAATCCATTCAATTAGAGATCGCTCTTCTGGTTTAATCGTACTACGAAATTTTTGAGGTTGAGTTCTAGTTACTGGCAAAGATTCTGTTAACCCTCTTTGCAAAGCAGTTTGACTCCCAAAGACTTGAGGGGTAATTGTTAAAGCTAGTAGAGCAGATACTAACAGTAAAAAACTACTCCAACCAGGAGCAAAAAAGTTAATATGTTCATTTTTAATTAGACTAACTTTTTCTTTTGATTGCCTAGATATTTGGTGGTTTTTATTGATATTCCATAACTGCAATAATTTCCATCCACCTAATATTAATAACCCAATGCCAGCAGCAATAGTTAAACCAAAATAACGGGGATGAATCAATATATATAACTTTCCTGTCAACCAATAATTTATTAATAAAAAGCCCCAAGTAAAAATTGCTCCAGCATCCAACCAAGATTCATATTTTTTGAGTATATAAAATAATGATTTTGCTACTTTCATATAAAAAACTTATTTCGATCAACAAAAAGCTAATTTAACTCAAGTATAAGTTGACTCCCACAGCCATAATAAATGTTAACTGTGCTGCCAATATTATCAAATAAACTACAGCTCGCGAGCGAAAAAATGATAATAACAAACCAACAGCTTTAATATCAATCATCGGTCCAAAAACCAGAAAAGCTAACAACGAACCACTAGTAAAAGTTGCAGCAAATGACAAAGCAAAAAAAGCATCTACAGTAGAACAAATGGAAACTACTGCTGCCAAAGTTAGCATAGCAATAATTGAACTAATTGAGCCTTGACCAAGATTAAGAATTAACTCTCTAGGAGCAGCAACTTGAATGATGGCAGCGATCGCACTCCCAACTACTAATACTCCTCCCAACTCTCGTAATTCCTGCACTATACTATCTAACAAAGATAAAAGTCTTTGTCTATTAGGGGCAAGGAAAAGAGATTTCAAATTTATATTTTTATTAATAGTTATTTGATCACTAACTCCTATAAACTGACTCTCAACAGGTGTCGTCATTGATCCTTGCAAAAGCCCCATAGACTCTAGGGGTAAAGATGTACTAGATCGACCTAAAAAAAATGTTCCTGACTGTAGAAGGGGAGAAGCATCCAACTTTTGAGAAACTAAAGGTTTCGCTCTAGGCAATAAACGAGCAGTTGTAGGCTGTAAAATTGGTCGTATATCCTTCTGAAAACTAAATACCCAACCAACAATTGTTGCGATAGTTAGAGAAAATAATACTCGCAACACCACAATTTCTGGTTGGTCTCTAAAGGCAGTCCAAGTTGCCCAGATAACTATGGGATTAATTGTTGGAGCTGCCAATAAAAATCCAATTGCCACTGAGATGGGGATACCTTGTATCAATAAACGTCGTGCAACTGGAACATTGCCACATTCACACACTGGGAACAAAAAACCAATTAAACTCCCTACAAATGCTCCTAAAAGTGGATTTTTAGGCAGATATGTAATTAATTTTCGTTCGTCAATGAACCACTGTAATATTCCAGAAAAAATAACCCCTAACAGCAAAAATGGCATTGCTTCTACTAATAAGCTGAGAAAGAGGGTGAAAGAACTATTCAACTGATTTATCATTATTGATGTTATCTTTAAAATCTACTTAATAACTTGATTTTTTTTTGATGTTACTTACCGAAAAATTGGGGTTAAAGCTTTCCCCGCCCATTAAGTAACTTTTTAGTTGTTTTTTTGAACATTATGTTAACTTAAATTAATATTAATTAATTGGTCGCAGGCGGGCAGTTACCAGACAAAAAACAGACAGACCAGGCAAAGAGTTTGACTAGGGTCAAGTTTCCCTCTCGCCACAAGAAAAGTCGCTGTATCAGAAAAAAAATCAACCCATAGAGAAAGTTTACCCTCGGTAGAATTTCCTCCCACCTAATAGCCGGGGAAGATATCAAATTTATAATTATTTAGATGATCAAGATTATTCGCTAACTATCTACTTAAGTTGCACACTTTATATCAATTTTATCTGAGACTTCACAGAATTATAAATTCATTAATTTGCCGATCTTTTTCTACAGTTAAGTTTGATGAAAGTTTTGGTAGTGCATTGAGAAAATTTGGGAATGATGATAAGATTATGATCCCTAAGAACTTTCAATGATCATACAAGCTCCTCTGTGTGTGTGTAGTTCTTACGAAACTCTTATTCATGGAAAGACCAGTAAAATAATTCAACAATACTATTTTTTCATAGAATAACGAAATTTGTCCACAATACACTATCATAGATAAGTTTAATTTGAAATATTTATTATATCAACCAACTTCAGAACTGATAATGGCCGATTTTAAACTATTTATACAACGATTTATACTAAAATAATAGTTGACACCAATCAACTGTCAGCGTAAATTCTTATGCAAGAAAAGCTAAAATAGGTTCTATAGGAGCTTATTCATACCTTGAGGTCATTTTTCAGATCTACTGAATTAACAATGTATAAGGTGTTGATATTTTATTTTTTAGTACGATGACGACTAGTATTAGAACCAACCTTTGAGCAGGTAGACCTGCGAGAGTTCTTAACCACTCGTTTTTTAAGTTTTATTTTGGGGAGTAAACTAGATAAACCTTTAGTTTTAAAGCGTTTATAAGCAGAACAACTCCAGTCACTTAAAGAATGGCTCATGGCACCAAGTTCTAGACCAACTAACAAGGCAACTACTTCTTGATAATGCTGGGAAAGCGATCGCCACAAACTTATAACCAACCCTAAAACACTTAAATCTAAGCCCAATAATTTATCTACAATTAAACCTAACATAGCCAAAACTGCTGACCAGTTTAACAAGTATAGTAACCGTAATGCAGTACCAATTATTGGTCCATGAGATAAAAAGGAGCGATGATTAAGACTGGTTTGGTATGGTCGCCAAAGCCACCTAAACCAACCCCAACGTTGGAATTGCCGAGAATTAATATCAAGGTCTGGGCCAAACATTAGGCCACTAAATAAAAACCCTCCAGAAACAAATAACGTTAAGTGGGTACTACGAACTAACACATAGCTTAAGATGATTACAATGGGCAAACTCCACAAGGTTATTCGGTCATGGGTAGGACCACTAGGCATAACAGATTTAATCTAGGCCAAAAATATATAATTTATATTTATCAAACTTACCAGATAAAATGTGATTTTTTTACTTGCACATTTAATAAGATGTGTTATAGTAATAAAAGGTTGGGCGGTTAGCTCAGTGGTAGAGCGCCTGCCTTACAAGCAGGATGTCACTGGTTCAAATCCAGTACCGCCCATGATTATCTAATCTATCTAATCTATATATTATTTATATGTAGATGTATTACTTTATAATTGTTCTGATTTGCTAAATAAGTAATTATTGATTGTAAGAATGAACAAAGTGCGAAATGATACTAGTGATATGATTATTTTGATTATTTTTAATAAATAAAATATATTATATAGATGGACTTGTTTTTCCTTTCCATCAATTTTCTTTGTTTTTAATTACTAGTACTACTGAATCATTCCATATCATAATTTTTTCTATTTCTTTTCTTACTGTTTGATGTCCTTTAAAAAAGGAAATTAAACAATAACTGAAATTAGAGATATTTGTACTCAAGCAAGTTTTTAATTCCTTTAAGGTAAGTTTTGATAAAATATGCTCCTTATAGTTTATTGAAATTCTTTTGCTATTTTTCTACTAGCTTTATACGGTTTATCTAAAACTGTTACCAACATTTTAAAACTTCTCTGGGTAATCTTTTTTGTCATTTATTCTTACACAATCTCCATAAGTATTGAAAAATTACTCTCTGAGAAACTTGACTTAGATGTGCATATCAGGGATGTTTAATTCGATTATACTTAGATATTATTTGGAAGTTAGGAACGAGAATCTTAATTGTATTTAAAAAATAACTGAAAATTTGGGTGATGCTTTAAGCCCAACTAATTATTTGGTAAACTTTCCTCAAATGTATATAATTCCATAAATTAATATATTTATTGAGCCGATCAAAAAGCTTTGAATCAAAGGTAGTTTAGAATAGTATCATATTTCATATTACTAATTTTTGCAACCAAACATCTAGTCATCTGTTGTCTTTTCTTGGACTCCTTGAATAATTCTAGATAATTCACTCTTCTCATTAACAGTAGTTCGAGTTGGAGAACCGCTAATAATTCCTTCATAGCTGCGGAAAGAGTCTCTTATATCAGGACCCTGAGATGTAATTGTATATTCTCTAATTCCCTTATCATGCCATGAACCACGCATTTTGAAGACATTGATAGCACGGGACATTTCACCACGAATCTCTACATACTGGAGCATCAGGATAGTATCAGTAATAGTAGAAATATGGGAGTCTGTAATAGAATTAGATCCCATAAACTGATCTGTGGTGTTAGTAAAAAAGCCTGTTATTTCTTCTTGTTTAGCGAAACCAGTGACTCCAATTACAAATTGTCTAAAGGCATTATTACTTACCCCTCTTGCCAAAGCAGATAAAGAGTCAATAGCTATTCTTGATGGTTTAAATTCGGCAATTTCTGATTTAATAATTTGTAGGTGATCTTCTAAACCTGCTGATTCTGGGTAGCTACACAGAATTCTTAATAATCCTTTTTTTTCTAGTTCTTCAAAATCTATGCCCCAAGAAAAAGCATTACGAAATAATTGAGCCCGGGACTCTTCATAAGCAAAAAGCATAGCAGGTTCATTATTCATACAACCATCTTCAATAAATTTACTTACTAAAAGGGTTTTACCTGTACCTGTAGCTCCAGTTGCTAATATAATTGAATCTTTAAAGAAACCCCCACCACACATTTTATCAAGAATTTCATCCCCAGAGGAAACCCTAACATTAGAAGAACGTTGAGTTAATCTCATGGCTCCAAGTGGAAATATATTTACACCATCATTGGTAATGGTAAATGGATATTCTCCCTTCATGTGGGTTGTACCCCGAAGTTTTAGTATTTCTATTGTCCTACGTCTACGTTCACCTTCAAGAGCATTACGCACAATAACAACATTATCCGAGACAAATTCTTCTACTCCAAATCTAGCTACAGGGCCATATTCTTCTACTCTTTCTGTAGTCATAATAGTTGTTGCCCCAACTTGTTTGAGTCGTGCGACTAAACGAAATATTTCTCTTCTAACTACCGAAGCCGCATCATATTGTTGAAATACAGCAGTTACTGAATCTATAGAAACTCTTCTAGCTTTGTATTTAAGAATAGCATATTGAATTCTTTCTATTAAGGCAGATAAGTCAAAATTGCCAACTATATCTTGTCCCTCTGGATCTGGGGAAGCATCCAATATAAATAATTTCCCATGATCAACTAATTGCTGTAAATTCCAACCAAAACTATAAGCATTTTTAATGATATCTTGGGGAGATTCTTCAAAAGTTACGAATACTCCTGGTTCATCAAAATAAGTAATTCCATTATAAAGAAATTGAATAGCAAACAATGTTTTACCAGTTCCAGATGTACCACTTACTAATGTTGTTCTGCCAACTGGCATACCTCCATGACTTATGTCGTCAAAACCCTCAATCATGGTCTTAATTTTTTCAACTCCTACAGTTGCTATTCTGTCCTTTTTAACAGACTCACTATTTTGATTCATATCTTTAAAATCTCTTGGAATGAAAAATTTGACTATCTGCGAATATATTTATTCCTGTGTTGCTACCTCAAGATATTATGGGTGCGAGATATTTATATCACAAAATACTAAAGTTAATATCAATCGGATCTAGAAGTTTGTTTAAAGATTGTATTCGTCTTCGTTGAGTTCTTCATAAAGTAGATCCAACCCAATTAAGACCTTTTCTCGATCTGAGAGATCACCAATGATTTTTCTAACGGGTGGAGGTAATATTTTGGACAAAGTTGGTGTTGCCAATATTTTATCTTCTTCTGCTAGTTGAGGATTTTTCAATACGTCTATTACTTTTAAGGCATAAACCCCTTGAAATTCTTGTTCCAGAATTTCTTTGAGTGTTTTTAATGCCCGCACAGAATTAGGAGTATTTCCAGCAACGTATAACTTCAAAACATAGGTTTTCTTTAGAGGACTCATAATTATTATCAAGTAGTTTTTTTCAGATTTTTTGAATAGTTTTTCCTAGATTAAAAACCGATTTAATAATATTTTAACCTCAATTCAAACAGAGTTTTTTTTGTTTAGGGATTAATTAAATTATTGATTAAATATATTGACGTAACCATTTTTACAGTTAGCATTTAGCTTTTCCAAGTTGGAAATATTCAAGTTGAGCAAAACCATCGTACTTTGGGTGCTAAATTTCAAATAAAATAAAAGTTATTGATCGGTTTTTCTTATTAGATACTTTGAAATTATTAAACTTATTTAATTCCTAACACATTTTCTGATGTTAACATTAGCTTAATGTAATCTTTTCCTAGTTAATTTTTATTTAATAATCTAGTTTTCAAGATTCTCTAGGAATAGAACGTCGATACATTTCACATAAGTGTGCTATTGTATCTATAAGAGTTAATCTATAGTCCAATAACATTTCCTCACTACGTCCTTCCAACCTTAGTTGTATAGCAAATTCATCCATTAAATCCATGTGAATTTCCACAACTTGTGTTACAGGAATATCTGAGAAAAAACATAGGTTAACAAAGTCATCTATATTATTGTTTAGAGAATTATCCTGAGAAAAATATTTGAGAACAATATGACGATATTCTAGCTTAAGTTGGTCTACAAACTTATCACGCTCCCCTGGAGCCATATTCCTAATAAAATTTGTGGGATTCCTTTTGTAATACACACCTAGGTATCCTAATCTTTCCCTTAATTTTGCATATAATCTGTGTTGCTGTTGATGAAGTATATTTTTAGTATAATCATCAGTGGCTTGACTAGATATTTGAGATTTATCTTTTGAGGAACTAGCAGGAGAAAGTTTGAGAAATTTTTGAATTGCTTGCTCAACATAAAAATCTATTTTGCCTAGTTGATTGATTAATAATGAAGCTTCTGCTTGATGGTAAATAAAGGGTTGATAATTATGCTGTGTAGTATATTCAGTAAAATTATTATCAGTGTCAGTTAACTGCTGATTTTCCAGAGAATTTTCTGATTCAGATTTTTTAATAATAACAGCAGGTAATAAAATAGATCTATGGTGTAACTTATGTATCAAAGAAGTTAGTTCAGGATCCTCTTGGAAGAGGAGACAATCTATATTAGTATTCTCCTCAATAAGCTGGACAAATTCTCGATCAGATTTGGTCAATGCCACAAGGTAGCGATCTTGACTCAGTAACTTGGTTACTGAAGTGGCAAATTTATCATCATGTAAATATATACAAATAAATAGTTTAGTAGACAAAGTTTTAGGTACAGTAGGTAAGTCTGGGTTGATTTGAGAATCTGTAATCCGAGAAATCTTCATTACAAAAGAATTTTATTACATCAAAGATTTAAACATATACTGTAATAATATTAACATATATAACTTTTATATTTTTTGGGTTAAGAGGAATTCATGAATAGCTTGTCTAAATATAAATAATAGTTGAGCAAGGTTATCTTTAAATTCTCTCAAAATACCTCATAAATAGCAGTAAATTAAAGTAGGAACATTAATCCTATATCTGTGTACTAAATATCATTACCACTAAAGTCAAAATTTAAGCTAGCTATAAACGTAATAGGATTTTCCTGTGAGATGTTTACTTAATTATTTGTGGACAGATGTAGGGATAAGGGTTTCCATTCAAAATGGCCTAGATTGTAGTCCGATTAGTCAACATACCCTTAATGAATATATTTCAGCTTATATATCTGAACTGTCATGTTAATGCCCTACACGACTTTAAAAAAAATTATATCTCCTATACCAGTTTGCTTAGATACAGAAAATTTGCAAGTAGTATGGTCAATTTTCTCTAGAGAAAAATGTAACGAGTTAGTAATAGTAAATCTTCAACACCAACCACTAGGATTAATTTACTTACATAGTTTAATTCCTTATCTAACATCAAACTCAGAAACCAAAATACTTAAAACTGATACTTCTGTAGGAAATTGGCAACAACCTCTATCTGAAGTAAGTTCTTTGGCATTGAGTAGTTTAAGAATATTACCAGCAGATTTAACTGTTGACAAATTATGGCCATATATCCAACCAGAATCGGAAAACGAGATAGAGCAAGAGTCTTTGAGGTTGCCTATTGCTGTTGTAGATGGAGAAGGTAAATTTTTAGGGTTGTTAGATAGTTGGCGTCTATTAGAGTTTATTTCCACAACTGAGAACCTGAAGCTAAATATCTCTGAATTAGAAAATTCGCCAGAAGTGGAGCAAATAGTTACAAAAGATTTGCTTGATCAAGAACAAGAAAAGCAAGAAAAAGTAGAGACTTCTTCCTATATCTATTCATTAATAGAGCTTTTAGAAAAATTACCTCTACCTCTGATGTTACAGAGCAATGATGGCAAAGTAATAAATCAGAATTTAGCATGGCGTTCTCATATCGGAAAAGAACCGGATTTAATAGAAATTGTAGATGCAGTTATGGGTTTATTGGCTAAAAATACTAAAAATACTCAACAACAGCCGACACAAGCCAAAATACCAGACTCTATAGCTATCTTGGAAGATGGTGTTGCATTTTCGTGTCCAATAAAAACTAATGGGAGGGTTTCCCCTGCTAAACTTTTACAAAAACGAGCTCAGGTTCCACAGTCAAATTCTGCTTCTAGTTGGTGTTATTATACTCATCCAGGTACTTATGTTTGTACTTGTCCTCAAAAAAATGGTCAAGAACGAGTATGGCACTTTAGTAGTCAGCAATTGTTTGACCTGACGTTAGTTTTAGCTCAGGATGTCACAAAACAACACTTGGTGGCAAAGGAATTACAGGATAAAAATACTGATTTGATTCGGCTTAACCGACTTAAGGACGAGTTCTTGGCTTGTATTAGCCATGAATTAAAAACACCGTTAACTGCTGTACTGGGTTTATCTAGTTTATTGAAAGATCAGACTCTGGGAGCTCTCAATAAACGTCAAACTCATTATGCTACACTTATCCATCAGAGTGGCCGTCATTTAATGGCTGTGATTAATGATATTCTAGATTTAACTCGCATGGAAACTGGTCAAATGGAGTTGATCCCAGAACCAGTTGAAATTCGGAAAGTTTGCGATCGCGCTTTTCAGGAGGCTTTACAACTTCAGCATAAGCGTCCTCAAGGTCAATCTTCTGCTATATTTAGTGATTCTATCCGAGCTAAGTATACTTTAGAAATAGAGAAGGATCTAGATATTATAATTGCAGATGAGTTGCGTTTGCGTCAGATGTTGGTAAATTTATTATCTAATGCTTTGAAGTTTACTCCAATAGATGGCAAGATGGGATTGAAAGTAGCTAGATGGGAAAAGTGGATAACTTTTACTGTTTGGGATTTTGGTATTGGTATACCAGCAAACAAGCAACATTTGATTTTTCAAAAGTTTCAACAATTAGAAAATCCTTTGATTCGTGAGTTTGAAGGAACTGGTTTAGGTTTAGTATTAACTCAACGTTTAGCTCGTTTACATGGTGGGGATGTTACTTTCATTTCTCAGGAAGGTAAAGGAAGTGAGTTTACATTAATATTACCACCTATTCCACCTCCAAAGGATTTAAGAATTGAAGGATGGGAAACAAATGATTATCTCAAAGAACAGGGATTAATTCCTACTAAAGAAAATGAAGTTCGTAGGAAAAAAGATAGTAAGTTACCTGTTAATAATTACCATTTACCTGTCGTTAATTATTCATCTCGTTTAGTTCTAATTGTTGAAGCGGTTCCGGGGTTTATTGAAGATTTAAAAAATAAATTAACAGGTAATGGTTATCGAGTTGTTATTGCACGTTCTGGTACAGAAGCAGTTGAAAAGGCGCGAAAGTTACAACCAAAGTTAATATTTCTCAATCCATTATTGCCACTGTTATCAGGTTGGGATGTGTTAACTCTTCTGAAAAAGGATACTGATACTTGTCATATTCCTGTGGTAATAACTTCTACAATAGGAGAGAAGGAACGAGGGATAGTTAATGGAGCGAATCAATTTTTAAGTTTACCTGTAGAACTATCAGCGTTAGAAGAAGTATTAACAGAATTTACTGATTTACCATCAAAGAAACAGGATTATCAAAAGTTAGTAATTCTCCGTTTAATTCCTGGTAGTTATGATTTTAAGCAGCCTATGACAGAAGATTCTATTTATGAGGATAAGTTTTTTTCGCTTCCTACTGAATACAGAATAATAGAGGCAGATGATTTAGCTCAAGCTAATTTACTTGCTAAGATTTGGCAGCCTAATGTTATCCTTATAGAAAGAAGATATAATTCAATGACTCCGGTTGAATTTATTAACAAGTTAAGTCAATATTCTGCTTTGGCGGCTATTCCTTTGGTAACTATGGATTCCGAAATTACTCAAGCTGCTAATCAAGTCAAAAAATTGTCTGTGTTTCCTTATTTGGCTTTTGATAAAAATGATAATTATTTAACCGAAAGGAAGCTTAATTATGAATATTTTAATTCGCGATTATGTCAAGTGATTTCTATTGCTGCAGGCATGAGTTGGCTACCTACTATATTGGTTATGGATGTAGCAAATATCAAAGATTTTATAGTACCTTTGACAGAGGTTTTTTCTGAGGAAAGTGTTGTTGATTTATCAGATTTTACCTCAGAACAAAAGAATATAAACTTAAAAGATAGTTTGAATTATTCCAATTTTCCCAATTTTATTTCTGATTTAGAGGTGGCTAATCAAAATATAAATAATTTTCAACAAACAAAATTACCAATTGAAAGTACACAGGTATTAGTTCAGTATATTCAAACTTATGGATTTAAAGGTTTAATTGCTAAATCTTGGGTTGAAGTTTTGTCACAATTACAAAATCAGAGTGTAGATTTATTATTAATTTGTTTACGGGGAAATTTACCGTCTGCTTTAGATAAAGCATTGTTTGATTTAGACAAAATAGTTACAAAACCTCCTATATTAGTGTTAAAGTATCCTAATTATCAATTACCCAAAAATATGACACTAGAAAATCTCAATTTAGCCTTAAGTAAGATTGCGAGAAAAATTTTACCTTTTGATTTATCAATAGCTGATTTATTGGAGGAAATTAAGGGTCATTTAATAAGGGAATAGAAAAGAGGAAAGTCTTCAATATTTTTGCTGTAATTTTTGTAGCCTGAGAGATAAGTATCTGTTAATTTTCTGTTGGTAAATAGTTCTTGAAAGTTGTTGAGTAAGTACAAGTATTTATGTTAAATTAATTTAATGTTTTTCAGAGATTAGAGAGCAAAAATTAGAGAGTCGGGAGTAGCGGAAAAATATACATTATCAGTGGATCCAAAATAATTTGGCTAACCCTATTGCCATATTTCCCAGGGTAAACGCGTGGGGTATTTCCGCTACACTATCAGCAAGCAATAAGCAAGGAAGGTGTCAGTTCTACTGGCTTATTTTGGTAAAAAGATATTTTTAGGAGCTTTACCTAATTGATAAGCACCACGACTGTCTAAATATTGATATTGCCCTGGTTTTAATCCTATATGAATAAACTTTTTTGGGTAGCCAATTATCAATACATTATCAGAAGAGTTTTTTGAGAGATTTTTCCCTAGATATTCTCTGGCATCTGTAGCACGTCGAAAAAATTTTACTTGTTGCCTAGTATAAAAAACTAAACTAGGTTTTTCAAAGCTAACCATAATTATTTCTTCTCCTGGTTGTCTGGCTTGAATAATAGTTTGAGCTAGCTGACGTAAAGGTAATTGACGTTCTTGATCTACTAAAAACATGATCGGGTTAATAGTAAAAATTAAACAAGCTACTAACCCAATAAAATTAGCACTCCAAACCCAAGAATTTTGTTTTTTTATGACAAAAAATCCAATGACTATTGCTGTGGTTATTAAAATTAAGCCACCACGAATTAATAAGCCAGATTTTCTAATTATTTCTGAGAAATATGGCATGGCTGGGTCTCTATCTAACCAGTTAAAACTGTAGATAATTGCTAAGGCTAAAATCAACAAAAAAATAATGTTGGCGACAACTGAGAAAGATAAAAATTTACTTTTTGATTTAGAAGTATTTCTCGTTAATCTGGAAATAGGTTGAGTAGGGTTATTTGTGGCTTTAAATGATGATTGAGTGGAGTTATTTTCAGGTTTATTAGTCTGACTAGATAGAGAATATCTGTGAAGAATAATATTACTCCAAAATAGTGCTAATAATATTGCTGCGGCGGGCATTATTGGTAAGACATAGCTAGGTAGTTTAGTAGCAGAGATGGAGAAGAAAGCAAAGATACAAATAAACCAGAAAAAGGCAAATAAACCTAACTGTTTATTTCTCGGTTTATGACGCCAATAATAGGGTTGCCAAAACTTAGTTTTAGCTATGGCTACTGGTAAATAAATAGACCAGGGAGCGAAACCAATTAGTACGACTAAAAAGTAAAAATACCACGGTCCTTGATGGTGATTCACAACTCTGGTAAAACGTTCAAAATTGTGATACCCAAAAAAACTATCAATGTATTCTTTTCCATTTACCAAGGTAACTAGATAATACCAAGGGAATGTAATGGTAAAAAAAATTAAAATTCCATACCAAATTTTGATTTCTTGCAAGACTTTAAAAAGTCTACCTACATATAATAAAAAGGAACCAATAATTATTCCTGGTAAAACAATTCCAATGGGACCTTTGGTGAGAACTGCTAAAGATATTAGTATATAAAAGGCTAAATACCACTTGTTGAATAGGGGAGATTTTCTAGGTTTTGAGGATTGATTTTGATTTGGTAAATAAGAGGTTTTCTGTATGATGATTTTGCTGTTTTTTTGCTGATGTATAAGAGCATTTTCTGTTTGTGAAGCATATCCTATAAAAAAGGCTAGTAGTGCTGAACACATACAGCTTGTTAATAACATATCAGAAACTCCTATACGTCCCCAAACAATAGTTTCTGGATTTATGGCTATCATCGCTGCCCCAATATATCCTATTAATAATTTCACTATTAAAAGTTTATTTTTAGGGGTATATATTTGAGGATTCAGGTGATAATAACCATATCTGTAGAGGGTATAAAAACCAAGGCACATTAAGCCGGTTCCAGATATTGCTGATGGGAGACGGACAGACCATTCATTAATACCAAAAAGATGATAAGAAATTGCTATTAACCAATAAATTAAAGGTGGTTTATCAAAGCGAGTTTCTCCATTAAAATAAGGTGTAATCCAATCTCCAGTTTTTACCATTTGACGAGCAGTTTCGGCAAAAATTGGTTCTGTTTCATCAATTAAACCAATATTACCAAGGTTATAGAAGAAGGCTAAGGAAGCAAGTAAACAGAGGTATAAAATAGAAAGTGTTAATATTAAAAGATATTTTTTTTGTTTGGCTTTAATTTTTTTGAAATTTTCTAACTGTTGTATTAGTTTCATTTAGATAATTTACTCTTATAAGTTTTAATGCTTAAGTTCTAATTTAGCTGGATTTTTGTCAAGTAGCTATTGTTTTTATGGTCTTTAAATTAACTTTAGAAAAAGAATTGGTACTATTACACTCATTGTTTACCTAGAGTAATTTGATATGGTGCTTTTTGTATAAGGGATTTGGTCTGAAAAATATGTAATTATTTTTTTGTACTTACTTGGGCTAAGAAATAATAATTTTTAATGAGTATCCCCCCCTATTTTCCAGCTAAAGAAAATGTAGAAAACTTTTATAGGATAATTAAGTATCCTGATTTTTTTGACCGGAAATATTATAGGTTGTGGTTTTGCTGAAGACCTAGACAAAATTATTGACTTATTCTAGTTTGACGTGAGGTATATAATATAAGATGTTCGGTCTCACATATAAGTGTAATTAACTTTGTGCACCTACTTGTATTAAACTAATATTAGTATCTTTAATTTGAGATTTATAGAAATTAAAAATATATTTAATATCATTTATGCAAAGTACCCGTCTTAATAGATTATTTAATGTTATTCTTAAGAGGTTTGAACAATGGTTGGTTAATCCTTGGCGTCGAATTTCTATATTACTTATTAGTTTGTTGTTTGGTAATTTTGCAGCAAGTGCCGTTTCTACTATTGCTGGGCAAGAAGGATATTTAGATGTTTTATATACTTTAGCTTGTTTGTTCATTACTGAGGCATTAAACTGGTTGGTTTATGGTCGCAGAGGGAAAGTAGCACGTTTTTTGATAATAGATATTTTAAATAGTTTGAAAATAGGTTTTATTTATGGTCTATTTTTGGAGGCTTTTAAGTTAGGTTCTTAAGGGTTATTAGTTATTAGGTATCAGTTATGGGTTATTAGTTTGTTTGGGTTTCTTTTCTGTGGTGCTATTTTTATAATTATTATTGACTATAATAGCACAGTTTCTTTTTTGATTTGCTAGTAAGTTTTCAATGGCTAGCTGTTTACCTAGTTTATCTAGATTTTTTTCTCATATTTTGAATTTTAATATGAGTTTTACAGAATTTTTTGTCTGAAAATTTTGACGATTTTTACACTTAGCTAAGTATCTGAAAAAAAAAATAGGTTTTTGCCTCTTATTAAGTAGCTACTTTATTAATTTGAAAAAGGATATGATGTTATAAGTATTTAGCTTAATTCTTAGATAGTATCTATAATTTTTATGGGTTTTTTTGATTTTGAAGTAGGGCAAATTTTACAGTTTTTACAGCAGGGTAATTCTCTGGAGAAAAAAGAATTAGAAATTTTAGCAAGTCAGGAATTAATAGATAAAAAACGTGCTCATGTTTTTAATATTACTTCGGCTAATGTGAGGGAAGTAATTATGGAGCGATCGCTTCTATTTCAGTCTGTAATTTCTGACTATGATAAGTTTCCTCTCAGAGACTATAATACTTTAGCAATTTTATGGAAATTATGGTTACCTTTAGGAATAAAGTTAGCTAGTAAATGTCAAGGTTTAAGTCGCCCATTCATTCAAGGAATTTTAGGGGGGCAAGGAACTGGTAAGACTACTCTGGCAAAAATTTTAGTGTTAGTTTTAGATAAGCTTGGATATAAAACTATTAGCTTTTCTATTGATGATATTTATAAAACTTACGCTGAACGTCAACTTTTACAAAGGCAAGATTCGAGATTAATTTGGCGCGGTCCTCCTGGCACCCATGATGTTAGTTTAGGAATTGAAGTTTTGGATAAGTTACGTCAATCTAAAAGTGAAAATTCTGATGGTTTAATTGCTATTCCTAGATTTAATAAGTCTCTTTTTAATGGTGCTGGAGATCGAGTTGAACCGGAAATAGTAAGTAAGGTTGATATTATTTTATTTGAGGGTTGGTTTGTGGGAGTTCGACCCGTTGAGGATAAAGTTTTTGATATGGCAAAACTACTACCAATTATTACAGAGGCAGACCGAAAGTTTGCCCGTGATATGAATAAAAATTTGATGCAATATTTACCTCTTTGGGAAAGGTTAGATAGTTTAATTATTTTATATCCTACTGATTATCGTTTTTCTAAAAAATGGCGAAAGGAAGCAGAAAAACAAATGATTGCTTTAGGAAAATCTGGAATGAGCGATGATGAAATTGAAAGGTTTGTGGATTATTTTTGGCAAGCATTACATCCAGAGTTGTTTATTAAGCCACTTATCAATAATCAAGAGTTGGTAGATTTAGTGATAGAAATTAATTCGGATCATTCTTGGGAAAATATTTATCAGCCCAAGTCTTGAATAGGATTTTTCTGTTAGTTTCAGATAATTTTATAGGGAACTTTCAGAAAAAGAGAATATACTGAGCTAAGGTTTTTCTAATTTTTGCTAAAGCTCAATTTTTGACTTCCAATTTAGTTTTCAAAGTTTGTCAAGTTAGTTAGTGAGAAATAGGGTTTAATCTCTTAGATATTATTGATTTTGTTCGGACTCAATTTCTTCTTGCGGAGCTGGAAATATCTCTTGAACTTTCTCTATTAATTTAGGGAAACCAGATGGAAATAGTTTCGGATAAATAATAAGTACAAAAATGCCGATAGTGGCAGAAGCTAAATAGAAAATCATTTGCCCATTCTGCGCCCAAGTCAAAAAATCTAGCCATCCAAATTTATCGGGTTTTTCGGTTTTTGGCGCCGGAGAATGTGTGGTTATATTTCCTTCGATATTACTTTCGTCACCCAGTACATTACCTGTAATATTTCCGTCTTTATTTTCGATTTTTCGGCTTTTGTCAATGTTTTTATTCATGGTTTTATTTCCCATAATTTGACTATTAGTGTCTTTGGCGTCTATATTCCAGTCTCCGCCATAATTAGTATAACTATAATATTTATTATATACATTATTTGGATGAGAGTTAGACTGTGAGAGTTTATCATACTCACTTATATTTATTACATCATCAATTAAGCTTTTTATATTAACTTCATAGAAGGGAGGATAATCACATTCAATTGTTTCCTTACCATTATTTATTCGGTTCTTTAAAATTTCAAATTTGTATGATGTTGGGTTCTGATTATTTTGACAAACATTACAATTACAAGGAATTAACTGATTATATTTTAGTCGATTATTATAGGAACTGTGAATTTTATCGAATTCGTAAGTTACGATAGTCATTAAATACTGTTTTTCCCGCCCAGAAACTCTGATTTTTATTTCTCTTATGTTGTAATATTCAATTACTTCTGCTCTTGTTTCATTTTTCTTGAGAATAACTCCGCTTTTCCAGACATATTTCTGTTCTTCAATATCTTTATGCATAGCTACAATAAACTGAGTAATAATTCCTTTGGGCAGAAATTCGTAGGTGTAACGTAAAATCAAATTATTACTTTCATCCCAGTCATATTCTGGTTGATTTTCTGTTAAGAGTTGAGGAGCAATATAGGTCTGAGAATTGCCATAAATTTTATAACAAAGTTTAAATCTAATCATTAATTGCAGCAGTTCATCCCGCATATTCACATATTTTTCTTCATTCCAGATATTGGCTAAATCATCTTTGGTGAATTCGCCGAAATTATTACGAACTGTCTGATTATCTAAGGCTTTATAAACTGCCGCTGTTCCCCATTCTGGTTTGAGAATAACTGTTTTATTTAAGAGTGGGTCATCCTGAAAATGAAGACAAATTCCTAAGTCGTGTAAATAGCCACTTAATTGTAATTTATATTCCCTTTTTTCAAAGCCATTTTGTTCACAAATAGATAAATATTCTTCTAGACTAATATAGTTACGGGAATCTAATTCTAATATTTCCCGGACTTGTTTCCAAGTTTTAGGTAAACGACTGCCAACATGGGGTAACTTACTAATATGATGTTCGATTTCTCTGATAATTTCTTCTAAGCCACGATTAGTTTTAAGGTTGGTAGCTAAGACTTCTTTAATATTAGTAAATTGCCCTTGTAATGCCCGTTGATTAATTTCTCGTTTCCGTTCTTGTTTCTCATTTTTAACTATTAATAAGGGGCTATTACCGCTTAATAATTCTACTACATTGAGCCAATAATAAAAGTCTGTATCTTCTTTGCGGGTATCAGCGACAAGGGTATATAGGGAGCGTTTGGTCAGGAAAAATTGGTGGGTAGCGTGATAAATTTCTTGTCCGCCAAAATCCCAAATATTTATTTGAAAGTCATTTTGGTTTTTTGTCTGAAATTTGTACTGATGAACTTCAATTCCTTTGGTTGTATCTTCATCTTTGAGTTGATAGTTTTGGTCGAGAATTTTATTTGCTAAAGTTGTTTTGCCGGCTCCACCTTCTCCAACAATTAGTAACTTTGCTTCATAGATATAATCTATTCCTTTTTCTCGTTCTTGCTGGAAATAGTCTCTAATTTCTTGTATTCCTTTTGTAGCAATTTCTATTGGTGGGTTTTCGAGGGGGTTATTGTTTAAATAAAGCCATCCTAAATTGGAGAGTGTGGTGATTGATTCCGGCAGAATTGTTAATTGATTATCCCTTAAATAAAGCGAAGTTAAATTGGAGAGTTTGCCAATTGATTCCGGCAGACTTGTTAATTTATTCCAGCTTAAATTAAGCTTAGTTAAATTGGAGAGTTTGGTGATTGATTCCGGCAGTCTTGTTAATTGATTATTCCTTAAATCAAGCTTAGTTAAATTGGAGAGTTTGGTGATTGATTCCGGCAGTCTTGTTAATTGATTGCCATCTAAATAAAGCTCAGTTAAATTGGAGAGTTTGGTGATTGATTCCGGCATACTTGTTAATTGATTACTACCTAAATCAAGCACAGTTAAATTGGAGAGTGTGGTGATTGATTCCGGCAGACTTGTTAATTGATTACTACCTAAATAAAGCGAAGTTAAATTGGATAGTTTGGTGATTGATTCCGGCAGACTTGTTAATTTATTCCAGCTTAAATCAAGCGAAGTTAAATTGGATAATTTGGTGATTGATTCCGGCAGACTTGTTAATTGATTGTGACCTAAATAAAGCTCAGTTAAATTGGATAATTTGGTGATTGATTCCGGCAGACTTGTTAATTGATTGTGACCTAAATAAAGCTCAGTTAAATTGGAGAGTTTGGTGATTGATTCCGGCAGACTTGTTAATTGATTACCACCTAAATCAAGCGAAGTTAAATTGGAGAGTTTGCCAATTGATTCCGGCAGACTTGTTAATTTA
>JAGGDU010000240.1 GCA_018457135.1 Trichodesmium erythraeum GBRTRLIN201 | reverse complement strand
AAATCGGACGAAAAGAGTAAATTTAGAATCCCAGCCTGCGCGTAGCCGGGCCGTTATGTGCATTTAGCTAAAATAGTGAATATGGGAGCTAACTATTTAATCTAGGTTTGATGTTTAAGTCTTTATTAATCTGAGTATATCATACTTCTGAGACCTAAGATCAACTTTAAGCTACTTATCAAAATGAAATAGGATGGAAATGTCAAACAGGTTTGATGAAAATAGCGAAACTCTATCAAAGTACTTAAGCTTAATGACAGAAATTAAAAAAAGAGAGGAAGTTATCATTGGACTATATGATGGAACTTGCAACGCTAAGTATAAAGTGGTTAACTATGAAGTAATGTTTTTTCAGCTTAGGAAAATTCTGGAAATAATAGCTAAATCTCCGTTGTTAATTAATGAAAAAGAATATCGAAAAGTATCCAAGAACCCTGAATATGATTGGAGGATAAGAAAAATAATGAGTACGTTAGAAGAAATAAATCCAGATTTTTATCCTCAGCCAATAAGTGTTTTGAAAAGAACAAGTTCGCCAGATGAGTTTATTTCCGTATCTAGTGGATATTTGACAAAAGATGATTTATGTGATGCATATGATCATTGCAATAATTTTCTACATGCAAAGAATCCTTTGAAAGAAGATAGAGAAATTAAGGTTGATGTTGAGTGGAATTATATCGTCAGCACAATTAAAAAGATACACAATCTGCTTAATACACATTTATGTAAGCCTTCAGTAACTGGAAGTTTTTATTACATAGGAATGGAAGATGGTAAAGGGGCTGTATTTGGAAATATTTTTAGCCAAGAAAAATAGAAAACAGTTAATATAGAACTGATAATAAATATAATTTCACAATAAAAGGGCTTCTTTTTAGACAACTAGTCTATATTGAACTGACTTCTAATTTTAATTTTAAAATGCACATAACAATGGCTAGCCGACAATACTCCGCGATGCTCCGTACTGCGGCTAGCCGGGCCGTTGTGCGACAGGGTTCTTCGTGATTTTTTCACATAAATTAGGTTTTTAACACCTGATATTGGTTTTAAGGAGGATAATTGGTATATTTGTGTGAAATAATCACGCAAAGTTATGTTGATAAGATTTGTTTTGGAAAACATGTTCTCTTTTGGTGAAAGAAAGGAGTTCACAACTATACCGAATAAGAGGTTAAAAACTCTACAAAATCATAAGTATAATGTAGATGGTTTTGAAATACTAAAACTTTCATCTATTTACGGAGCAAATGGTGCAGGTAAGTCCAATCTGATTAAATCCTTATTTCAATTTCAGAAACTAATCACAAGGGAAGAGATTCCATTTAGGCTAAAGGACACTCAATACAAATTTGGGGATCAGAAGAACCAAATTCTTGCTATAGAGTTTTTTCAAGATAACACACCATTGTATTATGGAATGGTGTTATCTGAGGGTATAATATCAGTGGAGGAGTTGTATGTATCTGGGTTAGGTGAAAAAGACGATGAGTTGGTTTTTGAAAGGAAAACTATAGGTGAAGAAACTTCAATTAAATTTCTAGATGAATTTGAAAGTGATGAAAAAAGTCAGTTGCTCAAGACTGTCTTATTAGAGGAGTTTGTTAAACCTAATGAACCTGTCCTGAAATTATTATCGAATAGAGATAATATCTTTTTGAAAGATGTAAAGAAAGCTTATGAATGGTTCTCTGAAACCCTTCAAGTTATAACGCCCAATTCCAAACCAAGAGCATTAGCACATAAAATTGATACGGATACCGAATTTAAAAAATATGCAGAAGATTTAATGTGCTCTTTCAATATAGGAATTAAATCATTAGGAACTGAAAAGAAGAATATTAAAGAGTTCTTTGGAGAAGATAATGAGAATGAGCTTGATAAGCTTATAAAAGAAGTTGAAGACTCTCCTAAAAAAATGTTAGGATTGAGGAGTAGACGTGGTGATGAGCTGATTTTAGTTAAGGAGAATGGAACAATTTGGGTGAAAAGTTTGAAAATAGAGCACTCTTCAAGTGGTAATTCTGCTTTTTTTGATTTAGACGAAGAATCAGATGGGACTATAAGGCTATTAGATTTTGTACCAGCATTCAAAAATGTGATTTCATCTGAAAAAGTTTACGTTGTCGACGAAATAGAAAGAAGTATACATCCACTATTAATTAAAGAGCTCGTTAAAAAATTCTCATTAGATAATGGAACACGGGGTCAATTGATATTTACAACACATGAATCTAATTTATTGGATCAGGAGATATTTAGACAAGATGAAATTTGGTTTGCCGAAAAGGATTTAAATGGGTCTACTGATTTGTATTCGCTAAGTGACTTTAAAGAGCATAAAACCATTGATATTAGAAAAGGGTATCTTAATGGCAGATATGGTTCAATTCCCTTTTTAGGTAACTTAGAAGACTTAAAATGGCACGAATATGATTTTAACAAATAGACTCTTTGAGAGAGTACCTCCCAGTAGAGAGGCTAAAAGTCTCTATATTTTTTGTGAAGGTGCAAAAAGGGAATTTCAGTATTTTGAATACTTCAGAGAGATTGACTCTCGAATTAAGGTGGAGGTAAATAGACTAAGCCCAGATGACAATAATTCGCCCAGAGGTCTTTATAACTTAGCTGAAACCTCAATTAGTGGCAATAAGCCTAAATTTGTACTTCAAAAAAATGATGAGGTATGGATTGTTTTGGATACAGATCCAGATAAATCGAATAGCAGGGAGCGGCAAATTAATGAGGTTAGGATAGATTGTAAGGCAAGAGAAAATTGGTTTGTTGCAGAAAGTAATCCTTGTTTTGAAGTTTGGTTGTTTTTTCATCGAAATAACAAGGTTGAGGAATTTGAGTTTGATAGCATTTGTAAAAGCTGGAAGCAAAAAGTGAATGAAAGTTTTGAAGGCGGATTTGATTCAAGAAGACACCCTATATTCATAGAGGAAGCCATTTCTAATACTGAAAAGAATTTTAAAATAAACCAAAATGGGAGACCTTTGAAAGGTTCATCAGAAGTTTACTTGCTTGCGAAGAGTATGTTTGCTGTAATAAAGAATAAAATACGAGCAGTAAAAAATAAATTATAGAAGGCACGAACGCACAACAATGGCTACATGCCATGCCGGTAAAAATCTTCGAGAGGAAAATGGGGATGGAAAACCCGCGCAGGCAGCAAAAGCCAGGCTGCGCCAATTTGGTCTTTTGCTGCCTGCACTAGCATTTGTGAATTGAGACGAAAATGGTAAATTTAGAGTCCGGCACGTCACGTAGCCGGGCCGTTCACAGACAATCGCGCAACTGTGAAAGGTATCAGTAAAAATTTGAAATAAGGATTCTCCCCGCCTGGAAATAGAAAATGCCCGAGTAATAATTTTCAGAAACTGGGCTTAAATTGGTTAGTCCATTGGAGAAAAAGTCTGTTAAGGCGGGGTAAAAGGAAAGTTCTACAGTTTTTAGTTGGTTTACGAGAATCGGGATAGCCCGAATAGAAAAATTAGATCAAGAGTTATCGCGGCCCGTCCGATGGAAAGGAAAACGGTATCAGGAAAAGAGTACACGTCCAGGGGGCTTATGAAAATCAAAACGGTAAATGAAAATCAACGAGTAAATATGGGTTTTATGCCCGAATTTGAGAATTACTCAAGAGTCCGCAGGTACATTGAATAGATTTAGCAGGAGAATAATTGGATGATTTTCATTGGATTAAGTTGGTTCATACGGGCGATCAAACAAATGAGGTTAGCTATTTGGCCCGAAAATTGGTTTGTCTTCAACGAATAAATTGGATAAATTTGGGGAAAGCCCCCTTTCTCGTCTTCGAAAATAGAGAGATGGCCGCTTGTTATGGCAATATCGAATAAAACGCGAATGCTGTGAACACAGTGCAGCCGGCAATACTCCGCTGCGCTGCGTACTGCGGCTGCACGTTCCCGTTCGCTGCCATCAAAATAAATAACAACAGATTTAATGGACTGGATTAACCTCTTAAAAGATTTAGGAATTCTGACAATTTTATCAGGACTGGTAACCTGGTTAATTAAGTCAATTGCCGATAATTATCTGAAAAAAAGGTTTGCTGCATACGAGAAAGAATTAGACAATAAGTCAAAAGAATTTGAACTTGATCTAAACCAGAAAATTGAAACTCATAGATATGAGCTGGAAATCATAAAACTGAAAGATTCTAATGTCTACAGTAAACAAGTAAATATAATTGAAACGCTTTATGAAAAGATTTTCACCTTGCAGTCTAAACTTTTGGAAATGACAGCATTGGTAAAATTTGAAAGGGAAGACTTTGAAGCTGAAGAAAAGGAGAGAATAGAAGAATCTGGAAAAGCTTATAATGAGTTTTTAATCTATTATAAAACTAACAAGATTTACTTAAAAAAAGAAACTACTCTATTGTTGGACAAGTTGGTAGCAAACTCTTATGATACAATTGATGATTATACTTTTTGGAGGAGATGGGGAATGAAGGGGAGTGATATTGCATTTGAAAAGATCAAAAATGCTTCAGATAGAATGAGAGAAGATATTCCTGATATTTTAACCAAAATTGAAGATGACTTTAGAGAACTTATTGGAGTAAAACACAATAGACCAAATGAATCAAATAACACAAAATCCAAGTAATTATGAAACCATCGAACCATGGTTATGAGAGTAATCATAGTGATTGGAATAAAATGAAGAATCGATTCGTTAAATGACGGCAGCGAACAATGTGCAGCCGACAATATTCCGCTGCGCTCCATACTGCGGCTGCACGGGCCGTTATGGGGTACCGCATCAGAATTGGTATTCTATGGAATTGAAACTATGGATTGTCCCGCCTCAAAAATGAAAACTCAAAATCGAGATTTCGCCAGAAATCGAGAATTGATTTTCAAATCGGGTAATTGAAATTTTGAAAGGCGGGTAAAGGTCCTATCGAGTATTGCATTTTTTACGGTGAATCGGACAGAAAACGAAAAATTTGGATTCTTAAGATTAACCGGGCCCATCTTGAAAAATGAGATTGGTTTTTTCAGAAGGAGTGTGAGTTTAGGCGGCTTTTGAAATAGAAATTAGGAATTTGAATCTCGTCCAAAAACAGAATTTAGGAATCAGGAATCTGGAAATTTTGAACAAGGAATCGTTTGTTGAATCAATTTGACAACCAAGATCAAAAACTCAAGATTTGAAAACCTGAAACTGATTTTGATGAATTCGAGAGATTGAGTTGAGTAAATCAGGAATCAAAAATCAGGTTGAATCTTCTGGAAATAGAGACCTGAATCCGGAATTAGGTTGATTGTCGTGAGATTTTTGGTTGATTATAGATAAGAACCGATCAAATTGAAGAATCAGAATCCTGAAATTTAATCAACTGAAAATCAAGGAATTAAAATCAGTTGAAAAGAATTGAATAGCCGCCTTTTGGTTTATCCAGAGTTTAAAATGGGCCCTTTTTATGAAACGGTGAAAAGAATAAAGCGGCAACCCATAACAATGGCTACACTCAAGCTGGGTAAAAATCTACGATTGAAAAAAGAGAATGAAAAGCCCGCTGCAGTCAGCAAAAGCCAGGCTGCGCCAGTTTCGCCTTTTGCTACCTGCGCTAGTATTGGTGAAATCGAACGAAAAGATTAATTTTAGAATCCCAGCCTGCGCGTAGCCGGGCCGTTGGGCGCACTCCATTCTGGGAATAAAAAACTGATAAACAAACGATTAGGTAGAAAGCCTGCCTTTTAAAATCGGGAGTAATTGGTTTTTGTAACCCGAGTTTTGTGTGTTACGGTCAATTGAATGTATAGCCCAATTAGGCAGGCAAAAAAGGAAAATAGAGTTGTTTTATCGGGTAATCCGTTGTCCCGAATAATTGAGATCCTTAACAATATCCGCTCCCTGTCATCGAAAAAGGAAATCGAGTTTTTTGGAGAGAGTTTACGTTTAGGGCCTCAATACGGAAAATCAAGAATTTGGGTAAACCGTCGAATTGAATAGGGTAGAGGGACAAGAAATTTGAACCTTTCACCGAATAAGAGTCTGATCAAATTGAATCGGGTTGTCGAGAATCAAGTTGAAATTTTAGAGATTGAA
>JAGGDU010000239.1 GCA_018457135.1 Trichodesmium erythraeum GBRTRLIN201 | reverse complement strand
TTCTATAATAGGTTACTTCTAAAAGTGTAGCTTAAGTTTATGAAATTAGTATAATATAAATTTTAGGTTGCTTGCTTTTAAATCTGATTTTTGATTCAATATAAAATTTTATCAATAAACAAAAAAACGGACTAGCATGTCATCAAAAAAAACCCTAGTCATTAAGAATAGAACGATATAAAACTTCACCCAACTTGATCTAATTTTTATTTTTCAAAATTAACAATAAAAATTACAACCTTAATAATCAAACAACTATGGCAATAATAGTGCGGTGACGGTGAGTATTACAGATTATTTTTGGAGGTTCAAAACCAGCATCAACTAATTCCCTTTCAATATCCAAAGTAAAATATTCATCCAAATAAGGTTCAGTACTCTTCAACAAAGTAAAAATATGAGGATCCATGGTAGTATAAACTTCCGACTTAGGATTCATATCCATAATAGCAATAGTACCATTTGAGCGTAATAATCGCCTTGCCTCCCGAAATATTTTTCTAGTAGCAAATTGTGGTAATTCATGGCACACCAAAAAGATAGAAATCAAATCAAAAGAATCATCAGGTAAACCAGTTGCTTCAGCTGCAGCATGAACCCAATTAATATCCAAATTTTGTTGTTGAGAACGATACAAAGCAACTGCCAAAAAATAAGGTGATAAATCTACTCCTGTAAATTGAGCTTCAGGAAAAAGTTTTTGCAGAGGAAAAGTATTTAAGCCCACGCTACATCCTAAATCTAAAACATCTTTTGGCGTAGAAATTTCCGCTTTTAAAATATCAAGAAAACTTTGACGAAGTCTAGCATCTCCACCAATACCTTCTTCCGGCCAAATACCTGCATGAACTGCCAATGATGCGACTTCTACCTCCGTAGCTGCTTGCCAACTCATATTACCTTTTTCATAAGCATGAAATGAAGTAAGATAATATTTGGGATATCCTAAATTAGGGTTATTTACTACCTTCCATTCTCTATCCCAATTATGTTTTGAAAGTTCTTTTACTTGTTGACGCCAAGGGATACCAATTTTTTCTGCACGTTTAATAATCATTTTTCTTGCTTGAGTTTTCGCAAAATTAGCAAGTGGCTTAATTGAGAGAATTCCATTGACTAACTTTGTCGCTAAATTTTGTTGATATTTGAGAGTAGTAGTCATTTTTTATCCTACAAAAAATGTGTTAAAAATTAGTTATATTTCTGCTGTGAATCGAAAAATTAAATTGATTGATTAATAGATTTATTCTACTATCTAGATTTAGAATATTTGAAATTTTTATATAATTATTAATGATCAAGAGGTAAAAATAAAGTAAACATAATTAATTAAACATTTTTTTATTTGTTATGTAAAAATAACTGATAAATATAATTAACCCTATTGAGTTATTAATAATACTAAGATAATTATTTCTCCGTTTAAACTATTAACTAATATTTATTATTGTTGTAAATTTCTGGGATCTAAAGCATCTCGCAACCCATCTCCTAATAAATTAAATGCTAATACCGTCAGAATAATCAATAGTGCTGGAGGCCATACTAACCAAGGTTGTAATACTAAGATAGAAGCGTTTGTAGCCAAAGATAACATATTCCCCCAAGAAGGGTCTGGCTGTTGAATACCTAAACCAATCAAACTCAAAACTGATTCTGAGATAATAAAGCTAGGAATAGCTAAAGTTGCTGAAATAATCACATAAGTTGCTGTTTGGGGTAATACATGGCGAACAATGATATAAAAAGAACCTGCCCCCATCGCCCTAACTGCTTGAACAAATTCTCGTTCTTTGATAGATAAGACTTCTCCACGAATAACTCTAGCTAACCCTGCCCAACTAATAAATGAAGTAATCACCACAATTAAGAGAAATCTTTGGGCACTAGTTAAACCAGGAGGTAATATAGCAGCGAGTGCCACTAATAAATAAATACCCGGAATAGTCATTAATACTTCAGCAAAACGCATTAAAATACTATCTATCCAACCACCAAAGTAACCAGAAATTCCACCAATAATCATTCCCAAAGGAAAATAGATTGTAATTCCTACTAAACCAATAAATAAACTAATCCTACCACCAAAAATTAAACGACTAAATTGGTCTCTTGCTTGTTCGTCAGTACCTAATAAATTAAATTTTGCTTGACCTATCGTTCCAAACAAATGTCGATTCCAGGGCAAAATCCCCAAGAGTTTATAGGATGGTCCTTGGACAAATAAACCTAGAGGGGATGGTTTACTCAAATCTACCTTTAACTCCCGGAGTCCAGTTTCTAAATCTACCGGTCCTTGAGTCGTGGGGTAAACATGAGGTCCAATAAACTCACCTGCTTGGTTTTGCCAGTAAATTTGAGTAGGAGGTAATAGGGAACCGTTGGGTTGAGATGTATAGGCGTCATAGGGAGCAATAAAGTCAGCAGCAATTACTACCAAATAGAAAATTAATAGCAATAATCCACCAAATTTTGCTAAAGGATTTTTTTTAAGATTTTTCCACCATTTCATTGATTTTATCTAATAGAGAATAAGAATAGTTAGAACCTGTTTGAAAAGTAAAAAAACAACTATCCATAATTGTATTTAGGTTTTAATCGTCAAACCATCAGATGTACCATAGCAGCAAAAATCATTATTTTACTAGTCGTTGGTAAAAATTCATAATCTTTGCTAAACAGGGCATTTTTTTATCCTCATTATTCACAAGGAAAATATAACCTTAATTGGCCTGGCATAATAAATATATTATAGCAAATGAAGCAAAGCTTAGGAGGTCAACTTAACAGCATAATCAACTCTATCTTATTAATCTTCTATTGTTCCTTTTGACTTTCTGAGGAGGTTTTTAATTGCAAATTAATAATGTTCTATTTCATTTAATTCAGGAGAATATAGTAATAAATATTCAATTTCTATATAGCCAAATATTGATCGTATTACGACTAATCTTAAATATAGCACTTGCTTGGGTCTTACTAATCCCATTATCAATGGCATTAATAACTTTTTGTCTTAAATCGTAACTATCATGAGCAGGCATAATCTTTTTGATTTTTATCTTTCGAGCATTATCTCCTAATCTTTACTTCGATTAATATAACTGTTGCAACTAGACACTAGAAATGTAATATCGTCAAGCAATTTCCGAGATCGCTCCCACCTACTACCAAGTTATCTGGTTATTAAGCAGAGGTAAAATTACAGCATAAGTAGCAGAAATGAATCATTTCGGGTATAATTGAATTTATGAGATAGTCCTTAGCTATAACCGAAATCAATCATCACTTGGAACTCATGAAAAAGATTTTGTGTAAAAATAGGAAAAAGTATTTATCAAGAACAGCCAGGAATTATTATCGGTTGGGTCTAGTCTGAGAATTGAAATATCCTTCAATTAAAATAAAGCAAATTGTAACTTAAATAACTGAAGTTTTTTTGAATAAAAATAGTTAAGCGATGGCAGATAGCGACAGAATATTCCCGGGCGCGCATAAAGCAAAGCGTAAATATCATCTGAATTATCATAAGCGATATATAGTGTCTTTGTGTCAGTCCTGCTCTATTAAAATCTAATAAAGTTTTTTTCATTCTTCAACCTGATATCCTAACTCAGCTAACTGAATTCGAGACTGTCGCCATTTAGACTGTACTCTTACAAATAGCTCCAAATACACCTTACCTGCAATTAACTTTTGAATTTGTTGACGTGCCGCACTACCAATAGCTTTTAACATATTCCCACCCTTACCAATTAGAATTCCTTTTTGAGATGAACGTTCCACATTAATAGTGGCAAGAATACGAGTAATAGTTGGTTCTTCATCTACTCTGTCAATAGCAATCGCTACTGAGTGGGGTACTTCCTCACGAGTCAACAATAAAATTTGCTCCCGGATCAGCTCCCCCATAATAAAGCGTTCTGCTTGGTCTGTTACTAAATCAGGAGGATAATAATAAGGTCCAGTTTCCATCTGTTCAATCAATAAATCTTGTAGTATTTCTACTCCTTCTCCTGTGACAGCAGAAAATTTGATTATTTGCCAGGGGTGAGGATGGATTAATTGATAATAACTAGCTTCTATTTTCCAAGCATCTTGAGGTTGTAGGTCTAATTTATTCATACCTAAAATTACAGGAGTTTGGATTTTATCCAGTAAATTTATAATATAGCGATCGCCTCCACCTGCTATTACTGATCCATCTACTATCAGCAAAACTAAATCTACAGATTGAATTGCTACTTTAGCATTTTGAACTAATACTTTTCCTAGTTGGTGCTGAGGCTTATGAATACCTGGGGTATCAACAAAAATTATCTGAGCTGCTTGTGTAGTCAAAATACCACGCAGACGATTACGAGTAGTTTGAGCAACTGGGGAGGTAATAGCAACTTTTTGCCCCACTAGTTGATTCATCAAAGTAGATTTTCCAACATTGGGTCGTCCTATTATGCCAACAAACCCTGATTTATACCCCGCAGGTGCTACGGGAATAGTTATATTCGTGGACAATTCCATTTTGAGATTTTTTTAACTTTTGTTTCCTAGATAATAGCTGATAAAGTCAAAATTCTTGATAGGAAAAACAGGAGTCTAAGAAAGCAACAGCGTCTACTGATAGATACTATACATTTTTCTGATTGTAATAATAATATTATCAAAATATGAAGAAACTATCACATAGCATTTCTCAACTTAAATATATGAGGTACACAAGTTTTATCTTGTAGGAAACAGGGAATAAAAAAAATCAAAATACTGTATCTCATTTGTTAGATAACTACTATTATATTATTCTCTGAGTTTGAAGTGACTCGTCTATAGAAACCATCTAGAATATTGGCATATGGTACGGTTTTTTTAGAATAGGAGTCAGGAGTAATAACTCAGGAGATCGAGAAATAGAATAGGGAAAAAAAGGTATAGAAATATTCCCATATTCACCATCTTTCCACCTCCCGATATTTAAAAATAAATCCCAAATGGGTTCTGAAAGTAAGATATCAGCTCTACTTCTTACATTAACCAAATTAATCTATGACAAAGCTGGATAATTTATAAGTATCTTGCTTAAGAATGTATTAGTTTTCTAAAGGTTACAGAATTGTGTGGAGTATGATGTTTTTACCTTGTGTTAGTTTTTCATCAGTTAGTTGTTTGTTTTAACTTAACTAAGTTAGGTGAAGTCAGGTGATAAAAATCATCAAAGGTAGAAAACTTAGAAACCAGGAAAGGCTTTATAAGCTAAAGTGTTAGTTGAAATTTGATTAAATTAAGCTAGGAGAAGAAAATGAAGAAATTTTCTACACTATTAGGAAGTTTGTGTGCACTTGTGGTTGCAAATCTACCTCTGCCAGCTTTGGCAATACCATCTGATTTCGACTATAAGTCTAACCCAGAAGAATATCATCCATTACCAGACCTTTCTATTCCTTACAGAACTTTACCCAGAAAATTTGATTTTCCAATTATTACTGAGATTGAAATTGATAATAATGTCAGGACTGATAACCCAATAACTGATGCTTTTGTTAATACCTTACCTTCTATTCCCACTGGAATTACTCTAGATGAGCTGTTACGCTACAGAGCGGAGTATACTGCTGCTATCGAAGCTTGGGGGGAAGAAGTCACAGAGTGTCTTAACCAAAAACCTCGACTACTCAGAGTTAGTACAGGCAACCCAGTTATTATTAATGGAACAGAAGGTACAATAGTGCTTAATGCAAATAATCGTGCTATTTGTAAATAAATCATTTATAATTAAACCCAAAGAATTTAATTCAAGAAGGATTTATTAATTTAAGGATTTATTAATTTAGAGAAAAAAAGATTGTTTCTGAAGTCAAGTATAGAAACAATCTTTATTATTATTATTTTCTTTTCAATTTTTCAATATTCTTAGTTTAGTTTTGCAGAATAAGTTTATAAACTAAAAGTATTTAATAACTTATTATTTATAAGTTAGAAAAGTCAAGTATACTATTTAAGTAATAGTAATCATAGAGTAATGAAACTTTAAATAAATAAGAAGCCTTGAAAACTGCATAGCCAAAAGTCAAGATTAAGATTAGAGGTCAAGCCCTCGGTCTGTTAGT
>JAGGDU010000238.1 GCA_018457135.1 Trichodesmium erythraeum GBRTRLIN201 | reverse complement strand
AGTCATTTCAGTTATCAATTATCAATTATCAACTACCCTTATCTAGACTTTTTCTCTTGTTTTTGGAAGCTTAAATTATTTGACATTAGCTCTAGCAGATATATTCTGTTAGAGCCATTTTTTTTTAATTCAATAAAGCTTGGATAAATACAATTTAGTTATTAGTTATGCCTTATTTTTTATCCCTTATCAGTACCTCCAATGTTAGCCAGAAGCTTGAGACCTTATTCCTCCTTAATACAGCCCTTTTCAAATTGATGAACTACATCGCCATAACCAAAACCTTGCTGTAGTCTAGCAACATTAAAACTGCTGTAAGCCAGCCCTATAGATGTAATACTCAAACTTCTATCAGGGGATATAGCTACCGTACTCACTCCCCATGGGCAGATCCCAGAGCAAATAAAACAAATTATTCAATTATGAAACTAATTCTTTCTAGTAATAACTTATCAATCATAGTTTGAGTTTTATCATTCTTGAACTTTTTCTAATTATAAGAAACAAATTATATTACCGTTCTGAAAAACATAAGATTATCTAAATGAACCTTTAATTTTTATCTAAATAATTAGTTCCATTCCTAGTTCACCCTAGCATGATCAGCGTTATCCAGTTTCCCCGGCAAAAATTAATTATCCTTTGATTTTTATCTAAATAATTAGTTCCATTCCTAGTTCACCCTAGCATGATCAGCATTATCCAGTTTCCCCGGCAAAAATTTCGGAACTAGGAATTAAAATTAATAGCTAAACTTAACACTAAATTCAAGTGTTTATCACAACTAAAACCACATTATTCACATCTCTAAACAAGTTCTGAGCAAAATAGAAAATGCTTGACATTACTCTAAAAGCTAGGGCATGTTAATTCATAATTTGACATATTTTCAGCTTTTTCTTTACTATAGTAAATAGTAAATAATAAATGCTAAAACTACTAGTATCTCAATCTGAAATTTACTAAGGTAAACTAATAGTACCTCTGTCGCCTAAAAATTTATATTACCATTAGTATAATTTTTAGAACTGCTTGACCTTATCCAAGCTAAATTCAATCACATTATCTTTTACTCTAGCTAATATTTCTCAGTACTATTTTCCCAAAACACTAGTAAAATTATCGTAAGGCTTAATTTTTTATCAAGAACAGCAACCTCTATATACTTAGGATAAAATGAGCATAAATCAACCATTGAAAATTGTTTCTCTAATTCCTAGCGCTACAGAAACTATTGCAGCATTAGGATTAACTAAAGCTATTGTTGGTAGAAGTCACGAATGTAACTATCCTCCAGAAATTCAAAACTTGCCCGTTTGTACTAAACCTAAATTTAACCCTGATGGTAATAGTCGGGAAATTCACGAACGCGCTACGGAGTTATTACAGTCTGCTTTAAGTGTCTACCTTGTGGAATTAGAAACATTAGAAAAATTACAACCTACTCATATTATTACTCAAGCTCAATGTGATGTTTGTGCCGTTAGTTTGGCAGATGTAGAAACAGCCGTCAAAAGTTTAACAAAAACCAATCCTCAAGTTATCTCTTTAGAGCCTAATTTATTAGCAGAAGTTTGGGCAGATATGGAACGAGTAGCAAATATTTTAGGAGTGAATGGGAATGAAGTAATTTCTCAGTTGAAAAAAAGGGTAGCAGCTTGTGCAGAAAAAACGCAAAATTTAGCAACTAATAACATTCCAAAAGTAGCTTGTATTGAGTGGAGTAACCCACTAATGGCAGCCGGAAACTGGATACCTGAATTAGTACAAATTGCTGGTGGAAATTCATTATTTGGAGAGTTGGGAAAACATTCTCCATGGTTAAAATTTGAGGAGTTATTAACTGCTAATCCAGATGTTATAATTTTTATGCCTTGTGGCTTTGATTTAGAACGTACTCGCCAAGATACTTTAGACTTAATTAAAAGCTCAGAATGGCAAGATTTACCTGTAGTTAAATCAGGAAAAGTTTATATTACTGATGGTAATTCTTATTTCAATCGTCCGGGACCAAGATTAGTAGATTCTTTAGAAATTTTAGCAGAAATTTTACACCCAGAATTGTTTAATTTTGGTTATCAAGGGATAGGCTGGGTGAAGTTATAGTAATCCTATTTTAGTTGTAATATTTATTTTGGTAGTAGCTAAATAAGATTTGTAGAAAAAAGTTTTATAAGTCAGATTAAAACTCAGAATTTATAACTTAGGAGAAATAATAATTAATTAGGATATCCTTGATATCCTTCTTCAAAATAGCAATCAAAAATACCAAACTTGGTAAACATAGCAAGGATTTGAAAAACAATTATTAAGACTTTTAATTCGTTTTTATAAATTTTAATTTACTCATACTTTATCTTGCTACTACATCTAAAGTAAAATCATTATTTTTTTAAATAAAAATACGACTATATTAAAGATTTTTTTTACACTTATCAAAGTATGGAAAGCTTATAATTATAGTTTAATACCTAAAAATTTTTGCTATTATATCAACTATATTGCCCGATAATTCATCTGTGTAATCTTAATCTCAAAAAATCAGATAATTTATTATGTATAGCCAACAAGTACAACAAATAAATCAACCCCAAAAAAATTCAGATATTCAATTAATAAATATGTGGTTACAACAAATTCATCCCATACAGCAAAATTCTCATTTATATATAGCTCAAATGTTTCTAAAATTTATCAAAAAACCACTAAAAAAAGTAACTTCAGCAGATGTTATAGCATTTGCAAATGTGTATGGTGTTCGCTCTCATAACTCCCATTCCAATCAACAAAAACGAATAGAAACTATTAATTCCCTGCTAAAATTTGGTCAAGAAGCTGGCATACTTCCTAGAAATCAAAAAAAAACATTCTCTCCAAATACCACAAACTTCAAAACATCAGTTTATTCTCAAAATAAAATTAAGAATTACCGAACTACTGGGAAACAGCAAAAAAAGCCATTAAACTGGTCCCAATTATTTAACCTACAGCTAGCTTCCTCCGTATTAATTGTTTTCATATTACTTATGGCAATCTTACAACTATTTCGACAAGTGAGTGGAAGTACAAATGCTAATCAAAATAAGTCAGTAACATCAGTAGTTATGCCTAAAATAGATCCAACCAAAAATTGGGCTTATCCAGTAAATGTTCCTAGGATCAGAGCTTTTCTAGATACGATCGCTGTTACAGAAGGGACAACAGGACCGAAAGGTTATTATCGTCAATATACAGGTAGTCATTTCTTAAGCTTTGAAGACCATCCTAGAGAACTTAAATGTGCCAATAGTAATGGCAAGAAACTTTGTTCTGATGCAGCTGGTAGATATCAGTTTTTGAGTACTTCCTGGGATAGGTTTGCTCCTGTGGTCAAAGCTCAGAACTTTAGTCCTACCTATCAAGACCGTGTAGCTATAGAATTAATTCGAGACAAAAATGCTCTGAAAGATATTGAAGAAGGGAGAGTAAAAGAAGCTTTTCAAAAGTTATATATGGTCTGGCCTTCATTTGGAGAAACTGAAACAGATGTGGAACAACTCATGCCTAAACTTGTAGGAACTTATGAACAGAAATTAGCTCTTTATCAAATCAAAAATTAGAATTAATTTCTGGGAAATCAAAAGTTATAAGTAATCTCTAACTAAATTTGATCATCTATAAATATCTAAGCCCTATCTGGGAATCAAAAGTCAATCTCCATCTTATATAAAATCCAGTTGAATAGTTATTGTTTTGTTGGGGTTAAGAAGTAAGAGACCTAACCCTAACTACTACCACCAATAGGAGTAGATAAAATTGAAATTAATGATATATAAACCGATAGCTAGATGAGACCTCGGGAGAAACTTACCAAAAGTTCAAATAGCTAGATGAGACCTCGGGAGAAACTTACCAACAGTGCAAAACAAAAAATTATCAAATTTATCCCACAATCATTTGAGTACATTAATTAACTATCAGTAATATGATCTTTTCTCATCAAAAATTACACTCAGCTTTTAACTACAATTCTCCTCCCAATCTTATAAACTTAGTTATATTTTCTGATTTTTCATCCTCCAGCCCCGTTATAGAAGAAGAAAATACCTGAGAGAATTTGAATCTTTATAAATTTAAAATTCCCCCCCTACTTGCGTAGCGTTATAGAATATTTGTTTTTACTAATTTTAATTAACAAAAAAATTATGTTATGCCCTATTTGCGGTACAGAATACCTTGAAACAGTGCCAGAATCTTGCTCTATTTGTGAATGGAATTTAACATCTGAATCTGCTTTCTTTGCTACGGCAGAAATTTACCAAAAAAAAGAACAAGCACAGTTGAACTGGGCTAGAAAAACTTGGCAAATGCTACAAGCCAAAGAACATTCTAGCCATCATAATCACAATTCTGGTTTACCAAATGTAGCAGCAGATAAAATAAATGACAAACAGAATTACTTAGCCATTCAAAAACAACTAGATCAAATACAAGCTCAATTACATCAGGCAACAATAGAACGCCTTCAACTTCATTCTCAACTAGAATGGGTACTTTATCATCTCGAACAACTTAACTCAGAGACTTTAGCACAAACCCTATATCGTATTGATGAAAAGTTGCATTCCATACCAACTCCAGAACCGCCAATGTCAGAAGTGGGGATAAACTATAACCCGTTAATAAATCTTTTGGCTGCTAGAAAATGGCGAAAAGCAGATGAACTTACTTGGGAACTGCTGCTGCAAGCTACTTTGAGAGAGGAAGAAGGTTGGCTACACTTAGCAGACATTGAGAATTTTCCTTGCACAGACCTTTGTACTATTAATTGGCTTTGGGAATATTATAGTGATGGATTGTTTGGCTTAAATACGCAACAACGTATATGGGAAAGTGTGAGTGGGCAATATGAAGATTTTTGCGATCGCTTGGGATGGCGAGATGGAGAAAATTGGAAATATTATGATGAACTCTCTTTTAACCTGGAAGCTCCAGAAGGTCACTTACCTATAATTATATGGCGACGACGTGCTTGTTATGGGGTAGGTCAAATGATGGCTGGAGAAACTTTTTTGGCTTTGAGAAGACGGGTGACAACTTGTACTGGTATGACTACGGACTAAATTTCAAATAGATGAGAATTTTTTAATAGTAATAGTGACTACTATTTGTTACTTATATAAGCAAAATAAATATTTATGAAAGAATAATTTTAAAATTTCCATGTTAAGCAAATTATGAACAAATGTAAAAATAGAGGGTTTATTGACACTATTCTCAATTATTTTACGACTTTACTTGATTTGGAGTCTATGATATGATTTTCTAAATTCACAGGCTTGGTTTGACTAACTTATTAAAAAAAAGCTGCAAACTATCTTAAATTGGTATAATGTTAAGCAATATTAAATATAATCTCGGGACGAAAAAAACAAATTTTCCAGAAACAACTTAACATATAGAAGCCCAAAATTTGACAAAAACATATACTTATGCATACATAATTTTGCTAAACCAACGTTTTTTGTAATAAGCCATCAATTTTTTTTGGAGGGATGAGCTATAATAAAAAATATTCACTCCTTAGCATTACCATTTATTTCTGTTCTTACCAAGAACGAACTACTTCCTCAAAAATTAGATTTTTTTTCCACTTGAGTGATAAAAATCAACTAGTAAAGTCAATATTAGGGTTAGTTAACTTTGAGTGATTTGATGATATTTTTTTGATATAAATCTATATATACTTAAGAGTACAAAGTTAAGTTCTCCTAAAAAAACTATTAGCCTTAAAAGCTGAAAGTATTATAGGAAAAGGCTTACCGTATTTATCGTTACTTTGAGAAAGTGTCTCACCTTGAGATAGCTATAAGCCAAAGCTCGCAATAGTTATTCCCAGAACTTCCCACTGTCTAGTACATATACTTATACAGCTATAACTTATCAAACTTAACTGATTGATTGTGGTTAAATTAGACCAAAAGAGTAATTTGTGGTGTAGACTCAACCCACCGCCTAACCAGATTTCTGATAAATTGCCTAACTGCAAGACTTTGTAATTAAAACTTCTATGAGCGCCAACCCACCTAAGCGACATATAGTTATTTTAAATAAAACTGAGACACTATTTGGCACAATAATTACGAATAA
>JAGGDU010000237.1:24038-69428 GCA_018457135.1 Trichodesmium erythraeum GBRTRLIN201 | reverse complement strand
GTAGCAGTAGGAGATTTTAATGGAGATGGCATTCCTGATCTGGCTGTGGCGAACGGTGGCGATGACAACGTATCAGTGTTATCAGGAAAAGGTGACGGTAGTTTTGGTTCAGCTACTAATTTTCCGGTGGGAGACGGACCTGCGTCAGTAGCAGCAGAAGATTTAAATGGAGACGGCATTCCTGATCTGGCTGTGGCGAACTATTGGGATGACAACGTATCCATCCTCATCAACAAAACCCCCATAACCATCATCCCCAACATCACCATCTCCGACACCAAGCTCACCGAAGGCAACACAAATAAAACCGCCAAATTCACCGTCACCCTAGACAACCCCACAACCACCACAGTCAAAGTCAACTACACCACAGCCAACCAAACCGCCAAAGTCAACCAAGACTACAAACTCACCAAAGGCACCCTCACCTTCCGACCAGGAGAAACGAACAAAAACATCACAGTTCCCATCTTGGGAGATAACCGAGACGAACCCCAGGAAAAATTCCGAGTCGCTCTGAGCCGCCCCCAAAATGCCAACATCAAAGATGGGAGAGCTACAGGCACCATCGTTGATAACGACCCAGTTCCCCAAATATCCATCGGCGATGCCAAAATTACGGAAGGAAACCGAGGTCAGAAAAACATGGAATTTGAAGTCAAATTAAACAACCCCAGCGGGAAAACAGTCAAAGTAAATTATGGAACCCAAGAGGGCAGCGCTAAGTCAGGAAAAGATTTTCAAAATAAAAGGGGAGTCCTGACATTCCAACCGGGGCAGACCAAAAAAATAGTGAGCATTCCCATTTTCGGAGATAGGGTTGATGAAAATAACGAACAGTTTCAAGTCAAACTCAGCGGTGCCGAAAATGGAAATTTTTCAGACAACACAGCAGTCGGCAAAATTATTGATAACGACCAAGTTTCTCAAATATCCATCAGCGATGCCAAAACTGTTGAAGGCAACAGAGGTCAGAAAAATATGGAATTTGAAGTCAGACTCAACAACCCCAGCAGTCAAACAGTCAAAGTAAATTACACCACAGTAGATGGCAACGCGAAATCAGGAAAAGACTATCAAAAGAAAAGTGGAGTCGTGACATTCAAACCAGGGGAAACCAAAAAGAGCATCAATATTTCCATTTTGGGAGATACTTTTTATGAAAATACCGAATTATTTGAAGTCAAACTCACCAGAGCCCAAAATGCAGAGTTGCCAGCAGACCCCAGAAAACAATATGGTGCAGCCATAATTCTTGATAACGACGAACTTCCGAAAATATCTATTGGTGATGCCAAAATGACCGAAGCAAATAGGGGTAAGAAAAATATGGAGTTTGCAGTCAGGTTGAACAACCCCAGCGACCAAACAGTCAAAGTAAATTATGCTTCAGTAGATGGCACCGCGAAGTCAGGAAAAGATTTTCAAAGCCAAAAGGGAGTGGTGACATTCAAGCCGGGGGAGACGAAAAAGACTGTCAATATTCCCATATTAGGAGATACTCTGGTTGAAAATACAGAGCAGTTTCAGGTCAAACTCAGCCGTGCCAAAAATGCGGAGTTGTCAGACAGCCAGGCAGTAGGCAGAATTCAGGATAATGATCAGCCGCCTCAAATATCTATCAGTGATGCGAAAGTGACGGAAGCAAATAGGGGTGAGAAAAATATGAAGTTTGAGGTCACGTTAGATAATAGTAGTGCTCAAACAGTGAAGGTTAATTATGAGACTATTAATGGTAGCGCTAAGGCGGGAGAAGATTTTCAAAAGAAAAAGGGAGTCCTGACTTTTAAACCAGGGGAGAGGAAAAAGACTGTAAATGTTCCTATCTTGGGAGATCTGGTTGATGAAAATAACGAGAACTTTCAGGTCAAACTCAGTGATGCCAAAAATGGTAAGTTGTCAGATGAAAAGGCAGTAGGCAGAATTATTGATAACGACATTTCTCCGCAAATATCCATCGGCGATGCTAGGGTGACTGAAGCCAACAGGGGTGAGAAAAATATGAAGTTTGAAGTCAAGCTAGATAATAGTAGCAGTCAAACAGTGAAGGTTAATTATGAGACTATTAATGGTAGCGCTAAGGCGGGAGAAGATTTTCAAAAGAAAAAGGGAGTCCTGACATTTAAACCAGGGGAGACGAAAAAGACTCTGAATGTTCCCATTTTAGGAGATACTGTTTATGAAAAAAATGAGAAATTTCAGGTCAAACTCAGTGGTGCGAAAAATGCTAAGTTATCAGATGCAGATGCAAAAGCAGTCGGTATTATTCGAGATAACGAAAAACCAGTGCCGGAGGTTTTCAAAGATGCTGTTGATATGGGAGTTCTGGAGTTAAAGCAAACCTCTAGCAGAGATAATATTGGGTTTCCCGTCGGGCCAGTAGATCGGAATACAGAAGATTATTTTCGTTTTGAGGTAGAAAAAGAAGGTTTAGTGACTATTTTTGTAGATAGCTTTATTCAAAATTTGGGAATTGAATTATATGGGGAAGATGAGAGTTTTTTAAATCAGTCAAATGAAGAAGATATTGCCATAGAGAAAATCCAAACTACTCTGGAAAAGGGTGTTTATTATTTGAAAGTTTTCTCCATTGGAAGTGGTCGGACTGACTATAATGTGAGTATTAACATTGTTGAAAGTTAATAAGTATCTGTTTTTCAAATTTTAATTTCTAATTTTTAATTAATGAGGCGATCGGCACTCTAATAAATTATCTAAAATCTAAGTCGGTGGCCAACAAAATTTCAATAAACATAATTTAATAATATCATATCCGGTAGCATCATTTGTGTAAAACCTACCTACCACCTAAAACCTGCCATCTAAAACCTGCCGCCCAAAACCTGCCATCTAAAACCTGCCATCTAAAACCTGCCATCTAAAACCTGCCGCCCAAAACCTGCCATCTAAAACCTGCCGCCTAAAACCTGCCGCCTAAAACCTGCCTCCTAAAACCCGCCTCCTAAAACCTACCGTTTAAAACCTGCCACCTAAAACCTGCCGCCTAAAACCTGCCGTTTAAAACCTGCCATCTAAAACCTACCGCCTAAGACCTAACAACTCCTGATAAAATTCAATATGATCAGTACAAAATTGTTTACTATAAGTTAATGTTAAAAGTAGCAACAGTAACTGTAATTCAGGAAATTAATTCAGCCAATGAAAAAATTCCAGTATTAGCATTATTACCATCTGAAAATGAAAAGCAGTTATTTTCTAGCCCTGATTTTTCAGAATATTGCTTTCATTGTTTAGAATATTCATCACTAAAAACAATACCACCATCACTCAAAGGTCCAGTCAACTTAGTGGCCTTTTGCCAAGACGCGATCGCTTATGCCCAAAGCCATCATATTACAGTTGTTTACTACAGCTTTGATATTAGCAACTTAATAGCCGCTGTAGTTTGTCAAAACCTCAATCTTTTTGGTCCTTCCCTGGAAAGTGTATTACAGTGTTTTCATAAATTTTATGGTCGTGAAATTGACTCATACCCCCCCGGCTACAGTTTTGTGCAACTGGAAAATGAAAAAAAGGTTTCCATTGATCAACCCACTCTCAACACCCTAACTTTTCCAGTATTTATAAAACCAGTTTGTTCTAGTTACGGAATGTTTTGTGCTCCGGTTGATACCCCTGAGCAATTAGAACAGGTATGTACAGAACTAGCGACAGCTTATCAACCTTATTGGCAAATGTATTCAACTTTCTTCCAAGAATTTGTTGATGCTACAAAATACCCCTTAGCTGTAACTTCTCAAGTTCCACTTTTAGTTGAAGAACTAATTTCTGGTGAACCCTTAACCTGTGATGGCTTCGTTTATAAAGGAGAGATTAATTTTCTGGGTTTAGTAGATACTGTAGAAGCGCCAAATGGATCCGTAGACTGTTATATTTTTCCCTCTCAAGTCAGTGAACTCCAAAAAAAAGCTATTTATGAGCGAGTCACTAATTTTATTCAAAATAGCGGTTTAGATAACAGCTTTTTCAGCGCTGAATTTTGGCTTCAAGGGCAAACGCCTCCCATCTTAATTGAAATGAATGCGCGTATGAGTGCAACATTCAGCTTTCTATATAAACAAAGTATTAACTTCAACTTACCATTAGCTGCCCTAAAATTAGCTCAGGGAATTTGCCCCCAAATTCCTAAACAGCCATTACAACAACAAATACCCACAAGTATTCGCCTATATCTTTCAACTCGTAAAAGTGGCCTCGCCTCAACACTACTTGATTTTAGTCTGGCTCAACAAACCCTAGGCAGCTCACAGCTCATTACCTTTAACTGCAAACCAGAAGAGCAAATCAAAAATAGCTCCTATCATTCAACTCCACTAGCAGAGCTCAACCTTTTTGGGACCAGCCAGTTTCCCCTAAAATTTTATGGAGAGCACCTACGGAATGCACTACTACTAGAACGACGCTCACCAGCCTATCAAATTACCGTAGTACCAGACCTTCTTCTCCAGGGAGGTGAAGGACTCTGCTATGACTCCAGAAATAATCAACTACTTTGTCTAGACTATGGCAATTTTCAGCTCATTCAACTGTGCTTGACAACCCGCAATATACAAAGGTTTTCATTACCTGCAGCATTTTATGGCATTGCAGTATCTGCAACAGGAACCGTATTATTATCTGGGGAGTTAGGGTTGATGGAGTTTAACCTCAACACCCAAGAGCTAGTGCCCATTGTTCAAGAATATCAAGGTCAAAAATTAGTTTGTAATGATGTAATTATTGACAAAACCGGATGCATATGGTTTAATACAATAAATGAAGACACCACAGGAATTGGAAAAGAAGGAGCACTGCTATGCTGTAATTCCCAGGGGCAAGTTCAAGAAGTTTTTAAAGGGTTTGGTTATGCTAATAGCATGGGAACGTCACCAGATGGGCGATCGCTTTATGTTGTAGACAGTCTCGAACGGGTGATCCATGTCTTCACCCTCAAATCATCTAAAATGGAAGCAACCCTAAAAGATGTTCAGTACCATCACAAATTTATTGTTGCTAATGAAAATGAAGGAGTACTTGATGGACTAGCTGTAGATAGATCTGGTTATCTTTGGCTCACATTTTGGTTTGGTGGTAAAATCATCTGTGTTCACCCGCGATCAGAAGCAAGGCTGAGAGAGGTGACTTTACCTGTAATGAACATTACTAGTGTGAGCGTTGTTGATTCTGAATGTAATCCCAATGCTAAAGCAGCCAACAAATTGTTTGCCTGCTCATCTGTAGTTTCTTGGCTCGGAGGAAAGAGCCTTTCACCCTGGTATGCAAGTGAATTGAAAGAGTCAAAACAAGGATACCTTTTTGAAATTGATTTATAAAAGTTTCTAACTTCAAGTTCAAAATTCTTAATTTGTACGAGACTTGAATTAAGACCCGTTATCCATCCCCCTGGTTTCATGAATACCCTAAAAAAGAAGAGGTTATAGAAAACTCTCAGAAGTTGAGAGCTGAAATTAGGAAACTGTCATGATTTTTTGAGCAGCTCACCCCCTGAAGGTACAAATAAAAACCAACAAGAATTTTTGGTAAGTCACCCTCAGGTATTTGGAGACTTTAAACGAATTTACAGGCCAGCCCAACCCATCTAAAAGAGGGTTGGGTGCAACAGCCCGTAAGACCTCAACCCCCCATCAGAGCCAAGGCTCAGTAAGTTTTTTCCTGCCTAACAACCCAAATAAAAAAGCTATATAATAAAAATTTATACAGGAATTACCCTAATTTATATTTCAAATCTAAACTATGGATCTTAAACGAGTAATTATTGCTCATAAGGCTAGAGATGATATAAGCCGTCGTTATGCAGAACAATCTGCGAGAGAGTTGGAAAAGAGAGGATGTCGAGTCTTAATGGGCCCAAGTGGGCCACAAGATAATCCTTATCCAGTTTTTCTCGCTTCTAGCAATAATAAAATTGATTTGGCAGTAGTCTTAGGAGGAGATGGTACAATATTAGCTGCAGCTAGAAGTTTAGCACCGGATGGAATTCCTATCTTAGCAGTTAATGTAGGAGGACATTTAGGCTTTTTAACCCATAATTTTGAAGATTTTCAGGATACAGAAAAAGTATGGGATAGGTTATTTGAAGACCGCTATGCATTACAACTAAGAATGATGTTGCAGTCAGCAGTATTTGATGGCGATCGCTATAACCTCAAACCAGTCAGCGATAACTTTTTAGCCTTAAATGAGTTTTGCGTTAAACCTGCTTCTGCTGACAGAATGCCTACTTCTATTTTAGAACTAGAAATTGATGGTGAGATAGTAGACCAATATCAAGGGGATGGATTAATTGTTGCAAGTCCCACAGGCTCCACTTGTTATACTGCCTCTGCTAATGGACCAATTATGCACTCTGGCATGGCTTCCATTTCCATAACACCAATTTGCCCTCTAAGTCTTTCGAGCCGCCCTATTGTACTTCCTCCTGGTTGTGTAGTTAGTATTTGGCCTTTACATGATCACGATCTAAGTACTAAACTCTGGGCAGATGGAGTTCTATGTACTTCTATATGGCCAGGAAAAAGAGTAAATGTGCGTATGGCAAATTGTCAAGCTAAGTTTATTATTCTGCGGGAAAATTATTCATTTTTTCAGACTCTCAGAGAAAAACTACTATGGGCTGGTGCTAGAATTAAGTATCAAAACTACCATCGGAATAGTGAGAGCTGATCATCAACTCAAAAATTTACAAAATAGGTATTTTATGAAAATATAATATCGCGATCGCTATGCTATCAAAATAACTGAAGCTACCAAAATAATTCCTCCCAGATAGTTGACTGAATACTTGTCATACCTTGTAATGATTATCCTTGGGAGACCCTTGCGTAACTCTTGATCATGTTTGATTTTGGCCCAAAAATTTTCTATAAGATGATATACTTTATTACTTTATATAGTATCTAATTTCCTATATAGAAAACTGTCAAAATAGAAAGGCTAGTAGACTATTTGTCTTTACCTATTACAGAAAAAAGCCGTATTAAATATATACAAAGATTTTTAACAACTTGACAACCTCTCCAGTTGTTAGGCAGAGAAAAATAAGCAAACCGTAGCCTTCATTTAAGCTGGCATCTCATAGCTGCTGTACCTACCCCCCTTATTGGGGGTCGGTTAGGTTAGCCTTCAGTTCTAAATATTTAATCTCCAACTTAACGGGAGAAAACTTCACTAACTTCCCCCACTAACAAACGAGTACCATTAGCAAAATCCCAACCAGAAACCACCTTTTTCCCAGCCAACTGTACCTGCCACAACAACAACCAACCACTACCAGTTTGCACCACAGGTCCTAAACCCTTAATTACTTTGACAACCTCCCCAATATTTCCCACAACCTCAGACTCAGAAGACCAAACCTTCTCCAACTTCTGTAATTCCGGAGGTAACTCTGACCAATATTCAGTCCCCACAGGAATAGTCGCCATTACCTTCAAAGACTGACCCCGAAAACTGGTAAAGCAATTAGGAAAAAATCCTCTGATTTGGTTGTGAATATCCAAAGCACTCCTCGACCAATCAATTTCATAATCAGAATTTTGAATCAGTGGAGCATAAGTTGCCAGAGAATTATCTTGAGGAATAGGTTCAATTTCCTTGTCCTCCAACCTTAACAAAGTTTCCAGCAATAAATCTGCTCCATCCTTTGCCAAAATTTCCGCTATAGATACAGCATTATCTAACAAACCAATAGGAATTATACTCTTCAAGAGCATTGGACCAGTATCCATTCCCACATCCATTAACATCGTAGTATTACCTGTTTCCGCCTCCCCATGATAAATAGACCACTGAATAGGAGCAGCACCACGATATTTTGGCAAAATTGAACCATGAACATTCACACAACCCAACTTTGGCATCTCCAAAATTTCTGTAGACAATATTTGTCCATAAGCAACTACAACAAATACATCTGCTTGTGCCTCTCTCAATAAATTGAGAGTTTCAGGATTTTTTTTAACTCGTCGTGGTTGCCAGACAGGGATATTATGGGCAACTGCCACTGACTTAACAGGAGATGGAATCAGTTTATTGCCTCGCCCACGCCGTTTATCAGGTTGAGTTACAACTGCTGTAACTTCTATTTTTGGGTTATCTAACAATTTTTTCAAAGTAGGAACAGCAAATAGAGGTGTACCAAAAAATATTATTTTCATCATAAAAACTCGTATTTGTAAATTGGAAACTAGCCAGTTGTAATAGCTAGATGGAAACGACCTGAACGCTTTTAACCGATAGCCCAGTTAACTTTCTTGATTGTTCTCACTGATACTGACATATTGTAGTGCGAAAACTGATTATATATCTTATGCAAAAAAAACAAGATTAGAAATTTATCTAGTTAAGAATTTAATTCTTTGAAACAATTGTGTAGATTCTCAAAAAATATGTACAAAGAAAACTTAATTTAAAAATAGCCTTAAACGAGCTCATGTATAAATTTCCTAACTCAATAGATATATTAATCTAAATTAAATCTAATATTTATCTACTTAATCAAACTAAATGGTAAGCCACTTACTAATAACATAATAGGTACTATTAGAGCAGATTTTTCTTCAGAAACATTGGCAATTTTTTGACAACCGCTATACATAATTAAAATTGTATAACAAAGAGCAAATATACATAAAATCAAACTAATTATCCAATTATTTAAAACTCCACTAATCAACACCAGTAAACCTAGAGGCAATAGTGACGTACCTGCAACAAACAAATCTCCTGTTAAACTACCATTAGTTTTAAATATCAGTCTAGCAAAACCACTTGTAACCGTTAGATTTACAAAAGGAATAATACCAATAATTATTAACAATAAAAATCCTGTATGATTATCTCCACCCAATCGTCCTAAAATTAAGCTAATTCCTATTACAAAGCAAACCTCAAATATTATCCCTAATAAAATTGCCACATTCAGCGCTCTTTTCAGTTCTAATTCCACAAAAGCTGGTAATAAACCACCTATGGGATTAGGTATAAAAGTCTTGACTGTAATCCAACTATCTTGAAAAGTTTTCTGGAATATTTCTAGTATTTTTGCCACAGAAAAATTCTCTAAACTTCTCATAGCTTTCAGGGATATTTGAGAATTAATTTTATCCCCTTGTTCTGCAAAAAGTTGAGCAGCCTTTCCGAAATCCAATCTTGCCAGACGATGTTCTTGTAATTTTAAATAAACCAAACCACGCTGATAATAAACATGAGCAAAATTGGGATTTATTTCTAATGCTTTAGTATAGTCTTCCATACCAGCTTGAATAGATTTTAATTTCATCCGGCATAAGCCCCTGTAATAGTAAACTTCTACTAAGTATGGGTCTAAAAATAATGCCTTAGTATAATCAATATCTGCATTCCGATAATCTTGCAATTTATAACTAGCAAATGCTCTATTGTACAAAACTTCTAACCAGTCAGGATTAATTTCCAGTGCTTTTGTATAATCTAATATTGCACCTTGATAATTTCCTCGCTGACTTTTAGACACTCCACGCTTATATAATTCCTGTGCTTCCTCTACATTTTTGTCATATTTAGACCGCTTTAATGGATCAGAAAGAATTTCATATACTGAATTAATTTCTTTAAATTTTTCTGCTGCATTTATATCCCCTGAATTGACATCAGGGTGATACTGACGTGCTAAACTATGATAGGCTTTTTTTATCTGTTCGGCTGAAGCATCTTTTGATACCCTTAGAACTTCATAATAGTTATACTCTTTTTCCATAGGCAATAGGGAATAGAAAAAATACTATATTTCATTGTTAATGTGCTACGATTTACCGAATTAATATTTTTTACCTGTTCCCTATTATTCTTTATCTCTCCATTCTCTTAAGTGATAGATTACCAAACCAAAGCTATCATCTGTTAAATGTTCATAAGTAATATGGAGCTAAGCGGACTCGAACCGCTGGCCCCCTCAATGCCATTGAGGTGCTCTACCAACTGAGCTATAACCCCTAACTAAAACATTTATTAGTATACCTGGTTTTTATTCTTTTGTCAATAAATTAATCAAAAATATTCTACCACATTCCCATCATCTGTAGCAGTTACTATTATTATAGAATATTCTTAAGTCTTTCAAATTGAGTCGCTGCTACAAACTTAAGTTCTATCCCTCGTCACGACAATGGTTTCAGTCTCTCAACTTTTAACTTCAGCCATAGTATGTTATGTGGCCAAATTTTGGTAAGCACATATATTGTCTAATGAGATAAGGATAGGAACGGAAACAGGGAAGCTCCAATAAATGAGTTAGTCACCAGGTTTGGTCCAGTAAGAATTGTCCCCTGATTTTTTTGCCTAGGGATGCCAAAAATCAGAGCCATGTATGAGATTGAGCTACCGAACTTTTAGTACTTTGATGAGCTTAAAGTATTGGCTAAAGGATAATTTTTCTTAATGCTTTGAGAATTAATCAGCTAGACCTATTTAGGAACATTACACAGTAATGAAAACTAATAACTAATAATTTAAATAACCAGCTTAATAGTAATTTGCCTAATGGTACTTTGATATTTTTCACAGAGAAAATACCATGTCATCCCATCAAGAGGTAAGGTGGGTTACGCAGCTTCTGGCCATAAATAGCTCAAAGATAGATAGAGTTAATTAAATCTCAACAATCACTTAATCAAAGTTTAATAGAGTCTAATGAAACATTTTTATAAATATTTTGGCACTATCGTACGATTAAAAATATGTGTAGGAATGTTGAGACATTTGAGTTAGGTGAGTTATACAAGTACCCATAAGAAAATAAACCACCATCATTGCTACAGCAGATATAGCGACTAAGATACTTGCAAGCATTAGAGAACACTCTTTATGATAGAATGACTCTTGCATTAAATGCAGAGACCAAGCAACTAAAGCAACATCAAGTATAAGAATTGTGACCAGCATAAGTTACAGTTTGTAACAATTCTCTTATTCTAACAATATTTATTAAAAATGCTTCTAAATATCAAGAAATATTAAGATCTTGAATATACAGTTACAAGTCAACTCAAATCAACTTTGTCTTACAGGGACTTCATGGCCCGCCAGATAATCCTTAATTTCTGCTATACTTAGTTGACCATAATGTAGTAAAGAAGCCAGCAATGCTGCTTCTGCTTTACCTTCAGTTAAAGCCTGAAAGATATGTTGGCAGTTACCTGCCCCCCCAGAGGCAATTACTGGAATCTGAACACTTTCTGCTATAGTTCTTGTAAGCTCTAGGTCATAGCCTGCTTGGGTTCCATCAGCATCCATACTTGTGAGGAGGACTTCTCCTGCTCCTCTTTTTTCTACTTCTATTGCCCAAGCGATCGCATCCTTGCCAGTATTTTCGCGGCCACCTCGCACATAGACATCCCATCCTAGGTTGTCTGGTTCACAACGACGACAAGCATCAATAGCTACTACAATACATTGATTTCCAAAACGGTCACTGGCCTGATTAATTAGGTTAGGGTTACGTACTGCTGCTGAATTTATACTAACTTTGTCTGCACCTGCTCTTAACAAATTTTTAATGTTTTCTAAGGATTGAATACCACCTCCTACTGTCAAAGGAATAAAAACTTGCTCTGCAGTTCGATAAACCACATCTATGATTGTATCTCGGTCTTCGTGAGTGGCCGTAATATCTAGAAATACTAACTCATCAGCACCAGCGTGATTATATACTTGGGCTAGTTCCACAGGGTCTCCAGCATCTTGAAGATTCACGAAGTTAACTCCTTTGACCACTCGACCTGCATTAACATCAAGACAAGGTAAAATTCTTTTGGCCAACATATAAATCAATTACTTTAGAATTCAGAGTATATTATTACCGATTTTAGAGTAGAGGTTAATGGATCAAGTTAATTCTAATTGGTTTTTATGGGAGATTATTGGGGGAGCAAAAATTATCCTGTGTTTTAGATAAGCCGGAATTTTATCTATTTCAGTTGCTAGGAACTGGATCAGATTAAGATTTAATTGGTAAATATTGCTTCTCCCGATTTTTTATACATTCAATCTCCTGAGTTAGAGGCTTAATATTAATCTACTTTATCAATGAGGTTTGATAAGATACCTCAATTACACCAAGATTTTAACTTTTAACTTTTGAATCCATGACTTTTCAATTTGAGCTTTTGACTGTTAATGCTACTATATGAACGAGATTTCATAAAAAACCTCAGTTGCACTGGGATTTTAACTCTTGACTTTAAAAATTCGACTTTTGACTTGTATAATATAGCTATCCTCAAACACTAATTTCAGATAAACTGTGGATTAATTAATACCAACAGGAGAACATCGTAAATAAAAATGAAAATAGGTCAAAAAGTAAAAGTGTGTCGAATTAGACAACCAATACCTGAAAAAATGATTAACCGAATCAAAGAAAATCCCATTGGTACAATCACAGAATTCAAAATGGTAGATGGTAGTGGAGTCGGTTTCTGGGTAAAATTTGAAGAAAAAATGGGAACTTGGTTTTTTGAAGATGAAATAGAACCAACTTCCTAACAAATACTAAAAGTGGAGCATTGGGTATAAGAGTCAAGAAAAAAAGTATTACTTTTAGTTCTGCTTGACCTTTAGTTTACTCTTACCTAATACTCAATCTCTAATTATTTTTTAGCAAAGTCCAAAATAAGATAATATTTAATATGGCACTCACCTTACTACTTCAACAACTTACGACAATTTTCCCATAGTCATTGGTTATTAATTCACAAACCTTGATTAGCTTAAGTTTGAGTCTGTTCTTGAGGAGTTAGGTGAACCAGATTTTTCGGAAACAGAGCCATAGCTAAAGACGGAAGCCTTGCCAGAGAGAGATGAGTTTTCGGGGTTGAAATGCCTACTCTCGAAGAACTTCGGTGTAGGTAGTCAAGCCCCGTGTAATTGTAAGATAATTTAAGGAAGACTTACGCACCAACTGCTATATCTAGTCAGGTTTAATAGTTGTTAACCCCTACAGATAGGATATGATCTAGGAGTTGACATAATTCCTGTTAAAAATAGCATCAGAAGTTGTTTTTGCTACAGATAAATTACCTTAATTAGCTAATGTGCTAAACTAGAGGAAATATAGATATACTGGGTATGTTCAGCCTCAAGTTTGTTGCCTTGTGTGTGAGCAAAAATTTCTGGAAATATTATTACTCGTACTCATGGGTGTTTTAGCTTTATTCATTGCTAATTGTTACCATCAGTAGGTACATTAGTCTGGTGGCTTCTTATCGAATATAATTCTCTCTAATACTAATTCCCAAAGGTTTACTATATTTAGCTTTTAACTAATTTTTTCCAAGTAACGAGTTGCAGGTCAATGACTATACTCAATGGATGAGTAATATTCGCCATTTCTGGAATTACTTTCCACTCAAACGCTGATAAACTGTTACTAACCCATCTACATCTCCAACATTCCCTGGAAATAATACCACAGGTAATTCAGGAAACTGAGGATGATAATCTGGAGTCCGCACTATTGAACAACCTTCTAAAACCTGACCTAATAACCTGGCAGTAGTTAAAGCTAAACCTTTACTCAAGGTATCATTAGAAGTAATTCCACCTTTACTAATTAAAAATCCAATATCCTCTGGCAGACCCCGAACAATATCCATTAATAATTCCGACACTGCTACACCAAACTCTAAACGCACCTGCACATTTTCAAAAGTCAACTCTTTGCGACTTGTATAAACAACTGTTGTTTTCCCTTCTGTATTAACAGCAGAAACTTTTTCGAGAATGTTTTTTAGTAAAGTGGCTCTTTGCTCTTGAAAGTCTTCAACTAAATGAGATACATCTACTTCTACACCTACTACTTCAGATTCTTGTAATAACCTTTCCAACTGTTGAGTAGACTTCTTCACGTGAGAACCAACAATAATTACACCTGGTTTCCCACCTCTGACATATTGTCTCATTTCCTCGGCAGCTACAGGTTGAGAACTCAAAGCAGTGAGGGAAGTTAAAATACTGGCAGCACTGCGCAACAAAAACTTTTTACCTTGACTTGCTGCTGCCAATAAATCATTGGCAAATCTATCTAAGTCTGCTTGAGTTTCTCCATCTACAACGCCACATTGGTTGCCAGTCAGTTTCATTAAACGTTCTAAACTGCCAGAACGAATGTCATTAAGTGTAAATTTTTCTACAATTTCTGCTTTGATCTGAGCTTGAGTTTTTTCCTCCACATAATCAGGCAAATAACTACTTGTGTAGCCAAATACAGAGTCTTTGGCAAATTCTGTTTCGTGAACTGGGGTTTCTACACCATTGACTATTAAATAGTGGGTACTGTTACGGGTAATTCTTCCACATTCAAAAAATGCTGGAATTAGGAAATGAGCATCAAACTGACCTAGTTCTGCTGCAATAGTATCTGTTTCTATTGGGTAGTGACCCCGTAGAGTAGAGTCGGAACGACTGACAACTAAAAAATCTTGAATGTTTGATTGAGCGATCGCTTCTGTCAGATTTTGTGTGATTTCTCGTGTTACAGTTGCTGCTTGTTCGGGAGTCAGAGCGCGAGTATTTGAGAGGATAAAAAATATGGGAGATTCGTCAAGTAATCCTAATTTGAGGGTTTCTATATCCCACTTGGTTAGGAGTAGGCAGCTATGAACAGTTTGGGAACCTGTGGGATCGTCATCTATAACAATAATTTTTGGTTTTTTAGTAGTCATGTTTTTGGATAAATAGGAAATAGTAAATTTTTGGGATATTCTTATCTTCTGGTGAGTTAGTAAAACTGTCAACTGTTTGCGTAATTATTGATTGGATTAAATCTGCTTTTTATGGAAGTATTATATAATCAACTGGGTTTGTTGGAGCTAAATGTTAGTATTATGAAGTTGTGCGGAGCGCTAAATGAATGTTTTTTTATTTCTTTAAAAGGGGAGGTTTTAGATGTGATTTTTTGGTAATACCTATAATTATTAAAGTTTAAAGTTGAAGTTGTAAGTATTAAACATACCAAAGAAGTTCAATATGATGGGCATGATAAGTTAATTAATGTTGATTTTTTTAAGTTGAGCGATCGCTAACTATATTTATCGTTTATAGTTAAAAATATCCTTCCAGAAAAAGATGTTAATGATAGAAAGTTGGATAATTAAGAAAAAGAATAAGATGTTGATTATGGAAAATTGGAGAATTAAGAAAAAGAATAAGATATTGATTATGGAAAATTGGATGGTTAATAAAAACTATATAAATATTATAAATTAGAAGGTTTATTAGAGACTATTACTAATGTTATTGGCGACTTTTTTGAGAAATTAAATAAGGGTGTTAATCAACTAGTTTATAGAAAGAAATCTGTAGCTGAAGATGAGTTTAATTTAGGTATTCAATGTTTTTATTCAAATCCTAATACTTCTGAATGACTTTTAAATTGCTGTTGGGGCAAGAAGCAAAGTTATTTGTCTATCAAGTTCCTCAACTAAACTTTAGTATGGGATTCAAAAAATTTTTCCCTTTATATTCTCCTAGGGTGGGACCTTTGGGTATTGATTTTGGCTGGAGTTTAAGGGCAAGAGTTAATTCTTTGGGGTTGAGTTATGATGCTTATGGGCTGAATAAATACTTGAAGAGCGATCGCCGACTGACTTTGAGCCAGCGATGCATAAAGTTAACAATTATGCAAGAGAAAACAATGTTAAAGTTTATATTACTTGCTCGTTTTGTGATGAGAGTGTAAAGCTAACAGGAACTATTGTTACCCCTGGGAAAAAGTCAAATTATTTTGTCGCTCATACAAGAAATATGAATGTAATTTACCATAGTAATGGTGATTATTACCCAGACAAGCTTTCGGACTGAAATGGCTTTTGTAATTTAAAGTTTATCTGTGGTTGACCGACATTATAGGTTAAGGCATAACTATTTGCTAATATCCAAAACCATAAACCAGGATAACGAGGTTCTAACCAAGGTTGAATCCAACGGGCAAAGTTAGGCAACCATCCTAATAACCAACTTACCAAACTAAACAAAGTAAAATTTATATAACTTATTGTCCAAAGTAATATTTCCTGAAAATTAATAAAATCTAGAATCCATAATAAAAGATAAGAATTTTTTCTGGCTGCTTTAAGGGCTAATTTTGTAAACATCCACCAATTAGCTCGGTCTTTAATAAAAGTATCTGCTACTTCCGGGGGCGAGTCTGCTAATAACCCAAAAAAAGTATTCAAAATAGAATTAATTCTTTGGGGGGGTAAATATTTACCTGTGGGCACCATCATACCTTTAGAAAATAACCAAGTAATAGCAATATTGCTTTGATAAGCACGAATTTTATTTAAGTGATTAGCACTAAGTAAATCGTGTTTTAAAGCAGTATCTAAAAGCTCGGTTAAACGAGGTAAATTTCTGACCAAAGACCCAAAACCAGTAAATACTAAAGGAGACTGAAGAGAAGCAGCATCACCAATACAAACTAAACGGTCAAAAGCAATTTGACGATCGCTGGCTTTAATACTAAAATGCCCAGGAATATAACCAAAAGTTGGCTTTTTCCATACTAATTTCTCCATGTCACAGCGTCGATATTCTGGTAAAATAGTGAAAAAATCTTCGTACATTTCTAACAGAGAACCAGGATTTTCAGGATGAACTTGATGATAATGAAATAGATAAATTGTTAATTCATTTCCAGCACCGGGAAACAACTCCCAAATCAATTGTCGACCACGAGAAATATCCCCATGACTATTTAGAACATCTCCATAATTTGAATCCCAAACACCTGCTTCAAATCCACCATCAATTATTGCTCCGACTGTCGGACAAACACTATCAAAAGCACGTTTACCATTTAATTGCCAGGCGATAGGAGAAGCAGTACCCATGGCATCTACTAATAAACGCCCACAGAAAATTTCTTCAGTTTTGCTAGATAAATTTTGAGTGTGAATTATAACTTTTTCTGGTTCAATTTCAGCTTTAATAAATTCTGTTTCATCGACGATTTTTCCTCCAGCTTCTTGTAGTTTTATTCCGCATATATTCAGTAATTTTTCTGAATCTAATGCCACATTTAAAACAGTGGGAGTATGGAGAATTGCTGCCTTACAAAAATCAGGGTTATTAGCATCAAAAAATTTATTAAATCCATCTTTATATTCTCTGGCAATTAAATTTTCTATTTCTGCGTTAGTAAATAAACCTAAGTCAATTAAACTCTGAAGTTCTGAGCGAGAAATATTCCATTCTCGATTCATTTTACCGAAAGGTAACCGTTCTAATAATAATACTTTATATCCTAGTCTTGCCATGACTGCTGCATGAATAGTTCCCAGAGCACCACCAACATAAATTAAGTCATATTCAATTGAATTATTATTTGTTCCAGACTCTTTTTTCCAAAGTACTTGTTTTGGTTTTTGAGGATTTTTAACTCCTTCACGCCAACGTTTTTCCCACCAATATAAACGGTTGAGGTCATATTCTCCTCTAGGCATTTTTTGAAAGTATTTGACTGTGAGGGGATAATCTGATGCTAAAGCTGTAAAAATTGACTGATTTGATAGATCGACTGTGGGAGGTTCTGGATAATTTAAAGGAAATTCTTTTCGCAAATTGGTAGTTAAGTTTGAGGTAAATTTTTTTTGTATTGGAGAGATATTTCCTTGGGCAAATACTTTTAAATAGGTAGTTCTTTGTAATGACCAGACAAATACAGAAATTTCCTGAGTTGGAGCTTCTGGAAATTTGATAATAAAGCCATCTGGAGTTATATTTTTTTCGCCGAAACCAGCTTCAAATTTAGATTGTAGCCATTGACAAACGGTTTTTGTATCTGGTGTTGGTACTTCTAGGTAGAGGATTTGTTTCATCTGTTTTTTTCGAGTCACTTAAATTTATAAGTTTAAATTGATAAATATCAAAAGTATTATTTTAACAGTTTATGGTAAAATTTTATAAGTTATAGCTTAGTTTAAGCTATTGCTTTTCAGAAATAAATTTACATTTATCTTATGTAACAATTTACCTATTGGTTGTGACAATTGATATAATATTCAGATGGTTTAGCAAAAGCTATGCCAGATTATTTGCTAGACAAAGGCAATACTTTTATTGGTAATAATATTTGGATGTTATAGATAAATAATTATACCCGATCTTTAAGCAGTAAATGAAGCAATAACTACGATAAATCATGTATTTATAAAGACTGTTGAATCACACAGTTTTGTGGGTGAAAATCCTGGTCTAATAAATTTGGAAAGAATTGATAAATATCCCATTAAATCGTTATAAAAAATGAAATTTTGGAATTAGAAATAATTAAGATAATAACTTATTATTTACAGGAAAATTGTGGTTGTGATATTAATACTTTGTGAGCAGCTGCTTGAGTTTTATTTGAGAATTATCTGTTTTATATTTAATTTTGACTATACTAGCAAAATTTAGAATAAAGGTGAAAATATGTTGTCTATTGATCCTTCTGTTACTAAAGAAGATTTTATTAACTCTGGCTCGCAAGATCTAGTTAATACTAGGTACATCAGAGGTTTATAATGAAAAAATAATTCAGAATAAAGATGATTTAAACAAGACTCTTGACCTCCCTAAAATAAAAGACATTTTTGATGAAGATACGCTTTTTGACTTGAAAGGTTTACTTGTTGATATTTCTGGCTCTAATTTGAGAAACCTTATGGCTCATGGCTTACTTGATGATGAAGATTTTTCAAGTCTTCTGATGTCTTACCTGTGGTGGGTAACGTTGAGACTATGTTATTTACCTTTGTTCATCTATCAATAGCAAGTCGATCTATCCGATCCTTGGGAGACATAAGCAGCTATTTTCAAAGATAATTTCTTAGTTGATGAGTTTGTAGAAAATATAGCTGCTTACCGACGTGAAGTAGATAAACAAGTTTTTGCTCAAGACACTGCTGCGGAGGAAGGTCAGTTACACTGAGCAAATGTATTCTCGATGGCGATAATGTGACTTTGTTGCAGAATAAGCATCCTAAAATTCACAAACGAGTAAGAGTTGTGGGAATTACCAATATATTTTTTACATTTGTTACATTGGAGGAGCAATAGAAATTACGCCGAGACCATATATATAGCGCATAAAACTATAACGTTATAGTTTTTGAACTCTATATATAGTACCTTTGTGTTACGTCTTCAATAATGCTGAAAAAACACCCACAGACATTGGTTGCCCCTTCGTAGACCTCTTAGGACTAGACTGCTTAACTCAAACGGGTCTCCCATCTATAACTGGAAAAGCTTCCAGGAAGCCAAACTGTTGCCCAGTATAGATGGGATGACCCGAACAGTCAAAAGCAGGCTAGTGATGCATGTGTGGACTTAACACAAGGACGGCGATCCACCGCCCAAATTGCAAGGCTGTTCGCCAATTATTAGACTATGGGTGTTGTTATTATTATAACAAGCTTTTCATAATTTTGATTAGAAAATATGGTTTTAAAGATAGGAATTATTCTGTTTGACAGAAGTTAAGCCTCGTTATTTTCCCAGGGCTGTCTCATTCTCTTAAAGGTAAAGATGGCGATATAGCAAGACCATTTCATTCTCAAAGAAAGCGATCGCTTTTTTTGACTGAAGTATTTTTGAATGTAATTAAGCCAAATTGAGACGATCTAGGTTTATTACTTTAGTCCATGCAGCAATAAAATCCTCAAAAAACTTCTCTTGTGAATCTGAGCTACTATAAACTTCAGCTAGTGCTCAAAGCTCTGAGTTTGAACCAAAGATTAAATCAATACGAGTACCTGTCCACTTTACTTCACCAGTAGCACGGTCAACCCCGTCAAAGACTTCTTGATCGGAGGAATATGACGACCATTTACACTACCACACTTATCAGAACCACGGAAGGTTGAAGCAGAAGCACAAGCCGTAGCAACTAATTCATAAACAAATAATCCCGAAGCAAGGATTTTTCCTTTTTAGTGCAGTGGTATCCTGATGATCAATTAAGTCATGGGTAACTGTAGGAATAAGACCTTGCTAAATAAACTCTTCTTTAGGTGCTTCTGGGCCAAGATAACGAGCAATAGGGCCTATATCACGATGTGTCAATTTGAACAAAGCACGAACAAATACATCTGCAAATTCATCTGGGTTCTCATAGAAGTGTTGTGAAATAGTTCTATAAATAGGATCAAAAGGATCAAAAGGCAAAGCAAGGTTTGTAGTAAGCATAAATGGAGGATGACTTTTTGAGAAATCCTGTATCAGGGACAGTAACTGCGCCAGCTCCTCCTTTAGGAATTGAATTCACTGATGGGCGCCGGCAGGGTTTTTTGTTAGTTCTCACTCATAGCCAAATAAATTTTTAAAGAAGTTGTTGCTCCATTGTGTTGGTGTATTAGTCCAAGCCTCTTCTAGAAGACTAGTAATAGTAGCAACACCATGACCACTAACAAAGGTATTTTTCCAACCCATGCTTTGTTATTCAATCTTTGCCCCTTCAGGCTCTCGGTCAATATATTGCTCTGGATCAGGAGCACCGTGAGGTTTTCCAAAAGTATGTCCCCCTGCAATTAGGGCAACCGTTTCCTCATCATTCATTGACATGCGGCCAAAGGTTTCACGAATATTTTGAGCTGCAGCTAATGGATCAGTATTTCTATTTGGTTCTTCTGGATCCACATAAAGTAATCCCATCTGAACAGCTCCCAAAGAATTCTCTAAATCTCGATCTCCTGAATATCGTTTATCCCCAAGCTATTCTGATTAACTACCCCAATTAATATCTTCTTCTTTTTCCGAAACATCTTCACGTCCACCAGCAAATCCAAACGTCTTAAGTTTCATTGATTCGAGAACACAGTTTCCTGCAAGAATGATTAAATCTGCCTAAAAAATTTTCCGACCATATTTTTGTTTGACTGGCCAAGTTAATACACGGGCTTTGTGAAGATTAGTATTATCAGCCTAGCTGTTCAATGGGGAAAACCCTACATACTAGAGCTTCCAGCACCACAGTCATCAGCAATACGATAAGTACCTGTACTATGCTATGCTGACCATAATTAGTAGGCCAACAATCTTGAGACTTAATTATTAAGTCAAAAATGTCTTGCTTTATAACATTGAGATCAGGGCTTTTAAATTCTTCAATGTAATTAAAGCTTTTACCCATCAGGTTTGACAGTGAATAATTTTGGCGTACGATATTCAGTTTCAATTTATTAGGTCACCAATTATGGTTTGATGTTCCATCTCCAGCTCCACGCTTGATCACTACACTTGAAAATGGACATTTATTTTTACTGTTTTCTATGATTATTTAATCAAATAAATTTACAATAAACTTTACAAATAACCACAAAATAAAAGCAGTAATGGATTTTAGTGTAAATTAACCTGTACTGTCAACCTCCTTAAAGCTTCTGCCTACTGAGTTTTGAACTGTGTAAGTTCTGACAGAGTTGCTCAATAAGTCTGAATTATTAAAGATATCAAACTGTTTTGAATTCATCAGGAATTACGCAACGGCAATAATTGTAGTTGCAATGTCTTGAGCAAGACGAATTTATTCAGGATATATAGCGGTATTGCATAAGTCTTATTCATAAATTAGGCGATCGCCTAATGTAAGGCCACATAAGTAGACTGTTGACTTCTATTAAACCGTATAACTTCTGCTATCGACTCTGACGAGCTTGCTGCATCCGCAAGGCCAAAATATGCTCGCAAGGCCCCTGATACAATTTATTTTGCTGATACCAATTACAATTACACTTTGCCTCAATTATCCGCTCATCGCGATCAATATCTAAAGAAGAATAAAAAGTTATTCCCTTATCTCTGACGTTTCCTTTAATACTTAAAACCCCATTAATATCATTGACAGAATTTACCTTAACTAAATTTTCTTGCAAAAATCTAGTAGCACTTTCTTCCCTAGCATTTGCAAACCTTAACCTCTCCATTGGTAGAGGTTCCCGACTTAATTCTCTAACCCGATAAACCTGTTTATTTAAATCATAAATTACTCGTCCAGCTTGAGTATAAGCACCCAAAGCACCCAATACAGAAGTACGACTTAAATTAAGTCTTTTTGCTAAACTATTAGCAGTTTCAAACCAGTTTTCTCGCAACCCATTAAATATTATTTTCTGAGTCCATTCATCCACATCAGCACGGGGTGCCATTAAGTCAAAATTACCAGCTTGTGCCCAATCATTTGCCGTCCATCCTGATAATCCTAAAGTAAAAGACATATCTCCTAAATCTGCTACATAAAATGAGGGCATTCCTGTGCCTAATAAATGAACAGTAAATTTTTTAGCAATAGGAATTAAACGTTCTAAAATATGTAGTCTTCTTCGCCCCCAAGTTCGGATTTGTTGAGGGGAATTTCCAGTGTAAATAGAACGGTGACAAATTATTTCCAGATTCCATGGTTCAAATACTATTTCTATTGGTTCTCCTGGTTCTAAAAAGTAGCGAATACTGCGGGGCCCATGTTTTTCTTTGTTGCGACGCAAGACCAAACACATATTATAAATATCCATTGGGTGCAAGTCGAATTTTGTCCCTGGTAATGACATAGCTGAACTGACTTGTAAAAATCCTCTTAACCAGTTATCGGGGAGGTCTATTTTTACTTCTTTAAAAGTTTCTTCTTTGGTGGTTTTAAGTTCAAAACCGGAGGGGTCTACTTGGAGTTGAGTTGTTTTATAACTACGAATTTTTTGAAATTCTTGATAGAGGGCTGAAGAATAGTCAATATTGGTAGTTCCGCAGGCAAAATCATTAATATTTTTGAATAGTTCATAACTGGCTCCAAGTCTTCCATAAGTTGATTCGTCAATACTGAAACATTCAAAGAAAATTTCATCAGGATGAACAGTTATTACTGGGTCTAAAACAAACCAAGCATCATAATCAATTTTATAAAGATATTGAAAGAATTTTTGTTGAGCTTGGTTAAATGGTTTTAAACGTTGTTCTCGGTTTTTGTATAGTTGGTTTAATTCTGTACTAATTTCTACTATTTTTCGAGCTACTTCTTGATGTTTAGCTGCAATATTTTTCCAGTCTATTTCATCTTTTTGTTTGCCACGCCATTCTTGATAAGCTGCTTTGTCTTTTGGTTTGTATCGGAGGTCGGAAACTACTACGTCATGTAAGGCACTTATTGCTTCACGAAATGCGACATTTTTTCCCAGTTCACCAACAAAATAGGTAGGTTCTCGTTTGGTATCTGGAGAGAATGACATCTGAGTATTTTTGCCATTGTCAGTAATATATGTATTGCCTTTATAAGAGTAATTAAATTCCATAATTTTTTTTCATTTATTGAATAATTTTCACAGTTTTTTTTCTTAGATGTAACCTAAGCATTTAGCTTTACCTCTTAAATAATTTTCTACAATTACTGTAGAATTAAAGTTTTATTTTTTTTAAATCTGACTTTTAAATTTTAACTTTTTGGTCTTGGAGGATAAGGGGGTGGGTTGACTTTTGAACGCCATAAAATAGTATAAGGTGAGGAAATTTTTGGTTGTGAATATTAATTAAATCTATCTAGTCTATTAGGATGTATAAATGAAGTTTCGAGACATTTCCAAAAATTTTCTTATAAGAGTTTTTTGTTTAAAGAAGTCTGCTTCAAATTTTATGAAAATTGCTATAAATCTACACCTTAAAAATTAGATTGCGATCGCTAACCCCCGACAATCATTTGATGAAACTATAAGCTCCTATACTGTATCTTTAGTTTTTCCTGTAAATGATATGAAAAACAGACCTCTCTAAACATCAAAAACACGATTAATTCTTATCCAGAAATTATTAATTAATTTTTCCTATTGCCCCGATACCTATTTCCTATTTTATGAAAATTTACTAATAAGTTGTTCCTTCTTCCTTCTTATTTCTTACTTCTTCCTTTTTTAAAATAGCTTCCCTAAAACCTAACACTACTAAAATATTAGATAAAGTTAAAAATACTTCAGCACCGCCATGTAACCAATCAATATTTGCTAAAGCTTCACCATAAACTTGTTGAGCATAAATTCCAGCCGGAATAGTAACACCCACAAATACTAAAGTGCCATAAAATCCAAATAAAGCTAAACGAGGTGCTTTACCAGAACGAGTTAAAAACCAAAGAAAACCTAAATATGGAAATAAAGAAAGAGCAAATAAAATATCTTTAGAAATCATACTTTTAGAAGCCTTAAAAATTACAATATAGAGTATAATAATGAGTGTTGAGATTGTAATATTTTACCGTAAAAATTTGCTCTCCCAGCCCAATTTTAATGGGATTGGGAAAACAAACTATTACAATTTTTTTTCACAAATAATTTACGATTTTTATATACTATAAATTTTTTAACTTCCACTATCTATCTCTTGTTTTTTACTCTCAGAAAATATCCACCAAGCGGCAGCTAATAGGGTAAAATTTCCCAATAAAGTCATTGATGCTTGGAGGGTAACCAACCATTCTAAATTAGGGTCATTATCAAAATAATGCCAAGTACAAGCACACATAGCACTAACTAATGCAGGTAACATAGCAAATGATAGACCATACCAAGCATAATTGTGGGTAACTTTACCATAAATCGAAATAAACCAGATGGCAGCTACCCATTCGATAACGCTAGAAATATGAATAATCCAAGTAGGTATTGATAAAGCGTGCATATTTAAAAAATCTGAATTTTCAAGTATTAATTTCTCCTTTTTTATCAGGTTAAATCAAAATAGGAAATAATTCAAACAAATGCGAGCAATTTTATGTGGTTACTATGGAAAAGGAAATGGTGGAGATGAGGCATTGTTAGCATCTTTATTGCAGATGTTGCCCGATAATATTGAACCATTAGTTTTATCTGGCAACCCCTCCGAAACCAAACAACGCTACCAAGTAGAAGCGAGCGATCGCCTCAATGCATTTACCATCCTCCAAGCTATGAGAACTTCAGATATATTTATTTGGGGTGGTGGAAGTCTTATTCAAGATGCTACCAGTATTGCTAGTCCTTTTTATTATGCCGGATTAATGGGAATTGCTCAAAAAATGGGCTTAAAAACTATTGCCTGGGCACAAGGAATTGGGCCTTTAAATCATTTAAGTACTCAATTTTTGGCAAAACAATGTTTAAAGCATTGCAATATTGTTAGCGTCAGGGATGCAACTTCAGCAGGAATAATTGCTAAATGGAACATTCCTTTTACTTTAGCCCCTGACCCGGTTTGGGCTTTAGAAACTTCCCCGGTCCCTGGTCTTTGGAGTTTACCTGCACCAAGAGTAGCGGTGAGCTTGAGACTCCATCCTCAACTTACTCCCCTACGTTTAGCAACTTTAACTAAAGCAATCATATCTTTTCAAAAGGCAACTCAAGCCTTTATTTTGTTATTACCTTTTCAACCTATAAAAGATTTTAAAATTGCCGAATTTATTCATCAAAAATTACCTAATCATAGTAAAATTTTAACTTTAGAAAATCCTCAAGTTTTAAAGGGAGTTTTTAGAGGAGTGGAAATGGTAATAGGGATGCGTTTCCACAGTTTAATTATGGGCGCATCAGAAGAATGTCGCTGTTTTGCTATTAGTTATGATCCGAAAGTTAGCCAGTTAATGACTGATTTGGAAATGCCGGGATGGGAGTTATCAGAATTACCAGAAGATCCGAATTTAATTAGTAAAACTTGGATTGAGAATTATGTAAATGGGGATGTTTTATTATCAGATAGAATAGCTTTTTTTCGGGAGCGATCGCTCATTCATAAAGAGGTATTACATTCTGTTTTATTTGATTCATAAGTTATTTCAGTCATTAGTCATTTTAGTTATTAGTTATTAGTTATTAGTTATTAGTTATTAGTGTTTAGCAGTGCTCAGTATTAGGGTTGAAATACTGAAGTTTATTTTTTCCCCAAACCTTGATAGATTTAATTAATTTTATGTCACTGCTTAATTTACCTATTATTGAAAACTATTGGGGTATAAAACTTTGTCTTGTAAATAGAACATTAAAAACATAGGATGTTTCATAATACTTGCCCATAGGTAACCTAACTAACTGGTTACTGCTGTTTGAGGTGAGCAAATAAGTTTCATAGCCCAAAGAATTCATAAATTCCCGGAGTTCAGTTTCATTAGTTCCCATTTGCTGTAAACCAAATCTATTAATCTCACAAATAATGTATGGAACATCATATTTGCGAATTGTATTTACAGCTCCTTTAACCACATCAAGTTCTCCTCCTTCAGTATCAATTTTTATGATTTTTAAATTAGTAATATTTCCAGCTTGGCTGAGAATATTATCTAGTGTAGATAGTTGAGTATTTTGCATTGTTTGATTATTCAAACTTTTTTTATTGAATGGATGTTTACCTACATCCCACAAAGCATGACCCCCATCATTATCTTGATTAACAAATATTTGTGTTTGCTTAGTTTCCGAACCCACAGCCAGATTAAATAGTTTGATATTATTCAGATGATTAAGAGTGATATTTTCTAAAGTTTTTTGATGATTTGATAATTCTGGCTCAAAAGCAAATACTTTCCCTTTACTTCCCACTATTTTGGCAGCCAAAACCGAATAATACCCAATATGAGCACCAATATCAATAAAACAATCATTGACTTCGAGAAATCTGGAAATTAATTGAAAAATTTCCGACTCATAAACTTGCCCCTTTTCAAAATAGTTAAGCATCATTTTTTGAGTAAATTCATTAGAGTCTAGAGAAAGGTTAATTTCTTGATTATCAGAGTTAGATACCCATTTAAAATTGATAATTTTGACAGAATTTTTTGAAGTTATAGTAGAACGAATTTTCTTCTGAATCATTCCCCAATAAATATCAGGACCAGCAGGCACATTAAATTGAATATCTAATACTTGTAAAATCTCAAATCCACTTCTTTTAATTAAATCTAGCCACATACTTTTACCCAATACACTATAGTAATTTTTATTCGTTTGATGTCGGCAACTGGTATCGGGAGCAGGTACTTCTATATATAAATAACCTTCATTTTTAATAACTCTATAAATTTCCTGTAAAGTAAAATATGGGAAAATGCTATGTTCTAAACAATGTCGGCACCAAACAAAATCAAAATAGTCATCTGCAAAATCTAGAAATGATTGATCCATTTGATAAACTTCATAACCTTTTTGTTGGCAAATAGCTACATCTTCGTTATTTAAAGTAATTCCAATTGGTGCAAAGCCATGTTTTTTAAATATCTCCAAAGCCACACCTTGACCGCAACCAATATCTAAGATTTTTGCCGCAGGAGGTAAAGATATTTGTTTCAAACATACATCAAACATTTGTTGAGTTATTTGGCTATGAAGTAGGGTTGAAGGTTCGGGATAGGTGTCATTTTTGATTTTTTCGAGAAACTGTTCCAGTTTTTGAATTTGTAATTTATCAAGTTTCATAGTTTATATTTTTAAGCAGTTAAATTATGTTAATAGTAAATTTTTAACTTGTAAATATTTTATCATTAAATAATTTTTTTTTTACTGAATAATTATCTTTAATAATTAAACAACAGTTCTTATTTGAAAACTTAATTTCCTTTTTCTACTTGTCGGTCACAGCAAATTGAGTTCAGTCTCTTCCTCTTTTTGGTGGCGATGTCTTGATAGTAACGGATACTTAAAAATTAACTTTGAACCCACCACAAAATAATGTTGCAATAGGTTTTTGCTCAAACAAAGCTTCAAGAACATTATCTGAGGATATTTGAACAAGGTATTAAAAAAAACGCAGTTTTGCTGAACTAAAAGATGAGTCTTTGCAGAATTTGCAGAAAACGGAAATTCCATCCTTGACTTCCTATTTCTCTAAAACTGTAATTCACCCCGTAAATATGCAACGCCAAAAATACTTATACTCTAGAGTTTTGCAAGTCTGTGATCGTAACCAGATGAGTAGGTTTTGTTGGATCACATATATTTGAAGCCTTGATCGAGGAAGGTATAAACGTTGTAGTTTTTGATTTGTTCAACAATGAAACTTATTCCAGTGATGAAAAGTTATTTAATGCTCAACTACTACTATTAACAATTAAATGTTTTTAGTACCTGCATCTTCCCCGCTCCCGAGTGTTCCTTACCAAAGTAGAATCTACTATAATATTGGTAGGTGACGACAGATAGTTAAGATTTTGATTCCATATCATAACTATTGTCGCCAATTCAAGTCAGCGATAACCGACACCCACTCCAAACCTGCATTTAATATTCCTTTGAAAAACAGTCTCTAAGGCTAGTTTTTTAGATAGTTATCAGCTCCTGTTTATAACACCGATCGCCTAACCTCATTTTAATTAGTAATTAATTTAAATATTGCACAATAATTTTCAGCTTTGATATAACATACCTGAGTAGCGATCGCCTAACTTCACAATTATTCAAAGTCAACTAACTCCTCACACAGATCTTGCAACTGCTGATGCTCTAATTTTCTAGAAGAACGCCGATATTTTTTACTAGCTAACTTAGGTTCTAACTTTTGTTTACCACCCGAACTTATTTTTGCTTTTAAATTAGACTCAACACAAGGTTTTTGTTGTAATGCCTCCTGCCGTGCGATCGCCTCTTCTAAAAACATCAAATAATACTCATACCTATTCCACTCACCCCTTACTACACAATTAGGTTCATCCCGATGTAAACAGTCACTAAACTGACAACTCCCATCTGCCAAATACTTTCGAGCTTCTGGAAATAAATGCGCCAACTCTATAGCTTCGCATTCTAACTGTGGTTGATTAAAACCTGGTGTATCCGCCAATAAACCCCCATTAGGCAGTTCAAATAACTCAACATGACGAGTAGTGTGTCGTCCCCGCGACAATTTTCCAGACACAGCACTCACCCGTAAATTCACATCAGGAATCAAATAATTAATTAAACTCGACTTCCCCACACCAGAAGGACCAGAAACCACAGTAATTTTATTCCTCAGTTTTTCCCACAGAGAATTTGAGCCATCCTTAACTACTCCCAAACCCACATCTGTTTTCAGACTAATAAAAAATGGTTCATAACCCCACTCAGAAATTTGAGAGCGCCATTCTTCCATTTTTGTTGCAGATACAAGATCGCATTTACTCAAGCACAAACATATCTCTAAACCTGTTGACTCCGCCTTAAGTAAAAACCTTGTTAAAGCAACAGGATCTAAATTAGGCTCTGCCAAAGCAAAGACCAACATTACCTGGTTTACATTAGCTATAGGAGGGCGATCAAGCTCTGTTTCTCTTGGTAAAACCTCTGCTATAGCACCTCGTCCACCCACCCAGTCTGGGTCCTCTATTATTACGCGATCGCCCACCATGACTTTTTGGCCAATTTTCTTCAAACGCGATCTACGGGTACATAGAAGAAACTGAGGTAAATTTTCTCTAGCATTTTTTACTGAGTTATAACTTCTCTCAATCTTAACTTGGTAAAAATTTGCCTGAACTGCTACTACTGTCCCTAACCAGTTCTTCTCAAATACATCACCTATTTCTGAATTCCAATTCATGCAACCATTTCTGGGCGACGCACCTTGAGGACAAAATATTCACACTTTTCTTTTATTTCTTCTATTTTATAACCTTCCACAATCAAACTATCAGGTACTTGCTCTATTGGCTCCCCTGAGTCTAACCACACCTCTAAAATTTCTCCAGGCATCATCTTTTCCAGATACAGTTTTGTCCTCACAAAATTAATTGGACATGGAGTACCTCGCAGATCTATTTGAGCATCTGACTTTTGTCCATCTTGGATTTGGGCTTGAGAATCCATAGTTAAATATTTTCTGCTCTATAAAACTGAGACAAAGTCTCATATCAAGTTGATTATTGTCGTTTGGGTATGTACAGCTAAAATTCAAGTTGTCAAAGGTATTTAGGAACACTCATCAAGCACAATCATTAGTTGTGTAATTTCTTTACCATAATTTAATTTCAACAACAAGCATATTTAGTATACTTAGGTAATATTTAAGATCATGTTTTAGCGTTGCTGATTTTCAGTTATGAATAGATACCAATCAATATATAAATCTAATTCAACATCCAGAAAATTATAAAATAATTCAGCAACGCCTCTGTTTTTTTACCCTGCTGATAATATTTTTGTGATAGATAATTAGGAAATTTTTTAATTTCAATCACTTTTGTTGAAACCAACTTCCCAGAAACCCTTCTATACCTCCTTTTCCAGTACGTTCACCTTTAATCTTTGCCAATTTTTCCAATAACTCTTTTTCTTCTGGAGTAATTTTTGTGGGAATATCAATTTCGATAGTAATCAGATGAGCCCCACGACTTACTGAATTACCTAGTCTAGGTACTCCCTTATCTTCCAAAGTTAAAATTGCATTAGGCTGAGTTCCTGATGGAATTGTTAATTCCGTCTTACCATCAACTGTATTTATTTCCAAACAACAACCCAGAATTGCTTGTAAATAGCTAATTTTTATTTGGGAGATAATATTAATTCCATCTCTTTGAAACTCTGGGTGATTTTTTACGGATAGAAAAACATACAAGTCTCCTGGTGGGCCACCCATCCGACCTGCATCTCCTTCATTAGATACTCGTAACCTAGTACCATTGTCTACCCCCCCTGGGATAGTAATTTTTATTTTTTTTGTAGCCTCTTTCTGTCCACGGCCTCCACAATCAACACATTTTTCTTCTATTATCTGTCCACTACCGTTACATGAGGGACAAACTGAAACTTGAGTGAAACTACTAAAAGGAGTTCTTGTCGCTCGGCGAACTTGACCCGTACCCCCACAAGTAGAGCAAGTTTGAGGTTTTGTACCTGGTTTAGCCCCTGAACCATTACAGGTTCCACAAGTTTCCAGGTGTTTAATTGTTAGTTCTTTATCACCACCAAATATAGCTTCGATAAACTCCAGATTCAAGTCTAAACGTAAGTCATCTCCTCTTACTGGACCTGTTCGCCTACGTCCTTGAGTTCCCGCTCCTCCAAACCCACTGAAAAAGCTTTCAAATATATCAGCGAAGCTATCTGAAAAGTCTGTTGAAAAACCTGATGCTGCTCCTCCTGATACCCCAGCTTCTCCAAAGCGATCAAAACGGGCCTTCATTTCTGGATCTGAAAGAATTTCGTAAGCTCGATTTATCTCTTTAAAGCGCTCTTCTGATCCTGGTTCTTTATTCACATCTGGGTGGTACTTACGAGCCAAGCGACGGTAGGCACGCTTTAGTTCCTCTTTATCTGCACTACGAGAAACACCTAGAATTTCGTAATAATCGCGGGCCATAGAGCTATTTGCCTAGAATTAATAATGTTAATATGTATACTTTGTGATTTTATGTATTTATTAGGCGATCATTTTTTTGGTCTTAATTTCCCAGTATATTTATTCTCGCCTTTATCTAGTCTAGCACAAACTTATGATAAATCTACAGATTTATTATTAATAATCAATAAATTAAGGTCTCAAGCCTTCTGTTTCAATGGTTACAAGTCAAGAAAATTCCAGATTTCAATTGCTTGTGTAGAATCCTGAGTCTCAAAAGATGTTTATTTTCAACAAGAAATAATAGGCATTGGGTCTGAACCTAGATTGTACAAAATGCTAATTTGAGCAGCTTGACTTTAATTTGTGAGGAGTTCAAAGTGTTATAGGTCCCACTTCCTAACTGAATAGTGAGGTTAGGGATACATGGACTCCTCCTGAGAAATGAGACAAGCATTTACCAGATACATAGCTTTTATCTGGTCAAATATTGCATAATTCAGATACACTTAACTAATTTATCTCTATGCCACTCAACAGAGTAACTTGCTTGAGTTGCTACCATATCTATACAGTCTCTTTTAAATCCTCCCCGACTGATTGGTACCGAGTTTATAACGTTCCTAAGCCCAAGGGCTGGTGGGTGGTTCACATTTCATCAGCTGCTGTACTGTACCCCTCTGAAGTTGGATTACCCCTGCCTGGTGTATCCATTTTTTACTTCATACTAATTTTCCAAAAATAAATATTTATATTATAACATATATACTCTAAAAAAACAAATAAAAAATTACTAAACAAAAGACTGTAGGGATTGTGGGAGGTTTTTCACCCAATTTTTGCCATCCTTCTATCTTTAGGAGAACTCAAAAAGTGGATTTATTCGCTCTATGTGCTCTGTCTGCTCATCTTCCCAGGAAATGATTTAAATCTAAAATACCTTGCATTTTTAGAGTATTTATAAATTTTGTCCTGTACTAAGAATTTCTATTTCTATAGAAACGGATTTTGGCTAAGTTCATTCTCAGTAGCTTTTATTGTTTCTTGATCCCTGCTTGAATTTACATCATTTATATTTGAGTTAGTATCAACAAAAATCTCACTTTCTACTTCTTTAGAAGAAGTTTTTGACTCTGTAATTTCTGCTTTTACAACAGATATTTCCTTTGGACTTTCTGGCTTTGTAATTTCTGAATTTTGAAGCACCTGAGAATTTTTATCTTCTTCTGGTAATTTTAGCTTTTCACTTCCCCCTTGTTGATATAAAGTTTCACCTAAAGCAAATAGCTGTTCCCTAAATACTTCAATCTGCTGACTTAGTTGGTCATAATTAACTTCAGTTTCATAATTAATCAATACTTGTTTTAACTCCTCATAACTATTACCAATTTCTGTAACCAGCTGTTGATCAATAAAACTACCATGTTCTTTAATAGTTGCTTCATAGTTATATAACAGAGTATGTGCCTGATTTTTCAATTCTGCTAATTGTTTTTGTTGATTATCCTGTTGTGCATAAGTTTCTGCTTCTTTTTGCATTCGTTGAATTTCAGATTCACTCAGACCACCTGTGTTACTAATTTCAATACTTTGTTTTCTACCTGTTCCTTGTTCTAGAGCGTTAACTTTCAGAATTCCATTAGCATCCATATAAAAATTAACTTCTATTTGTGGTACACCTCTTGGAGCAGGAGGAATTCCTTTGAGTAAAAATTTACCCAGACTTTTATTATCTTTAACCATTGGTCGCTCACCCTGGAGGACATGAATTTCTACACATATTTGCCCATCCACAGCAGTAGAATACATTTGGGAGCGACTGGTAGGAATTGTAGTATTTTTCTCAATTACCTTAGTATATATTCCTCCTAAAGTTTCTAAACCCAAGGACAGAGGAATAACATCTAATAACAAAAGATCTTTAACTTCACCTCCTAAAATACCACCTTGAATAGCTGCCCCTAAAGCTACAGCTTCATCAGGATTCACCGAACTATCATGAACTTTACCATGAAAAAACTTACCTATTGCTGCTTGAACTGCTGGTATTCTAGTAGACCCTCCCACAAGAATAATTTTGTCTATATCTTCTGGCTTCATCCCAGCATCCTTGAGAGCCTGCTTTACCGGTTCAATCGTTCTTTCAATCAAAGGCTGAACCAATTTTTCAAATTGAGGGCGAGTTAGCTGAGCTTCTAAATGTTTTGGCCCTTTTTCGTCAGCGATAATAAATGGTAAATTAATATTTGTACTCTCGGTAGAGGATAGTTCTATTTTGGCCTTTTCTGCTGCTTCTCGCACTCTTTGTATTGCCATTTTATCTGGAGATAAATCTTTCCCTTCCTGACTTCTGAATTGATCTACTAACCAATTAACTATACAATTATCAAAATCATCTCCTCCTAAATGATTGTTACCCGAAGTAGCCTTAACTTCAAAGATTCCATCTCCCAATTGTAAGATAGAAACATCAAAAGTCCCTCCACCAAGGTCAAAGACTAAGATACTATGATCTTTCTCCTGCTTATCCATACCGTAGGATAATGAAGCTGCAGTTGGTTCATTGATAATTCTTAGCACTTCTAGACCAGCAATAGTTCCTGCATCTTTAGTTGCTTGTCTCTGTGCATCTGTAAAATAGGCTGGTACTGTAATTACAGCTTGAGTAACAGAATCGCCTAGATATTTTTCAGCATCCTGCTTCATTTTTTGCAGAATCATAGCTGAAATTTCTTGAGGAGTATAGTTTTTTCCCCTCGCCTGGACATTTACAGTATCATCTTTACCCTGAATACTTATATAAGGAACTCGAGAGCGTTCTTCTTCGGTATCATCCCACCTTCTCCCGATAAATCTTTTAATGCTATAGACTGTATTTACTGAATTGGTTACTAATTGTCGCTTTGCAGGTTGGCCAATTAAACGTTCATTTCCTTTGCTAAATCCTACAATACTGGGTGTCGTACGTCCACCTTCTGAGTTGGAAATGACAACAGCTTTTCCCCCTTCTAAGACGGCCACACAACTATTAGTTGTTCCTAAATCAATGCCAATGACTTTTCCCATAGTGCTTCGGCGTTCTTAATAGTCAAAATTTTTTTTTATTGGAATGAAGCTTTAAAGCCTCTAGTTTCGTTTATGCTCAGACTAGAAAAATAAAAAGAGATAGCTTTTTTCTGGTTTGGTAGTTGATAAGTGTGGACTTCATCAAGGGTAAACATAGATATATATCTGGCAAGACCATAAAGACAGGTAAAACAGTTAACATCCTCCCTGGGTTTAAGCCCTGGGATTCCTACCGAGCCGAATATCAAAGGTTGTTTGAGGTTCGGCAAAACCCATGCTGAATATTTTATAGACGGCTTTCCCTATTTTAGTATCCTCACAGGAGAGGATTGGGGTTGGTTGAGGTGGTTACCCTTGCGGTGTGCGTCCGTTTTGAATCTCGGGCTAGCTGCCCGCGACTAAATTAATTTTTTTACATAGCATATGTATTTATAAAAAACAACTCAAAAAATTATTGCTTAACTTATGGATAAGGCTTTTAACCAATTAATTTTTTTTGTAAATTGGTAAAGATGCCTGCCCGAAAAAAGTTTAATCATTAATATTTGTAATAAAAATTCTAGGGATCTGATGTAATTATATTTATTTTTTTTTACATATTAATCTCCTATATTTTTTTTCAAATATGCAAAAAAAATCAGCTAATTTAGCAACTCATAATAGAATTTTTTCAAGTTATTGCTAATCTTAATTAGCCTCAAAAACTATGTTTTGTTATTTTAAGTTGCACTCAGAAAAAATATTAGTTAATTTCCGAAAATTGAAAATTTTCTATTAGCATATGTGTTTCTCTTGTAGCTGATTTTGGATAGATATGAATACAACTTAAAGCAGAATAATTCAATAAAAAATCACTAACCAGTATCAACTTTCTGGATCTGTTTGATTTTCGGTCTCAGCATCTGTATCTGGTGCTGTTGCTACTTTAACCATAGCGTGTCGGAGTACACGCTCACCTAGAATATAACCTCGTACCAATTCTTCTATTACGGTTCCTTCTGGATGTTCTGCGGTTGCCTCTCGCATTACTGCCTCATGTAGATTAGGATCAAATTCTTGACCTTCAGGGCGCATAACAGAAACTCCTAAGCGTTTCAAAGAGTCTACCATTTGCTTATAGACGCTCTGATAGCTTTTATGGATAGCCATTTCTCCATCATTTGCAGGTTTAATATGGGAGCGAGCACGCTCAAAGTTGTCAATTACTGGTAATAGTTCCATGATTGTAGAACACTTGACTTGTGTATCCAAGTCTTCCTTTTCTTTTTGTGTCCGTTTACGGAAGTTGTCAAAGTCTGCGCCTAGCCTTTTGTATTGACTCTCTTTTTCTTCTAGTTGATACTTGGTAGTTTCTAACTGAGTTTGTAATAATTCATAAGCCTCTTTCAATAAGACCTGATCTTTTTCTTTTGAGGTTGATTCAGTGCTCTGAATATCTGTATCTATAGAGGCATTATCTGCAGAAAGTTCTGTATCACTTTCAACCTTTTGAGATGACTCGAATTCTACATTAGTTTCAAAAGTTTGAACCTCTGGAGTCTTCTCATTTATTTCTTGATTTTTTGTTTCTGTAGAGGAGTTCTCTCCTGCCATTTAATTCTCTCCTGATACTTAGGGCTATTAGTATTTATATTGTGGTGTATTGTTTATTTTATAGTTGTTTTTACTATGATTAATCGTATCATAATCAACAACAAATAGACAAACACTAAGCTTTAACAATATTGAATAAATTTTAGTTTACATGAGTAAGGATTATTTTGATAGCTTTTTATTGTAATTTAAGTGGTAATACAGTTATTTTCTGCCATACATCAAGTAAGTCAGTCAATATTATATAAATTACTTCTTTAGCCAAATATCTGTAAATCCATGTCTTCAATTTAGGTTCAATGGGTTCAAATTGCCAAATTTATTTTCTCTATTTCTATAGTGAAAATTTGACTAACTAGAATTTTTTAATTGATTGAATTAATAAGTAATCATTTTACTATTTTGTTCAAAAAATATGGTCATACTATGTTTAGTAGTGCTTTGAAAAACTCTCTTGGTTTGTACATAAACTTTAACTAGAGTATCAAAATTCAAGAATAAATAAAAAGAATTTATATATCATAATCTTATAAGATATAATTATCATTAACTCTATAACTTTATATTGTTTACCAATACTGCAGTCTAAAGTGACAGCTTAATAATTAAATTATATCAAACTATTATACCATAAAGCAAAAGATTTTTCTAGTCTAGATTTTGATTAGTGATAGCTAACTTTGCCTACTGGATCGACACAGCTAGCTAAAATAGTACATTAGCTTTTTTTACATAATTATTGTGATGGCAAGGGTTGACCATTTTTTTCTAATAAACATAAGAATGGTGTATCAGTCCACTACTATCCAAACACAGGAAAGATATCTCTGTAATTGCTAAGATTATTACAATATAGTAACTGTTGGCCTTAAGTTGATATAAGGATTTACAATATAAACTATCCCTTTGTAGGGAAAAAACTAGAGTGAAATACTAGGGTGCATACAATAATCAAACTAGAAAACAAGCAGCAAATATTGAATCAGTAAATTCGGTTAACAGCTTATTAAGCAAGTATAAATTTTATCAAAAACTTAGGGAATATTTAGATTAAGGAAAAAAATTTATTCATCATGGCCCAAAGCTCTTCACGCAATCCACGCACCGCTATAGTTGCCCTCGGTAATCTGTCCCCTTTTGGGAATAAACTGGTTCAGGCAGGCTTAGTTAACATTGAACAATTCCAACATTGCCAAATTGAAAGCCGTAAGACAGGCAAATCACTGACAGATTTGGTCGAAGATGCAATAGGACATCCCTTACCGCCAGATTTAATTAGGCATTATAAAAAGCAGCAGCTATTTGAATTGATGATTCTACATGGTGTAGCTACTTTTGACCCAGAAATTACTCCAATACCACTAGAGCAGTTATGTTATTTAATCGACAAGATAATTCCTATTGAAACTTGTCGTCGGAATCAGATTATACCACTCTTTAGTCGCGAAACTGATTTAGCAAATCAGTTCGTCCAAATAGGAAAGATAAGTCAAGAAAAAAGTTTAAAGGCACTGAGGCAAAGCAGTGATTCTGAAAGTAGTTTAGTTGATGAATTAGAAAAGTTTGCAGGAGATTCATTACCATCAAGTTTAATGAAAGATTATGAAAATCAGCAACCATTTGTAATGATGGGAATGGTTAATCCTCATAATCTTCAAGCTTTGGATGAGTTAAAAAATATCTTGAGGTATCGTGGATTAACTTTACAACGCTTGGTTATTACTAAACAAGATTATGAAAGTCTGATTAACTATTACTTAGAGGAACAAAGCAAGAAGAATATTGTTAAGGCAAAAGAGGCAGAACAAAAAGAGCTAGAGTTAGAGTCTAATTTCTTTGAAAGTGATAATCAGTTAGAGGAAGCTGATGATGAAAAAGAAGTAGAAGATATTGCTGAAAGTATCTCTGCTGCTGAGGATGCTCCTGTTATTAAAGCAGTAAATATTATTTTAGTAAAAGCACTGACTGAGGGTGTATCCGATATTCATGTCGAGCCACAAGAAGAGTTTATCAGAATCAGGATGCGCAAAGATGGGGTATTACAGGAATATTTCCGATTTCCGAAAAAGGTGATTCCGGCTATTACTTCACGATTTAAAATTATTGCAAGTTTAGATATTGCAGAACGAAGGCAAGCACAAGATGGTCGTATCCGCAAAGTTTTTAAGGGGCGTACAATTGACTTCCGGGTCAATAGTTTGCCTAGTCGCTATGGTGAAAAAATAGTCTTGCGGATTTTGGATAGCTCTAGTACCCAACTGGGGTTAGATAAGTTAATCACAGATAAAGCCACTTTGGCAATGGTGAGGGAAACTGCTAGTCGTCCATTTGGATTAATTCTGGTGACTGGGCCAACTGGTTCTGGTAAGTCTACTTCTCTATATTCGATTTTGGCAGAACGAAATGACCCAAGTATTAATATTAGTACGGCAGAAGACCCAATAGAATATGCTTTGCCGGGAATTACTCAATGTCAGGTAATTAGGGAAAAGGATTTAACTTTTGCGAATATTCTACGGGCATTTCTGCGACAGGACCCGGATGTTTTACTAGTAGGGGAAACACGAGATAAGGAAACGGCAAAAACGGCAATTGAAGCTGCGTTAACAGGGCACTTGGTTTTGACAACTCTACATACTAATGATGCTGCCGGAGCGATCGCTCGTCTTGATGAAATGGGAGTGGAATCTTTTATGGTTTCAGCGTCTTTGTTGGGTGTAGTAGCACAACGCCTGATGCGTCGGGTTTGCAGTAAATGTCGAATAGAATATCACCCTGAACCTGATGAGTTTCGTCGTTATGGTTTGGTTCCTTCTCAAGAAAAAGATTTTACATACTATAAAGCAAATACTATACCAATTGACCAACGAGAAGATTTAAAACAAAGGGGAGAGTTATGTCCCAAATGTAATGGTATTGGTTATAAAGGTCGTGTAGGTGTTTATGAGTTTATGAAAATTACTGAGCGATTACAAACTTTAATTACTCAAAGGGTACCGACGGAACAAATTAAGGAAGCTGCAGTAGAAGAGGGGATGAAGCCTCTGTTACAATATAGTCTGAATTTGGTACGAGAAGGTTATACAACTTTTGAGGAGGTGGAACGGGTAACATTTACTGATTCTGGTCTGGAGGCGGAAATGAAACGCTTGGCTAAACAAAATCTAATATGTAAGTGTTGTAACGCTGAGTTACAAGCAGAATGGTTAGAATGTCCTTACTGTATGACTCCTCGCTTTGATTAGGAGTAGAAAGTAAAGGGTTGGAGGTTGGGCAAAAGGGGGTGGAAAAGGTTTGTTATCAATAAATACTTAAGACGAACAGTTAAAAATTATTTTCCCAGGACTAATAAGACTAGCTTGACAAAGGTCTGCGAAAAATAGCCAGGACTTACACGGGGGAATTCTGAAACCAGGTTTTTAAAGTAGATATGTATTGTTAAAAAGAATGATTTATCCAAGAAGTTGGGTTTCTTTGTCTAAGTACTAATAGTTTAACTATTTCCACAAGTAAATAGTCAGAATAATTTGGTATAACTGATAAGTCAAAATAATTAGTAACTAATAACTAATAAAAGGGAGATTAAATTATATGTCTTTGATGATTGAGGATGTTTTAGAATCTTTAGTTGAACAAGGTGGTTCTGATGTTCATATTCAAGCAAGAGCACCAATTTTTTTCCGTATTAACGGTCAGTTGACTGCTCAAACTCAGTTTGGGGAAAATATGGAACCAATGGTAGTACAAGCTCTGATTTTCCAAATGCTCAATAATATGCAACGGAAACATTTAGAACAAAACTGGGAGCTTGATAGCGCTTATGGTGTTAAGGGTTTGGCTCGTTTCCGTCTAAATGTGTATCGGGAGCGGGGTAGTTGGGCTGCTTGTATGCGTGCTTTGGCTTCTAAAATTCCTAATGCAGATAAATTAGGGATTCCCATGATTTTACGGGAAATGACGGAGCGACCCAGGGGATTGTTTTTGGTGACGGGGCAAACAGGTTCTGGGAAGACAACTACGATGGCAGCTTTAATAGATTTGATTAACCGTACTCGTACTGAACATATTTTGACTGTGGAAGACCCCATAGAATATGTGTTTCCCAATCAAAAAAGTTTGTTTCATCAACGACAAAAAGGTGAAGATACGAAAAGTTTTGCTAATGCTCTGAAGGGAGCGTTACGTCAAGACCCTGATATTATTCTGGTTGGGGAAATGCGGGATTTGGAAACTATTGGTTTGGCTTGTAGTGCGGCAGAAACAGGTCACTTGGTTTTTGGGACTCTCCACACTAACTCAGCTGCGGGTACGGTAGACCGGATGTTGGATGTTTTCCCGCCGGAACAACAACCACAAATGAGGTCGCAGTTGGCTAACTCTATTGTTTGTATTTGTAGTCAAAACTTAGTTAAGAAAACAGGTGGGGGTCGTTGTGCGGCTCATGAGATTATGTTGAATACTCCGGCGATCGCTAACTTAATTCGGGAGTCGAAAAATTCTCAGCTTTATTCTCAAATTCAAATGGGCGCTAAGTTAGGAATGCAAACTATGGAAATGTCTTTGGCTAAACTTTATGAAAAAGGGAATGTGACTTGGGCAAATGCTATGGCTAAGGCAGTTAAGCCTGATGAATTAGAGGCTTTGATTGGCCCTGAGCCCAGGGAAACTAAGGCTAAAACTAAGGCTAAAGCTAGAGCTCATTAATATTGCAGAAAGAAGAATGAAGGAAAAGGGGGGAAGGAAGATTTTATAAGACTAAGGGCAAGCCAGAAGTTGCGAAGGCTGGGTTTGAGAATTCACAAATGTCTGCGCCCTATCTTCCTAGTGCTATAGTTTTGTTGCACAAGAGATATATTGGTCTGATTTCCTATCTACTTTGTTTTTGTTCTCATAAGAATAAACTTGTTAATTTTACAGTAAAAATTGGCAAATTTAATTTCTCTATTGTGGGAGGTTTATTGTTTGTTTTGTCTACTGCTTACTATCTGTTTTTGATCATAAAAATTATAGCAAATTCAGTGATTAGTGTGGCACAACTGACAGGGTAATTGTTGCTTGTTTTTTTATCCTTCCACCTATCTTCCCTACTCTCTACCTCATCTGTTTGAAGTTAAATAAATAACACAAAGAAGGAATAAAATGGCTGTTAATATAAAAAAGAAAAAACCTCAAAGTAAGTTAGAAAAACAGTTAGAGATAATAGAAGAAAAAATAAATATTGCTATAGCATCGGTGACGGTCAAAGATTTATCTATTTTTGCCCGTCAGTTTGCTGCAATGTTTAATGCTGGAGTACCGATGATTCGGTGTTTAAGAGTTTTAAAAGACCAAACTTCTAATGCTAAGATTAAGTATGCTCTTAAGCAAATAAGTGGAGAAGTAGAAAAGGGTAATGAATTGTCAGAAGCAATGAAAGAACATCCTGCCTGTTTTGACGAATTATTTATAAGTATGGTAGCTGCTGGAGAGGTAGGTGGTGTGCTTGATGAAGTTCTAGATCGTTTGGCAGTTATGTTGGAGAAAAATGCGAAGACAATAAGTGAAATTAATTCAGCGATGTCTTATCCTAAAACTGTTATGTTTATTGCTTTGGCAGTGTTTTTTGGTATGACAACTTTTCTGTTACCAACTTTTGCTGGTATTTTTGAACAAATTGGTACAGAGTTGCCAGCTTTTACTAAGTTTATGTTAAGTATAAGTGAGTTTTGTAGGACTTGGCCTCCAATTCCCCAAGTCACTACTATAAGTGTAATTATTGCTATTTATATTATCTATTCGATAATTTATAAAACAGACCAAGGTAGACTGTTTTTTGACAAGGTTTTTCTCAAGCTTCCTATTTTTGGAGACATTCTGGAAAAGTCGGCAGTAGCTCGTTTTTGTATGATTTTTGGTACTTTGACTCGTTCTGGAGTGCCGATGTTAAAGTCTCTGGAAATTGTCCGAAATGTGGCAGGAAATGAGGCGATCGCTCAGTCTATTGAGTATGCAAGGCAGGAAATTCAAGGTGGGGGTATGATTAGTTTGGCTTTGCAGGAGAAACAAGTGTTCCCTTCTTTGGCAATTCAAATGATGGCTATTGGTGAGGAAACTGGTGAATTGGATCAGATGCTGATGAAGGTGGGAGCTTTTTATGAAATTGAGGTGGAAGAGGCTGTTAAGTCTCTTTCAAGTATGTTAGAACCAATAATGATCGTGGGTATTGGTGGAATGGTAGGTTCAATTTTGCTATCTATGTATTTACCTATGTTTGCGGTGTTTGAAAGTCTCTAGGGAATAGGGAGTAGGAACTCAGAACTCAGAATATAAAAAGATTTTGCTCTATTTTAAGTATCTGATGGTGGTGAATTGTAATGGTTTTGGTTAATGGAAACTGCAGTAGCAACATTTTGCTCTTGGGAAATTAATATTTTAACATATTCTTTTTCCTTGATTTTAAGTTCAATATGATTATTTATAATGGTTGTAAAAAAGTCAGATTATGAAGCATTGCTGGCTGAGTATAGTAATTCGAAAGCTTTAATTGCACTACTTAAACAATATAGATTGTATTTGGAAATGGTGCCTAGTTTTCGTCGGCCAGAAGATAGTTTAGTTACTATTCCTTTACCAATTATTCGGTTACGGGAAGAAGGTTATGAATCTGGGAAAACTGTTCCTTTACCCTGTGATTTAGGGATTTTTATGTGTGACCCGGAATGGAAGGTTAAGACTGGGGTAGAAATTTTCATTTTTATTTATCGACCTCAGGAAGATTTTTCTGATATACTTACTCGTTGGCGAGAAACTCAGGTTTTATTAGATAGGGAATATGAGTGGGTAATGCCTCAAGTTCATAAACATATTTATTCTCAAGAGGCAGAGGAAATTTATCCTTTATTTGTTTTATTTTCCGAAACTCCAGAAAGAGTTAAAAGAGGATTAATGGGAGCAAATTTGCCTTTTGTAATTCAGTCAACTTATGATTCTCTAGAAGTAGAGGTTGAGCAATCAAATATTGAGATAAAGACAATTTTATCTCAGATAGATGATGGAGTTGATGATAGTTAAGAAACAGATAATGTATGATTAGGAGATATTTTCAAGTCTTGGATATCACGAACTAGAGGGACAGGAATAACTAAAGCAGCATATAAGCTTGTTATTAATCTAAATAATAGTCGTTATTCTTCATTGTTGACTAGATCTAAAACTGGATGTTCTAGGGCAACGGATAGTTCATCTTTAGTCGTGTAAAGTGGTGTCATATAAAATCCAATTACAAGGTTTTCACAAAGGAGTATTCCTGTAAAATTCCACCTAAAAATTATTCCTAATTCCTAATTTCTGATTCCTGAGTATTGACTCCTAAACCTCCTACTTTCTCTATTTTGTAGCAGCTCTAAATTTATTTAGAGGTAAATAATTTAAAGTACATAAAAACTAAAAATTCTTTGATAGGAATTGCCACAAAGGTTAAAGGATTAATTGTCACAATAATTGTTCTAACATCTGCTTTTGCTAATTTAACTATTTGTTTGGCTACCCAATCAGCAGACATAATTCCTACAGGATTTAAATTACTTTTAAACGGACCTAATATTAATTTTCTAATTACACAAGGAGCATCTAATCTGCGTAATGTAACTAAATCTCCGAGAGTTCTTTTTGTTAGTTCATAAAGAGGGCTAAAAGCTGGATTAACTTCTGCTTCAGAGGTATTTACCCAGACTTCTTTACAGGCAATGTCGGAATTTGTTTTGACTGTTTTGAGGAATATTTCTAACATTCGCCAGCTAGAAAATGTGTTGATTTCGTAGGATTTAGCGATCGCTTCTGCTGTCTTTTCTCCATGTACATTAATGCCGTGGTTTAAGACTAAAATATCTACTTTTTCTAATAATTCTGCTAATTTTTCTTCTTGACCTATTTGCCAATTTATGGTATTAACTTCTAGGTTCTGACCGTTAATATCTAAGGTAATAGTCCTATCTTTGGATGTCAGAGCGATCACTTTTGCTCCTGCTTGATGAAGGTGTTGCAAGAGACTTTGGCCTAAACTCCCAGAAGCACCTGTAACAGCTATTTTTTTTCCTTTGAGGGAAAGAGCTGTACCCATAAGTTTATCTACCAAGGTGAGAGTTCCACAAAAATAGGCATTTTGATTGTCAAAGTGGTGTCGCCAATGGTAAGGGCGGTTCACTAACCAATTTGTTGGAGGAGTTAAAAATGCACCAGGAAGATGATTAATATCCGTAAGTTTGTCAGCATTAGGAATACCTGTGGCGCGGGCGATCGCTGGAAAGAAGAAAGTTAGGGTATAAAGAAGGCCTGCTAGAGTTGCCCATTGATAGGAAGGCATCCAGACAAAAGATAAAACCCACAATAGTATACTAAAGGTTAACATGACGACAGATTCAGGTACATCATGATACCAAGTAGCTTTTTGATAAATTTCTGTACTGACAGTAGTTAAGTCAGGGCGAAAAACGCGATGATGCCAACCATGCCATTTATATAGGGGCGACCAAATATGGGAAACTACATGATAGAGGTCTCGTACCAGTTCAGCAAAAAATATAGAACCTAGAACTAGAAAAATGTTAATTATCCAAGGGTTAAGTGGGTAAAATTCCATAGAGTTTACTAAAAAATAAGATTAATAAGATTAAGATAAACATATTTTAGGGTAGCACTATTATCAGTTATTAGTTATTAACTTCTATCAGATTTCAAAAACTTTGCTATAATTCGATTTTTTTATTTCTAAATACTATTTATTTACAGAACTTTTTTTCAAAAAAATATATGTAATTTATTCAGTTATTTGTATCAGTTTATAAAAATAGCATTACTTTCGATAAATTTTATAATATGAGATAAAAACGTAGAGAGATTGTATGCCTGGACTCTACATTGTTGTCTACTAATCATGAAAAGCGCTCTCATACCATATTGAAATAAGAATGCGTTTGAAGAGTAAGGGAGGGAAAAATATTTTACAGGAGATTTATAATTGAGCAAAAAAGATGATTTACGAATTAGAAATAGTATTGAATATATTCATTATGAGTTCTGAATCATAACTTATAGTTTCTCAAAATTTCCCTAGTTATTTGCAGCAAACATCTATAAAATTGGTACCAAATATCAAAAAATAATGTAACAAATAATCGGGAGATAAAAGGAGAATTTAATCAAATTTTCTTTTGAAAATATTATGGAACATTAAATTTATTAGTGCAAAATTGAATGATGACAATCTTGGAGCTTAGTTACCTTCAAATATAATTTTTCATAAATCTATTAAGTAAAAATTTGTACATCTTTATAAAGATGCTTATAAATGATTTTAATCTGATATTTTCGTCAGAATTATTTACTTTCAAATATAATTTTTCATGAATCTATTAAGTAAAAATTTGTACATCTTTATAAAGATGCTTATAAATGATTTTA
>JAGGDU010000237.1:21509-23938 GCA_018457135.1 Trichodesmium erythraeum GBRTRLIN201 | reverse complement strand
ATCTGATATTTTCGTCAGAATTATTTACTTTAATTTTCAATCATTCCCAACTAAATTATATATAATTTAAAAAAAAATTACTATACTTAATTGAATTAATTACCATTAATAATTTTGTATAAAAAGACAAAATAGAGCAAATTATTTAAGTATTTATCAAGCCATAAATACTAACCAAAAAGTTAAAATTATGGAAAAATTTAATAAGTTATCAAACTCAAAATACTGAGCGATCGCCAAATTATAATTTTTAGATTTTAATTTCTCTAAAATTATTATATAAATCATATTATATTTAGATAATTTTTTATTAATCAAGTATAAAATAGGTTAGATTTTATTATGAGGCTCAACCTAATTTTATTCAAATTTGACAAATATTTCTATAGTTTTATTTGGCTCTAAATCTATATATTGGGCACGAATAGTAGAATTTGATTTAACTGGAATAAAGCTAGTTATGCTCCCTAAAGAAAGTAAATCTCCTTTTTTTAATTCTTTTCCTTGTGCTTGTAAAGAATCTTTAATCCACAAAACAACATTCAAAGGATTACCTAATAAACTACTACCATTTCCTGATGCTAATACCTTGTCATTTTGGTCTAATATTTCTATCCGTAAACTTTTCAAACGATTTTCCCATTCATCAGTATCAGAGACAGGAATAGGTTTACCTAAAATTCCGGATCTTGCCCCAACATTAATTGCTAAAAGAGCAGGTGCATCTAATTTAACATCTTGACTATAAACTAAATCTCCCAACTCAATAAATGGGAGCACAGCATCTAAATATTTTAAAGTTTCTCTAGGAGTTTTAGCATTGTTAATTTCTGCACTTCCTACCCTCATAATTAAGTCCCCTTCTGCAATAGGGCGACTACCAAATTTTGCAGAAATAACACTACCATTTTCCCACAACATTTTTTCGAGAAAAATACCTCGTAAAGGTTGAGAGACATTAAAACGTTCTTGAGCTTTTTTATTAGTTAATGCTGCTTTATAACCAACTACTTGACCGAGAACTTGACTAATTTCTGCTACAAACAAATCTTGCACTTTCTGTGCTTGGGATAAAGTTAGATCTACTTTTGTTTGGACTGGAGTTTTTTGGAAGTAATTTTCTACTAGATTTTCTACGAACTGGGAATTATTATCTAAAGTAACTGTAGGTTTAGAATTTTTTTCTGAAGTTTCTGCTTCAGCTTGTATTTTTGATGTTTCAAAACTACAAGCTGAAAGTAATGATACTAAGAGTAAAACCAGATATTTAGACATATAGCAATTCTATTTAAGTTGTAATATTTTGGTGGCAGTTAAGTAGGAGAGTCGTCTGATTTGCAATTTATAGGACTCATAATTTAAAAGGTTTTCAGTCACTGAAGTTAATCTCAGGGAGGTTAGTGTTACTAAGCTCTAGATCCTTTAGCTCAAATTCACCTTTAAATAATAGTTCTACAGACATTTTTGCTACCTCACTTCTATCGCCTTTAGTATCATTAACAATTAGTCCAAACAGCAAAAAATTTATTTTTTTTTCGTATTTACGCCTTTCTAAACCAGTCTATTACACCAAAAATAAAAGTAAAATTAGCAAGCAAACTTATACACTTAGAATGGCAGAATTTTTTAACAGATATTCTAGATATGATCAAAAAATTTCAATAGGAGTTGTTTCTGAGCAATTCGTAAAACTTCTAATTAATGGAGTTCGTACTTTACGAGTTTGTTTTTCCAGGGTTTGTTGTTCCTTACTGATCATTATTTTTATTCTTATATTTCCATAGTATCTCTCTAGAATAAGTAATATAATTTCCGGATAATAAGTGCTCAAAAAGTATCTGTTTTAGAGTAGAGACTTAGCCGATACAATATCTATAGCAATCCTATTTGATTTGTGTCTAAAGCATTATTAATTTTTAGGGATATACTTGGGTAAATTGTCAATGGTCAATAATTTCGGAGTTGATTGTTATTTTTTTAATTATTACAACTTATTTGAGATTGCTATCAGGTTGCATTGATTAATTACAATATAAAAATATCGAGTCTATAATTGAGTAATTTTTTAGAGAGAGCTTAATTTTAAATCTGTAGGCTTTTAAATTTTGGCTATTTTTTGTAACTTGTTTTCATCTGCTAAGAAAATTATTTATTTGCTCACAGCATAAGTTATCTAAAGATAGCTAAAAGTAGTTGACTCATATCACTAATTAATGAGATTTGATTTGAAAGCTAAAGCCCTACTACAAGCTTCATGATATGATTTTATTTTTAGATAGCTGAATTTAGTAAAAATGGAGAAAGTTTTTAAGTATTAGACCTCTCCAAAAATGCCTATTTGAGAATTGCAGGGTAAAAGTTTGAGAATCTTTTATCCAGATATTTATTTAATCTCCAGATATTTATTTAATCTCCAGATATTTATTTAA
>JAGGDU010000237.1:12323-21409 GCA_018457135.1 Trichodesmium erythraeum GBRTRLIN201 | reverse complement strand
CCAGATATTTATTTAATCTCCAGATATTTATTTAATCCCCAGATATTTATTTAATTCCCAGTTGACAACCGACAATGTTTACGTTCCCTGGTTTCTTCAATATTTTGCCAACCATAAGAAAAATGACTAATAGAATTAATCTGAGGAGTTGCGACTTTAATAGCTTGCATTTGTATTTCCAAAGAAGGACGATTTTTCAAAGGTTCTCCCCAAGCCCCAGCGATCGCCGGAATAACTTTCACCCCCTTAGGAGTCATACTCATAACTCTCTCCACTTTAGAAACAATACAACTGGGATCGAGATCGCCACAAGTTGCATACGCCATTGGATGCCATTCCATCGAAGTCGGAAATTGATCCCAAGGTTGGAGGCGAGAGTCAAAACCATTACTCTGTATTCTTCTATTCCCACCAGGGAAAAATACAGCACCAGCAGGCAGACCTTTTTCTTGCACTGGTTGACTAGCTACCTGGAGAAAATCTAGTATTCCTTGAGCAGCATGAGCAACACTCAATTCCCAAATTTGTGTTTCCAAACCTCGCTCCGTTAGTCTGCTATTAATAGAGGGTGAAAAGAAACGTTGCCATTTGGGAGTTCTCCCATTAATTTCTTGAGAAGTAACATACCCCTTGTCTACAAATTTTCTAATTAATTCCTTTCCCGCTTCATTTTTAGCCCGTTGCAATAACACATTCTGAGAAGCCTCACTATATATCCATAAATCTTTTACCTGGTCGGCTACAGAGTCACTCCCCATTCCCCGCAAATAACGAATATAGTCGAATAAAACTCCTTGAGGTTGTCGTTTTAAAACCTCATTCACCATAACATTATAATCTTGCCGTGCTTGGGGACTGTAAGGATCTATAAAAGTATGGAAAGCATGACTCGCACCTAACTGGTTCTGTAAACTAACATTATCTGGAATCACATCCAGGGTTGTTTGACCTCTACCATTACGCGCTAAAGCTTGTTGACGGTTAGGCAGTTGAGAATAAGTGTACCCAAAATTCATGGTAAATACCCAAGCATAAGCACGCAAACCTCTTTCCTTTGCTTTTTTCAGACTATCAGCTAATAGATCGACATTTTCATAACCAGGTACACGGAGTATAGAAGGCCAAACTGTAGGGTTATTTGCTGCGGGTAGAAGCACTTGCCCGTCATAGAAAGCTTCTATATATACTTGGTTATAACCTTGATTAACAATTTTATCTAGTATCCTGTCAATTTCTCCTGGTCTAGCATCACAAGGATATAGTCGCAACCAAATACCTTGAGTTCTCGGCCAATTTCTCATGCGACAATTGCCAACTTCTCTATTATGCTTAATTAGGATATCTTGATATTGTTTTTCTGCATTTTTATTTCCTTCTAAAACTGCTTGGCGAAGATTTTCTTTAGAGGCGATCGCTTCTGGCGGTAACTTACAATAAATGTCTGTTTGTGCTTGTACTTTTGCTGAAAACCACGGGGATAAATTTACTGCCAGACTAAATAAAATAGCTCCCAAACTATTTATATGAAAATATTTTCTAGATTTAATTTTTTTCAAAGAGGTAAACTTTGTTTGCATAATACTAAGGGTGAAAAAATAATTTTACAAATAGTCTTAAACCTCAGATGTCAAATAATTGCCTAAAATTACTGAGCTCCTGAAAGTTTTTTGGTCTTAAAATTTTTAAGACATGACTTTTGAATGGATGACTTTTAACTTCTATAAAAAGATATAGTATCATTTATCAAAAACTTTTCTACATTTCTTAATACTAGAGAATCCCTTTTACTCTCAGGAGACAGTAGTAATTAAAGACATTGCATAAAGGTATCCGTACAGCAGGTATAAAATTAATATTAACAAGAATCAAAGTATTTAAAGAAGTTATTACAAGAGTATCTTAATCACTAAAATTATTGAAGCGTTACCTAAGTATAGTATTAATGTATAGAAATTGGTATCATAAGAATTTGATAAATGTTTACTACAAATAGATATTCCTAATAATCAAAAATAGAATCAATTATTTCCCATAAATCATCATTTTTTTCTCTTGTAGGGAGGTTGTATAAAGAAGTCTCTACTAATTCTCTTTTTTTTTATCAAATGTTTCCAGGAGTCAGTTCAATAGTGTAGATTAGGTCTTGTTATGTAACATGAAAAGCCATAGCACAACCCAACAAAGCCTTACTGACTTAGGTTAGCTGAAGAAATCTGATAAGTGAGGTTGCTTAGGGGTGGAGGTGTGAGGGCAGCAGTAATTACAGAGAAAATAAAAGGAATAATTACCCCTAAATTTTTCTTTCAGATTTTATACTCAAAATCCTAAAATAGGTGAGGTTTTTGAACATTAAAGCTGGTACTTTTTTCGACTATTTGTAAAAACTTAACTTTGAGATAAATTGAGCAAACCCGACTTTAGAGAAGATAAATAAAATCTAGTTGAATACCCATAATTAAAATAACTATTATGTAAACATTAAATCCCTGAGTACTTACATAAGGTTAGCTCAACTAGATAGGAGTAATACAAATATAATTTGAGACTTTTGTGCCAAATCTGTTTTGCTTAATTGAGGCTGAGTTTTTTCACCTTCAACTATTAAGATAGCCAACTAAATATTTATAACTAATTGGTCACGGTGTATGTGAGTAGCTTTACTTTTGCTTTGCTTATCTCCGTCTACTATGTATGACACAAAAAAAATGCTAATATCTTTTCTTAGCATTGCTGAAAAGGTTATGACAATAAAAACTGAATAATTTCAAGTGTTTGTTATTCAATAGGAACAAAATTGCTCTTTAATAAAATCATACCCACCTAATCAGCAACACTAATTTTCTTGATTTTTGAATAAATCTAAAAATAACTAATAACTAATAGCTAGATAGAGAATAAATATTGTTAATTTTTTCTGACTTCTAACTAACAATTATACTCCGCGCTTTAAAGCAAGTTCTACTTGTTTAAATTCTTGTGCTAAACGTTTCTTTAATTTATCAGGCACAGGACGATTTGGATAAGAACTATAATGTCCTGCTAGAGAATCAAGAGCAGTTCGCATTGTGGTAAATGATGGTAGACTGGACACAGAATTATCACGACGATAACGGGAAGCATAGTCATTAATTGCTTGACGTGCTATTGCTTGAGCTTCACTCTTAGCTTCTGTATTTTCTGGTAACTCAATAGCTGTTTTTAAGCTGTTAATTAAGCTTAATGTATCTTCTGAATAATTTCCACTTAAAGTTGAGGGATTAGAACAACCCATCAAACCTATGGCGCAAACTAAAACTAAGGCTAATAGACGAGAAATAAAACTTTTCATGGAACTTTTATTAATATGCAATCTGATTTGTTCTTGATTCTTTGATAATTTAAAGTTTAGCTTAAGTTGGAATTTTACTCTACTCTTAAAAACTGAAAAACTGGTACAAAGCCTCAAATAAGTACTTCAGTATAACGTATACGGATACCTTTATACAAGGTCCTTTGCTTTTACTGAAGTTATCGGCGGTTACTCATCCACAGTTATCTATGGCCAAGCTGACCCCTTTCCTTCAATTAAATCCTTATTCTTTGATTAAGTCAATGTTCTAGAAAATTTTCACCAATTTTAGCAATTTTAGTTAATTCTATACAATTTTGTTTTAAGTCCTGAAATAAGTGGCAAAGCATAAACACTACACTAATAGGTTGGACTAAGCTTTTCCAATTATGTTTAATGCTTAGATTTCTCTGTAGCTTATTCTATTTATAATCTTCAAAGTTAGCCGCTTCTTCTATTCTAATTTTCAATATCAGATTTTTCGGGGTTTGTGATGGGTGGCTATGATTTTTCAAATGTTGGGGATAATGCTGATCATCCCTAGGGAAATGTCTAACTATTAATTGAAAAGCACTTGAGGTTTGGCCAAATAATGGTTGCATAACTTGATTGTGCAATACCTACCAATGCTGATTCCTATTTACGGGACTTTTGAGGATGGAGATGTGATGTTTTTATCATCGTTTGTGTTAAAAATCAAGTCACAACTGGAAGAAACTATCCTGCATTCTATGTTCTATCTTTTTTCCCCAAAATGTAATTCTTAGAGTGGATATAATATATAATATTAATTGATATTTTCCTTGGCTGTTAGGCACGGGGGGTAATTTTAGGGAACTAATTTTTAGATGGGGCGTGATGCATCATGAATGCTAAATAATTGACTAGAATATTTGCTAAAATAGAGTCTAGATAATAGTTAATAAAATTGATATTTCCCCCAAAAGAGAAAATAGGTAATAGGGAGAATTAATTAATAATTTGTGTGTGGATAAGAATTGATTTTATTAGAGATTTTTACCAGAGGTCTAATATTTTTTCACGAAATTTAAAAATCAGCATTCCCCAAAGGAGGAAGTCAACAGTCATGCACTAAGATTTTTCAAGGCTAAAACTTTGACTTGCTTAGTCATTTACCTTTTGTTGTGCTGCTGCTTCTAAAACCGTTGCTTTTTAATGAGCTTGGGCGTAAATAATTGGTGATTCTGCCTTACCCCTAGCAGAGTTATTTGCAGAATCTCTTTCCCCTGCTGAAGTTAAAATTGCTCCCTGTTTTTTCGTGCAGTCATCTATAATTCCATAGAATCTTGTACTACTTTTGATGGGGTAATATCTCCTAACTCTACCCTCGTGACTTTCACTTCCCAAGGATGAGTAGCAATATCTCATTCTCTTAGTAATGCCTCATTAATTTTTTGACGAGCTGTAAAAGTTTTATCTAATTCTCGTTTACCCATTTCTGCCCGAATTTGGGTTAAAACTAGATTAACTATTGGAGATTTTCTACTTTGTCAAAAGCTTTCCTCATATCCATAATTGGCTAATAAAGTACAGCATCTACACTAAATGAATTCTATATAAAAAATTAAATTTACTAAGAAAAATGGAAAAATTATCTGCTTTTATGAGATTATAGAATTGGAGTTAAAACAAAAAACAAAAGAAGAAAAAAATAAAATCTATTATTGTCACTGTCTTGGACAGTGAAGATGATTTTGGTGGTAAACCAAAAACTTTTCATCTTGATGGAGAGCCTCCTGAAAAGATAGAAAAAATATCCAAAAAAGAAAAAACAAAATCTATTACTATCTTGGAGAGTGAAGGGGGTTTTGGTGGTACACCAAAAACTATCTATGGATATTCTCCTAAAGACCGGAATGGTGTAAATTCTACTCGCAAGCCGAAAAAGAAAAAGAAAAAACAAGGAAAGAGTTTGAGGGCTGTTCTTATAGAGCCACTTTAGTTGCTCCTTCAAGGAGAGCGACTAACATAGCTATGACTTTAACTGTTGATGGGCTTTGTTGTACGAATACTTGGGTGATCTTCGCTGAAACAGTAAGCTAATTTCAAAACTTGCATAACCATATATTATAGGGTTTTGGCAAGTTTAGTAAAACGGCTATAATTAAAACATGATCTTGAAAATTTGAACTATGTCTATAGTTCTTGTTGCTCTTAGCAAGATAGCGCCTACAATAGCTATCACTTTAACTGTTAATGTCATACAGATTTAAGGTAAATAATTTGGGTGTTGGTTTTGAGTAGGCTAAATGTTGCAAAGCAATACAAATAGTAAAAATTAAGGAGAACGAAAAAAATGGTGATGACTAGTGATAGTTCCGAAAGAAAGCAATATAGAAACCCCGTTGTGCTTGAGTTCGGGGGGGCTGACAGTGATGATATCAGTGATTTGAGAAGAGGCGAGGGCAAGTTATTTAAAAGGATAGAACAGATAATAGCACAACTGCAAGAACAAGGTGACGTAGGCGAGAATATACAACCTATAATAGTAGTCACCAAGAAGAAAAAGAAGAAAAGGGGTCTTTTTGATTAAGTACACGATAATTCCATCAAGTCTTCCTTCATTGAAGAAATCATAAAAGGAAAACGTGTCTTTGAAAATGCTTAAGTATTCTATTTCTTTACTACACTCCTATAACCATGTATGAGTAAGTTTTGGTAAGTTTAGTAGAACGATTAGAATTAAGATACGATCTTGAAAACTTGAACTATGTCTATGGTTCTTGTTGCTCTTAGCAAGAGATCACCTACAATAGCTATTACTTTAACTGTTGATGTCATACAGATTTAAGGTAGATAATTTGGGTGTTAGTTTTGAGTAGTTTGAATGTTGCAAGGCAATACAAATAGTAAAAATTAAGGAGAAATCAAATGAAGCAAAAGGCCAACACCATTATTCTGGAAATGGAAGGGACAAAGAGGGAAGATATTCGTGATTTGTATGATGGCAATGGTAAGATAATGAGGCGTGTAAATCAAGTGCTGAAAGGACTAAAGGAAGAAGGTCAGACACCAGAAGATGCACAACCTGTAATTGTAGTTGTTAGAAAAAAGAGTAAGTAGGTAAACATTGTTAGACTAAGTAACTAAGAAAATGAGAGAATATCAAGCCTTGCTATCATGGTGAAGGTTTGGTATTCTTCTTTGTCGTATTTGTCGTATAAATTGAGAAGACTATTCTCCCGTTGAAGAGATGATCAAAGAAAAACGTTTTTTTGAAAATGCTTAAGTATTCTATTTCTTTACCACTGTAACACTAAGAATTTAAGAAAGTACCAATTCCGATATAAAGTATTACCAAAAAATTTGGTTTAAAGCCTCGCCCTTCTTGGGGTGAGTTTTTGCTTTTTTTTCTTGAATATGTTATTTCTCTAGTTTTTTTCCATGAAGGTTGTGATATTACTGCGGCACTTGTTTCTGCTACGGGAAAACTTGGTAGTTTGAGGTGGCTTAGATTTAACCTATGTAGGCCTTGAGTTATCCTTATTGAATTATCATTAGACGCGCAACTTAAATCCTAAATAATTATGTAGTTTATTCAGCAAGATCTGATCTTGTTGTTCTTGCCTCCTACTTAATAGTGATTAATATTATGTCCGGTAGCATCGTTTGTGTATGAAATTAAGTGACAGTTGGCAGAAACCCTTTAGCAGAATTTCCTTCTGTCCTCTGGAAACATCCTCCAAAGTATAAGTATTCAGGGGTACATGAGATAACATATTTATTTGGATCCATAAACCTATTAATCATGAGTATTACATTGAAAAAAAATAATACGATTATTTAGATTTATTCTATCATAAAAAATATTTTAAAATGCTTTATACTTATGAATGACTTATTGAATTAAAATTGATAACGTGAAAATACTACTAGTCTGCACAGAAAAATTGCCAGTGCCTTGTATCCGAGGCGGGGCTATTCAGACATATATAGATGGTATTCTACCTTTCCTGAAGCGAGATCATGAAGTTACAGTATTCTCTGTAGCTGATCCAGAACTACCAGATCAGGAAATTAGGGACAATATTCTCTATAAACGTTCTAGTAGAAAAACTTCAGAGGAATACTATCACGCTGTAACCAATTTTGTAGCAGGACGAGAGTTTGATTGGATAGTAATTTACAATCGTCCTAAGTATTTACCAATGGTGGCTGAAGTTGCACCAAACAGTCGTTTTATACTGAGTATGCACAATGAAATGTTCCATGCTAAGAAGATTGAACCTGAAGAAGCAATTCTATGTTTGGAACGAGTGGAAAAAGTGGTGACAGTTAGTAAGTTTATTGCTGATGGAATAGCTAAATTATTTCCAGGATATGAACATAAGTTAACACCTGTATATGCAGGAGTAGACCTAAAGCTCTTTCAGCCTAGGTGGATAGAAGGATTAGAAGGGAAACGAAAAGAAAAGTTGGCGGCTCTGGGTTTAGAAGATAAACAAGTGATCCTTTATGTGGGCAGGTTAACAGATAAAAAAGGGCCTCATTTGTTGATATCTGCTATGACCAAAGTTATCAAGAAACACCCATCTGCTGTATTATTGCTAGTGGGTAGTAAATGGTATGGTAATAATGAGGAAAACGATTATGTCCGTGAAATTAAGGTCAAGGCTGAACAATTGGGAGGAGCAGTTCAGATGACTGGTTTTATTCCCCCATATGAAGTTGCAGATTATTTCTTATTAGGTGATGTATTTGTATGTGCATCTCAATGGGAAGAGCCTCTAGCTAGGGTGCATTATGAGGCTATGGCAACTGGGTTATGTACTATAACTACTGGTAGGGGAGGAAACCCGGAAGTAATTATTCCTGGTAAGAATGGTATTGTGATCACAGACTATGAAAATTCGGGTGCATTTGCAGATTGTATAGATTATTTGTTGTCTATGCCAAACAAGAGAGAAGAAATGGGGAAAAGAGGGCGTGAGCTAGCGGAGCTATATTACAGTTGGTCAAGGGTGGCTTGGGATATTTTAAGTATTATTAATGATTCAACATCAATGTATTCATCTTCATCTTTAGAAAGATTCGGACAAACAGGATAAGGAATGAAAACAAAATAAAACTAAAGAAAGTTAATTCCCCCCAATGATTTTCCTAAGTACAAACTACAAATTTCCGGTTTTATTTAATTTACTTTCCTAAATATCTGGTAGTAGGTCGGCAAAGTATGGCATAGGTTATCAGATAATTCCAATTTCAAGAAGCGATATTGCTGGGTGGTCTTGGTTTGGTGTGGTTATATAGGCTATATATAAACCAATATTCCGCACTTCTTAAAATTAAATTGATAAGTTTTATTATACGTACAAATTATCGGGTTAAATCAAAAATTTATCATAGTTAGTGGTACATAAATTGCTGAACTAATCCAAGAATTAGAAACTATATTTGAGGAAAAAAAACCAATCTTAAACTTGAAATTTTAATTCAAGGTTCTCGGGATATTATCAATAATTATATGGATAAAAAAATGAATTTAATCCTAATGTTTTAATTCCAGCAAATGGAGAGTTATTAGATGAATTAAACCAATGTTAGCAAAGCCAAAATAATAGGGAAGCTTTCTATTAACAGTGAACAGCGATCGCTAAAACTTTCCTAGCAGGTATTGCTTGGTCAGAAGGAGGAACAATATAGGGAAGCTTTCTATTAACAGTGAACAGCGATCGCTAAAATTTTCCTAGCAGGTATTGCTTGGTCAGAAGGAGGAACAATATAGGGAAGCTTTCTA
>JAGGDU010000237.1:0-12223 GCA_018457135.1 Trichodesmium erythraeum GBRTRLIN201 | reverse complement strand
TTCCTAGCAGGTATTGCTTGGTCAGAAGGAGGAACAATATAGGGAAGCTTTCTATCAACAGCGAACAGCGATCGCTAAAACTTTCCTAACTTCTTAAAATTAAATTGATAAGTTTTATTATACGTACAAATTATCGGGTTAAATCAAAAATTTATCATAGTTAGTGGTACATAAATTGCTGAACTAATCCAAGAATTAGAAACTATATTTGAGGAAAAAAAACCAATCTTAAACTTGAAATTTTAATTCAAGGTTCTCGGGATATTATCAATAATTATATGGATAAAAAAATGAATTTAATCCTAATGTTTTAATTCCAGCAAATGGAGAGTTATTAGATGAATTAAACCAATGTTAGCAAAGCCAAAATAATAGGGAAGCTTTCTATTAACAGTGAACAGCGATCGCTAAAACTTTCCTAGTAGGTATTGCTTGGTCAGAAGGAGGAACAATATAGGGAAGCTTTCTATCAACAGCGAACAGCGATCGCTAAAACTTTCCTAGCAGGTATTGCTTGGTCAGAAGGAGGAAAAATATAGGGAAGCTTTCTATTAACAGTGAACAGCGATCGCTAAAACTTTCCTAACTTCTTAAAATTAAATTGATAAGTTTTATTATACGTACAAATTATCGGGTTAAATCAAAAATTTATCATAGTTAGTGGTACATAAATTGCTGAACTAATCCAAGAATTAGAAACTATATTTGAGGAAAAAAAACCAATCTTAAACTTGAAATTTTAATTCAAGGTTCTCGGGATATTATCAATAATTATATGGATAAAAAAATGAATTTAATCCTAATGTTTTAATTCCAGCAAATGGAGAGTTATTAGATGAATTAAACCAATGTTAGCAAAGCCAAAATAATAGGGAAGCTTTCTATTAACAGTGAACAGCGATCGCTAAAACTTTCCTAGCAGGTATTGCTTGGTCAGAAGGAGGAACAATATAGGGAAGCTTTCTATTAACAGTGAACAGCGATCGCTAAAACTTTCCTAGTAGGTATTGCTTGGTCAGAAGGAGGAAAAATTTTGTTTCCCAATAGCAAGTTTGACTGGCAAAAATTAGAAATAGCAATGATAGCAGGGAACTGGCAAAAAAATTGGTGGTAAACAGCAGTGGGGTGGTTTTGATTTCGTCACCACTGACAACACTCGTTTCAATAGTGGGTAACTAACTATGAATTGATGGATGTTATCAAAAAAATGATTTTTTTTTGAATACACCTGCCGTTGAATCATTATTCAGTAAGGTCAAATGGTCAGTTTATTTGCGACTCCGTTCCACTTATATGTTGTTCAAGAGTTTATTGCTCCTGGTCCTAATGATGCAGATGTAGCAACAGTTTATGAAGGTATAGCTCTTTAAGGTTGGCAACTGTCGGGAGCTTCTCAGAATAAACCTTATCAAGTTTATGATCTCAACCCGACTGTAGAAACTTTAACAACAGCTGCGAACGTACAAGGGGATATAAATAAAGCGACTGCTACTGCTGCTGATAAGTTTGTAGATTTCTTAACTCAACCAGAAAAACAAAAAGTATTTGTGCAATATTGATTTGCTCTCAGTTGCAAATATTTCTTGGAATCAGAATATTCCTGGCGCTCAGGTTAATCTGCAAGTTTATACTGTGGCTGCACCACAACCATCTGTTTTGGGAGAAATTAAAGGGTTGTGGCAAGGGGTTCAGTAAAATTATAAGTCAAACAGTAAGAAGAAAATTATAGTGGTCATAGGAGTTAATGATATAGTTGATATTACTGAAAATTGATTATGTCTAATATTACACCTATCACCTATTTATACTAGCTAAATATTTGCCATTAATAATTAAATATCAGCTTGTATTTAAGGGCTTATACTTAATAACAGCGGTTAAGGGAGAGAAAAAGATAAATTCACTTCTTAACTAATAGTTCAAAGTGAGTTAAGCTAACAACAGTTCTTCAAGGAAGTCTGTTTAATTAGTTATTTAAGGCAAAGTTTATGTTTGAATTTTTGGCTAGTGTTATTATTACACAAGGGATTTTAGATTGGGAGCCTGTAGGTTATAATACTAAGGCAACAACGTTAATAAATATGAACACTATTGAAGGCCTGGGCAACAATTTGTGGAGGGCAGAAGTATTAAAGCAATACGATCAGGAGGCAGATGATGGAATGAAACAGGTCTATATGGTGGTGGAAATTGATTGTAATATTGGCAGGTTTGCTTCTCAATTAATTAGAAGACAAACTGGTCTTGGTGAGATTATTGCTGAAACAACGTTAGAAGGTAATAGGTTCATTTCTCCTCAAGGTTCTGAGGCTGGAATTTTGATGATATGCGATCGCTAATATATTAAGGATGTATACTATCGCTAATATATTAAGGATGTATACTATCCCTAATATATTAAGGATGTATACTATTTAGCTCGAAAAATTTTCAATTTGGCACTTTGATTAGGTTCTGTTCCCCTAGTCTCTCTCAGGATGGGAAGTAGGGGAATGGAGGAATGGGGGAGGGGTAAACAGTTGAGGCTAATTTTTCTTTCTAGTTGATGGTTGATAATATTTATAATATCCTAGTTAATTAAGCTACGAATATAGCAGTAATTTTTCCATTTGTTTTGAATGGGATGGCAGGATATTTTTTAGTTTTTACTCTTATCTTTACGGGCAGTTTTAACACCAACATAAGAATAAATGAAATGACATCTCAATGTGGCTGCCGAGTTGTTATAGAATATATGGAAATATAAAAAAATTGACTGACGGGAGGATACAAGTGACAAAATTAGTTAAGTTTCAGTTAGATGATGATGATGAGTCTTTTGTCTATGTGGAAGTGGATGAAAAGCTACCAGTCAGTAGCAATGAAGATGAAGATGAGGAGTTAATTGGCATTGGGGATGAGGTCGCTCAACAGGCTAAACAAACACTGGGAAAGGCACTTTCTAGTATTAAGCCGGTGGCCAACGCAATTATCAAAAAGGTTCAGGACTTAAATCAACCGGCTGATGCTGTAGAGGTGAAGTTTGGGATAAAAATGAGTGGTGAACTGGGAGCTGTTATTGCATCAGGTAGCGCGGAGGTTAACTATGAAATTACTCTGAAATGGAATAAGACGGAGGGTTAGTAACGGCAAAGTTGGCTATGGATAACTATAGAGTTTAAAAAGTTGGAAGTGGATAAGGTTTAATGGTTTTAGAATTATCTATTGTTAGGATATTTAAATCTGGAGGTGGTGTCGCTGGCTCTGGTTTTTTGGTTTCTAATGAGTATATTTTAACTTGTGCTCATGTAGTGGCTTATTGTTTAGATACTCCTAAAAAAACTGCACATATAATTATGAGGCAGAAAGAAATTCCTGATGAAATTATTGAGGTTAATTTTCCTATTTTTGAGAAAGGTAAGATAGGTGAAAAACTTGAGACAAAAGTGACTTTTTGGCGACCTCTAAATGATCAGGAAAATATACAAGATATTGCAGTATTAAAACTAATAAATTCTGATCTACTTCCCGAAGATGCTAAACCAATTAATTTAATTCAAATAGGAAATCAATCTCTTAAGGAAAATGAGTTTGAAGCATTAGGTTTCCCAAAAAAAGGGAGCGATGGGGAGTGGGCTACTGGAAAATTGATGGGACCAATAGGCCGAGGTCTTATCCAACTTGAGGGTACTAAACAGACAGGGCTTCGCTTGGAGTCAGGGTTTAGTGGTACTGCTATCTGGGACAAAAATCTTCAGGGTGTTGTGGGTATGGCGGTAAAAGCAGACCAGGAACGCCCTGAGGCTAAAGTGGCTTTTATGATTCCCACGGACCTAATACTTCAAGTTGGGGATTTGGCCACGGTTTGTCGCGTTGATGGTAGGATACAAGGAGCGATCGCTATTTTGGAAAATTATTTTGAAGATTATACCACAGAAATACGCTATGCTTACAACCTATCTTTGCCAGAAATTTCTATTCCTTTAAGTTCTGGGAAATCTCTAGATGAGTACCCTGGATCTTTGAATGAGATGATTCAAAATTTGGATGACCGGACAAAGGAAAATTATTCTTTGCTGGAGAGATTTATCTGTTTTTTATTACTGCATCTTGAGGATTTAAAAAAACCTTCTGAGCTTTGCCAGAAATTAACAGAATGGTTGGAAAAATATTCGCAAAATATTGAAGATTTGAAGGCTGTTTTAAGAAAAGAGAAAGCTCTGAAAAATCAGGAAAATTTTCAGATTAAACAACCAGAACCTTATCTATTAGTAGCTGCTATTGAAAAGAGTAAGGGTTTTATTTTGAAGGCATGGCTAATTGAAAATCCTCAAAATTATACTCCGGAAAATCCTCAAGGTTTCCATTCTTTTATTGATGAAGAAAATGTTCTTATGAATGCAAAAGGAACTATAGTTAGTAATAAAAATACTTCGGAGTTTAACCAAGCTAAAAATTTGACTGAATTATTACAGTTCTTTTGGGCTGATGTTTCGGAACGTTATGATTTTAATCTAGAGAAAATTGCAATATTTTTGCCTTATAAATTAATTGACCGGGATATTAAGCCGGTAGATCAATATATAAGTGATCCGAATATACCTGAGTATTTTCAAACTTTATTGGGAGAACAGTGTGAAATCACTCTCAGGTTTTCAGAACGCCTTAGGCTGTCTGGAAATTCTAATGCTGAATTAAATAAATTTAACCAAAAGTGGCGATCGCTAACTAGCAGACAAAGTGCAAGAGTAATTGATATTTTTCATCCTTCGGCTACTAGTGGTAATAGGAAGAAGTTTTTTCGACAAATTTTTGCTGACGATGTGGCGGCAGTAAGATTAACAGAAGTGCTGCAACCAGAGAAACGAGAATCAGTTATGGAAGCTTTTTACTATGCTGGAATTCCTGTGGCGCTATGGATGAGGCCAGAAGCAGAAAATATTGACTGTGCTGAGGAACTGCAAAATATCTGTAACGCTTGTAACTCTTTGTCAAATTTACCTAAAGCTATAAAAGCAAAACGTTCTGAAGCTTGGGAACAAGATATTGACAGACATATTGGTAATCACTTATCATTACTTTGGGAGGATCCTGATATTGTTCCACCTGTTAATGAACTGAGGATGTTGGAGTCATGAATAACTGGGAAATTTTTAAGGAAAACACAGAACCTCATGATGGTATTCAAAATTTGCCACCTCCTCCTAGTTGGCGACCTTTTGGTCAAGAAAACAGACCTGGGGAAAGTCGCTTGAAGCGACGTGGTGAAACTTTTCAGGCACGTTCTGATGAAGTCAAAATGGTTAACGCTGCATTATATTTGAGGCGACCTCTACTTGTCACTGGTAAACCAGGAACGGGTAAGTCTTCCCTCGCTTATGCTGTGGCTAGACAACTAAAACTGGGAGAAGTGCTTTACTGGCCAGTTACTACCCGCACTATTTTGAAAGAGGGACTATATAGTTATGATGCTATTGGTCGGTTGCAGGAGGTTAAACAACAGGAAAGACTAAATAATCAGACTTTTTCCTCAGAACAATATCGAGAACAGATACAACAAATTGAAAAATACATAACTCTCGGTCCTTTGGGAACTGCTTTGTTGCCTTCAAAATATCCCCGGGTTCTTCTGATAGATGAAATTGATAAAAGCGATATTGACTTACCTAATAACCTTCTGGCTATTCTCGAAGAGGGGTTGTTTGAAATTCCAGAGTTGGTCAGAATAAAAAAAGAGGTAAACAAGGTAACGGTTCGTACTGCTTACAGTGATGAAACTGAAGCCGAGACAGGTTCTCAGATGGAGGCGGAAATTGAGAATGGGCGGATAACTTGCACCGCTTTTCCTCTGGTGGTGATGACTAGTAACGGAGAAAGAGATTTTCCGGCACCTTTTTTACGGCGGTGTTTGCCTTTAAGGATGAAATCTCCAACTCAAGAAGAATTGACCAAAATAGTTATTGCTCATTTTAATCAAAATACTGCTGAACAAGAAAAAATTCAAACACTAATTAAAAATTTTATTGACCTCCAGGATGAGAAAACTCTGGCAACTGACCAGTTATTGAATGCAATTTTTATGGTGACAAAGGGTCGTATCCCTGCTACCGAAGGTAAAAGTTTTTTTGACGACGAATTAGTACAACAACTTTTACAAGACTTAGGAAGAGCTGAGGCTGAAGATTAAAATATGAGTAGTTCCAGTTTTGAGCACACCATTAAACTTTTGATAGACCGACTCGCTCGAACCGGAATTTTAGAAGGTCTGGAACTCAGCGATGAAAATATTGCTGATAGTATTTGGTTGGCTTTACAAATGGGTACGGTGAAGACTCCACAAAAGCCGAAGCCAAAATATGAACAGCAACCGGAACAACTGCCGATAATTTTTGAAGACAGTGATCCTCAACCTGTTACCGAGAGAGAACCTCAAGTATCAGTGATCACGGAGGAATCAATAGACCAAACCCCCGAAAAACCTCCAGTTAAAGGTTTGCCATTCCAAACACCCGCGGCTCCAGCTCTCCAGAATGTACTGGAGTTAGGTCGTGCTTTGCGTCCTCTGATGCGGAAAGTTCCCTCTCTCTCCAGAAAAACACTAGACGAAGAAGAAACTGTTAATGTTATTGCCGAGCAGGATATCTGGTTGCCCGTTACTAAACCAGAACCCGAACGCTGGCTTGACTTAGAACTGGTGGTAGAAGAGTCGAGTTCCGCTTTTATTTGGAGAGAGACGGTGAATGAAATGCAAGAAGTCTTGGAAACTCAGGGAGCATTTAAAAATGTCCGAGTCTGGAGTTTGCTCAGTTCAAATACTAAAAAATTAAAATTAGTCCGGCGACATAACAGCGGTAAACCAAAGCAACGTCAACATAGTCATCGAGAATTAATTCATTCTAACCAGCGGGGAGTAGTTATTTTTGTCAGTGACTGTACTTCTAAAATTTGGCAAAATGGTACTGTTCACCACTGGTTAAAAGTTTGGTCAGAAAAAAACCCCACAACAATATTACAGTTATTCCCTGAATATCTTTGGGATAGCACTCAACTGGGAGTGGGAAGTAAATTTTTTGGTACTGCTGTTGCACCAGGAGTTCCTAACCCCCGGTTGGTTTTGGAAAATTTACCTCCCTGGATACCTATAAACTGGAAGAATGCTTTGGTTTTACCTGTCATTCTGCCTGAACCTGAACTTTTGAAAAGTTGGTGTCGGATAGTGTCCGGAGCTAGTAACTCACGAGTACCTATATTTTTATTTGATTTATCTTTTGTTGAAAAGCAATTTTGCCAAAAACAAGAAGACTCTCCACCAGAGCTACCCACCCCTAAAAAAGAAATTTCACCTACAACTAGGGTGAGAAAATTTCTGGCAACAACTTCTATTACTGCTCAACGACTCGCAGGGATGATGGCGGCGGCTCCGGTGAATTTGTCTGTGGTTAACTTAATTCGCAAAACTCTCTTAAAGGAAGCTACCACCGTTCATGTGGCGGAAGTTTATATGGGAGGTTTGCTTGCTCCAACTGACTCTAAGGATGATCAACCAACTTATGAATTTCTTCCTGGTGTCCGAAAAGAGTTGAACCAGGCAATGGGGCGCAACGAAACTACGGCTGTTCTGGATGCTGTTTCTCGTTACATCGCTGAAAAAATTGACCGACCTATTCGTAGTTTTCGAGCTTTGTTGACCTTATTGCCTCAATATGAGGAGGAAGACCGGGAGCAAGTCTTACCTTTTGCTCAAGTTGCTGTTGATGTATTGGAAAATTTAGGTGGAGAATATGCTGAGTTTGCTGAGAAGGTTGCCCAGAAAATTCGACCTGTTTCTGTTCCTCCCATTTTTGAAACTCCCGAGTCAGAAGTCAGATCAGAACCTCAAATTCAAACTGATACTTTTGACGTTGCTTTCATTGAAGTGCAGGAAACTGTAACCTTTGAGTTTGATCTAGCAAGGTTGGAAAAAAGACGTTCAGAATTATTGAGATTATTTGGATATCGATGGGCTATCAAAAAACAACGCCGACAAGTTACAGGTATTGTGGAAGACTTGGGGAATGGAATTAAACTTGAAATGGTGGAAATTCCCCCAGGAAAGTTTCTTATGGGCTCCCCAGAAGATGAATTGGAACGAGAAAGTCGTGAAGGTCCTCAACATCAGGTGAATATTTCAGCTTTTCTCATGGGTCGCTACCCTGTTACTCAAGGTCAGTGGAAAGCCATTGTTGATAATGTGCCAAAAATTGAACGTGACCTTAAGTCTAACCCTTCATATTTTAAAGGAAATGATCGACCTGTAGAAAGAGTGTCTTGGTATGATGCAGTAGAGTTTTGTGCCAGACTATCCAAATATACAGGCAGAAACTATGGGCTTCCCAGTGAAGCTCAATGGGAATATGCTTGTCGTGCAGGAACAACTACACCCTTTCATTTTGGGGAAACTATTACTACAGACCTGGCCAATTATGATGGCAATTATACTTATGGCCAAGGGACAAAAGGCAAGTATAGAGAAGAAACAACTCCTGTTGGTAGTTTTGAAGTGGCCAATCCTTTTGGCTTATACGATATGCACGGGAATGTTTACGAATGGTGCGAAGATGATATGCATGATAATTATGAGGGTGCACCCAATGATGGTAGTCCATGGCTATCAGGTAATCAAAATACTACAAAATATTCTACAAAAGTATTACGGGGCGGCTCCTGGCTCAACTATCCTTGGTGGTGTCGCTCTGCGTACCGCTACGACTTTAGCTCGGACGGGGCGGTCATCATCAATTTTGGTTTTCGTCTTGTGAGTTTCCCCCCCAGGACTCTTGAATAGCCCTTTGCTCTTTTGCCCTTTTGCCCTTTTCAGTCTCGCCTCTGGCGAGTCGAAATTTTTTTTGAAATTGAGAAAATATGGCCCAAATATAAAAATATGAATGAATTACCAATTATTCAAAAGACCTATGATTTTATTAAATGGTATGTCCCAGTATTAAATCGTTTGCCAAGGAATTATCGTCTTGGTTTAGGAACGCGGATAATTAATCATCTTTATGATTTGCTGGAAAATCTGATTCGTGCCCGTTTTAGCACCAGTGAAAAATTAGAGATTTTGCAAAACCTGAACATTAAACTTGATGTTATTCGGCACCAAACTCGCCTACTCTCAGATTTTGAATTAATTTCCAGCGATCGCTACAAATATATAAATATACAGATCAATGGAATAGGATCTGACTTAGGTAGTTGGACTAAAAACTTATCTGAACCCTAATAATCAAACTTAAAACAAAATCCAATGAAACGTCATGGAAACCTTTGGCCCCAAATTGTAGCCTGGAAAAACTTGTTTTTAGCCGCTCGTTACGCTCAAAAAGGCAAGCGACTTCGAGACAACATCCCAGAATTTAACTAAAACTTAGAAACAAACATATTCAAACTACCAGCCCAACTGCGAGATAAAACCTATTCTCCCGGAGCTTACAAAACTTTTAGAATATATGACCCCAAGCCCCCGTTAATTTCTGCCGCACCTTATCGCGATCGCGTCGTTCACCACCCTCTATGTAACATCATTGTCCCCCTAGTAGAACATTATTTTATCCACCATACCTATGCTAACCGTATAGACTACAGTTCTCACCGAGCCCTGCAACGTTTTATCAACTTTTCTCGTTCCAGCAAATATATTCTGCAATGCGACATTCAGAAATATTTTCCCAGTATTGACCTAGAAATTCTCAAAACCAAGAACCGCCCGAAAACTAAATACCAAAACACATTATGGTTAATCGATACAATTATTGATGGTAGTAACCCTCAAGAACCTGTGCTAGAATATTTTCCAGGAGATAACCCGACCACTCCCGTACTCCGGCGAAAAGGTCTACCCATAGGCAACCTAACCAGTCAATTTTTAGCTAACTTTTTCTTGGATAGCCTCGATCATTTTGTCAAAGAGAAATTGCAAATCAAAAAATACTTACGATACGTTGATGACTTTGCACTTTTTAGCGACCACCGAGAAACTTTAACTCAAGCTAGACAAAAAATAGAACAAAACCTTACTGCTCTACGTTTAAAAATTCATCCCATTAAAACTCAAATATTTGAAACCCGCCACGGAGCAAACTTTGTAGGTTTTCGAGTATTTCCAGAGAGAATTCGAGTCCGCAATGACAACCTCAGGCGAGGGCGAAAGCGACTAAAGCAAATGCAGAAAGATTATCAAAACGGTACTCTGTCCTTAGAAAAATTGAAAGAACGAATGCAAAGTTGGGAAGCCCACTTGTCCCACGGAGATACCTATAAATTACGCCAATCTATTTTTGCATCCTATGGCTTTTCCCGTTCCCAGGGTTAAATGAGAAATTCACCAAGGTAAAAGTAAATCTATTTCCGGCAAGACCTCCGGACAGGGAACATTTAATCGTTAAATTTGATCAATTTGAACTATACTAAATGTGGGGCAGGCAAACAGCGGCTCCTGGAACAACTATCCTAGGAGGTGTCGCTCTGCGAACCGCAACAACTATAACTCGGACGAGGCGGACAACAACAATATTGGTTTTCGTCTTGTGAGTTTCCCCCCCAGCACTCTTCTGTGCCAGAACTGGCATATGGGAATATGTCGGGCGTGCCAAAGAAGAGTCCAGACCTGTTCCGGCGATGTTGGTAACGGCATCCGAAAATCAAATTGAGTTGGGCGGCCCAGTAAGCAATGCTGAACTGTTGCCCGACTTCATATATATATAGATCCATGGTAAGAATTACTATTCGTAAGAAAAAAGAACAAGCTGAATACTATACCGAAGACCTGGGCAATAATGTTGAACTGGCTATGGTTAAGATACCAGCAGGCAAGTTTATTATGGGTGCTCCAGAAAATGAGCTAGATTCGACTCATTCTGAACGCCCACAACATGAAGTTACAGTACCAGAATTTTTTATGGGGCGTTATCCCATTACTCAAGGCCAGTGGAAAGCTGTTGTTGAAACTACAGAAAAAATTGAACGTGACCTTAAGCCTGACCCTTCATATTTTAAAGATGACTATGAAAAATATAATCGTTGGACTCGCCCAGTTGAGAAAGTTTCTTGGCTAGATGCTCAAGAGTTTTGTGCCCGGTTAAGTCAGAAGACAGAAAGAAACTATCAGCTACCCAGTGAAGCACAATGGGAATATGCTTGTCGTGCAGGAACAACTACGCCTTTTCATTTTGGGGAAACTATTACCACAGACCTCGCTAACTATCGTGGAAAGGATGATGGGGAAAAAAAATCGTCTGGCTCTTACGGCAGAGGCCCAAAAGGAGAATATAGAGAACAAACCACTCCAGTTGGTTACTTCAAAGTTGCTAATCTTTTTGGATTATATGATATGCACGGGAATGTCTGGGAATGGTGCGAAGATGACTCGCATGATAATTACGAGGGCGCACCTAATGATGGTAGTCCATGGGTATCAAGTAATCAAAATACTACAAAATATACTACAAAAAGATTACGGGGCGGCTCCTGGTACGACTTTCCTTGGTGGTGTCGCTCTGCGTTCCGCGGCTACTATTTCTCGGTCGAGGCGGTCAACGACTTTGTTGGTTTTCGTCTTGTGAGTTTCCCCCCCAGGACTCCTGAATAGCCCTTTGCCCTTTTGCCCTTTTGCCCTATTTAGTCTCGCCTTTGGCGAGTCGAAATTTTTTGGGAAAATGAGAAAACATGGCCCAATAGATAACATATGACAATTAAAAAATAACACTTGACACCTGAGACCTCAAACTTCAAACCTAACACCTAAAACCTCAAAAAATTGATACCTCAAACTTCAAAACTAACACCTAAAACCTAACACCTAAAACCTCAAAAAATTGAGACCTCAAACTTCAAAACTAACACCTAAAACTTCAAACCTAAAACCTCAAAAAATTGAGACCTCAAACTTAAAACTTAAAACCTCAAAAAATTGAGACCTCAAACTTAAAACCTCAAACCTAACACCTAAAACTAACACCTCAAAAAAATGAGACCTCAAACTTAAAGCTTAAAACGTAAAACCTCAAAAAATTGAGACTTAAAACTTCAAACTTCAAACGTAAAACCTCAAAAAATTGAGACTTAAAACTTCAAACTTCAAACCTCAAAAAATTGAGACCTCAAACTTCAAACCTAAAACTAAAACCTCAAAAAATTGAGATGTAAAACTTAAAACCTAAAACTAAAACCTCAAAAAATTGAGACCTCAAACTTCAAACCTAAAACC
>JAGGDU010000236.1:4684-6214 GCA_018457135.1 Trichodesmium erythraeum GBRTRLIN201 | reverse complement strand
TTTTGTCTGAAGAGTCTGGAGTAAGTTTAGCAATTTTATTTCAGGCGTTACAACCTTTATCAAAACTAGAAAGAATGTCTAATATTACTGAGGGAGTAATGGAAATGAGTGATGAAGAAGCTCATTATTGGTTTGGTAAAATTAATAATGGTAAACGCAGTCCAGCTTTGAAAGCGATGAGAGTTTTATTAGGAGACCTGTAAATAAATATATATATCGCGGCCATATTTTCACTAATATCTATCCATTATTTATAGGAAAAAATAAATGAATAATTCCCAACGTCCGACTGTTTTTATTGAAAAAATTATGCCTGTGAAATTATTAAATCAACAGGTTTATTATGAACATGGAGGTAATCCTTTTAAGGGGTTGCATCGCTGGTATTCTCGTAAACCTTTATCGTTTTCAAGAGCTTCGGTTTTAGCTTCTTTATTGCCTGATGATATTTCTGTAGAAGAGTTTGAGTATTTATTAGGGTTGAAAAAGCGGAGCAATTCTATTCAAAAAAGTGAACAGTATAAGGATGATACTAAGCTTTATAAAACTCCTCCTGATGAAACAAGAATTAAGCAGGTACATGACTACTGTGAGAAAACCTGGGGGACCAGAACACCTACTATTTTGGATGCGTTCGGTGGTGGTGGGAGTATTCCTTTTGAAGCAGCGCGGTATGGGTTGAATGTTTTGGCATCAGATTTGAATCCGGTGGCAGTGGTGACAATGAAAGCAGCGATGGAATATCCTTTGAAATTCGGACCTGACTTGCAGCAGGATATTGATAAGTGGGTGCAGTGGGTAGAGGATGAGGCAGAGAAACGGTTAGCTGAGTTTTTCCCGTCGTTGCCAGGGGAAACGGTGCAGAATTATTTGTGGGCCCATACGGTGGTTTGTCCGAGTTGTCAGTCGGTTGTGCCTTTGAGTCCGAATTGGTGGTTATACAAACGCCCGGAAAAGCAGAATTTACATAAATGGTGTGCGGTGAAACCTATTCCTAATCTTGAAGGGAAGCGGGTTGATTTTGAGTTGATAAAAGGAAGTAAGGGAAAGGGTACGACTATTAAGACTGATGAGGGTGAGTTCGACCCGAATGATTACAACACTATTAGTAGGGGTGTGGGTAAATGTCCGAATTGTGGTAGCGTGATTGAGGATGATGCAATTAAATCTCAGGCACGGTCAGGAAAGCTTGGGCATCAAATGTATGCAGTGGCATTTAAAAAAGGTAAGGGAAGTTTAGAGTTTAGATTACCTCAAAATGTTGACTTTGATGGATTGGGTAAAACTGATTATTATTTGAATAGTAGTTTTGAGGAATTTCAATTAAGTGGTTTATTACCAGAAATCGAAATTAACTCTGGTGAGAAAACAGACGAACTTATTAGATATGGAATTAACCAATGGTCAAAATTATTTAATCCCCGTCAACTTCTAACCCTTGTCACTTATGTCGAAATTATTAACGATGTTAAGTTACAATTACAAGCAGAATATGAACCCGATAAAGTAGAGGCGATCGCTACTTATTTG
>JAGGDU010000236.1:0-4584 GCA_018457135.1 Trichodesmium erythraeum GBRTRLIN201 | reverse complement strand
ATAACTCAGTAGATGCCATCATCACCGACCCGCCCTACTACGCCACCATTCAATACGCCGAACTATCGGACTTTTTCTACGTCTGGCAGCGCCGAGTCTTAGGCGATATCTTCCCCGACCTCTACTTAACCGAACTCACCGACAAAGACAGAGAAGCAGTTGCCAACCCCTCCCGCTTCCGCAACATGGGAACATCCCCCGATGAACTTGCAAACCAAGACTACGAAGCAAAAATTGCACTCGCCTTTGCCGAACATTACCGAGTCTTGCGCGACGACGGCGTAATGACGGTACAATTTAACCACAAAGAGTCCGGCGCGTGGGATGTCTTAGCAAAATCTCTCATTGACGCTGGTTTTGAAATCACCGCATCTTGGGCAGTCAGTACTGAAAACCCCCAAAACCTCCATCAAGCTAAGAAAAATTCTGTTTCCAGCACCGTCTTACTTGTCTGTCGCAAACGTGACCCCAACGCCCCTCAAGCATGGTGGGATGACCTGCAACCAGAAGTTGCCAACCAAGTAGAGGAACGCGCCCCCGACTTTGAAAAAAATGACATCACGGGAATTGACCTATATCTCAGCGCATTCGGCCCAGCATTAAACGTATTCAGTCGTTCCTATCCCATATTAGACAACAGTGGAGTAGAAGTCCGCCCCGAAGTCGCCTTTGCTGAAGCTAGAAAAGCGATCGCTAACTACCGCTTCCAGAAACTTGTACAAACAGACACAGCAGGCTTTGATATTTTGACCCAATGGTATTTATTAGCTTGGGATGCTTTCAGTGCCAGGGAGTTCCCCTTTGATGAAGCCAGACAACTTGCCCTAGCCATAGGAGGTTTCAACGTCAACGACCTGGTTAAAGTTCACAAATTATTAGACTCAACGAGTGGCACTTGCAAATTATTAACACCCCGACAACGACTGAAAAAACGAGCATTTTCGGTCACTCCACAAGATTTTTCTAGTCAATATTTAGTAGATGACATTCATGCTATTATTGCTATTTATCAAGAAGAGGAAAATGTAGAAGTAGTCCGTCGGTTTATGGAAAAAACAGGATTATTAAGCAATGAAATGTTTATGCAAACTATTGAAGTAGCATTAAAAGTAATTCCCGATAAAATAGAAGAGGAACAAACCTTGATGAATTTGTGTTTAATGATGGATGAAATTAAAGATAATGTCAGTACCCAAGGGAAACAATTAGAATTATTTGAACAGCAGTTAAGCTTAGATTTTGGAGATGTTTAAATAGCAATTTATAGTTAAAACTTCTACATTCAAAACTAATAGAAGTTTTATCAGTAAAATTGCAGAGATAAAAGCCAACATAGACATTAAATTAATTCCCATAACTGATAATTGATAACTAATAACTGAAAAATGCCTAACTTCCGTTCCCATTATTGGTCTATTAGCTACTCCAGCAATGAAAATAATCCTATTGCTGACTTCTATATCCCTGCCTTAGAATGTGCTATTCAATATGATAGAAAATCTGGTTTTTTTAGTAGTGCTATTCTCAGTAAAGTAACCAGAGGATTAGGAGCAATGCTTCAAAATGAAGGTAAAATACGTCTGATTATGGGATGTCAATTTAACCCTCAAGATTTAGAAACCATTCAAAAAGGTTATGAGTTGAGAAAAGCTCTAACCCTTCGTCTTGATGCTGACTTAAAACCACCAGAAAATTTTGCCCAGCTCAAACATTTTGAAATTCTTAGTTGGTTAATTTCTACAGGTTATTTAGATATTAAAATTGCCATTCCTCTTAAAAATAACGGACTGCCAGAAGCAAGCGATCAACAATTAGACCCCCAACATATTTTCCATGAAAAAGTTGGAATTTTTACGGATAAAAATGGCGACCAAATAGCCTTTAGTGGTTCTAATAATGAATCATTAGGAGGATGGGAACAAAACGTAGAATCGTTTCATGTTTATTGTGCTTGGGAAGGAGAAAGAGACTTTGATAGAGTACAAGAAGAAGTATATAGATTTGAGAAACTTTGGCATAATTTAGCTCCTAATGTGAAAGTATTTAATATTCCAGAAGCCGTTGCAGAAAAACTTTTACGTTATACTCCCTCTACTAAACCCACTTGGAATGAAAAAGTTGAATTTGACACAAGACCATTACCATCAAAACTATCATATTTTTCTGACAACAAATCCGAGGAAAAAGAGGAAAGTAAAAACATATTTTCTACAGATAATATTGTCGAGAAAACCATCACAAATATCTCAGAAGCAGACAAAGAAAAAGAACTTCAAGCTTTTAATATTATCATAAATTCTCATCAACATCCTGGTTGCCTAGACTATTGCTTACAATCCATCACAATCGACCCTTGGCCTCATCAAATAAAAATTCTTAAACAAGTTGCTAAAAAATTCCCCTGTAACTTTCTCATAGCAGATGAAGTTGGATTAGGAAAAACAATTGAAACAGGTTTAATCTTACGTTATTTACTCCTCACAAAAGCCATCCAACGAGTTTTAGTATTAGCACCAGCTAGCGTTCAACCACAATGGCAAGAAGAACTCAGAGAAAAATTTAATCTGCACTTTTGGAGTTACAACAAAGGAGAATTTAAAGACCCCTACGATAACACTTCAACTATTAACAAAACTAACCCTTGGAACAGTCATAAACTAATATTAGCATCCTCCCATTTAGTCAGACGTGCTGAGAGAATGACAGAAATATTAGCAGCAGAAAAATGGGATTTAATTATTTTAGATGAAGCTCATCATGCTCGTCGCCAAGCCCCCCAAAATAGGAAAGAAACCCCTAACTCTCTCTTGAAATTAATGCAGCAGTTACGAGAAAAAACTAAATCTTTAATCCTATTATCTGCCACTCCTATGCAAATAGATCCTATCGAAGTATTTGACTTATTAGAACTTTTAGGATTAAAAGGACATTGGAGTTATGGGGATAATTTTTGTAACTATTTTGCCTCTTTATCAGGTAAACCAGACGAGCATACTTTCAATTTTTGGCAGGTAATGACTACAGATTATTTTAGACTAGGAGGAGTACCTTCCTCTCAGTTTGCATCCTATCTAAATAAAAGCGATCGCTTAATGTCCTACCGCCTCCGAGATATTTGGCAACAAGGGAAAAAAATAGTTAATCATAAAAAACTAGCACAGGATAAACCCTTTGTGAATACTTCCCGCCAATACCTAACTATTAATACTCCCCTCAAAGACTTGATGTTTCGTCACACCCGGGACACCTTACGTCAATATTATCGCCGTGGAATTCTCAATAGAGATATTCCCAAACGAGTTGTACAGGATAAAGCCATTATATTAGAACCCAACAGAGAAGTACAATTATATGTAGAAGTTAGTGACTATGTACGTCATTTCTATAAATTAGCTCAAAAAGAAAATCGTCAGGCGCTAGGTTTTCTAATGACTCTTTACCGCAAACGTCTCACCAGCTCGTTTTTTGCAATTCGGGAGTCATTGCAACGTCGTTTGGATGGTATTAGTATTACCGCTGACGACTTGGGAGACTTAGATGATGCTGACGATGCTATTATTACAGGATTAGAAAGTTATTGCCAAACTGAAACTGTAGACCCCCAGGAAATTGAATATTTAGAAAGTCTATTGTTGCAGTTTGAAAATACTGGTGAAGATACTAAACTATCTCACTTCATCACAACTTTAAGAACAGAATTAATAGATAGAGACAGTGTAATTATATTTACCCAATATACCGACACAATGGATTATTTACGACGGACTTTAAAAGATTTATATGGTAGTCAAATTGCCTGTTATTCTGGACGCGGTGGAGAAGTTTATCAAGATCAAAAATGGTGTCTAGTTCCTAAAGAGAAAATCAAACAAAAATTTCGAGCTGGAAGTATAAAAATATTATTATGTACTGAGTCAGCATCCGAAGGTTTAAACTTACAAACCTGTGGAGTAATTATTAATTATGATATGCCTTGGAACCCAATGCGAGTTGAACAGAGAATTGGTAGATTAGATAGAATAGGTCAATTTTATCCCACTGTGAGAATTTATAACTTTTATTATGATGGAACAGTAGAAGCTAAAGTTTATAAAAAACTGCGCGATCGTATTGATACTTTTCAAAATATAGTAGGCAACCTTCAACCTATTTTAGCCAAAGTTCCTACTTTTATAGAGAAAGCAGTTATGAGTGCCGACCCTGAAGAAGAAAATGTATTAATGTCTGATTTTGATAAAAATGTGTTAAATACTCCTCCATTAAGACCTGCTTTAGATGAGATGGTAGCCATGGATGTAGAGACAGACTTGACGGAAATTAGACAACCGCTAATTCCTACAAATTTATCTGCTGAACTAATAGAAAACTTATTTACTGATTCGTTACTATTAAAATTATCAGGGATAAAATTTACATTTTTAGAGGATAAATTGTGGCAGTTAAACTATCAAAATAGTAATTATCAAGTAACATTTGATGTGAATGTTTTTGAGGGTAAACCATCTGTAAGATTTATGAGCTTTGGAGAACCTTTATTTGAAGAATTGTTAGGGTTAATAATGAATAATAGCAGCAACCTTTAAC
>JAGGDU010000235.1 GCA_018457135.1 Trichodesmium erythraeum GBRTRLIN201 | reverse complement strand
TGAGAAATTACCAGAATTATTACCAGAAGCTCTGGCTGCTGCTCGACATATTCAGTCTGAGTGGGGTCGCGCCCAAGTTCTCAGTGCTTTGGCTGAGAAATTACCAGAATTATTACCACAAGCACTGACTATTGCTCAAGGGATTAAGGATAAGGAATCTCGCGCCCAAGTTATCGTTGCTTTAGCTGATAAATTGACACAAATGCCAAAAACTGAACTTTACCCACTCTGGCAAGACACCCTTCACGCCCGATCCCTCCGCACTCGCCGCGACTTACTCTTAGACATAAGAAAACTAACTCCCGTCATCTTTTATTTAGGAGGTCAAGAAGCAATCAAAAATACAGCCATTGCTATTCAAGAAATTTCCCGGTGGTGGCCTTGATATCAGTTATCAGTTATCAAAAGTTAGAACAGACAAGCAGTTCCCTGGAACAGTTATTATTAATCTCATAATTAGGCTGTACCCCTAAAATAAATATTGGTCCGGCTAAAACCCAACTACAAAAAAAATAAAACCCTCCTAACATCATATCAAAGACTCAAGCCCTACTACAAACGAATATTTTTTTTAGAACTAAATATCCCAAATATGATATAAAGAGCTGAAGCCCTTCTACAAACAAAAACCAACAAAATTATGAAAACAAACACCCATAAAATACCCCCCCGTAACAATACAAAAACTACCACCCCAACCAAAAATCGGGGAATGTCAACCACAACCAGCATCCTAGATACCCTACAGCTAGTTTTTCAAGCAGGAGGGCCAGGATTTTGTCAATTTGCCATTAATAACGCTTGTAACGCCAACTGCGGTTTCTGCAACTTTGCAAGAGACACCTTTCCTAAAGAAAAAACAAAATTTGTTAACCTTAATGAAGGATTAGACTCAATTAATATTCTATTTCGCGAAGGTATCAGATATCTAGTTTTCACAGGTGGAGAACCAACCCTTAACCCCAACTTAATCTCATTTGTTGACCATGCAACAAGATTAGGAATCAAAGTTATGGTAGTAACAAACGGTGGGTTATTAACCCCCAAAAAAATTGAGGCATTAGCAGACGCAGGTTTATCTAGTCTAATCATCTCAGTTGATGCCGCCGCTCAAGACATCCATGAAAAAAATCGTGGGTTACCTGGTGTCTGCAATAAAATAAAAGAAGCAAATCAAATCCTCAAAAATATTGGTATGTATTCCACCGCTTCCGTCACAATGAGTCATTTAGTTGACTATGATGCATTGCCAGATTTTCTCACCTCCCTAGGATTTGAATCAGTAGTTTTTTCCTATCCATTAACAAATCTTGATTCTAACTTTTTAGGATATTCTGATGCAGGTTTAGTCACTCATACCAATGAAAGTCTCTGGCAAGCCTACGAAAAAGTCAAGCAATTAAAAAAGCGATTTCGTGTAGTTAACCCCACTCTTTCTTTAGAAGAAATGCAGAGATTCGTCAAAAATGAAGAACAGCGTTATTCTTGTTTAGCAGGTTATCGTTTCTTCTTTCTTGACTGGGAATTAAACTTATGGCGTTGTCATTTTTGGCATGAACCAATGTGTTCTATTTATGAATTTGATAGCTCCAAATTAGTCAGAGATAATTGTACAAAATGTATGATTAATTGTTATCGAGATTCTAGTTTAATGCAGAATATTGCCGTATCAATGCAGGATGCTTATCAGTCAATTAAGAAGGGAAATTTATTAGATACAGCAAAAGCTTTAACAAGAAAAAGTAATGTTGATTCCCTGCGAGCAGTGGTAGAAGAATTACCTTGGATAATGCGTTTTTAAAGCCTCGGGGTAATCAAGGAATTTCAAAAGTCAAAACTCAAAACCAGAAAGTAAAAAATCAAAAATAAAAAATAAAAAATAAGAAGTCAAAACTCAAAACTCAAAAGTAAGAAATCAAAAATAAGAAGTAAGAAGTAAAGGGTCAACTCCCCCCTTTATTTCAGGGGGGGAATTCAAACTTTAGAATGTAAAATTTAAAACTAAAAAATAAGAAGTCAAAAGTAAGAAATTAAGTTTTAAAAGTCAAAACTCAAAAGAAAGAAATCAAATTTTAAAAGTCAAAATTTAAAAATCAAATTTTAAAAGTCAAAACTTAAAAGTAAGAAATCAAATTTTAAAAGTCAAAAGTCAACCCCTTCCTTTATCCCAGGGGGAAAGTCAAATTTTAGAATGTAAAACTCAAAAGTCAAAGATAAGAATTCAAAAGTAAGAAATTAAATTTTAAAATTCAAAACTTAAAAGAAAGAAACCAAAAGTCAAAAGTCAAAACTTAAAACTCAAGATTTAAAAGTCAAAACTCAAATTTTAGAAATTAAAAATAAGAAGCCAAAAGTCAACCCCCCCCTTCTCCCCTGGGGAAAATCAAAACTTAGAAGAAAATGACAGTGTTCAATATGCCTACTTTACTAATTATCTATTAATTATCAGACCAATAACAATAAAAACAATACCAATAAATCTACCCAGAGAAACCTTTTCTTTTAACCAAAACTTAGCCCCTAAAATACTACAAATATAAGTTAATGCAGTTGCCGGACGAACAAAACTAAGATCTGCCCAACTTAACACTAAAATAAAAGATAAAAAAGCAATTGCTTGACAAAGAACACCCAGCATAATCAAGGGATTTATAATCACTTTACCTATTTGCTCAAATAGACCATTGAGAGATTTAAAATTTACTTCTCCGACTTGTTTCATACCTCTAGCCAGACATAAATCTCCAGTAGAATCAGCCAAAGCAATAATAGCGATCGCCCACCAAGTTTTAGACATATAAAAACTTAAAGATAATCCCATCAATAGGATATTAAAATTATAACGTTGTCTATCTTCATAAAGACTTTTACTTAAACCAACAATAAATACACCAATAGTTATAATCAAAGTCCCCAAAAACCGCATATTGGAAATTGTTTCATCCAAAATCAACCAAGCAAATAAAGCATTTAATAAATAAGTTAAAGAATGGATTGAAAGTATATAACTTAGGTCAAGTTTAGAAAGAACAGTTAAGTATAAAACCAGGCAAAAAATCAGAGTAATTACTCCTAACCAAACCCAGAAACTTGTGAGTAAGTAAATTATGAATGGCATCCAACTTTCAGAGTTAACTAGATTAACTTCCCCAAAAATTTTCATAGCCTTGCTTAAGAAAATATCTCCTAAAACCTGAGTAATAATTAACAGAAATAGTAAGATAAAATTAGCCATAGATAACAAGCATTTGTGTATTTAAACAACTTATTATTATAATCCCATTCAAAAAAATACTATACTTAGATAATACTTTAATTATCAAATTATTAATTATCAAATTATTAATATAGAATTTTTAACATTTTGGGGAACAATTAGCCAGACCTGGTAATCATGATTCTATTTTACGAGAGCTCCACAGAATGTTATAACCAGTAGAGACTTTCCATAGAAGTTACTACCCACCCTCAAGAAAATGTAGAAAAGTTATGAAGAAATAGTATTAGAGCAAATTCCAAACTAATGTGATAAAGTAGTCAAAAAAATTAAAAGGAGTAAAAAGAAGTAATGCTTCAAAGAAATCAAAAAATCAAGAATCTACAAACTAATAGTTGCGATCGCTCATCCTCATTTGACCTCAGAAAAATTGGTTTAAACCCGAACTTTTGGTATCCTCTAGCCCAATCAAAAGAACTAAAAAAAGAAAAACCTCATCAAGTTAGTTTTGGAGGAGAACCCATTGTTTTAGTAAGAACAAAATCCAACCAAATATTCGCCCTAGAAGACCGCTGTGCCCACCGACAAATTCCCCTAAGTATGGGAGTAGTTTGTGGAGAAAAAATCACCTGTACTTATCATGGATGGCAATATGATCAGACAGGAAAAATCGCAAAAGTTTCCTATCTACCAAAAAATTGCTCCTTACCAAAAGGAGTAAAAAGCTATCCTTGCAAAGAAGCCTATAACCATATTTTTGTATTTCCTGGAAAAGTAGAATTAGCTGAAACCGTACCATTTCCAGAAATTAAAAATTGGTCTAATAATGAATATAAAACAATGTACTTTTCCCGTCGTGTAAACTGTCATTATTCATTTATGAAAGAAAATTTAATGGATATGAACCATCAATTTTTACATCGAAAGTTTATGGGAAAAGTAAAACCAACAATCATAGAAAATTCTCAAGGAGAAAATTGGGTAGAAGCCAAATATAAATTCAGTGGGGAACCTCATCCAAGTGCCAACTTAGTATTAGCAGCCGGACGAAAAGAAGACTCATCCTCAGAAGATTTAGACTTTGATATTATGACAATTCGCACAGAATATCCCTATCAAACCTTAAAAGTTTGCCCCCCAAATTCAGAAAACCCACTTTTAAACCTTTGGGTAGTTTATATTCCAGTAGATCAAGAACAAAAAATTAATCATAGCTTTGGAATGTTGATGATTCGTAAACCTAAAATTCCCGGATTAATCAATCTTCTCTGGCCATTAATGCGTTATTTTACTCAGGTTATTTTTACCGAAGATAAACTAGCAGTAGAAACCGAACAAAAAGCTTACGATATTCAGGGAGAAGATAGAAATCAAGAAGTATTTCCTTTGATACTTGATGTGCGAGAATTATTGTACAAAAAAGGAGTTTCTCTCTTTCCTAAAATCAAGTAAATACCTATATAGCAATTAGGAATAATTTACGAGATATTTAACAACAATAGGACTAACACAAAATCAACTTATCTAACATTCTCCCCTTGCAGATAGGGTATTATTTTTCCATGATTCTACATTCATTAAGATGACATACATTGACAATATTGCTATAATAGAAAATCGTGTTAAAAATATTTGAATATGAAGGCGATAGCTTTCATATATAATCTGTAAAGGAAAACAAGTTTTTAACCTCTTCTTAAACTAAAATCTTGAGGAGCTGAGGACTTCACAGAAGTAGGTTTATAAGATAGAATTTCGTGATTTGAACCAAAATACATAAACAGCAAAAATCAGATTAGTTCATAGGAGAACCTAAGAGCTAATTTATAAAGACAATCTAAAAAAAGTATTGCTCAAGTAAAATAAAGTGTTATTGTCTATACCAGTGTTATAATCTATCCAAACTTAGTATGATCGTTAGTAATGAGTTGCCCGCGAATTGTCCGACGGCGATCGCTGAGCCTCCATTAACTTAACAATGTTAACCATACCTTAACCATACCAAAATCACTTGAATCATTCAAAGTGGGAACTACTAAAGTCCTTGCAACCTTAGCCTGGCTATAAGTTGGGGCAAGGCAGTTATGTCGCACTTGTTTATTTAATGCTAGATATTATATGGAGTCATTAACCTATATGTTACGACGTAATTTTTTGTATGCCTCACTGCTTACTCTATCTTTTGCAGTTATTTCATGTAATCAAAGTATTTCTGATAATCAAACAGCTAGTTCAACCAATACTACAGACTCCCGTTCCGAATTAATAATGGGGTTAATTCCGGCGGAGAGTAACGAGGAAATGGTGGAAAAGTTTGAGCCGATGCGGGCCTACATGGAAAAGAAACTAAATCGTCCCATAAAAGTTTTTACTGCTACTGACTATGCCGGTGTGATTGAAGCAATGCGGCAAGATAAAGTTGATATTGCTTGGTTTGGTCCTCTATCATATGTATTGGCGGAACAAGAAGCTGGAGCAGAAGCATTTGCTACTGGAGTTCGTACAAAAACTGGTAAATCTACATATAAAAGTATATTAGTTGTTCCAGGAGATTCCACTGTTCAATCAATTCAGGATTTAAAAGGAAAAAATGTAGCATTTGTTGATCCTGCATCTACTTCAGGTGGGTTAGTTCCCTCTTACTTAGTGTTAAAAGCAACGGGTCAAAAGCCAAAAGATTTCTTTGGTAAGCTTACCTATGCAGGTTCTCATGATGCAGCAGGAATGGCTGTAAAAAATCAAACTGTAGATGCAGCAGGTACTAATGATATTACTTATAACAAAATGATCAACAAGGGACTAATTTCCGAAGAGAGTAATCGTATTTTGTTGGAATCAGAACCAATACCAGGTTCACCTTTAGCTTATCGTCAGGAATTAGATGAGCAAACAAAGAATAATATTCGTGAGACAGTGTTAAATGCTCATAAAGATATTAAAGTGACTGGTTATGGGGATCTTTTGAATTATGAATCTGCCACTCCCAAAGACTACGGGGTTGTCCGCGATATGATTAATACCCTGGGAATCGGTCGTGAGGAAATCCTCAAGTAATAGAGGAATGGTTAATGACTATAACTCTGGTATAGTAGGGCTTTAATAAAGTAACTATTATTATGTATAAAAAGCTTTAATAATAGTCTTTTGTATCTTCTGCCTTCACCTACTAAGTAGGGTTTGCTGAAAATTTTTTTTTAGGAAGAGAGCATTGACTTAATTCTAGAATAACTACTTAATACGTTAAAAAGCATGCCATTATACTGCCAATAACCACAAATAAAATCCATCATAACTAAGCTCAAACTGAATAATAAGCAGAAAAGCCTGATGGATCAACACGGAGGTTATAGCAGATGGTGTTACAATTGGAGGTTAAGTGTGACCGAATGCAGCTTACACAGATGGTTGTAAATCTAATACCAGTAAACTTGGAGAAATTTTTACCAATCAAACAAAACCTCTTTATCCTTGGATGAAAAAAGGCGTTAGTTAATCAAGGCATGAAAAGGAAAATTGAATAATTTTAAACATCTGTTATTCAATAGTTTAGCAATTACCAAAAAATACAAATCATACCCTAACTTACCAAGGTCAAACGCCAATATAAATTTAAGAAATGCGGTCGGCTCGACCGTGAATGTCTGTGGATGAGTAACCGCCGACGGCCTCAGTTGAAGCAGGAAGTAAATATAAATTTGTTACGTTATATGACGCTTTGTATCAGTTTTATAGAGCAGTCAGAAGTCACTAAAAGTAATGGTAAGAATTGCCCCTTGATTTTCCGGCGTGGTCAGTCTGAAACCCTGATTGTTTGAGGTTAAACTACCAAAAAGCCAGTTTTTTTCAAAAAAGGCTATAGCCTCTATATGTCAATGCTTTGAGAATTAATCAGCAAGCCCTCATTACTTAACTATTATGTATGTAATTCAAATCAATAAAGCAACTAAGACCTATAACAATGGAACAATAGCAGTTCACCCTACTAGTCTCAATTTTGAGCCAGGAACATTTAACGCTATTCTCGGACCTAGTGGTGCAGGGAAGTCAACTTTGTTACGAATGATCAATGGGTTGGAGATACCAACTACAGGCGAGATCATTATTCAAGGACAAACTTTAACGGCTAAAAATTTGCGTCAAGTTCGATCACGCACAGCAATGGTGTTCCAACAGTTTAATCTGGTGGGTCGTTTGAATGTAATGACCAATATCTTAACTGGGCGTTTGTATTACATTCCCTGGTGGAGCAGTATTTTGTATATGTTTGGCCAAAGAGATTGGAAAATTGCTCAGTGGGCACTTAATAGAGTCAGCCTAAAAGAAAAAGCTTGGGAACGGGTTGACCGACTTTCAGGAGGACAACAACAACGGGTAGGTGTAGCGAGGGCTTTGGCACAGCGCCCAGAGGTGATTTTGGCTGATGAACCCGTTGCTAGTCTTGATCCAATTGCAAGTGAAGAAATCATGGAGTTACTCAGGGAAATTTGCCGTCAAGATGGGATAACCATTGTAGCAAATCTTCATCAAGTATCCCTGGCTCTGCGCTACGCTGATCGCGTTATTGGTTTAAATAAAGGACGTGTGGTCTTTGATGATTCCCCACAGGCTTTATCTAACAACAAGAACACTTTACGCACAATTTATCAGAGGGAGGATGGTAGTGTAGATGATACCTTGGAAATGGCGGTTACCGACTAGACATGGATTTGTACCCCTATCCTGGGGATTGGGTTTGATTTTGCTGCTAGGGGCATTAGGGTCAACAGCAGTACTGATAGAATTGGATGTCTTACGGTTCCTAAAGTCAAGTGGTAATTTCTGGCAATTTTTTGGTCAATTGCTGACTATGCCAGATTGGACTTATATACCTAAATTATTACTGAAGATGCTGGAAACTATCGAAATGGGTATTGTTTCTACGGCGATCGCTCTTTTGTTTAGCTTACCTTTGGGAGTACTTGCAGCCCGAAATACCTCACCACACCTAGTTTTATATCATTGTATTCGCAATGTTCTCAATTTGATGCGTGCCTTACCGGAGTTAGTTTGGGCGTTGGTATTTGTTTCAGCTGTAGGTTTGGGGCCTCTGCCTGGGGTAATGGCACTTATTTTTGTGACAACAGGCTTTTTGGGGAAATTTTTGGCAGAAAGTATAGAAGTAGTGGATGTTAATGGAGTTACTGGGGTTAAGTCTACGGGAGCTGGATGGTTGCAAACCTTAACATTTGCAGTTTTTCCCCTCGCTTTACCAGATTTTATTGGCACTGTTCTTTACATTCTAGATCATAACGTACGAGCCGCAACAATTTTAGGGTTAGTAGGAGCTGGAGGTATTGGGTATGAGTTAGTGATGAGCATGCGGTTATTTAATTACGGTCGTTTGATATTAATTGTTGCAGCCATTTACATAGTGGTGACAATATTGGATCGCTTTTCTGATGTGATTCGGAGTCGGGTTATTTAGTTAATTACTTATTACTTTTATCTACCTTGAGGTATATTGATGTTTAATTCGTCATTGAAATTATTAGACTTACCACCCGCTCCCAGAAATTGGGTTCCTTTGTGGATGAGTCTTGCTGTTTTCCTCATTGGAGTCATGATTTGGCATCTTGGACTATCTTTTGGCAGTGTGATCGTAGGTATTGGTAATATTTTTGAATATCTCAGTCGTTATCTTAATCCCGACTTTACTGATGGGCCAAGATATTTGATCCTGATGCTACAAACATTAGCGATCGCTCTTTGGGGTACAGTATTAGCTTTTCTTACCAGTTTTTTACTCGCACCTTTGGGAGCAAACAATCTCTCACCACACCCCTTAATTTATCAGCTTATCCGGGAGTTATTCAACTTTATGCGGGCAATGCCAGACTTGATGCTGGCGTTAATTCTGGTTATTATTCTGGGGCTGGGTCCAACACCTGGTATTCTAGCATTAGCAATACATACTTCGGGATTTTTAGGTAAGTTTTTTGCTGAGAGTATGGAACGAGTAAATGTAGGTATTTATGAAGGTTTACGTTCTACTGGAGCTAATATATCTCAAGTTGTTATCTTTGCAGCAGTCCCTTCAATATTGCCAGAGATAGTAGGATATACCCTTTACATCTTTGATCGAAATGTCCGAATGGCTTCGGTTTTAGGTTTAGTAGGAGCAGGTGGTATTGGTTTGGAACTTCACGATAATTTACGTTTATTTCGGTACAACCAATCTGCAGCACTGATTTTAGTGATCCTTGTTAGTATTGTGCTTATTGATTATCTTTCTAGTTGGATACGTCGGAGAATTAGCTAATGGAACAAGTCGATAATCAATGGTTACGGGCCCTTACAGCCCATGCTCCAGAAATAGTGATTCAACTAGCAGCTCGACTCACCGAAAGTTGGCAAGTTAGTTATGAAGCTGTTCCCCAAACAGGGTTGTCATTATTGCAACTACAGGATAGTGTATTGCACGAACCCTACTACTTGGGAGAAATTCCCTTATCAACGGCTTGGGTAAAGTTAAAAATAGGCAATGGGCAGAATTATGAAGGAGCAGCCCAAGTAATGAGTGATGTGCCAAATTTAGCCACATCATTAGCAATTTGTGATGCCATTTTTGTGAATAAACTGGAAGGATGGCAAGAGGTTGCAGATTTAATTGAAAGGGGACAGGTAATTCGCCAAGAAGAAGATAACTTGCGGGGGGCTATACTGGCAAAAACCAGAGTAGATTTTTCCTTACTAAATCAGGAGGAAAGCGATGCTGAAAGTTGATTTGCCTGGGATTTGGCAAGATGAAGTACAGCAGCAGATTTTCCGTCAGTTGCTCAATTGTATGAGCTTACCAGGGACAATTGCTGATTTGAGTTCATATCTGGGAGAAAGTACTGCTTTAATAGGAGTTTTAGCTGCTTTATTAGACAATACAGTGACTCTCCATGATACCCATGAATTAATTGGCCAAAGCGATCGCCATTTTTTAAATAGCCCTACTGCACCCCTAACAGAGGCACGTTTTATCGCAGTAGATGGAACTAATGCTCCTGATACCAACTTTAACCCTAGTTTGGGAACCCTTGCTAGTCCAGAATTGGGAGCAACAATTGTAATTCAAGGTCAGCACTTGGGAAGTGGTGAATTAACTTTAAGTTTAACTGGACCAGGAATTTTATCTGCCAAGGAAAACAAGGTAGCATTGAATGGGTTCCATCATGGTTGGTTTTCTCGCCGCCAAGAATGGATAAGTGCTTTTCCTTTGGGAATTGATCTGATTTTGGTGGATGTTACACAAGTAATGATTATTCCCAGAACAACCCAGACAATTTTAAATTTGGGATAACTCTAGGGTGGCTTGCTTACGACGTAGCGGGTTTACACCACTAGTCTTCTCCTAGCTAGTAAAATTTAGCAGAAATAAAGAGGATAAAAAAGTGGGATATGTTGCAATCAAAGGTGGAGAAACCGCTATTTCTGAAGCGATCGCTTTATTGGATTTCTTGCGGGCTAAGGATAGTAATGAACCTCCTTTATCAATTGGAGGCATTCAGCATCAGCTGCACGCACTCCATAGCCGAGTATTATCAGAAGGGGGAATATACCATCCCAAATTAGCAGCCCTAGCAATTAAACAAAATGCTGGAGATACTTTAGAAGCAGCTTTTTATCTGCGTGCTTACCGTTCCACCTGTCCTCGGATTGGTATTACCCCCCTGCAGAAAACCGAGCAGATGCGCTTAATTCGTCGTATTTCCGCTGCTTTCAAAGAAATACCCGGCGGACAAATGCTAGGTCCTACCTCTGATTATTTGCAACGGTTATTTAGATTTGAACTATTAGACGAATCTCCCCAACGCTTCCAGCAAATTGCCAAAACATGGTTGCACAACATACCAGATGAGTGTCTTCCTACTAGTTTCCCCAAAGTCCTGGATAGCTTGCGGGCACAGAATTTACTACCACCTGTAGAAACAAAACTCCATCAACCCTTTGATATTACCAGGGAACCCCTAGTATTTCCAGTTCCCCGTTCTGCAGCCTTAGCTACCATGTCTCGTGCTGAAACCGGTTCCCTATTAGGAATTGCCTATTCTAATATGCGGGGTTATGGTGATATTCACCCCACTGTAGCAGAATTACGTGTGGGTTATTTACCTGTACTACTACCCCATCCTATTTCTGGAGAATTGATGGAAGCGGGTGATGTGTTAATGACAGAGTGCGAAATTGTCGCCATGTACGAAGCACCAACTAAGGATAGCAAACCTACCTTTGGCTTAGGCTATGGTGCTTGTTTTGGGCACAACGAAGTCAAGGCAATTTCTATGGCAATTCTTGATCGTGCTTTGCAAAAAGGGCAGCAACAGGGAGTAGAAAATCCTTCAGAAGACCCAGAATTTGTCCTCCTCCATGTTGATGGGATTGAATCAATGGGATTTGCTTCCCATTACAAAATGCCCCACTATGTAACTTTTCAGTCTGATTTAGATCGGTTGAGAACGACCCAAAAAAAAGGAGAAAGCCTATGAATTCCATTGCCAAATCATTCCTTCCTGATATACAGCCTAATTTATTAGCAGTTAATTCCCAAGACCAGAGCCCCACCTATCAATTTGGGTTCCTCGATAGTTTTGCGAAAAAGGAAATTCGCCGTAGCTTACTCAAAGCTGTAGCTATTCCTGGTTATCAAGTACCCTATTCCTCTCGGGAAATGCCTATTGCCCGTGGTTTCGGCACTGGTGGCTTGCAAATTACCTTATCTCTTTTGGGCAAAGATGATGTTTTGAAAGTTATCGACCAGGGCAGCGATGAATCGGTAAATGCTGTAAATATCCGTAATTTTATCAGCAAAACTTGTCCGGGGGTATCCCTCACAAAACATACTCCTGAAGCAACTATCATTCAAACTCGTCATCGCATCCCTGAGTTTCCTCTCAAGTTAGGGCAGGTGTTAGTACTACAAGTACCTTACCCAGATCCATTGGTAATTGTGGAAGCTAGCGAAGCCAAGCGCAAACAAATGCATGGAGAAGGGGATTATGCTAGATTGTGGGTCAAACTCTATGAAGATATGGTTAAATTCTCTGAAATTACCATTTCTCATCGCTATCCCACTCGCATTAATGGACATTATGTTATCGATCCCTCTCCCATACCTCGTTTTGATGTACCCAAACTCCACCAATCTTTTGGACTACATCTATTTGGAGCGGGACGAGAAAAGAAAATCTATGCAGTGCCACCATTTACTGATGCTCAACCCCTATGTTTTGAGGATATTCCCTTTCGGGTGGAGAATTTTGACGATGTTGATGGCCGTCGTCGTCCCTGCCATCGTTGCGGTTCTACTACCAGCTTTTTAGATGAGTTTCTGGATGAGCAAGGTAATTGTATTTATCAGTGTTCTGATAGTGACTACTGTAACACAATGTTGATGCAAGCAAAGGAAGATAGTTATGCAACCAATTCTTGAAGTCCGGGAACTGAGTCAAATTTATGGTCCAGGTTGTCCAGCTTGTTTTACTTCTACTGGTGCCCAAGTTAATACTAATGTTTGTCCACATTGCGACACTGTTGTTGCTATGCAGCAAGTCTCTTTTGATTTGTATCCAGGGGAAATTTTAGGAGTTATGGGAGAATCTGGGAGCGGTAAATCTACTTTAGTAAAATGTCTTTATTTTGACCAAATACCTACAAAGGGTCAGGCTATATTTTGGGATAAAGGTAAGCCCCATAATTTATTTGAACTCAACGCTGCTCAACAGCGATGGCTGAGAAATCACTGCTTTGGCATGGTATATCAAAACCCCCATTCTGGGTTGAATTTTCAAGTTTCGGCAGGAGGTAATATTGCTGAAAGATTGTTGATGTCTGAAATGCTTAACTATGGTGTTATTCGCGATCGCGCCCGTTCTCTTCTCAGTCGCACTGAGGTATTGATAGAGCGGATGGATGAACTACCATCTAATTTTTCGGGAGGAATGCAACAGCGAGTGCAAATTGCCCGTGCTTTAGCAACCGATCCCCCCCTTTTATTTTTAGATGAGGTGACAACAGGTTTGGATTTGTCAATACAAGCAAAAATTCTGGATTTAATTCTAGAAATTCAACAACAGCTTAGGGTGGCTATGATAGTTGTTACCCACGATTTGGGCGTGATTCGGCTCTTGACATCACGGACTTTGGTAATGAAGTACGGACAAGTAGTGGAAACTGGATTAACTGATCAGGTTTTAGAAGATCCCCAACATGCTTATACTCAGCAGCTAGTATCATCAGCTTTATAAATAACTATGTTGAATTCAAAAGCCCAACAAGCAAGAGTTTTATCAATCAAAAATAATTCTCCTTCAGACTTAATTTTACAAGTGAAGGAGCTGACCAAAAACTTTAACTTGCACGAACAAGGTAAAATTTTACCTGGTATCCCAGCAATTTCATTGACTGTGAAGTCTGGACAGTTAACCGCCTTAACAGGAGTTTCGGGAGCGGGAAAATCTAGTTTATTGAAATGTATTTACCGCAGTTATTTGCCTCAGAGTGGAGAAATTCATTATTATACAGCAGAAGGAAACTGGATTGATATCGCTACTGCTAAAGAATATGAAATCCTAAATTTGCGGCGCCAAGAAATCAGTTTTGTTACCCAGTTTTTGCATTGTCTGCCTCGTCAAACAACTCTGGATGTGGTAGCTAGACCCCTATTTGATTTGGGATATGAACGTTCGGAAGCTAGGAATAAAGCAGCAATCTTATTAAAAAAAATGCAGTTACCAGAAAGGTTGTGGACAATTTCTCCAGCTACTTTTTCAGGAGGGGAAAAACAGCGAGTTAATTTAGCTCGGGGAATAGTGTCGTCTCCTCGTTTGCTTTTACTGGATGAGCCAACAGCTAGTTTGGATGCAGATACCAGTCAGTTAGTTATTGAGTTGATTCAAAGTGTTAAACAAATGGGTGCTGGAATACTTGCGGTTTTTCATTCTCCAGAGTTAATTAATATCTTAGCTGATAATGTGGTAATGGTTGAATCAGGTTAAATAATTTGAGGGAAAGTAAACATTAAAATGTTAGTTCTTATGAAGTTTTATATTGGTTTGATGAAGCAGTTAAGCAATTGTGAATGAGTAAATTATTTAATCCAAAATCTAAAATTTTCTAGAAGCTATGAAAACTTATCTTACCCACTGTCGTTTAATTACTAATAATGCAGTTGTTGATGATGCTGCTGTGTTAATTGAAGATGGATATATTGTCGCTATCAATCCCGAATTTACTAACAATGTTGAATCTATTTCCCTAAATGGTCAATATTTATTACCTGGGTTAGTAGATCTTCATTGCGATGCCATTGAAAAAGAAATTGAACCTCGTCCCAATGCTTTTTTCCCTATGGATTTTGCGATCGCTCAAATAGATCGAAATAATGCTGCTGTTGGTATTACCACACCTTTCCATGCTATCTCCTTTGCCTATGAAGAATTTGGCCTTCGCAACAATGAAAAAGCAGCTCAAATTGTGCGTTCCCTCCACAATTATCAGCCCCAAGCATTAGTTAATAACCGGGTCCATTGTCGCTACGAAATTACCGACCCTACAGGGCTACCCATTTTGCTTAATCTGTTGCAGTCAGATGACATTCATTTGATTTCTTTTATGGACCATACTCCAGGACAGGGACAATTTAAAAATGTGCAAGCATACCAGGATTATTTGGCCCGCGCATACAACAAATCTGCTACAGAAGTCGAAGCAATAGCCCTCAAAAAAATCGATCAAGGAGCAGATGCTCTGGAACGGGTAAAAACTTTAATTTCCAAAGCTTTATCTTTAGGAGTACAAGTTGCTAGTCATGATGATGATAGCCCAGAGAGAATTTCTAGTATGCAGGCTTTGGGAATACATCTTAGTGAATTTCCGATCAATCTTGAAACGGCCCAAGCTGCTAAAAAAGCCGGACTCCAAACCATATTTGGTGCCCCTAATTTACTACGGGGACAAAGTCAGAGTGGTTCAATAAAAGCCATAGATGCAATTAAACATCACGTGGGAGATATTCTTTGTGCAGATTACTCACCTGCAAGTTTGCTGGCAGCAGCATTTCGAATTCCTGAATTACTTGGTTGGTCATTACCAGATGCAATAGCCCTTGTTACACACAACCCTGCACAAGCTGTAAATCTTAGTGACCGCGGTGAAATTGCTATAGGCAAACGGGCTGATTTAATTGTTGTACAGTGTCCTCATGGCTTTCCTCAAGTAACAACTACTTGGGTTGGGGGGCGAATTGTTTACCAATGTCATTACTCAAGATAAACAGATTTATTTGTAGAAATTTGCTAGATGAGATTTGCTTGATAATTGATACCAATGTGAGTATCTTTTTTTAATAGGACTTACAGAGCAATCATATATATAGCGTATTTTTGGCTATAATTTCAGATATTAACACTAATTATAGTGTCTTTGCATAAGTCCTGTTGAATTTAGTATTATATTATTAAATTTGACTTTAATGCATTAGTTAATTTAATAATGACTAACTTTTCTTGGACTAAACAATAGTATCCAGTAGCTCCTATAAACTATTTAGATGCTTCTCATCCAACCCCCATAACTTTACTTGGTAAAAAGCTAGTAATTTGGAGAGACAAACAGCAAAAATGGATAGCAATGGATGATACTTGTCCCCATAAATTGGTGCAGTTATCTTTAGGAACTATTAATCAGAATGGAGACCTAATGTGTCGCCATCATGGTTGGTGTTTTGATGGAGCAGGTAAATGTACAAATATTCCAATGTTGAGTGATGAAAAGGCTTTAAAAACTGCTTTTAATAGTAAGCGATCGCAAGTACAAATATATCCGATTCAAGTCCAACAAGGATTACTTTGGGTATGGCCAGATAATAGTTATACTGCTTTTGAAGATTCCACTTCAAAACAGCCTGCTGTGATGCCAGAATGTAAACTTGATAGCTCTTCAACAGATTGGTTTATGTTAGAAGTTCCTGTTGGTTATACTGTCTCTCTTGAAAGTAGTTTTGATCCTTCTCACTCCCAATTTTTGCATGAAGGAATTGCGGGTTTTTCTCCAGAAAGAGCTATTCCTATGGAACATTTTGAAGTATTCGGAAAAATGTCTGCTGAAGATGGTTTTACCTTAAAACATTCTGGTTATAATGTTTTTAACAAAGATATGGATGCTATGCGAAAATTTACCCCGCCCTGTTCTAATACAACAATTTATGAATATTCTAATGGTAAATCTGCTTTATTTCAATTGTATTTTGTGCCCACTAAACCAGGTTATTGTAAATATATTACTAAGTTTATTTTTGATGCAGTTCCTAAAAAAAATAACTTCTGGATGGAGCTACTACCAAAGTATTTACTTACTGGCTTACAACACTCATCTAATAATAAGTTAAGTAACCAAGATTTATCAATGATGTACTCCCAAGCTGTTAATGAATCAGCACGAAATCAAACTTGGCAAAAATCTTATTTCATGCCCGCATTATCTGATGTTGGTATAGTTACTTTTCGTAAATGGTTAGATGAATTTGCCGGGGGAAAACCTGAATGGGAAGGAGTTATAGAAACAGGTTTTAAAGAATTAAATGATGAAGAATTATATGACCGCTGGCACAGACATACAAAGCATTGTCCTAGTTGTCGAAAATCTTTAATTTTGATAGAGAAAATCCAAGATTTTTGTCAAAATTTTACGGTAGTTTTAGCACTTTTTGCCTTGTTGCTAATAGCAATAAATTTGCCAACAAAAATTATTTTTATCCCTGTTTTACTAGCGCTATTAAGTTTTATTTCTTCTTATAAATTAGACTTAATACGACATAGTTTTCTCAGCAGTATTCCGAAAAAAGGTTTACCTGTAGTCAAATTGTATTAGAACAGTAGATAACCGAAAGTCGTAAAAATCCCAAAAGAATGTGACAGAAGAGAGTCTGCTTGGTTTATCTTCAGTATTTAAGTGTGAAAATTCCATCCTAGAGTTGATATTGTTTTTGTTCATGGGCTGGCTGGCTACCCCTGGGGTACATGGCATCCTCAAGGTAAAAAAATAATCAAAATTTGGACTTTTGGCCCTTTTGCTTGAGGGAATATTTACAGGCAAATGAAATAGCTGTTAATATCCGGACTTTTGGATATGATGCGCCTCGCTTTGGATATGTTGGTGAGGTAATGCCTCATTTTGACTTAGTAAGTAATCTATGGGAATATCTAGATATTAACGATATAAGTAATCGCCCTTTAATACTTATCACTCACGGTATGGGTGGTCTAGTTGTTAAAGATTTAATTCGTACTGCTCAAAATTTTGATGATAAAAAAGCTATTATCCAACAGACTCAAGGAATAGTTTTTTTGTCTACTCCCCATCAAGGTTCACATTTGGCTAATTTAATTGATAATTTTTATTCCTTGACAAAAACGACAGTTAATGTTATGCAATTGAGAACATATGGGCCTCAGTTACGGGACCTGAACGAATGGTATCAACAAAATATTGAAAAATTGAATATTAAAACTCATGTCCTTTATGAAACTAAGCCTATGGCTGGGGTTGTGGTTGTAAATTGGGAACTACTCGAACCTCTGCTAGGGAAACGTCTCTCAACCAGGGCCAAAACCAAATGCTAATCTCACAGAAGCAGTAAGTGGTATATTCTATATCTTTTAGTCTGGTTCTCATTGGGGTTCTTTGCCCTAGGAGCTACCACCTTGGCAAACTGTGTCAAAAAAATTTCGTAAATGGCACGGATATGGCGTTTGGGAAAAAATCAATCATACTCTACGGCGAGAGACAAGAGTCCAAAAAGCACGAAATCAAGAATTTACTTTAGCAATTCTTGATTTTGATATGGTAAAAGCCATAGCAAAAAGGGGGAAGTATATGGCTTAGATGGTGGTAAAAAAGTAAAAGAATCTAAGGGTCATATCTTGGTTGATACTCAAGGAATAAATAGTACTAGGAGTAGTGGTAAGTGAGGCAAATATGGGAGAAATCTTAGGGGCTAAAGCCCTGGTGATGGAACAGGGTGAAAATATTCTAGAAGGACGAATTAGTTTCTGCTGAGTCTGGTTATAGAGGAGCGAAATTGGCGATGGCGATCGCAGACCTGATTTCAGCAGGAGTCGAAATAGTCAAGGGTAATACTCAACAATTTAAAGTCTTACCTAGAGGATAGACAGTAGAGAGAACTTTTGGATGGCTTCAGAAGTAACCTTTAGCTGTGGAGTATGAACAACTACCTCAGATAAGTGAAGCTCTAATTTAGACTGCAATGATTAGATTGATGTTAGGAGGACCTGGTACTAAAAACTCAGGCCCTTCTTAAGATTTGTTTGACAAATAGTTTCTCATCTCAGATTATTCATAACATTTATTTCAAATGCTTTAGTAGAAACTAATACTCTAGATAGTCAACTTCTAGAAAAAAAAGTCAAAATTTGGCATTATTTCAAACTTGCTGATTTATAAAGTAAATATGAAGTGCCTGAACTCTTTACTATACTTAAGCTTGGTAGTAAGTTTAATTAATTTTTGCCAAATTACTGAAAGCTCAGTTTACCAATCATCTCCCAGAGTCTTTTTAAATCCTTAGTTTAACTGTACTATTTTAAACTTCTGTTTTTGCTACACATATAGTATAATTATAGTTTATTAATTATTCATAATTTTAAAAAGTAGTTTTATAGGTAAAGCTTCCAGATTTTGTCTAAAAATTTTCATAATTTGCTGATTTTTAACTAATAGTAGGGAAGCTCAAACTAAACTCTAATGATAAAAAAAATAAGGTCTCAAAGCTTTGGCTTCAGCCAGAAGTACTCTGATAGAAATTCTCTATTAGTCTTTAAAAAGTAACTCAGAAAAATTATGAAAGAACATCATGATAGACTATAAATCCACTTTTTTGATTATTACATGGTTTACTTTCTTTTGCTTTTCTCCCACTGCGAGTAGAGCGACAATTGATGATTCCAGCATAGGTAAATTTAGTAATCGTACCTTGAAAGAAACAGAAAACGTACAAGAATCTCATCAAGTTAATTTTCTAGTTCCTCTATATATTGCTCAAGATGGTGACTCAAAAGCTAAGGAATATCAAAATAAAAAATCAAATTCTTCTGATTCAAAAGTACTATTACTAATTAGTTCTATCCTCAAAGCTTTAGGAAATCAAAAAACACTATTTCTTTTGATAAGTATAATATCTGTTCTAGTCACTAGCATAGCGGTTTTCCTTTTACTCAAGTTGTTTGACGATAATGAGCCTAAAGATTTAGATCCAGAGGAAATATCAGAAGTAAATTCATCTGATTTAAAAAATAACTATCCTCAACTCAATAGCCAAAAGTCCTCAGTATCTTCCGAAAACTATTCCGTGGCTTATACTGAAAATTCTTTAGATTATTTTGTTCCTGAAGCACAAAAAGACTTAGGGGAAAATACTTATGTACCAATTCCCCAAAATAGCTCCAAATCACATTATCAATATCAAGAAATTGAAGCAGAAACATTTCCTATAGTTGAGAGTAATTCTTCTATAGATCGCAAAGAAGATAATAACTATGAGCAAAAAGAAACTCAACTAAATTCATCAAAAACAATTGATAAAAATTATATCGTTCAAGATTCTAACTTTGACAATATTACTCACAAAAATAATTATTCTTGGCCTGAAGTTAATATTGTTGAGCAGTTGATTCACGAATTGCAAAATTTTGATCCTAATAAACGACATCAAGCTATTTGGAAGCTTGGTCAAAAAGGAGATTCTAGAGCTGTTCAACCATTAGTTAATTTACTCATAGATTCTGATTCTAAACAGCAAAGTTTAATTTTAGCAACTCTCTCAGAAATTGGTACTAGAACATTAAGACCAATGAATAGAGCTTTAGCAATATCACTACAGAATGATAATGCTGAAGTAAGAAAGAATGCTATCCGAGATTTAACACGAATTTATGAGTTAATAATTCAAAGCACCAACTTATTACAACAAGCAGAGTATGACTCAGATCCAGAAGTTGAAGAAACAGCAAAATGGGCTTTAAAAAAGTTAAATAGAACCAATATAAGATGAAGGGAATAGAGAATAGGAAGTAGAATATTGACTTGATCAAATAGTAATGGTTGAGACAAAATTCCAAGTATTTGAGGTACAAATATTAGGTAGTCCTGTATAGTAATGCTAAGAGACTGTTTGTCAAAAAAAAGCTAAAGATGGCCATGAAAAAGGATTGAAGGTAGGAAAATCAAAAAAATAATGATCACTGTCAAATAACTATCGTGAAAATCTTTAGCCATAGCTCTAAGCCCTCGTGAGTGGGAACTACTCGAACCTCTGCTACCGAAACCTCTTTCAACGAGGGCTAAAACCAAATGCTAATTTCACAGAAGTAGTAAATAGTATATTATATCAGGACTTACGTAAAGACAATATATATAGCGTATACTAAAGAGACTGATCGGTCTATAATTTATAGCGATCGCCTGAAAAAAACATGATCATAACTAATACTAAACATAGGATAGTATAATTACTTTTAGCTCTATGATATATGAACCTATCCCACTAATAAAATGCGATTAATCCAAATATTTATAGTGGCGATCGCTACAATTGCTTCAATACAAGCAGAAATACGCTCCCTTTGTACAACTAGGCAACGATATTTAGGTTGATACTAGGCAAAACAACCCTCTTATTAAAAATGAGGTACAGAAAATTTGATCGCATTTCCTAGTTTTTTTTGCCTTTCCAAAGTCGTTTTAGCATTTGAAGTCTAATCCCTCTTCCATACCTTGCTTATCTTTGTCGTTGACAATGATATCCTTTCTCAGTGGCAATGACTTAGAATTCTTTACGTGGACGACCTCCTTTATCAGTTTTCAGATTCGTACTATCAATTTACCGGAATTAGCTGTTATTTTTCATTGCCATTAGCAGGGGTAGTACAGTTAGCTACTGGTTATCCATTTCCTAGGATCAAAGTATAAATTCAAATCCCCTTCCCTTTATGGCAGCAAGCTACATCCTCTCCTTCACCCTGACAAAGGGGAAAAATAGCCCTCCACGGCTGCGGAGCCATAATTGATTAGTCCTTAGTTTTCTGCAATTCCTAGAATTTGTCCTTGTAGGTTTTTGAGAGTTCCATCTTCTTCCCAACGCTTCAGCCATCTGTGTGCTGAACCCTTGGAAGCCCAAATCTCTCAAGTTGTTACATAACAACAACGATAACCTGTTATTTAGGCAGTGAGAAGGATATGATTGTAAATATGGAAATGGAGTATGAGGCATATCTTTACCTCTTTTTTCTGGTGAAATAGGAAAAATATCTTCAAATAATTTCCATTCTATGTCACTTAATCCTTCAAATATAGCTGAGATATTCTTTCAATTTACCATAACTGAGTAAGGCTTATCGTGGAATAGGCTTTGGGAGTAATGTAATCAATATTTTACCTCTGGTTGACGAGTTCCATTTTCTCTGTTTTACTTCCCCATTGTTTTATTTTAATTTTTTTTTACAGATACTCTCTAAAATATCAAGTTTCAAAAACTTTTTATGACTAATTATCAGTAATATAATATAACTACTGACTGCATTAACTGATTCTCAACAATACTCTCCTCAACACATCTTGACTTACCTTATCTGTCACTGTAACTGATCCTATTCCAGTAGGTAAAACAAATCGTACCTTACCTGCTTTTACCTTTTTATCTGTCTGTAAAGAAACCAAAATATCATCAATATCCAAGCCATCCGGAAGTTTGGTTGGCAAACTAGCTTTTTCTATCAAGACTAACTGACGGCGATCGCTCTGCTCATCCCACATTCCTAACTCTAATGCTAACCCACTTGCTGCCACCATCCCAATACTGACCGCCTCACCATGAGTCACCGCGGTATAACCAGTCAAACTTTCCACTGCATGACCTATGGTATGACCGTAATTCAAAATTGCTCTTAACCCAGATTCTTTCTCATCTTTTGCTACCACATGTGCTTTACTTTGGCAAGACTTAATCAAGATTTCCTCTAATAACCCTGGTGTTAAATTGTTAATGTCATCAAGACTCTGACTATTTTCCATTTGAAAAAACAACTCGGCATCCCATATAACTCCATATTTGATCACTTCTGCCATCCCTCCCCGAAATTCTCGCAAGGGTAAAGTCTTTAGTACCTCTGGATCAATTAAGACTAACCGTGGTTGATGGAAAGCACCGATAAGATTTTTGCCTTGAGGATGATTAACTCCTGTTTTTCCACCAATAGCAGCATCGACCATCGCCAAAAGAGAAGTAGGAACTTGTACTACATTCAAACCGCGTAACCAAGTTGCCGCAGCAAACCCGGTCATATCCCCAACTACTCCACCACCAAGAGCGACTATTGTGGAAGAGCGTTCGAGACGGTGTGCTAAAGCTGCATCATAAATACAGTTAAGGTTTTGAGGAGTTTTATATTCTTCTCCTGAGGGGAGAATGCAGTCCGAGACATCAAAACCGGCTTCTTGGAGTGAGATAATTGCTCTTTCGCCATAATGAGCAAATATTTCTGGGTTGGATACCAGCAAGACCTTTTTTCCCAGGTTGAGGGATTCCATTTTTCTGCCAAGTTGGTCGAGGTGGCCTGAAGCGATCGCTATTTCATAGGATTTTTGGGGAAGTTGAACAGTGATGGATGCCATAAGTGGTTTAGAACTTTGCTATTTTGAACATTAAGTATTAAACTTAATATTATAATTATATTAGCTATTTTGGAGAAAATTTAATGACTGTTGAAGGAATTATTGCTTTTTTTGGGATTTTTGTTGCTGCTTTAGGTGTAGCTGCAGTTCTGATGTTTGGCTTACGTATTGTGAAGTTAATTTAGAATTCTAAAACTTCTCCCGTTAGACTTTTTTAGTAGTTTGACGGGGGTTATTAGAATATAGAGGTGAAATATGCCTAGTAAAATTCTAAGTACAGGACAAAAAGCTTGACTTTCTAATGGAGGAAAAGGCTTCATAGAAATTAAACCATAAGGTCCATGAAACCTGAAGATTTGGGAGATTATTTGACTACAAAAAAACTCTAAATTACCACTTTTGTTGGCATGGAGCCAGAATCAAATTTCTCCCTTTATTTATCTAGGCTATATTTCAAGTAGAAAGTATTAACCAGGCACAAATAGCAACTGCCTGAAATCAGGTTTGCGATCGCCATCACCAACTTCGCTTTTATATAACCAGACTCAGCCGAAACTAATTCGTCCTTTCTTTAAGTTGTCACGACTGTAGACATCAATTAGTCTAGAATTTTATCAAAAGGCTAGCAGTAAAAATAGGAAAAACTATTTACATAGTCAAACATCAGTTACTCTCAGACTAGTTGAGCTAATAATTGAAGAAGCCCACAATAAAATTTAGGGCTCGCAATGATTTTGTAGTTATTTTTTACTCTAGTTTTAACAATAGTGATTTTGTATCTACTCAATATGATGGGGTAGGCAATGATTTATAGTTGTCAAGACCAACCAAAGGAATGAATAAAGGAGCGATACGGCTAACACCACCAAATAATAGTTGCGACAGCAGAAACATTCATCGTCTGAGAAATGCGATCGCGTAAATATTCAAAAAACCTTAATCTTAGCTGACGAGCAGTAGCAACCAGGGACATAAAAGTATCCCAAGATGCCCTCCCCTCCATCGTCTGAGTTCCATAATTGATATGGCGTCGAGTTAGCATAGTTCAAGCAGCTAACTGTGCCTGGTTATTATGCAATGGCAATTGGGGATGCTCCAACACCAACAGAAACCCTCAGATGCAGGGTAACAGTTAATCGTTTTGGTTCTACCAAGCTGCTGATCACCACTCACAGTTGTGAAGTTAGAACGGAAAGAAGTTGAGAATAAAGTCATGTTCTGGTCTATTTACCTAAACCTTGAAGTTAACTTAATCGCTCTTTGTTGGGAGTAGTAAAGTAGATTGTATAAGGATTACACACTATATTTGTGGTATAATTGAGAGCACCTACACTGGCTTCTGTTTTGTCAAAGTGCTGCCAGGGACTACTTAATAGTCTCTCTTGATAAATTTCGCTTTTTGAAGTCTTAAAAAAAGACTGGTTTTTGATGAAAAATATTGACACCCTTCCCCACTGACATGGATATGCCCAAAACCGCCATCTTAAAATTTAATAGTTGATTTATATTTCCCCCATAGTACAAACCTAAGATTCAGCTTTTTATTCAAGAAGCAAATTCTGATAGCCTACCTGGTGGTAATTTTGCCATTAGGGGTTTTTCCCTTTTGAGGTGAGTAGTATTTCTGTTTAAGGAATAATACTTTATCTGTTTTGTTGGTAATATCTTGAATATCATACTCAGAAAAGTTTTTGAGCCGATACAATGACTTGGACTTGGACTTAGATTTACTCTTGCTCAGACCTACTAACTACAGTTTTTTATATTATCTTCACTTCTTAATTTTTGCTATCTAATCATCTTTTGTGCAACAAAGTCATAAAAAAGGCTTGATAATTCAACAAAAAAATAATAAAAACGAACATATTGGGTAATTATCAAGACCCTCACGGGATGAAAAGCTAGTTGAAAAGCATAGATAGAAAGGAATTTGCGTTTAGGAATTTAATAATACTTCAATTAAAAGAAAACCCTTATTGATAGAAATAAGACTTAGTTTGAGTGTAAAGCTCTCATACTACATCCCCACTTTTATTGAAAAATAGTTCAATTTTAATAGCCAGCAAAATCAGAAAAAAGGTAAATTTTATTAATTTTAATTAATCATAAAAAATTAACTATTTTTTCTCCAATTGAAAAATTTTGGTCAAAAGTGAAAGCTATTTAAATAAAAGTTAAAGCAAGAAATTATAAAGATTGAATTAATACCATTACCTCGGCTATATTAAAAGTTAGTCAACAAGATATTCGCAATTGGTTTACCCATTGTTGTTACTGTAGATCATAGCTATGGGAATTGCTATATTTAATCTAGTTTCATTTGCTTTTGCTCCTTCAATATTGTAACCTCCACTCTTACAATCTTTGAATATGGCATCAATTTTCATTCTTTGACTATATGCTTTATTAATTTTATCTGATGACAATAAATTACTAATAATTTACCAGGTTTATGCTAGATTTTCTGGTTGATTTAGCGCTTTTTGATATATTAACAAATTGCTGAGACAGACTTGCTTAACTTTAGTAATTTTTTGATTTAATAATAATTTTTTTGAGCCAACTGTTACTTTTAATCGCTCTAGTTTACAATATTTACTACCACCCTTGATTTGGGCTGTATTTTTTTGTAAAAATGGAAAGTATAGATGTTTTGAGCATAACTTTTTTCATCAACATGATATAGCAATCCCATATTGGTCGCAACAGATGTAATAGTAAGAATAACATGTCTAAGAAAAAGAAAAAAAATGAATATTATAGATAAACTAGATGATTTTATTAATCAAAAAAAAGAGCTCACAGAAATTAAAATAGTCTAGGCCGTCAAAATGAGCTTTTCAGGAAAAATACTACCATGAAATCAAAGAATTATTAAATGTAACTCAGCAGTTTAGAAAGCGAATGGAAAAACCAAGTATGATTTCATGGTTGAGAAAGTTTAAGGCTTCAGCTATCTTGGGAAACAAGGTTACTTAAAGGCAGTCGAAAAAGACAAAATAATTTAGTGCTTGAGGGTACAAGATTATCTTAGGTTATCAGATTTAAAAAACTATTTATAGAAGCAATATGATGTGGTTTTTTAGTATAATCAAAGTTATTATAAATTGCTGAAATAAAAGTTTAATGCTTCAGCTATCTTGGGAAACAAGGTTACTTAAAGGCGGTCGAAAAAGACGAAACAATTTAGTGCTTGAGGGTACAAGATTATCTTGGGTTATCAGATTTAAAAAACTATTTATAGAAGCAATATGATGTGGTTTTTTAGTATAATCAAAGTTATTATAAATTGCTGAAATAAGCGAGCATAAGTTGAGAAAAAACTTAAAAAAATAATCTTACTAAAAATGATAAATTAGTAAAAGCTAAAATAAAAAAATATAGAGAAGTTGTTAGCTAAATGGTAACCCGAAATAGAAGCTGAAAATTTGACAGTTTTTATCATTAATGAATTTTCTCTTCTATGTATAGATATATTAGGTTTTACTTGGGTAAAAACAGATGAAAGAATAGAAATTGTAATGAAAAATGAAAAAGAAAAACAGACTTATTATGGCGCTTTAGATTATCAAACTAAAGAATTTATTGTGCAAGAATTAAAAAAGTGGAAATACTAAAAGTACTATGGAATTCATTAAATATTTGCAGAAGCAAAGACCGGTAATAAATTGGCAATATTTTGGGATGGAGCAACTTACCATAACTCTCAAGCATATCGAGAATATTTAATGACAATTAATCAAGACTTATCGGAAAAAGAATGATTGATAAACTGTACGCTTATTTGCTCTAAATTCTTCGGAGCAAAATTCAGATCAGAAAAGATATTATTTGTCAATGATTGTTAAGATCAGCTAATCCTGTGTATTTTCGGCGACTTTTAGATTGAATTGGTAGGAAAAAAAAGCTGATGATTTTGATATTTGTACAGTTTTATGCACTGATATCAAATATAGCAATATTTTTAATGTTTAAACTAGATCGCTGGACTCCATTTCTGCTTTATTTAGTCTGGATAATTACCCAATATATTCATTTTTATTGTTTTTTTGTTTAATTATCAACCCTTTTGAATAATCTTATTTTTAAGAGGATTTAAAATCTTTTTTTTTGAATAAAAAATAAACCTGAAATATGGGTGGGGAGTTGGTGAACGCGAAGTGTTCACCAACTCCCCCTTATTCCCAATAAGCTTTCCATTGCACTTAAATTATTATTCAGCTTAACTTGTAAATTCCTTGATATATCTATTTTCCAGCTAGCTTGTCACCCCGTGAGCTCTAATATACGAAGGTTTAACCAGGGTTAAACTTTATGTATTTAGCTTGACATAAAATAATTTTTAAGGTATTATAAAATGTTTACATTAAATTACATCATCTTGAAAACAATAGCTATTATTAGAGCATAATCATAAATTTTGGTGTAAGCTTTTTGGTTACTAGTGGAAATATATTCTAATCTCTAAAATTAAGATCTATTATTACGGGCACTGACTAAAAAATTAATCGTTAAATCTCAAATCTATAAAATGACCAAAAAATAAGGTCAATAGTCTTCCCTTTAAAGGGAATAAAAAAGTAAACTTCAGTATTTCAAGCCTCTGGCTTCAGCCGGAGATAATGATAACTGATAACTAAAACGACATCTTACACCTGAAAAATGACTAATCAACAAACTCTAAGGAAGAAACTCTTAGACTTAGATAACGCTAACTACAAAGCCTACAGAGACATTCAAGGTAGTTACCAATTTTCTGACTTTACCCTAATTATTGACTATGTTCAAGGAGACCCCTTTGCAGCCCCTAGTAAACTTCGGGTACAGTTGCCCTATACTGTTTCTGGCTTTCCTCCAGAACTATATAAAACTCCTATTAGAGAAATGGCCTTACGAGATTTCCTGACTCGTAAATTTGACAGAATGGCCTACGAAGTCAGTGGAAGGCGTGGGACAGGCAAGAGTGGAATGATAGCAATTACTAAAATGGGACAAGAAGTTCTAGAACGGACATCAGTATACCTGATTAAGCTAGCGCCTCCAGTTCCTAAGCCAGCCCCTGGCTCAAACCCAGCTTTAGAAAGGGCAAAACCTATAAAATTAAGCAGTCAAAAGGGTGTAGAAGTTCGATTAGTAGTAGGATTACCTGCTGGTGGTCGTAGGATTTTAGGTAGGCAAGCAGCAGAAATGCTTTGTGATGATATCCCATATATTGTTCACCGGACTCTCAAATATGAACAATTAGATGCTGATGTTTGTCGCCGTCATGTAGAAACAGTAGAAGATACAGATTGGTTACGGAAACAGTTGCCAGAAAAAAATTTAGTGGCTTTTGTTGCTAATGGGGCAATTTTACCCCGTAGGAGTGGAGTTGATGATCGCCCTTTATCATCCGAGGAAGTAGTGCCATTTAAATCTCCCCCTTCTCTGGAAGTAGAGTTTGAATGCCCAAATCAAGGTAAAATTTCTGGTATGGGAATTCCTAAAGGGGTGACATTGATTGTTGGTGGTGGTTATCATGGTAAATCTACTCTCCTCAAAGCAATTGAAGGAGGGGTTTATAATCATGTTCCTGATGATGGACGTGAATTTGTAGTGACAGATCCCGCAGCAATTAAAATTAGAGCAGAGGATGGTCGTAGTGTTGCTGGTGTAGATATTTCTCCTTTTATTAATCAGTTGCCTCAAAATCGTTCGACTACTCAGTTTACTACTGAAAATGCTAGTGGTAGTACATCTCAAGCTGCAAACATTATGGAAGCTTTGGAGGCCGGTCTGGGAAATAGTAACCTTGAAGAAACTACAACTACAGCTACTACGCCTGTGTTTTTAGTAGATGAGGATACAGCAGCTACTAATTTTATGATTCGCGATCGCCGAATGCAAGAACTGATTGCTAAAGAACAAGAACCAATTACACCTTTTATTGATAAGGTACGACAGTTATATACGGATTATCAAGTCTCAACTATTTTAGTAATGGGTGGTAGTGGTGACTATTTTGAGATAGCAGATAAAATCATTGCGATGGAAAACTTCCAAGCCCAAGAAGTTACAGAAAAAGCTAAGGAGATTGCTGAAAAATATGCTACTGGTCGTACAGCTGAAGGTGGTGAAAAATTTGGTGTAATTCGATCGCGAATACCATTACCAGAAAGTTTAGACCCTAGTCGGGGGCGACGAGATGTGCGTTTAAAAGTACGAGATCTTGATGAAGTCGTGTTTGGGAGTGAAGATGTTGATCTTTCTGCAGTGGAACAATTGGTTAGTAAAGACCAACTAAGGGCAATTGGTGCCGCTATGGTTTATGCTAAAAAACAATATATGGATAGTAATCGGACATTATTAGAAATTATTGATGCTGTTATGGCAGATATTGAATCCAAGAGTTTGGATGTTTTAGTTCCTTTTCCACAAGGAGATTTAGCTCTATTCCGACGTTTTGAGTTAGTGGCAGCAATAAATCGTCTGCGAACTTTGGTAGTTAAATAATTGGGTATTGCTCAGTGTACCCCCAAGTCAAAATTGAAAAGTAATCTCTAACTTAGAGGTTGTTTGAAAAGGGATAGGGGTGTAACCAATGGGTGCTAAACGCCGAACCATGAGACGAATCATGGCGATGTAAATCATGGTCTGGGAGTTTTGAGGTAAATGCTCGTAGTCTTGAGGACAGCGTCAATACCAATTCCACCCTCCCTAGTTGCGCTAAACCACCCAACACTTTTTGAGGAGAATGAAACCCTTGGATTCTTGAGGACGCAGCACCCTGACGTGGTGAAAAGCTAGCTGAGAGATAGATATATCAAGGAATTTACAGGTTAAGCTGAATAATAATTCAAGTCAAATGAAAAGCTTATTGAGAATAAGGGGGAGTTGGTGAACACTTCGCGTTCATAAACTCCCCCCCTATTTTAGTTGATTATTTATTCAAAAAAAAAAGGGTTTAAATACTCTTAAAAATATGATAAAAAAGGGTAGATAATTCAACAAAAAAAACAATAAAAATGAACATATTGGGTAATTATCAAGACCAAATAAAGCATAAATTAACTCCAGCGATCTAGTTAAAAAATTAAAAGTCTTGTTATGTTTTATATCAGAGACTGTTTGTAAAAAAAGCTAAAGATAGCCATAGCCATAAAAAAGTATTGAAGGTAGGAAAATAAAAAAATAATGATTACGGTAAAATAAATGTTGTAAAATCTTTAGCCAGGGGTCTGATACCATTTCTCAAAAAAAAATGCTATAGTTTACTGGATATGAAAACAGTGAATAATATGGCGTGTCTTGTTAAATTAAATATTCTGGAATGGGCCGAAGAACTCCAATAAATATTATCCCGACAGACAGCAATTGTTTTTCAAGCAAAAACTACAGGCATTATATTGATACTTAATAAGACCAGCAGATACTATTGAATATATATCAATGTTATTAGAATGTCATCGTACAACTGTTTGTTGCATAGAGATAGATTACAGAATTTATGACCCAGATACTGACAATAAAAGCAAAATATATCATGTTGAATAAATGATACAAAATAGCTATAAAAAATAATGAAATACAATTTAAAATAGTATTAATAGATAGTTGGTATGCAACACAAAGATTAATAGCATAAATAGATCATGATATAAGAATTTATTATTGTCCTTTAAAAAGGAATCGCGCCTATTGATGATACAGGTGGTGTATAAATATACAAATAATTTTAATACCTAAATTTGAATAAAACAGAAAAATTCTAGGGGGAAAAAATAAAAACTAAAGGCTTTTAACCAGAAAAAAAGTGAAAATATTTTGGGTAATTGTGTCTGCCAAAGTTTGCAGAATATATTTTCACTAATGACCTGAATCAATAATCACTTATGGATGTAGATTTTGAATCTCTTGACTAGATATAAAATTGAAGATCTCAATTTATAAATTAAGCAATTGAAAGGTTTAGGAAGCGTGTTAGTGTCGTCTGCAAATAATTAAAAAAATCATATTGTTTGTGCAATGGAGGGTGTGGAACTTCTTAAAAATACTTGCTTAGTTATATAGGAAAAAGTATTTGTAAAGAAAAGCCACGGATTATTATCAAAATATCTAACCGACCAATTGAAATATCCTTCAATTAAAATTAAAGTTATTTAAATTGAAAAACTCAAGAGTTTTTTGAATAAAAATAGTTAGGCGATTAAGAAACTCAATAATAGTAGTATAAATATTTGTGGTTATATGGGTTGGAACGAAACTAATTCAGGAGAAAGCTTTTGCTATAAGTTTAATAATTTAGATGATTTTTGTTTGAAAAGATTTTTGGAGATATTTTCCCACTAACTACCCTAATGATTTACATATAATTAAAGTAAATAATGCTGGATATCATTAACCATTAAACCTAACAATTATTGATAATATTATTCTCATATTTCAACCAATTTATTCTCCAGAAATTAACCTGATAGAAAGGTTATGGTTAGCAATAAAACAAAAACTGAAGTGGATAATATTTGGAGATTCATCAGACCTTTTGAGAAAATATTTAAGGAAATTCTACTAAATATTAACTAGGATGTTGTAGCTTCATTAACAGGATAGCAGTTTATCATTGATGCTTTAGAAAAAGTAGGTATAATAAACAATTTTAATTCGCCTGCTCCGGCTAGGTAAGCAAGTTATCAATAATATGAATAAGTAATTTTTTTACATATATTATGTGATAGCAGTATCAGGTATAGTATTTTTTTGACAAATAGTATAAGTATCGCTTGTTTCCCTGGACCTAACAGCCAGAAAAAATGTCAATTCCTCTTAATTTCTAGAATACCTTTGTCTCCATCAAGATTAGCCTCTATTCCCACAGGTAAAGCAGCATTAGGACTATCATGGCCAAAAGGAAGGTCAGAAACAATGGGAATATTTAGATCCACCAAGCGATCGCGCAATACTTCCTCAACAGTAAACTCAGTATGATTTACTACTCCACCGGAACACTTACTAAACCGCCCGAGAGCAATACCTTTAACCTGCTCCAACAGACCCGCCATACGCCACTGAGTCAACATTCGGTCAATGCGGTAAGGAGCTTCATTTACATCTTCTAAAGCCAAAATTGTCCCAGTTAAATCTGGTTGATACTTAGTACCTAATAAATGACCAGCTACAGTCAAATTTGCTGGCATTAAATATCCCTTTGCTTGGCCACCACCCCAACCATTTCCTGTTAGAGGTTCTAGGGGCCGACCCTCTACCAAATCAAATAGTCGTTTAATTGACCACTTTGGTTCGGCAGATAAAGTAGCCAATAATGGACCATGAATGCAGAGAAAGCCCATCTTGCTAAAAGTCCAGAGTAGAGCTGTAACATCAGAAAAACCAATCAACCATTTAGGAGTAGACGATGAATAATTATTGATGCCTTGCCAGTTTTCTAGTATACGAGTAGCGCCATAACCACCCCTAGAGCAAAGAATACCACGACAATTTTCATTATTAATAGCTGCCACTAATTGACTACAGCGACTTTCATCTGTACCTGCTAAATAACCCCACTGCTTGTCATAGTTAGGAGTGAGTTCCACTTGATAGCCATGTGATCGCCAAATTTGTAATCCTCTTTTGAAAGCATCCAACTCTCCCAAACAGCCACTGGGTGAAATAACTTGTAATAAGTCACCTGGTTTTAAATAGTTTTGATTCAAAATATTATAGCAGTTTCCTGCTTGATAAAGTATATATTAGAGAATAAGGAGGAAATAAAAAATATATATCCCATTAATAATATCACATCAATCACCGTATCTGCTCTTGTAAGTAAAACTCGGACAGCTGCTAGTTCTTCTTCAAGCTTGACCATTTCCTGTGGCAACCCATCTAGTTATTTTCTGAGGTTTTCTTCTGTAGATTCCATTGCTGATAATACTCTGATTCTGTTAATTAATAATATAGAGCCCATCTCAGCAGATAAACCCAAAGAATAGAGAAAGAAGTAAAATAACTCTTCTTTTGAATTAAATTAAAAATCAAATCAATAGACGTCTCCAAAATAAAAATTAAGCGATAATTGTAGGGTCGTTTTTGTAAAAAAAAATACTAATGAACAAAATATTAGAGTATATAAATCACTACTCCAAAGGAAGCAAAAGAGTTATCAGTTATCAGTATTAATTTTTAGCAATTGAAAACATTAATAGAATATAATCAAATTATATCTGAAAAGAAAAAATTTGAAAAGCTTTCTAAGTGAGTAGTCTTTAGTAAACAACCCATACATAAAAAATACTCCTACTCTCCTTTAATTATCGCTAAAACAAAAAGTGCTAGTGATGTAGAGTATTATCGCGATCAAAAAAACTATAGCCACCCACTAGCAAAGTCTATTATGTTGTTATCCTATTCACAACTAAAATATTACGATTACGATCCCCTTTATACTCATAAATAAATTCATCAACACTTTCTTGTACCAAGTGAATTCCTAAGCCACCAATTGGACGTTCTTCTAAACTTTTTTGTAAATCTTCTTGGGTAACTGCTTCTTTTTTCTTAGGATCAAAAGGTATCGCAGTATCTTCAATATAAATAGTTAAACTTTGTTCATCTATTTTAGTTTCTACATATATGTTTCCTTCTAATCCATTATCATTATAGCCATGAGTAATAATATTTGTTGCTATTTCATCTACTGCTAAACATAAGTTATATGATGGTTTCTTTTCTAAACCTGCTTCTTTTGCTGCTGACTTAACATATTCGCGAATTTTTCCTAGACTATCTAGCTTTCCTTGTACTTTTAATGCCTCCATAAATTCTCCTGTTTTTGATCTTTTTACTAATAGCTTGATCTAACTTCTTCGCACAGCTAACACCGTAATGTCATCAAATTGTGCTGCATCTGCTATATAATCAAATAATTTCTCTTTAATGCGACTCATCAATTCTAATGCAGAATTAGCCGGTTTTTCCACCAATTCTTTCAGCCTTTTGTCTGTAAATAACTTTCCTTCAGGACATTTAGCTTCAGTCACGCCATCAGTATAACCTATGAGCATTTCTCCAGGCTCTAACTTAACTTCCTGAATTTCAAACTTCATATTTGGCATCATCCCTACAGCAGGTCCAGTAGAATTTAGTATTTGCCTTATGATACCATCTTGATTAATAATAAAAAGTGGTTCATGTCCTCCATTCACATAACTAACTAAACCTGTCTCTGGATCTAGCACCCCAAAAAATAATGTAGCAAACATACTCATTTGCCAATGGTTTTGCACAACGTAGTCATTAGTAAGGCGAACAGCTTGAAGAGCATTCTGGTGAATTAAATTAACTGAAGTTGCAGTTTCTTGTAATTTACTTTCCCCAACAGAAAAGATACGAATTAAGCTGCGAAATAAAGCCATAAACAATGCTGCACCGACTCCCTTATCACAAACATCTGCTATAACCAACCCTATTTGATCCTTGGGCAGGGTAAAAGCATCGTAAAAATCTCCGGCTACTTGCTTTGCTGGATGAAAACAGGCAACTATTTCCCAATTATCCAACTGAGGGATATCGTAGGGAAGAAAATCTATCTGAATTTGTCTACCCTTTTCTAATTCATTGTCAAGAGCTTTGGAATAAGTATCTAGTTGCCCATAAAGTCTGGCATTTTCTAGAACTAACCCTATGTGTTCTGCAGTTGCCTCCATTGACTCTGCCATTCTCTTAGTAAAATGATTAGGTTCAGAGTGCAATAAAGTAATAATACCAAGCAAATCTTGACCATTGATAATTGGAACCCCCAATGCTGAACGAACGATGTAAGGTTGATTAGGTAAAGTTAACCAACGATCATCATCTTCTGTATCTGTAATTAATCCTATCTCACGATGACGACTTACCCAACCTGCAAGCCCTTTGTCTCTAACATTACCTATCAATTTAGCCCGTTGTTCTGAGGTTACTTCAGTGCGAGTAAGAATAGCGTCTACTACTTTCTTAGATGTAGGATCTAGTAAAAATAAACTTCCCTTCTCAGTTGCAGTTACATCAGCACAAACATCTAAAGTTTTTTGTAAAGCTGCTCTAATAATCCCTCCTGGGTTAGAGTTGCATCCTGTTGTTACTTCTGTTAATACCTTTTGGGCTAGTCGGAAGGCTGCTAGTTCTTCTTCTACTTTGGCCATTTCCTGTCGCAACCCATCTAGTTCTTTTCTAAGGTTTTCTTCTATAGATTCCATTGTTGATAATACCCTTAACCTATTAATAATATAGAGGCTAGGCACTGATGACTAGGAAATAATTGCAACCTAGCCCTACCTTTTTGATTTATAATATCAAATCTCCATTTAAAATAGGGAGTAAGTACATTAAATCGTAGCATTATTTTCGCGGACTAGTAACATATCATTATATTGCTTTATTGTTGATTAGGTAAACTTCTCCCTAACTTTGACAGGTATCATGAGATTTTCCTGTGACTTATTTATTAATTTTAATTATAGCAGTCATCAGTTAAATTAGGTTATTTTCCTTCCTCTCAAATTGAGTCACAATTATGGATGGTGTGGGCGAATTACAATTCGCCCCTACTTTTGTCTAGTAGACATCTACACAAACTCAATCTTTACTCAAATATTCTAAGGGTTTGAGATTAATTATCCCAGAACTCTAATAGGCTATTCAGATACTTCTGAAGTTGCACATAAGGGACAACTGGGTAATTCAGCCTCAAAAATTTGGGCTCCACTTATGAGGTAATACAGTTCTACTAAACTTATCCAAACTTACATGGAACATGAATTGCATAAGCTTTGGAGATAGCTTAGGTGTTTCACTCTTATGCCACTAACCGCAGTATGTAATTTATCACGACCCAGGCAACAAAATCGCCAGGAAGCTCAAGATACTTATTTACTTAGTTTTCGCTCATTACTCATATTGCTACAATAATATCACTTAGTATTGTATAACTTTAAATAAGTAAAGTAAATTTTTATTGAACTGTCAAGATATTCTTCTCCTGTGTTAATAATAATATATTCTATTCTCACTTTCCCATAGGACACGCTTATTGAAAATTAGAGAACAGGACTTCCCGCCAGGAGAGTTAAACTTCTATCTTAGTTATGATATCGACTTCTGATAGTCATCGAGCTCTTGTAAATAAACACTTTTATCGAAACCAGTTTTTTTAATAGTCTCCTTTACCATCTCTTGAACCCCTACCATATAAATATTAACATCTGTTCCCATTTTTTGTTTAGCGAAAATCAATACCCGTAGACCCGCACTTGCCATAAATGTTAAGTCTTGCATCATTAAAAAAAGTTTTGTCGGCTTTTTTGCTGCTGCCTCCTCTACTTTTGTTTTAAAATCAGCAGCTGTCGCCCCATCTAACTCTCCAGATAACGTTATTTTAACAAAACTATCTTTAATTATTTCTAAGTCTGCCGTAAAAGCCATAATTTTTCCTTTGTTGTTGATTTTTTTTCTATTGTAGCAATTTCAGGTCATTGTGAAATTTTTAGCCTCTTTAGAGAACCCTTCTAGTATCAATGCCCGGGATTAATTTTTTGACTCAGGAGTCATATGTGAGAATTAGGCTATACGAGAAAAAGATTAAAAAATACTCCAATACACCTGATATCCTCTAATCTATACAGATATTCTATTCAACCTCCCTACTCCCAATTCATAGATATGATCATAAGCTCTATAATATCATTTCCGACTTTATTTACTTACTAAAATAACTATAGATCGATCCCCAAGTAATAACCCATGTTGATTTTCTAAAACAGGTTCGCTCCCAAGTTCCCAAACATCTTCTGGCGAAGCACAAGCAGTATTAACAAAAATATGCCAATGTTTCCCATCTGATAAACCGGGAATGTTAAACCAGAGAGAGTCCCAGTGCATATTCATTGCTACATAAATATCATTATCTTGCTTTGTCACCTCTGTAGCATGTTTACCACAAAGCATAAAAGCCAAAGTTCGAGAATTATCTGACCAGTCAGCATTCCAAGCTTGAGTACCATGCCAAGTAATATCAGATTTTCCACTACCTACATAATCTTGATTTCGGAAATGGTTCTGATTTTTCAATATAGGGTGAGCTTTCCGAAATGCCACACAATTCTTCACAAACCTAAATAACTCAGCATTAGTTTCCAGAAGCTCCCAATTTAGCCAATTTAGTTCTGAGTCATGGCAATAAGTATTATTATTACCATTTTTACTCCGCCCTATTTCATCTCCCATCAGCAACATAGGAACACCTTGACTAACCATCATAATTGCGATCGCATTTCGCATCTGACGGCTACGCAAAGCATTTATTCCAGGGTCATCACTCCAACCCTCTGCCCCACAGTTCCAACTTTCGTTATCATTAGCACCATCATTATTATTTTCACCATTAGCTTCATTATGCTTATCATTGTAGGAAACCAAATCAGCCAAAGTAAAACCATCGTGGGCAGTAATAAAATTAATAGATGTTGCCGGTCCACGACCTTGCCAAGCATAGAGGTCTGGAGAACCCTGTATCCTTTGTGCCATTTCCCCTACAGTACAATCACCTTTAATAAACTTGCGAATTGCATCGCGATACTTACCATTCCATTCGGCCCAACGTCCAAAAGCAGGGAAGGAACCCACTTGATATAAACCACCAGCATCCCAAGCTTCTGCAATCAACTTACAGTTAGCTAAAATTGGGTCAAAAGCCAAAGTTTCTAATAATGGAGGATTTGCTAAAGGTGCGCCCCAGGGGTCACGTCCAAGAATTGAAGCCAAATCAAATCTGAAACCATCAATATGATATTCACTTGCCCAATAGCGCAAACAATCTAACACCACATTACGAACAATGGGGTTATTACAATTAATAGTATTGCCACAACCACTAAAGTTAAAATAATAACCTTCTGGTGTTAGCATATAATATGTCTTATTGTCAATACCCCGGAAAGAAATTGTCGGACCGTTTTCATTTCCTTCTGCTGTGTGGTTGAAAACAACGTCAAGAATTACTTCAATCCCATTTTTGTGCAGGTCTTTAACTAGAGTTTTTAACTCATCCATCTGCATTCCTAACTTACCTGTCGCTGCGTACCCTGCCTTAGGAGCAAAAAACCCGACTGTACTATAACCCCAATAATTGTAGAGCATTTCTCCTGTGATGGGGCTGGGCCGAGAATTTTCAAACTCATCAAATTCATAGATAGGCATCAACTCCACCGCGTTAACACCTAATTCTTTGAGGTAAGGAATTTTTTCGCGAATAGCAGCAAATGTGCCTGGATGTTTGACACCAGAAGAAGGATGAGCCGTAAAGCTACGAACGTGCATTTCATAGATAATCTGATCTTGTGGTGGAATTTCTAGTGGGCGGTCATTTTCCCAGTCAAAATCATCATAGGGAATTCTCCCCCGGTGTTGATAAATATCATCCCAGTTTGGTGTTTTTCCCCAAACATCCCTACCCCCAATAATCTTAGCATAGGGGTCCATGAGAATTTTACTTTTGTCGAACCATTGACCCTCATGGAAATTATTCGGTCCATCCATGCGATAGCCATATTCGATGTTCTCAACATCAAGATCAAAGACAATCATACAATAAACATTCCCTATCCGAAATTCTTCAGGAAAAGGAATTTCTGCCATTGGTTTTAAAGCACCTTTTTGAAACAAAACCAATGTACAAGATGTAGCATAAGAAGAGAAGATGGAAAAGTTTACTCCTCCAGACACCATAGTTGCACCGAATGGAAAAGGTTTTCCACTACGGAGCTTAAAGTCACCATGACTGTGGGTAGGATGGATATCAATACGCTCTTGTAACATGAATCTTTGTGAATATATTTTTTAGTACGAGCACGATAGAAGTTTTGTTGTTTAAATCAACTAGCATAGTGTTAGTTTATTTGGGTTCGTTTGTTTCTTCCAAGAGTTTTTCCCTACCTTGATCAACTGTTTCAGCAGTTGTCAAAAAGTCTAAAAACCCAGTCACAGACATAGTATCTTGAAGTTCTTCACAAAGTCCTACTAATACGGTTCTTCCTTCCTTGGCATTTGTTTGTCGATGTAATGATAGTAACATTCGTAACCCAGCACTAGACATATATGGTACCTTAGTCATATCCATCAAAATTCTGCTACCTGTTTCTGCTAGAGGTATAACTTGTTTTTGAATATCAGGTGCTGTACTAGCATCAATATCTCCACTTAGTTCTACTACTTTAATTTTTTCTTCTGTTTTAATATTAATTTCTATTGCCATTTTATTTAGTTAAATAATATTTAGGTGTTTTAGATTTAGGTTAGGTTGAGGGTAGCTCATACAAATTATGCCACGGATATAGTAGATTAAGAGTGTAGCAGGGTACCTTCATGAAATGTCAAGTACCCCATACTGCATACTCTACAATTATTCTCGGCGCGTTACGCTTTCCTGCGAAATGTTGCGCAAATACTTTTAATGTCGCCCAACGAAACCCACTCTACTGGACTTTAATACCTCTCCCCATGGCCATCTCCTTCAAGGCGACGGCCAGGGGGGTTAGGTTTCACCCATAGTGTTTCTTGTCTAATTAATTAGGTACAATATTGACCTTAACTTTCACCCGTTCCTTAGTATCAGGCAACTTCACAAAAAGTTTATCCGCATCAAAATCACTGTAAGGTTTACCATCAATTTCTACAGAACCAATTTTAATGCTACCAGGAGGCAGAATATCTGGTGATACTCGTAAAATATTATCAGGGAAACCACTAGGAATAGGCTTAAAATAAAAATCCATTGGCTGCTTAGTAACCAATAGATTAGTATAAACTGCAGCTAGATAGCATAATTCTGTAGAGTGATAACCGCTCATAGAGTGGGAACCTTTACCTCGTTCATTACCACTTGCCAAGAAAGGGATACCATTAGCAAGAACATTGAAATAAACCCCACCATCTTCTGTATCCAGAAACCAGGCGTTGTAAAAAGCTGCAGCTTCCCGCCCTAAACGATGATATTCTTGATCTTTAAGAGTTCCTGCAAGAATATAATAAGCCAGAATAGACTGTTCTTGCTGCCACCAAGCTTTGCGATCATGCCAAACAAAACGATGATTTTTTTCATCTTCTCCTAATGCTCTTTCCACCACGTCATACCAACCACCTCGTTGTTGATCACTCCCTACTGCTGGCATCACCTCAGCAATTTTCTTTGCCAGTTCAACATAAGTATCCTTAGGTTTGAGGCTATTCATCCGCATCAAATTCCAAGCAATTTTCATATTGTGACCAATTACTGCCCGGTTTTGCTGCCATCCCCAAGTATGATCTGCACTCCAGTCTTCAAAGAATTTTTCATTGACAAAGGGGCAGTTTTCGTAATCTGGAAAACGCTTTTCAATAGTATCGAAAGTGTATTCGAGCATATCTGCATATTCAGGTTTTTCTGTCGCTAACCAGAGATTAATTAGATATGCTGGTGCATGGTCACCAACTGAGTTCCAGTTTTTAGTACCTTTGTTCCGACCTAATGACTCGCTCAGAGGATCTAGAGTAATAGGATCTAGGTGGGAGTAATAACCACCGCGATCAGTTTTATCTAGAAAAAAGTCGTTGAATAACTTAATAGTTTTCTCGGTATCGTCCATTATCCTAGGGTCGCCATTAATGCGATAAGTTTGTAATGGACCTGCCAAGGCATAAATTTGTTCGTAAGCGGGAATAGCATCATAGTCATCACCAAATTCTGAAGCGAAAATTTTCTGCTCTCGTTCCCCTTGCACATCGATACCGTGATACCAATAAACTATACCTTCATCTAAGTCCACAAATCTCATGTGGTCTCTCAGATATTCAGTACCTTTCTCAGCTGCTTCTAGGAAAATTTCTTCCCCAGTCATCATATATGCTGTAGCCATCCCATAAACCATCCGGGAGATAGTATCTGTTTCTTGTCGGAAATTCACCTGAGACCTTACACCAGAAAGACTTAAAGTTGTGCGATAGTTGCGGTAGTCTATTTCTTCACCAGCAAATTGAGCTTTGACATAAAAATTAGCTAGGGAGCGAACCTGGTGTACCCACCAGTTTGATTTTTCAAATATATAGTCATCTGCTTGACGACCGACAAATACTATTTGTTTAGCTTCAAATATGGAACTATCTGGGTAAAAAACGCCATAAGTGAATACATACCTACCAGGCACCAGCATCGATCGCATAGCACCTGTAGCATCTGGGTATGCTTCGTCTAAGTTTTGTACTAGCTTAGCATAACTAGTAGGAGTTAACTTGGCTTTAAATTCTCTGCCATCTGTTGTTTTGAGCCCAAAAATATCTGTGCCTGAGTCGAAGTTTGTAACATACCCGGCGATCAAGTCGGAAAAAGTAAACTCTACTGGAGTAGTCATTTTTTAATTATCTTTAATTACAAGTTTTTTTAATGTTTTTTGTCTCAGCTAAAAGGTTATTATCAGGACTAACCAACCCAAACAAAAAAAACCGGGTTTATTTCCCTGCATATTATTTTTCACTATTATACAATCTTCTTTAATAAAACCTAGGTTATGGGTGACTCCTAATAAAAATAGTATATCTCTAGCTGTTCTCCTAAAATTACCCAAACTTATTCAAGAAATTACCCAAACTTATTCAAGAGCATTTTGGTAGCTTAGTTGCTGTTTCACAGCAGACCAGTAACCGCAGCCCGTAAATCTACAATAGTAGTTACATTATTGCTTGAAACTCAAGCCAACTAACTATTATCATAATTATCTATTGTCAGTTATCAGCAAGGAGTAGGATAATTATTTGTTTTCATCTCTTGTTGTTGTTGCCTACAGTCAACCATCGTTTTTAACCATAAAGTTTTCTAGGTTGACCGTAGAATTCAAATCTTTCTTAGTAGTCAAAGCACAAGCGCTAGACTTGTAAGTCTTTAGTCTTTATATTTTCATAGTATTTTCTGGTCATCCCTACTGTTAAAACTTGAATCAAATCAATCAACTATTACTAACTTTGATCCATACCACTCATATGAGACTAAAGCTATTAGTTACCTCCTTTAATCAATTAGACATAATCTTTTTATAGTATCACAATCAATATCTAAATCCAATCATTATGTCCAATTTTTTTTACTTCATGTCGTTATTCTTGGCACATTATAATTTTCATCAGATGATTCAAAAGAACTACCTTAATATTTAGCTAGCTTCGATCGCTTCGATAAATTTTTCCATAAATTCATCGGTTACACCAGGGTGCTTTGCTGTGATTAAGTTACCATCAATAACTAATTCTGCCGTTTGTTCCCCATCAAATATTACATTAGCTCCAGCATTTTCTACGTCACAAATGATATTATGAGCGCAAGTTACTTTTTTATCTTTAAGCATTTCATTGTCAGCACAAAACAGCCATAAACTATGACAAATTGCTCCTAACTTTACATTTTCTGTATTGACTGCATTGCGCAAAAATGCTACTGCTGGTGCTTGGTTTTTTTCGCCTTTTTTAGGGTTTACCTGATAACGCAACCGATCCATAGCATAAGCACCAATACATATAATACCTTTATAGTCTGAAGGCTTAATATCGTTAACTTCTGTGCTAACTGTCACTTTTTCTTCAATAACATTGTTCTCTGGGTTAGAAGCAAAGTGTAATTCTTTTTGCCCCCATAAATGAGTAATATATTCTACTTCATAGCCTTTTTCAGGAAAAAATTCATTAAATTTACGGTATTCTGTAGAATCAAAGTGGTCTTCAATTAAAACTCCAATTTTGCCTTTTGTTGCTGCCACCATTTTTTTTCTCCTGATTTTTTTCTGTAGTCTAATGAAAGAATAGTTTAACGTTATTAGGACTTATGTAAATAAACCGGTTTTCTAGGATGGATAAATCGTTGTTTTTAACAATAAACATTAATGAAAACAACTAGGTCCCTGGGCTCACCCACATAAGTCCTTGCTATAATATTTAATACTCGGATAATAAGTAAGTAATAAAAAAGCTATTGCTTGTAGTAGAACTTAGCATAATATAAATCAGGCTTTAGTTCTACTACGAGCCTTAATTATAACTATTCTTCTGGATCTGATATAAGTCCTAGTAAGGCTTTTTCAGGGTTTCACATTACCATTGTTTATTTGCAAGACTAAAACCTACAATTGTATCCTCAGGAAATGTAACCCCTTTTTCTGATCAATCTAAATATTTTGGTAGTAATAAACAAGTAATAATGTTTTCCAGTCTACCTTATGACAATTCAAGGAATGTAAAAGTTAACATTCTTAAATATTTAAGACAATCAATGTTTGTCTTATGTCGTAATTAACTTCAATAGTGATTGATCAGCAAACACATCGCGGTAAAACGTTAATTGTTCAGTTTTCAAATAACAACCACCTCTATGACCACGACGTACCCAAGTCACATTTCCCTTAGCAATAGTTTCGTTAGTTTCAAGATCCACACTCTTCCATTCAAAATATGTATGTTCTCCATAAAACATGACAATTGGCCAAGTCATAATAACTCCTGGTTGAGAAATTAATGCCCACCAATGCTTTTCCCGTTCTTTTTGTTGTTCTAGACCCTGATAAGGTCCATCTTGGCAAAAATAAACTAAATCATTCCGATACTCATCCGTTAAAATATCACCGCGTCCTTGTCTCAAAGCTTCACAATGAGTAGGCCACCAATCTTTATTTTCTTTTTCTATCTGTTCTAATGTGTAGTCATCTCCGATCGTTGGTAATGTTGCTTCTTTCATCTTGCATATCTTTTCTGCCAAAGCAATCATCTCTTTAGCAACATCAGTAGCTACTGGAACGGCTCTAGAGTAATCTGCTGCTAAGTCTTTGTAGTAACTTGTGCGTGCCATAATATCCCTGTTAATTGTTTTTTTACTTGGAAAACTTAAAAATTAATCAGTCAACTGATTCTTCAACATTAGATCAACTATATCATCTTGTAGTTGATTGGCAGCTCCAATATCCATAATTAGTTGTGCTACTGTTGAACTTCGTTGGCCTGCCAGCGTCATTTTACCATCATTGACAAATGTGTAAGCACTTCTTTCTGGAAATGGTCTTATTTCTTTGACATACTTACTGTGTTCGCTTACTAAGTTTTTAAAATCTTTAGATGCGAAAAGTAGTTCTAGTTCTAAGCGGTTCCAGTAAGCTATTTCTACAGCAGCTTGATAATTTAGTTCTGGTAATTCAGAGTGAGATACTCCATCGGCATCTGGTCTTGTGTTATCAACTTCATCAAATAGATGTAATCGTAGTTTCAAGACATGAGCCATCTTGGCTAGAGCCGGTGCAAAGTTCTCTTTATAGTATGAGCGAAAGTCTTCTAATTTGACTCCATCAGCTTTCCTGATCATACAATGATACTTTTCTAGCCCCAGATAGCCATTAGGAGAACCATTTTCAATTCCATCTTTAAAAGTAATAGAGTTACCGGGGCTGGTATTATAACCTATGGCTTTACTAAAAATGTTATGCTCATCATCCATCAAAATAGTTGCTGCATTGAACCATTTGTTCCGGTCTTCTACTGTTTTAAAGGTTAGCTCAGCAATGCCATCAAAGTTTTCTTCTGCAGAAGAAGCATCTACTAAGTCTCCTATACTAGGCCATACTCCCCCATCATTGTGAGCAACATGAAATTGCCAATATTGGTACTGACCTGGTAAACGACCACAAACTGGTCCGTGAACGTCTCTCCAATAGTCATCAAATAATTTGAGGCTTATTCCTTTTCTTTTCCACAGAAGAACATAGAAAGCTACTTGTGCTTCTTGATCACGACTAGAATAGTCAGCAACTTTTCCTTTATTAATCAGAGCTGATACCATAGTTTACTATCTTGGCTTTTCAGATATTACAAGTTTATTTATAGTTTTGCTGAACTGACCCAAAGATTTTTGAAGCTTGTTTAGTTTAGCTTCAGTGCTTCAATGAGAATCATGCTACTACTATTTGTTATTTAATTTTCTACCAAGATTTTCAATTCCTGGCAAATTTACTCTGGACTAGACGAATCAATCATACTCCGAGTTAGTCGAAGCTGTTGAAAATGCTTATGATTATTTTGGTGGGAATAATTCGTTTAATTCGTCTTTTAATTCTCCGAGAGCCCCGAAGCAACCTGCTGCTTTATTAAATCCTGCATAAACACAGGTAAATACTAGCAATTCCTCTATTTCCTCAAAAGTAGCTCCTTGAGACATTGCCATTTTAACATGAGCACCAAATGGGTTTCCAGGACCTACATGATCTTGATTAACTACATCTATTGCTACTGTAATTAGAGCTTTGGTTTTTTGGTCTATTATTGGTAGACCCCATGCTTCACCTGCTACACGAGTACAAAAGTCCCCAAATTTGGGATTGATACTATTTAAGCCTTCTTGCAGTGCTTTGTCATCTAATACTGCGTTCTTGTATGCCATAGTTATCTGTTTAATTTTTCTAGCTTTTATCTATTTAATTTTTCTAGCTTAACTGTAGTCTTTTTTCTACATTTAAGGTATATTTAAGGATCTAGTTCAAATTAATTAGCGTTATCTAAGATTATCCTCTTCTGACACAGTTGAACATTTAAAATTTTGTGATCAACTCATCAGTTATGAAGTCGTTATATGATGGCCACTAAGAATAAATTTCAGACAATGTGGACAAACAATTCATAATCCATGATCCTGACCCTTTGGTTTTAGTTTTTCAACTATAAATACTTAATATTTGCGCTAAAAAATTTTTTTCCACTATATATATTACTATAGTGCTGACATTTTTTTATTTTTGGTGGTAATTAATTGAAATAAATGTAGGATCACTGACAAAGTCATAAACGTCATCCATCAATTTCTTGATGTACTACCCAAGAAACAAAAAATATATTCTGTAAAGAAGTTTAATATTTTTTTAATAAATATTTTAAATTTATAATTTATTATATTTGTTTAAGTAAAAGTTAATTATGTAGTAAGTAGTAGGTTGCATTCGAGTAGAAGTTAATTTGAATCTTTAGTGCTGGCAGAAACCCAATAACAACAACATTATTGAGGGTGCTTTACTAGTTTTATGATTATAGACTGAAAGGTTCAACAAATCGATTAGCTTAAGTCGGTAGCCCAATATTTTATGATAATTCAAGGGTTGTATCAACCAATACCCTGACATCTTTAGGACTAGCAAATAGATTTATTAGTCCCAGACAGGCAGTATAAGACAAACAGAAGCAGAGGCAGGCGTAGCTAACCTCGACCCCCTTCCAAGAGGGTGACTAAAGGTGCGGGTAATCTATTTGAGGAGAGCTTTGCGCCAGAAAGCAAAACGTTAATCTGCGCTTGAACTTTGACTCTTGTTGAAATCCTTAGGCTTTTAGGACAGTAAAAATATCCATATTAATCATTGTACTTAGTTTAACGGAGTAAAAATTAATAATTATGGCTGACATTGCACTACGAGACGCTAAGACTATTGGTCAAGAAAACTTTGAATCATGGAGTAAAGGCTTTAATCCAGATAATTATCTTGATGTATTGCCTCACCCAGATAAAGTAGTTCCCTTTTATAATCCAATTGAAGAGTGGCAAAATAACCCAGAAGCAAGCACCGGAGATTACTTTTCGAGCTGGGGCCCAAATGAGGTATTAGAAGCACAAATCTCAATGGAAGAGGTAGACCAATTAGAGGTACCAGGGCTGGGAATTCTTAGGTCAGGAGATGGTAGAGTACCGTGGTTACCCAGTCCTATTGATGGAGAACCTAGCTATACTCCTTATGAAGCACTTAGAGTCTATCAGGGTAAGGGTCCTGATGGTACAGCTTTGGACCCTAGAATTCCTGGACCATTGTTCATTACTGAACCAGGGGACAAAGTAAAACTTACTCTGACAAATAATTTAACTAAAATAGAAGAAGCAGGAAATCACGCAGCTAATGTATTCTCTAACATACATACCCACGGTTTCCATACATCTCCTAGGGGTCGTGCTGATAATGTGCTACATTTAATAGATTCTGGAGAAACCTTTGAATATGATATTCAGGTTCCCACAGACCAAACTTTGGGTATGAGCTGGTATCACCCTCACTTTCATGGACAGACTAATACCCAACTAGCAGCGGGGTTAGTCGGAGTAATGCAAGTTAACCCTAGATTCGATGAACCAGACCTAAATAAATGGGACCCAAGCTCAGAAAACTTCTATTTGATGACCCTTAATACTTTTGGCCTTCAGCAAGTAGATCGAAAAGGTTCACCAGACGACCCACTCAACCAAAACCCTAATATTTCATTACCTGCAGGTACACCTATAGAAATCCAGGGATTTACGGATAATGGTGACCCCATTTATGAGCTATCGGATGCTCCATTTATAGGTTACAATGCATTACCAGATCTCTATGACCCCGAACGACCTCTGGGTAGAAACGAAGATGGTACAAATAATCCCAATCTATTTGAATATGGCGGTGGTGTTTTAGAGGCACCAGCAGAAAACGTTATTCACACTATTAATGGCCAATACAATCCCACACTTGAATTAAAGACTGGTGAGTTACAAACATTTTCACTCTTGAATGCAGATGTTAATTCTCACCATATACTTCAGTTATACAAAGAAGGGATTGATGATGATGGTAATGTAATTCTTACCCTCCAGGAAATGACTTATGTAGGTCTTGATGGTGATTCTTTTCCAGGTCGGGCGACAGAAAAAATCCGCAGAACTATGGAGGATTCACCAATCTTTCAACCAGGGCAACGGATAACTATAGATCATTCTTTTGAAGAACCAGGTAAGTATTATTTACTCTCTAATGGTACCCCAGAAATTGTTGGTGAAGATAGCCCAGAGTTGATCCAGACAATGACCAATAAATTAAAAGAAGGCCAGAAATCTCAAGGATTTGATGATGGTCACTATACTTGGGGACCCCAGGTTTTGATGACCTTTGATGTAACGGGTCTAGAAAATGAGGCTAGTCCTATTCCAGAAGCCTATGATAGCCTAGCAACAAGAGTTGAAGCACTGATAGAAAGAGTAGATTCAGCTGAGAATGGTATTGGTGTACAACGGGAACGCACATATATCTGGAGTGCAAATATTGGTGGCGCGATCGCTGAAGGCAATGCTCCAGATGACCTAGAAGTAAAGACATTTGAGGGAACTTATAGAATTAATGGCGGGTATTTTGCAGGAGGAAATGAGACTCCACTGACAATGCCTATGTTAGGTACAGCGGAAATATGGAATGTTTTTAACATCTCTGGGTTAAAAGAAGAAAGTTTTACTCCAGATCTTCCCCTCTTAGAATGGCATCCATTCCACATTCACCAAAATCCTTTTACAGTTTTAGATATTAACGGTAAGCGACTAGCAGATTTAAATAATACCTATCTACCTTATATAGAAGGGGATACCATTGCTCTACCTCCCACTTATCAGGATGGTACAGTTACAGACACGAACCCATACGGTGTAGCAGAAACTGATGGTGATGCTTCCTTGGTCAGAATTTATATGCAGTTCAAAGACTATGACGGTAGCTTTGTTAACCATTGTCATATTCTGTTCCATGAAGATGCAGGTATGATGGCAGTTGTGCGGGTGATTTTGAATACAAATGATACTTGGTTGGGTTTGAGCAATGAAGAAGGAGATGCTGATGGTACAAGTATAGAACTACTCCGGGGTAGTGGTATAACAGGACCAAGCCTTAATTTGAGACCTTTTGGTTCAAATTTCACAGGTGGGGTAGATATTAATATTGATGATGTTAATTCCTTGCTACCATTTAACGGCAATAATGTTACGGATAATGTTACTGATGTTGTTGCTATGGAGATTGAAGGAGATCATACAATTCGAGTATTTGATGGTAGGTCATTATTTAATCTCCAAGAACAAGGTATAACAGATGTTGATGGTGATAATACTAGCTTACAAATTACTCAATTTAATCCTTTTCAAGGAGTAAATAATATTGAGGGAGAAAAAGGATCTGTTGCTACTGGTGATATTAATGGGAATAACTTTGCTGACATAGTTACTGGTATCGTTACAGAAGACGGGGTCTCTATTGAGATTTACGATGGTGGCGATTTTCAGCTGCTTACCCGTATACTTGTGGATGGATTAACCTCTAATGAAGATGATTTAGAGAATAATCTCAATATAGCAGTGGGAGATGCTAATGGAGATAACTTTGATGATATCTATATCACCAATAAGGGCAAATTAACGATTTTAAATGGTATTGATATTGAGAAAAAGATCAAGCTAGATGAAAATATTGATGGGAGTGATGTAGTAGTAATAGATGCTGTTAGTCCCTATGAAAATTATACAGGGGAGATTGAGATTACCTCTGGTTATCTACTGCAGCGACCTGAACCTGAAGATGATATTGTTCCTACTTCTGATTTTGATTTGTCTAAGGAAGCTTTTAATACTACTGTTCAAACTAATTCTGCTAACATTACTACATTGGCTGTTGACAAAGAACAGTTAGCAGAGAGTGAAGAGCAGGTGAAGGTTTGGACTTACACTGGAGGAGGGCACCACGGACATGGAGGAGATGATGGTAAACATGGTGAGGGTAAACATAGTGATGATGACATGAAAACCATGGATGACATGGAAATGAGTCAGGCAGGGGACTCAGAGATGGAAATGAATGATGAGGCTAAAGAAGGAAAGTCTGCTCCGCCAATTCGTCTAGATGCTGAATTTACTCCTGAAAGTGATATTAAAAATTTATCTGGTACTTTTGCTGATGTCCCTGGTCATCAACGAGGCGAACCAGTTTTATTTGTTCAAAATAAAGAAGGGATCCGGGAGATACTTCAGCTCCGGGATGGAAATCTCTTGGCAGAAAATAAAATTGGTACGACAGGAAATAATCTCATTAATGGAGACAATAATGGTGACAATATCTACGGACTGGAAGGAGATGATACCCTTAATGGTAATTTTGGAAACGATTTGTTATACGGTTTTCGAGGTATAGATTCCCTTAATGGTGGTGCAGGAAATGATTCTTTTCGTGGTGGAAAAGATGAGGATACTCTAAGAGGTGGAGAAGGATCGGATGTTCTTAATGGGGAAGAAGGAAATGATATCCTAATAGGTGGAGAAGGTTCCGATATATTTGTCTTTGATACTGATGAGATATTTGATCCTGAAATTTTAGGTATTGATTCAATAACTGACTTTAATGCATCAAAAGATTTAATCGAACTTGGAGCTATGAGTTTTACCAAATTTGAGACAACAGAAGATATACAGAAGAATTTTGCTGTTGTTTCTAGTAATAGTGATGCTGCTACATCAGAAGGATTGATTGTTTACAGTAGTCAAAGCGGTAATTTGTACTATAATACTGATGGTACGGCTCCTGGTTTCGGAAGTGGCGGTCAATTTGCTACATTAGAAGGTAATTCAGACTTGGCCGCTAAGAACTTTATCTTGGGTTAGAATTAATTAATATTAGGGGGTATAGTTACCCCCTTCTGATATTTTGATATCTTATGTCAAATGTGGTTATATCAGTATAAATAAAGTATAAGGGGAAAGTATCAAATGCCTGATCATCAATTAAGTTATAGACGTTGCATACAACATCTATAAAAAATGTGAATCATTTATATGCTCCTGGGGAACTAATGATCAGAAAAGTTATTCTACCTTGTATTAATTACTCAATAGTTGAAGTTTCACATAAGCATAAGATATAGCATTATTTTTTTACTTTTAGTAAAACATTTACGTCGGATAAATATGGTTTTTTATAACACTCTATTTGCAAGTGGATTTTATATTACAAACATAATTTAGGAATGAGAAAATACATTATTTTGTCAATCTTTTTATTCATATTGTTTTTTGCTTTTGCGCGACCGGTAGCAGCATCTTTTTGCCGTAATGACAAGGGCAACAAAATTTGTATTCTCAATATTAAACGTAGCGCTAAAAACTATTGGGAATATCGAGCAGAAGTTAGTATTAATGGTGTAAGAAAGCCATTAGAAATTTATAATTGTCGGACTCAACAGAAAATTGAAAAGAATGGTAATATTGTCAAATTTTCATCAAATGGTGCAGGTAAATTGATTTGTAGTATTCTTAATAAATAATGATTAAGAAATAGGGAAGTTTTTTATGATAAATATCTCACAGAATATGGTATAAACATTTAGCTGTGATGCAAATCCACTCCCTAAATACACATTCTTTTTTCACATTCTCTCTAACCATACCTTTATCTCATTACCTCCACAAAAAGATAATTTATAAACAGGATTTAGTATGATTACTCTACTTCCCGCTTTTCCATATTCCCAGAATATAGAGCAATTTTTTTGACATTTAGTATAATAAATATCTGTTGCTTCTGTTCTGCAATTATCAGATTAAATATCTTCTCAATATGAGCCCATTTTTATCAGTAAAATATCAACCTTTAAAACTGAAATTCCTGACAATTTGCCTGTACAATTTTTCTAACTTCTCCAGGCTCTAATTTCATTAATTTATGACTTGCTTGAATTTGAGTTGGTTGATTTTCTAACTGTTGACGCTCAATTAATTCCCATTCTTCTGCTGTTTTTGTGTAGCGCCTAGATGTAGCTCTATCCATATTTAAAGATGTAGCAACCTCATTGAGAAAATCCCATCCTGGTTGATTACGCATTCTGTGTAAATAGCGAGTCATTATATCAATATCAATTTTCATAGTCTATTTTCCTGATTATTTTTGATCATTAAAATTATAGCGCCGTGTACAAGTCAAAAGTTATAAGTCACAAGTTAAAAGTAATATCTGAATGAGTTTTTCATGTCCCAATACTCCGCTGAGTCAATTTATCAATGTCCGTACCTAAGTGAGTCGTCCTATCTTTATAAATATTAGACATCTCCAAAAATGTCAATTTTAGAATAAATATAGAGGGGTAAAGGGTGAGATATTACAGGGGTAAGTTTTTAAGCAAGAGTTAAGTAATCAGTTTTATTTAGTATAAAATATCTAAGAAAATGTAATTTATTATACAATAAATATCTGATAATTTATTCTAGCCTTTATCTTCTCAAGGTTTTTGAGCAACTGTGACATCAAAGATAAAAAACTTACCCTTCTAAGGAGGGAGAGATAGGGAATATTTTTTAACCTTTTTCCCCTATTGGTTCTCTACCTAAAATAACTAATTGCTAAAGAGAGTTTTTCAGATACATGAAGAACATAGCCACAACCCACTCGTTATAAGAACTAACCTAACTATTGAATATCCAGCTTTGTGCTCTAATAATTATAAAAGCCACTGTAACTCAAAATTTTAATCAAGGCTAATATTCCATATCACTTCTATTTGGAAACCCTGCATTTACCTATTGGTATTGGCCAAGGGTACTACTAGCAAGAAGAGTCTCCACAGTTTGAATTCTATGATTTTCTACATAAACTTCCTGGCTATTACCCAATTCACATCTATATAGTTAACTTTTTTTGACTTAACCATATATATTAACAATTTTATTAAACTTTTATTAGATTATGTAAAATTTTAAGTTACTCATATAATAAGAAAGATTTAACTATTGCATACTGAAGCAGTTAATAAATTTTTTATAGATACAGTAGGATTTGATTTTTATGATCTATGTAAATTACATCATACATGGACTTTTTATATTTTTACCATATTTAACCAAAATTGTGAAAGGTTTGGTAAACTATACAAAACTTAATACTAATATGATATTTATGGTAGTATTAATTTCTTAAAGCAGTTTTTTTCATGGGTAGACCAGATAAGGGACGTTCCCAGGAACATCCTGACAATATTCTGATTTTGGCCTGAGATATTAATTTATCTGAAAAGTTCTGTGATCAAATTCAAACTCAATTTTTGAGAAATAACAACTATAAAAAAACTTTCACTAATTGATTTTTATGAGTAATTTATCTTCATCAAATCAAGATTCTGAACAAACAGAAAAAAATACTTCCACCGCGGAACCACAACCACAACCTAGTTATGTCAAACTAGCCATGAGAAATATGGTGAGAAAAGGTGGCAAATCTCTCAGGCATTTTACCCTGACAACCATTGCACTGATAGGTCTTTTGGTTGGTATTGCTTACCTGACGCGATAATTAAAATTCCAGTTTTAAGCGGAAAGGAGAATTTTACGGTTGTATCTAAAAGTAAACATTCAGGATTATTTTTGGTCATCTTCTTCAGAGGTAAAAAAGTTAAAACTTCAAGAAGATAGGGACCAAAAATGTCCCATATTTTTCTATCGTTGGGAGTATTGGTTTCAGAAATGGCTCGAAATCCTACAACCAAATATTCCACCTGCTCAAAACTACGAACTTAGTCTACGTCTAACTGATGATTCTGAAATTCAAATTCTGAACAATAAATATCGTTACCAGAATCAACCAACAGATGTTTTAGCCTTTGCTAACCTTGAAGTAGATATTCCTCAACCAGAAGTAGTAGATTCTGATTTACAACTTTATCTGGGTGATATTGTAATTTCTGTTGAGACAGCATTTCAGCAAGCAAAACAACAAGGGCATCCATTAATAACAGAATTAACCTGGCTAGCTGCCCATGGCTTTCTACATCTGCTCGGATGGGATCACCTTGATCAAGAAAGTTGGCAAAAAATGGTCAAACAACAGTTATTTTTGCTTAATGCTGTTGGAGAGGTCTATTGGATAACAGATAACTCTAGATAATTTACTTAACTTAAAGTAACTTTTTGACTTTTTGGATAAACTGTTAATCGAGAAAATCTCATATTATTTGACTATTGTATACAAAATTAAACTGAGGTGAATACCTTATGAAAATTAATGAGTTATCAATATTTTACTATAAAGCCCCTTTTATAGGCCAACCAAAAAATTCTGTTACTGCCAAATTAAATCTTTCTAAAAAGACAGTGAAATTTAACAGAGAATTATCTTGGCAAGTAGCAAATAATATTTTGACTAGCTTCAAATATGCCTGGTCAGGCTTGTCTTATGCTTTTCAGACTCAACGTAATTTTCGGATTCATACTTTTATCGGTATTGTCGCTATTAGTTTGAGTATTTTATTAAAATTACAACTAATAGAAACTGTTGTTATTGTGTTAACAATTGGATTGGTAATGGCTATGGAATTGTTGAATACTGCTATTGAATCTGCTGTGGATTTAACGGTTAAACAGCATTACCATAAATTAGCTAAAATTGCTAAAGATTGTGCTGCTGCTGCAGTTTTAGTTTCGGCAATAGTAGCATTACTTGTCGCAAGTTACCTGATTTTACCACCTTTATTAGAGATGCTTATTTCTGCTATTGACAGCTATAAATTAAGTTGTTTGCCATTCTTTATTTGACAATATATGATTTTAATAATAAACATTACTTTGAAAATAATTTCATATAGAAATAAATAAATAAATAATAAATAAATAAATATAATATCATGTTTCTTGGAATACCTACTATGGAAAAAAATGAGGTAATTGAGTATTGGGAGTAATTGATGTTGTCAAAATATCTTTCTTATGGCTAGTGAATAATACTTAATATATATAAAATGTCAATATTTAGCTGTCAGCTATTAGCTAGTCTCTTAGGCCGGAACTGGTTTTTTTTATTTTCTTTAGGGAAACAGTTGCTGCTTTTGATGATATTTCTTAAGAATGCTCTATCAATTAAGTCAGGATTAAATCTAATTACAAAAATCGTTTAAGTCTATATTTATCTAAACTTTTTAAAAGTATGGCACAGCATTCTTGCTGATACCTGACGGCTAATAGCCGAATATTTAGTGTAATAAGTTTTAGTTTGTCATGGAAATAAATAGTTTCTTATTTTTTAAATGAAGGAGTAAAATGCTTTGATTATAGTTATAGATAACTACGATAGTTTTACCTATAATTTAGTACAATATCTGGGTGAGTTTGGTAAGGAATTAACTGTTGCTGCTCATGTTAAAGTTTACCGGAATGATAAAATTTCTGTGGCGGAAATTAGGGAGTTAAAACCGGATGGAGTTGTTATTTCTCCTGGTCCTGGTCGTCCAGAAGATGCGGGAATTTCCCAAGCATTAATTCAAGAATTAGGTGCTACTTTGCCTATATTAGGAGTGTGTCTCGGCCATCAAAGTATTGGTCAAGTATTTGGAGGAAAAATTACTCCTGCTGCAGAATTAATGCACGGTAAAACTTCAGAGGTTTATCATAATCAAGTAGGAATTTTTCAAGGATTAGATAATCCAATAATTGCAACTAGATATCATAGTTTAGTTATTGATCGGGAAAGTTGCCCTGAAGTCTTAGAAATTACTGGATGGGTTGAGGATGGAACTATTATGGGTGTTAGACATAAAAATTATCCTCATATTCAGGGGGTACAATTTCATCCTGAAAGTATTTTAACTAATTCTGGAAAGTCGTTATTGAGAAATTTTTTGGCAGGGCTTTAATCAATTTAGAACTTAGAAGTAAGAAGTTGTTTTTTATAATGGGGATTCTGAGTAACCCTTGAAGAATATTTTACTTTAAGATGGGGGGTTGCACAACTCAATTATCTTGATAAAAATCAGAAATTATTGTGTAATCTGGAGTTTATTTCAGGACTTACGCAGGCACCCTATATAGAACTTCTGAGTGTATCTTTTAGGTCCTAAATTATGATTAAGTAGCGATCGCCAATGATTTAACCAAGAGATGGATAAATGCCATATTCAAGTAGTTTAACAGATGAAGCATGGGTTATGATTGAACCATTGTTGCCAAAAAAAAAAGAAAACTTGTCCCATGAAATGGAGTAAAAGACAAATATTGGACGGTTTACTCTATCAACTGAAGAATGGTTGTAATTGGTCTGATATAATAAAGATTTACCTCCTTGCTCGATAGTATTTTGGCTTTATAAAAAGTGGCGAACTTCAGGGGTAATTGAGCAAGTTAAAGATATATTGCACTCTCAAGTACGTCAACAAGTTAAAAAAAAGCAAAATGGACAACTTTAATAATCATTGATTCACAGGCAGTAAAAATACTTGTAATGCTAGTGTCAAATCCAAGGGATTCTGTTTCTACAAAGCTACTAATGGAATTAAGAGACACTTAGCAGTAGATAGTCTAGGCGTTCCTTTTTTTGCTCATTGCACAAAAGCATCAGTTTCTGATGATGATGGATTAATTGAAATGTTTTTAGAGAATATTGACTACTTTAAGTCAAAACCTGCTAAAATTCCTAAAGTTACTATTTTACTTGATAATGGATACCATCCCGAAAAAATAACACAAGAGTTAGAGAAAATTTATCCAGGAATTATTACCAAGATTCGGTTGAAACTTTCACCAAAACCATCAAAGGTGGAGAAAAAACAGTAAGGAAAAACGGGATTTGTTCCTGTCAAAGCCAGGTGGGTCATTGAAAGAACCAATTCCTGGATGGAGAGGTGTAAAAGCTTGGTAAAAAAAAATTGATGCGAACCCTGGAAAATGCTACTACTAAGATTAATCTTTGTTTTATTCGACTGATGCTTAAGAGGTTAGCGTTGGCAGAGGATGGTGGTGGTAGCTATATCGCCTAATTTTTTAGAGATACACTCAGGGGTTCTATAACAATTCAATCTCACAATACCTTTAATTATATATCACCAAAAGCTATAAATGTGAAGCCAGAACTTTGACGATGGTTTGGTAATGACGTGGTGTAGACGCAGTAATACGGTGACAAATCAACAATAGCCACAGAGAGGTTAAGCGTCTCCCACTCCGGTCCGAAAATTGTACAGACAACTGATGGATTCTTCCAAAAGTGTTTTTTGAATTTTACCAAGTACATACCTTCCGTGAACCGCGAGGATTCAAAGACTTCACCGGAAATCGAATTACCATCTCTTGGGTAATTGATGCGCTCAGAGATACACTCAGGGGTTCTATAAATCTCAGTTTTCACTAGAAACAGAATCAGATGATTATTTATCAGCTAAATTTTTAATCAAAAAAGCCAATGTGGTGCTAAATAAAAATCAAATTATATTTGACATCAACCTGCGAATAGTCACCGAATGACCAGTAGAATTTCTGATCGCCGAAAATATCAAATACCATAGAGAAGAAGAACAATATTAGTAGTTGTAGAACATCATGGAAGAGGGCGGTGCGTTACGACAGACTCCTGAATTGATTTCACATTCTGACTTTTAGCCGTCTTACGCACCCAGAATCAGCTCATTTTAACAATTATTGACCAATAGTATCTTTTTTTATCCTATTGCTCTGAAAGGTTTTGAGATTAATTTAGTGAGGAAAATATATTTCAATTATTAAGCCAGAAAAACCGATAATATTAAAGTTATGTGATATTTATAATTCCTTGAAAAGCTTGTATTGCAAGCAGATAATCAAAATATTGATTTGTCAATAAAATTTTAGATGAGTTTGCTCTGCTTATGCAGCCTACTGGAATATTTCAGCTCAAATAGTGAATTTTAATTAAACAAAAATTACAGTTTTTTGAGAAAATTTTCTGGAAGCATCTAACTGATAAATTTGCCGTAGTTGGTAGATAGTTTCTACTGTTTTGAGAGAGGTAAGAGTTACCTCTTAAACTTGAATATTTTTATTTCAGATAATCTCTGAAAATATCTCTTTTACTCATGATAAAAATTTCAATGATTATCCTAGTTTAATTCTAGAAAGTATCCCTATTTTTTTCCATGGTTATTCACTAATTGCCAGAGCTAAACTGATTATTTGCTGTAGGATTGACGTATTTAATATAAAAGCAAAAATGCTAGTAAATATTCTAATGTTAAAAGTGGATATTCTCTCGTATGTATAATTAGCTCAAATAGTGAATTTTAATCAAAAAAAATTTACAGTTTTGAATTGCTTAATTCCCTAACAATTTTCACTTTTAGCGGTTTAACAGACTCTACAAATTTTGTTATAACAAGAAACCAGGTCTACATATAAACCCAGTTTCTGTCGAGAAACAGGCAATATACCTGTCCTACAAAACTATTAACTGTAAGCCTCTATCGGCAAACAAGAACAAACAAAATTGCGATCCCCAAAAGCATTATCAACCCGTCCTACAGCAGGCCAAAATTTATGCTCTCGCGTCCAAGGCGCAGGATAAGCAGCACGTTGTCGAGAATAACCATGCTTCCACTCATCCACCATCAAACTCTCAGCAGTATGAGGCGCATTTTTCAACAAATTATCATTTTTATCTGCCTTACCAGTTTCGATCTCCTCTATTTCCTGACGAATAGAAATCATCGCGTCACAAAAACGGTCTAACTCATCCTTAGACTCACTCTCTGTCGGTTCCACCATAATTGTACCCGCCACAGGCCAAGAGACAGTCGGCGCATGAAAACCATAGTCCATCAAACGTTTAGCAATATCCTCCACCTCAATACCAGCCAACTTTTTCAAAGGACGCAAATCCAAAATGCACTCGTGAGCAATAAACCCATACTTACCCTTGTACAAAACTGAATAATAACTTCCCAAACGTTGGGCAATATAATTAGCATTCAAAATCGCTATCTTAGTTGCTTCAGTCAAACCATCCGTCCCCATCATCGCAATATACATCCAAGAAATAGGCAGAATACTAGCGCTACCCCAGGGTGCAGCAGATACAGCTCCACTAGAATTTTCCCCTCCCAAATTAATAACAGAATGCCCTGGTAAAAACGGTGCCAAGTGAGACTTAACCCCTATCGGACCCATTCCTGGACCTCCGCCACCATGAGGAATACAAAAGGTTTTATGTAAATTCAAATGACAAACATCAGCACCTATTTCCGCGGGACGACATAATCCTACTTGAGCATTCATATTTGCCCCATCCATATAAACTTGCCCACCATGAGCATGGATAATTTCACAAATATCAAGAATTTCTTCCTCAAAGACACCGTGAGTAGAGGGGTATGTAATCATTATTGCAGCTAAATTATCTTTATGCTTTTCTGCCTTTGTCTGTAAATCTGCAATATCTATATTGCCTTGGGCATCACATTTAACAACCACAACCTTTAACCCACTCATTACTGCAGAAGCAGGGTTTGTACCGTGGGCAGATTCAGGGATCAAACAAATATCACGATGTGCTTCCCCACGGTGAGCATGATATTCGCGAATTACTAATAAACCCGTATATTCTCCTTGTGAACCTGCGTTTGGTTGTAGAGAAATTTCTGCAAAACCTGTGATTTCTGCCAACCATTCTTCTAATTGCTGAAATATTATTTGATAACCCTGAGTTTGAGAAATGGGAGAAAAAGGGTGAATATTGGCAAATTCAGGCCAAGTTACAGGTATCATTTCTGCTGTAGCATTAAGTTTCATTGTACAGGAACCCAAAGGTATCATTGATGTTGTCAAAGATAAATCTTTAGACTGCAAACGATGAATATAACGCAAAAGATTGGTTTCAGAATGATAACTTTTAAATACTGGGTGAGTTAGATAATTGCTAGTGCGAGCATAATAACTTTGAGAAAGGGTAGAAATATTTTCATTTTCGATGTTTGGGAACTTTTCTCCACTAGCAAAAATTTGCCACAGATTTTGTACATCTACTTCAGTGGTAGTTTCATCTAGAGAAATACCAACCGTTTGTTCATCAAAAGTTCGGAGATTAATACCTAAATTTTCAGCCGCATCAATAATTTCTTTTGCACTTTTCACAGGAGAGTCAGCACCCAATTTGATCTCAATAGTATCAAAAAATAACTCTGCACCAATTTGATAACCAAGCTGTTTTAAACCTGTTGCCAACTTAAAAGTCAAATTATGGATATTTTCTGCAATTTGTTTTAAACCACCCGGACCGTGATAGACTGCGTACATACCTGCTATTACTGCCAATAAAACTTGAGCAGTACAAATATTGCTAGTTGCCTTTTCCCGGCGAATATGCTGTTCCCTGGTTTGTAGTGCTAAACGTAAGGCTGGGTTACCATTAGCATCTTGAGAAACCCCAACAATACGTCCAGGAGTTTGTCGTTTATAAGCTTCTTTAGTAGCAAAGTAAGCAGCATGGGGGCCTCCGTATCCAAGAGACACGCCAAAACGTTGAGTATTACCTACAGCAATATCAGCACCAAATTCTCCAGGGGGTGTGAGTAAGGTTAAACTTAGTAATTCAGCAGCAACAGTTACTAAACCTCCTACCTTGTGAACTTTTTCCACAAATTCGCGATAGTCATAAATTGCTCCATTAGTGGCGGGATATTGCAGGAGTGCACCAAAAATTGGTTTGTCAAAAGTGAAGGTTCGGAAGTCCCCGACTATTACTTCTATTCCCAATGGTTGTGCCCTAGTTTTGACAACTTCAATATTCTGAGGATGGCAGGCAGAGTCAACAAAGAAAACTTCGGCTTTAGTTTTACATAAACCATAAGTCATGCTCATCGCTTCCGCTGCTGCTGTAGCTTCATCAAGTAGTGAAGCATTAGCTATTTCTAAACCTGTTAAGTCTGTAATCATGGTTTGAAAATTCAGCAACGCCTCCATCCGGCCTTGAGCTATTTCTGCTTGATAGGGAGTATAAGCTGTGTACCAACCAGGGTTTTCTAGTATATTGCGAAGGATAACTGGTGGGGTAATGCAGTCATAATAACCCATTCCAATAAAGGAACGAAATATCTGATTTTTAGAGATTATTTCTTTAATTTGAGCAAGTGCCGCATTTTCACTCAGAGACTTGGGCAAATTGAGTGGTTTCTGGAATCGAATTTTTTCGGGAACTGTTTTGTCAATTAAGTCTTCTAGGGAGGAAATACCTAATACTTCCAGCATTTGTTGGATTTCTGATGAGGTAAGACCAATATGTCGTTGGGAAAAGTCTATTGGCCTCTGACCTTGGTTTTGGTTGGCCAGTTGTATTTGATAACTTGACTGTATATTAGATTTATATGTTGCTACCATTTTTATTTATATTCCTTAAAATCAATATATCATTAAGTTGTAACAAAAATTCATAACTTAATGCAAGGAATACGGAGCAAACAAATTCAGAATCTCAGAATAAAGAATCAGAGAAAGAGTAGAAAGCTTGCAAGCTAAGACCTATTCAAAATGTTTTTTAGGAAGTCAGATTTTCTAAGTTAGAAGTAATAAGGATTGTTTTCTTAATTGGCCATACAATATTCTACGTGTTTTATGCTAAATCCGGTTTACTTATGAAATTTGTTAAAAGGGTAAGGCATTTATGCTTTCTGACATCAAGAAAAAGAGCTGGAAGGATTTGGACTAAATAGCTTTTCATGGGTTGGATTTGATATTAAATGCATAAAAGCTGATATGGTCTCCCAAAAAAATTACACCCGACCAGGTATTAATAATTCCCGACCGGGCACTACACTACATTTTATTTTAATACTGTTAATTACCTTACTGAACTTCTCCTTGTACCATTTCACGATACTTGTCAGCAGAGAAAACATCATCTCCATCTAATTCATTAGGGTCTTTAACACACACTTTCAATAACCAACCTTATATGTATAGGTCTTCTTGTTAATTACTCTCCTTCTACAAGTTTACGATAATCATCAGCAGAGTAAATATCATCTCCATTTAATTCATCAGGGTCTTTAACACGCACTTTCAATAACCAACCTTCTATGTATGGGTCTTCTGATAATTTCTCATGCTCATCTAATATATCTTCATTACGCTCTATTACTGTACCAGTGACAGGAGCTTTAAGATCTTCCACTGCTTTCACAGATTCAATAGTGCCAAATGGTTCTTCTTTTTCTATACTGTCTCCCACTTCTGGAAGCTCGATAAATACAATATCCCCCAACTGGTCGATAGCATAGGCACTAATACCAACAGTGGCAATTTCCCCATCCATCCTCACATATTCATGGGAGTCAGAATATTTAAGGTCATCTGGAAATTCTAGTGTCATTTATATTCCTCACTACTCACTACAATAATATGAATTATGCCAGTCAGATCAAGACTGGACTTGGATTAAAAATTATTCCATAAAGAATAATATAAGGTAAACATCTATATTTTTATGGACAAGAATGATATTATAAGACTACTAATAGGAAAATTCTCCATTCTTAGGTTAATTCTATCTATCTTAATTATTTATATCCTGATTGGTTTGTGGGCTTTCTTTTTCTCAGATCGGTTAATTTTTTTACCTCGCCCATCTAGTTACCAAAAAAACCAGGATTTTGTCAAGCTTCAGTCTAGAGATAGAACCCAAATTACAGGAATTTATTTACCATTACCTAAAGCAGAATATACAATTCTCTACAGTCATGGCAATGCCGAAGACTTGGGGGAAATTTTACCCAGATTAAGAGATTTGCGCGATATTGGCTTTAGTATATTTTCTTATGATTATCAGGGTTATGGTACAAGTCAGGGAAAACCTTCAGTCGATGGAGCTTATCAGGATATTAATGCTGCTTATGAATATTTAACCAAAAAATTAGGGATACCTGCCAATAAAATTATTGTTTATGGACGTTCAGTGGGTGGGGGGCCTTCTATAGATTTGGCATCCCGTCAACCTGTAGCTGGTTTGGTAATAGAAAGTTCATTTACAACCGCCTTTCGGGTAGTGACTCGTATCCCTATTTATCCCTTTGACAGATTTCCCAATATTGACAAGATTAAAAGTATTAATTGTCCGGTGTTGGTAATGCATGGAAATGCTGACCAAGTAATTCCTTTTTCTCACGGACAGCAACTTTTTGCTATAGCTAATCAACCCAAGCTTTCTTTATGGGTTGATGGTGCTGGTCATCTTAATTTATTAGAAATAGCAGGTCAGAAATATGTAAAGGTTATGGGTGAGTTTATTAGGTTAGTACAAAATAATAATCAAAATTATTAATTAAGTTTTAGTTATTAATATTACCTTCAGATAATTAGTTATAAGGGTTTGGATACTAAACTTCTACCGTCACAAAGTGCCATGGCTATATCTCTACTAAAATTAGTATAATGGCACATATTTTGATCAAAACAATAAGGCAAAATATTTTTTGAGAGTTACTCTAATTCCTGTAACAAAAACAATTCTATAAATATCCAATTCGACAGCTCCCATATCTGAATTATGACTTTGTTAATTAGAAGTTGGGTATACCTTACGTTTAATATTTGTTTGCTATATATTTTCCTTTTCCTTTTCCATTTTCAATTGTGATTTAGCCTTTTGCCACATTTGTTCAAACTCCGCCAGACTATACTCCGAAATAGGACGATCACAGATAGCCTCAAGCTTTGCTAACCGTTTCAAAAACCGGTAATTCGTTCCTTGTAATGCCTGTTCTAGGTTTAAATCATACCACCGTGCCAACTGTACCAAAACAAATAAAATATCACCCATTTCTGCTTCTTGATGTTCCTTATCTTCTGACTTTAAAGCTTCTTCAAACTCCCCTAACTCTTCGTGAAACTTCTGCCAAACTCCATCAATATTTTCCCACTCCAAACCAACAGCAGCCGCTTTTTTAGAAATCTTCATTGCGGCTAAAAGTGGAGGTAACTGTCGAGTATATCTGCTTAACTTTTTACTTAGGAAATCATTAGTTTCTTGCATTTCTGCAGCCTTAATTTTTTCCCAGTTTTGCTTAACTTCTTCTGTGCTATTTACTTTCACATCTCCAAATACATGAGGATGTCTTCTAATCATTTTTTGATTAATGTTTTCAGCAACTTCAGCTAAAGTAAAATCATTAGCTTCACTAGCTATTTGTGCTTGTAAAAATACCTGTAATAATAAATCTCCCAATTCATCAACTATCGCTTTTTTTTGCCCACTTTTAATAGCATGTACAACTTCATAAGCCTCTTCAATAATATAAGGAGTTAAGGTTTCAGGAGTTTGAGCTAAATCCCATGGGCAACCCCCATCTGGAGAACGTAATTTAGCTACTATTTCTATTAGTTCTTGTAATGCAGATAATGTATGATTCATAATATTAGAATGATGATTTTTTTTACTACAGCAATTCCCTATTTTGATGAAGCACAATTATTGATAGTTTTAGGGAGTAGGAAAGATAGGGGTTAAAGCCTCTCATAGGATATATTTTTTACTTTCTTACTATGGCTAGAATTAGAAAACAAGGAGGACTTTGTAACAAAAGATAAAACAGCAATTATGCAATATAATATTCATAATCTTCTTTATATTCAAGTTTGTGCCAAGCCAGGCAAAAACTGAGATATAAAAAGGATCAACTTTATCTGTTAAAATTATTTCTCTAGTATTAGAAACTATCTGTGAGGTCTATAAAAATTGTCATAGCTATCGTTTTATCCTTTTGTGAAGTTTTAATTCTCCAAGTTTGTGCTTCTGTTTTTAACTTTCCTCCCTTGTATCTTTTTTCTTACCTATCATTTTTATAAAAAAACTACCCTTGTAAGATTTAAAAGAGGAAGCTTGACCCCTAATTTTTTGCTAAATATTAATAATTACTGATTAATAAAATTGATATTACTATTCTATCTAATATATTAGATATGCGATAGAATTAAAATAATTATGCTCCTCTTTTTATTCCCTTTCCTGTCTGAATCAGAAGGATGCAAGAATATTAATTTTCTTTAGCTTAAAATATAAAAAATATAATAAATAAAAAATATTAGTTATTATAATTATTGATTTTGTTTCTGATAATTATCCTATGGGTGTAATAGGATAAATAGAAATCATAATTTAATTTCTTCCTAGAGATGAAAGCAAATTATTCATTTATTAGATGTGCCTCTTGATACTACAAGGCCAGGAACTTTTTTTGATATATTTGCTTTGATATATCTGTTTTGGTTTGTCGCTATGGTATTTAAGTGTTTTAACAAAAAATTGGCGTTGAGCAAAAGTAATGATCAACGTTGTAAAATTCAAAACATGAAATATCCAAAATATAACTCCACCTAAACAAGGAGAAATGGCCGTATACTTGGCCGACAGTGTTTTAAATTTTGAATTTGTGGTCATAAATTTGTTGAATACCCTAAGAGTCAACTCTGTTCACCACAGATAAAAGAACTATATCTACATATTTATCTTAATGGCGTGGGTTGACGAGCTATCCAAATATTAACAGAGGTTCATTATACAACCATCATCAAATAGATTAGATCTTTCCAAAATAAAAATCAAGGTAAAATTTTAGTGGCAAATTATATATACTCTGTTTCCAAATGAATAATGTATCAGAATATATTTATAACCATCCAAAATAAACAAAAAGAATTATTGGTATTATAGATGAACAGCTAATAAAATTAATAGAAAACCCTCAAAAAGTTGAAAAAAAAAGACAGGCGATAACCAGCTAAGAAAAAAGTTTAATCAAGGCAGGAGGAGGAAGAAAAAAGTTTTTAAGCAAGACAAAAGAGATAATGTTGAGCTTATATTATTTGCATCATGTAGCAATATTTCAGCGACTAGGAGCAATATTTGGAGTTAGCTCATCAACAGCAAATAATATTTTTCAGGCTTTGGATAGATATTTTGAGGGAATTATTACCATCTAGTTTACTAGAGGAATTCTCGGGACAAGAAAACGAATATTTATGGATAAAAGAGGTTTTGACAGAAATAGAATTGATATTTGATACTACAGGGCAGGATAGGGAAAAGCAAAAAAAATGATGATAAACAGAAAAAGTATTATTCAGAAAAGCCAAAAATTGATAGGTTTAAAAATCAAATAGTAATCATAGAAAAGGCAGAAAAAATAGTAGGTTTAATAGTAGGAGAAAGAGGTGCAGAAAGTGATATAAAGTTATTGAAAAAAACAAAAAAAAGTTGAATATAGAACAAATATTTCAAGGGAATAATGGCTATTAAGGTGGTCAAAATATTAACATGCTAAATAAAAAAAATAATCTATAAAATATCATAATAAGTAAAGAAAGAGAATAAAAAAAACTAGAATAATAATATTTATAGAATAGATAATAATACTGATAAAAATATTTATAGTAGCACGATAAAGATTGAGATTGAAAGAGAGTAATTATGAAAAAGTAATTTTAAAAATATGTGGATTAGTAAAATTAAGAAGAGGAGGATTAATATTATTATAAATCATAAATTTTGCTCTTGAAAAAGCAATAAAAAACTAGATAAAAATGGTAAATAACTAATAGTAACTATCTGTAATGCTATAAAGCCAGTAAAAAATGACTATCTGGTGGAGCTGGCGATCGCTCCCCAAAAAATAGTTAGAGTAAATGCTTGATAATTTTTGGAGATGTCTATTAAAGATGTAGGTATAAAACTACTAGATGCCCCAAACAACAAGAGATATCTGAAATCACTAAAATTGATCAGTTACAAACTTTTTAAGGCCACAAGAAACACAAGGTTGGGATTTGGGCAGTAGTCAATCATTGGAGGCCAGGAATCTTGTTGTGGGTCATAAGCGCTTTGCTGACATCACGCTACCGCATTTCATGTCGCTCCACCAAGCCCAGCAGAAAAAAATTTAATATTTGTGGTTAATAATAATAATTACTTGCTGCCATAGCTTTTAGTATGTCGGTGATGTTTATTTTGTATAACCTTGTTTTATTGCTTGAGAGTATCGCCTACTCACTAAAAATTATATGGCCAGGGTGGAAGGGAAAAATGTTCGACTCCGAGATTATTGGGCTTGCCATCCCATACAAAACCCTTTGCTGCTTTAAGTCTTTTGAAATACTTAAATATTCTATTCGTCTTCTGCTGCACTATCTAAAATTTTATACTCTTCCTAGATAAGCATAGATAATTACTAATCGGCATCGCCAAAAAATTGGGTTTAAAGCCTCAGCTAAAATTTTTGGACTATTTGATTATAATCTATATAGCATATAAAAAAAAGTGTTTGGACACTGATTAAATTAAAATTATTTACTGCCAAGAATTTTCACTAGAACTGATAACTAAATGTTATACTATATAAAGATACTTTTAACTGAACTTAATTAACAATACATATATACTTTGTTACCGTGCCACATCAAAATTTATTAGTTTGTTTATTAATCACCCTAGGTATGTGGGGTACTACTCTTAAACCTGTTCAGGGGCAGGCATTAGTTCCTCATGTATTACAACTAGACTCTGCCCAACTAGAGCAGACGGGTTTAGGATTAGCCGAAGAAGCTTTACAATTAGCAAGATTTCAACAGTTTGATTTAGCTTTATCTAGAGCTGAACTTGCTACTGAATTAGCTCCCAATAATCAACGAAATTGGGAACTATTAGGTGGTCTTTATATTAAGGCTGAAAAGTTAGAAGAAAGCATTTATGCTCTGAAAAGAGCTCAAGAACTAAACCCAAGTCCTGATGTTCACTTTATTCTTGGTAGAGTTTATTTTGAAAAATCTGATTATAAAAATGCTATCGAAGAATTAAGAAAAGGTTTAAAATTTAAACCAGAGAACTCTGAAGCTTTATTTAATTTGGGTAATGCTTATTATAAGCATGGTAAATTTAAAAGAGCAATTACACAATACGAACAAGCTTATGACCTAGAAAAAAAAGAATGGCCTGCAATGGCCGCAATTAATAATATTGGTTTAGTTCAATATGAGATGGGAAAAGTAGATGATGCCATAGCAAAATGGCGTCAAGCTATTTCTATTGAAAGTGAAGCAGCAGAACCACTTTTAGCAATAGCAGTAGCTCTTTACGCTCAAGGGGATAAAGAACAAAGTCTGGCAAAGGGAGAAGAAGCCCTGCTATTAGATAGCAGATATGCAGACATTGACTATCTTGAGGGACAGTTGTGGGGTAAACGCTTAATTGAAGATGCGAAAATATTTCTTGCAACTCCTCGTATTCAAAAAACCCTAGCTAAAATAGAAGAAGATTGACCATTGTCTCCCTAGGTTTCTCCTTGCTTTAAATTCCCTAACTTTTCGAGTTAGAAATTAGGTTTGGGGTAAAGTAAGCGATCGCAACTTATGTCCATAGCCAAAATCAATAGAATAGAATGTTTTCAAGCTCACAGTTGAATTTAAAATAGTCTAGCAGTAGTACTTATGCAAGTTTGGCGTAGTTAACGTTGATCCTACAGTATACACCAACCAACATAAACCCATAGTTAACCCCAAAGTTTCAATTCTATGGGGTAATTCAAGAAAGACACTGTTCATTAAAATGGGGGGTCAAAAAAAACCTAAAGTCTCTTTCTACAATTACCAGCAGTACAATGGTTACCAGGAAATATCTCATTACTTCTCAAAAATGGTTGCGCTTATTAATGGGAGCCTTTTACCGCTTAATTTATCTGAATATTTTTATTCATTGCAGAATTGATACCCACCAATTTTACCCGTGGTTATTTTATATATTCTGTCATTTGTACTCAGAGAGTTTTTAAGTTATCTGAAGGTAATATTTATTCTCCGACAAAATATGGACAAATAAGAGCAAATTTTTGTTTTTGGGATCAACTATTATATCTTTCTAATTTCATCCAAAAAGCATCGGGAGATTTCTTTACTCCTATAGAAATAATTAATTCTGTACTATAAATAAAAGTTAAATTTGTATCATCAAATTCAGACTAAACTCATAACTGACGACATAAATTAAGTTTTCTATTTCCTCTTTCTAAACCAGTGGGAAACATAATATTAATAATCTTTCATATTTGTTAGTCTCTATATGTAAGTATTGATGAATTTCACAGAATAAAAAAAAATCCTCTATAATTTTTAAATATGGAAGCATTTATAAAATCATCAGTTTTTCTAGCTTATGTTCCTCTTAAAAAAAATTAAGAATTGATAATTTTAGTCAAACTATTAATCCTTAATTCAATGTATTTATTTATTTATTGATTTACTTATTAGGTTGAGGAGTCATTCGCAAATATGGCTTAACTTCTGTGTAGCCCTTGGGGAATTTTTCTTTCAATACTTCGGGGTCTTTTAGAGAAGGAACAATTACACAATCATCTCCATCTTTCCAATCTACAGGAGTAGCAACTTGATGATTATCCGTTAGTTGTAAAGAGTCAATTACCCTGAGAATTTCATTAAAGTTACGACCTGTACTTGCTGGATAAGTAAAAGTAAGACGAAGTTTCTTTTCAGAGTCGATAATAAAAACACTACGAATTGTTAGGTTATTTAAAGAGTTCGGATGAATCATATCGTATAGGTCAGAAACCTTTTTATCTACATCTGCTAAAATAGGGTAATTAACAGTTGTTTTTTGAGTTTCATTGATGTCTCCAACCCAGCCTTTATGAGATTCTGCGTCATCTACACTTAGGGCAATGACTTTGACTCCACGCTTGTCAAATTCTGGTTTTAGTCTGGCAACTGCCCCTAATTCTGTTGTGCAAACTGGAGTAAAGTCAGCAGGGTGAGAAAAAAGCACTACCCAACTATCGCCTGCCCAGTCGTAAAAGCTAATTTGTCCTTCGGAGGAATCTTGAGTAAAGTCAGGTACTTTGTCACCTAGTCTTAAAGTCATAGCCGAATGTCCTATCTTGTTTAGAATTAGCAATTCTATATAGTTTCATTTTTTAAGGATTTAAGCTTTTAACTTTAGATATTCTTAAAAATTAAGATTAAAATTGTAATTGGCAATCTCAGGGATGCTCTTATCTAAACTAAGGAAAATATTTTGATATGTATATCCCAGGGACTTGAGAATTATTAGGACGGAAATAATTAGGGCTGGGGAATATCAGAGTAATGACAGAGGATAGTATATTTTTGATAATTTATTTGGATATTTATATTATAGCCTTTGGGTACATCCTGACCTACTAATAATGAGTCAAGAAAAATTAAAGTCTTTGAGATTAATGTAAAAAGTGGTGAGCCAATAACGCACACTCAAAAAATCTCAATTATTAACAATTTTGCCTGTTTTAACTTTATACCAAATACTACAATTATTACCCCACAAAATTTGAGCTGGAGTAACTTATATTTTTTGATGATAATCAGTCCCCACATCTAAATATTTATATGACTTTTTATGCATTATTTGGATAGAAGAAAGAATGTAATTAACTTGACATTAAATCATAAAAATAATTGACTGATCACCTATATTTATATTTGACTTATAAAGCAAAAAAACTAGAAAATTGGGTGACCATCATGGCTTTATATACTAATCATCCATCTTGCCATTTTTCTTTGATAAATTGATTGCTTAAACTAAAAATTTTAATTGAGGATAACAGAGTTCTATTAAATCCTATAGAAAATATTCAAGTATCCACAGTATATTTCCCAACATCTTTGGTAATAACTTTGTTTTCAGAGATTTATTAACCAATTATCTAAGGAATTTAATGACATTATCAATTTTCTTCAGCTTGAGAATGGGAGTTTTCATAAAAACTTAGATTTCAAGGAATTCATCTAACCAATATTTTAACCTCCTAATAGTCCTGAACTTAAGCCAATTGAGGGTTTTTGGTAACAATAAAAGCAGGAGTTACAATTTGGGTTAATTGCCAAAATATTCAACAACTACAGCAAAAAGTTTCGGAGATTAACCTTAAAACTGACGAGTTAACGTTGGCATCTTTGACTAAATGGGATTATCTAATAGAAGCAATATTAAGGGTAACTTCTTCATAGAGAATTGGTATTAGTGATTCCTCTATGATTTTTTTTATTATATATTATTAACTTATATTAGGCGCAGCTTCATAAAGAATTGGTATGAGGCGTAACAGGCCACATTAACTCGCGACGAGGCGATCGATGTTTTGAGCGAATGGCTAGAGAATTTTCTCAATATTGCCGAGGTAGCCCTAGCTGTTCACCTGCAGTTGTTGGAAGCTTTGGGGGTTGTGCTTCTCTCTTAGTCTAGTCGCTGGGTTGGATACAAACTGCTTTTGAGGGGCGATCGCTTTTTTCCTTCTGGAGATGTTAGAAGAGCGATCGCTCTTTTTAACAGCTATCGGCTGCGAATAGTTTTGTCCCAGAGCTTGCAAGCTTTTTTTTATCAAGCAAGTTGCAGAAGATAAGTATCAATGGCACAAGCGATCGCTTATAAAAGTGATCGTCTTTGCTGGCTATAACCTAAAAGTAAAGCCTAAGTTCTATAGAACCTATTTGGGATCTTTTTTTGCCGTTCAGGCGATCGCCAATCTCTTAA
>JAGGDU010000234.1:33465-71419 GCA_018457135.1 Trichodesmium erythraeum GBRTRLIN201 | reverse complement strand
TTAAGAGATTGGCGATCGCCTGAACGGCAAAAAAAGATCCCAAATAGGTTCTATAATATGAAGGGTGAAAAAAGAATGTGTTCAAATAGTAAGAAAGTTTAGTCTCAGTCAAATTAATTATTACTATTACTGTTCAGTATAGTTGATATCTAAGTATAGGAAAAAAAGCTTGACTTATAGAACAGGAAAAGGTTTCATAGAACTTCAACCATAATGTTCATGCAGCCTGAATATTTGGGAGATTAGTTGACTACACTGAACAATACAAAGTTCTCGGTAGAAAAAAAACATTCCCCGCTCTTATGTCAGGGAATGGTGAATGCTGGCTAATGATTCTTAAATTTGACCAGCAAATACTCTTGAAATGCACATAATACTTTGTCTAGAGCAAATATTGACCAACTTACGTCCAGTGTTTAGTCGTCATGCCACTTATAAATAGTTCGTTATACTAATTTCGGGCATTCGTTTATGCAACCAACATTCGGCAGTTACAAATGATCGACTTGCTGTGGAACTAACACAACATTTTTACACCGAAGCTTTGCACTGGTTCCATTCCCAGAAGATTAACAGAGAGATTCAGCAAAGTTCGTGGGAGAGATGGAAGTCTTTATAGAGCTTTATAATAGCTAACACAGTCCAAGGCAGCCTCTAATTTTTACGGATGAAGCAGTTGTCTAGTTCACCGGGGATCTTTATGAACCAATTGAAATGCAAGCACCTCAAGATGCTAAAGAAGATTATCACTACACTAGTGAAAGAACTCAAGCTTTGTTTATATTTTTTGATCTCATTAGCGGTTGGCGACTAGTTACTGGATAGCCTTACCAGTATTAATTAGGCGGAATAAATTCGACCATTATTAGAGGTAAATTATCTTAAAGCTGAAAAAGTGAAATTACTTTGGGATAATCTTAATACTCATAATATTGCTTCATGGTACAAGGCTTTGCCCGCGCCAGAAGCACACCGTCTGACTCAAAGATTGGAAATTTATCAGACACCTTGTAATGTTAGTTGGCTGAATGTTGCCGAGATTGAAATAAGTGTTTGATCACAGCAATGTCTGGCTCGACGTATTCCCACTGTGACGCAACTGGCATCAGAATTGAATACTTGGCAATAGGAATGAAATCACACAGCTAGTAAAGTCATTTGGAATTTCACAACCCAAGATGCACGAATTAAATTGAAATATCTTTATCCGATTTTTGAAACTATGACAGACTCAAAACTTTAAACACTTGTTTTCCTCTGCCAATTTTTAGCGATCGCTTCTTTCTTCTTGTCAATTTTTAGCGATCGCCTGATGGTCTGTGGTCAGAACTTCCTGCCCCTAAGACTAATACACTATTGTAAACTTGACACGCCAGTAGTAGTTGATAGATTCTTTCCATCATCAAAAATTTACTTGAGTGAAACGGAGATTTTTCACTTAGCCTGGTATTAGTCGTCTCACTTCAATTACCAAGCTAGACTATATATATTAATGGTTGCAACCAGGATGAATTTTGCTAACAGTATCAGTGCCGATAGCTGGAATATAAAACTTAGTGATGCTACTTGAACTAGTAGTAGTTGATAGATTCTTTCCAATATCCAGACTTATGCAAAGACACTATATATAGTGTATAATAAATTGACTATTTTCACTATAGGTTTGTGGAACAAAGCGCTTCACCACCCCAAGCAAACGCTTAATTATTTTTATTCAAAAACACTTTTAATTATTCAAATTAAATAAACCTCATTTTTTTTTAGGGTATTTTAATTCTGAGAATAGACCCAACAGTTGATTCAACAGTTGATTGTATTATGGCTAATATTTTTTATTTTGAGAATACTAAATTCATTATAGTACACTTGCTTTGAGTAATTGTGTAAATATTGACAATAATCAAAATATTTAAAACTTTATGCTTGAGATTTAAATGCTTTTATTATAACAGTTATATTTTTTTTCGTGAACTTATTTAATAAAATTAAATAATATCTTACCATGATTTATGCTCTAATTAGTATTAGAAAATAATTGCATTAAAGATGGTACTTATCCAGAAAAACCAAGAAGTAGAATCAAGGTAATAATACTTAAAACTTACGCTATATGTAGTGTCCCTAAGTAAATCCTGATCCTAAAAAAATTGCTCTAGTGGAAAGGAGATTTGCTCGTGAAGCCTCGTAATTAGTTGTCTCACTTCAATCACCAAGCTAAACTATATATATTAAAAGTTACAGCCAGGATAATTTTTGCTAATAGTATCACTGGCAACAGTTAGAATATAAAACTCAGTGATACGGTTTAAATTAGTAGTAATTCATAGGTTCTTTCCATCATGGAAAATTTGCTCTAGTATAACGGAGGTCTCCTCGCAAAGCCTGGTATTGGTCGTCTCACTTCAATCACCAAGCTAGACTATATGTATTATAAAGTTACAATCAAGTTACAACCAGGATAACTTTTGCCAACAGTATCACTGGCAACAGCTAGGATATAAAACTCAGTGATACCGTTTGAATTAGTAGTAACTCATAGGTTCTTTCCATCAAGGAAAGTTTGCTCTAGTATAACGGAGGTCTGTTCGCGAAGCCTGGTATTGGTCGTCTCACTTCAATCACCAAGCTAGACTATATGTATTAAAAATTACAACCAACTTACAACCAGGATAACTTTTGCCAACAGTATCAGTGGCAACAGCTGGGATCTAAAGCTCAGTGATACCGTTTGAATTAGTAGTAATTCATAGGTTCTTTCCATCATGGAAAATTTGCTCTAACTGTGGTGATCTATACGGATATACCACAAAGAATGGGAACGTTTGCCTGCTCTTAATGCGGTATATCATTGACCAAGATTTGAATAAAAGTACAAACCTAAAAAACGTGGTCTGGGAAGACTCATCAATAGCTGTAGATGATTACTGCCAAAGGTCTAAGAGTCAGTAGGAAGTAAACATGACTATTGTTGCCTTATGTGACACTTTCTTTGTGTGACACTTTCCTCATGTGAAAATTGATAGAGCAGTATGCATTTTTTCTAGGAGAATAAAATTTATGACATTGTTAGTTGCAGGTGACATTGGTGGTACGAAAACTATACTACAATTGGTAGAGGTAAACCGAGAAGAATCAAAAGCTTCCGTGGAACTACGTAAACTTTATGAAAATCGTTACTTGAGTAACGATTTTCCCGATTTAGTACCTATAGTAAAAAAGTTCCTTGAAGAAGCTAGTGAAAAATTAGGAGAAAAACAAAAACCTGAAAAAGCTTGTTTTGCCATTGCCGGTCCAGTTGTCAACAACATAGTTAAATTGACTAATTTGCCTTGGATAATAGATGCCAAACTTATGGAAAATGAGTTAGGTATATCTCAAATTAGTTTGATTAATGATTTTGAAGCAGTAGGATATGGAATTTTAGGTTTAAATACTAAGGATCTTGAAACTTTACAACCAGGTGAACCTAAAAGTGATACTCCAATAGCTGTAATTGGTGCTGGTACAGGATTAGGACAATGTTTTTTGATTCGAGCAGCAGGGGTTATTAAAGTATATCCTACAGAAGGAGGTCATACAGATTTTAAGGCACGCTCACAGTTAGAATTTGACCTATTAAAATATTTGAAGAAATTACATAATATAAAGCGAGTCTCTGTAGAAAGAGTAGTTTCGGGAATGGGAATTGTCGCAATTTATCAATTTTTACGCGATAGCCTATTTGCTACAGAATCTCCAGAAATAGGAGATCAAATTAGACAGTGGGAAAAAGAAGTAGGTTCAAATCAAATTACTGTAGACCCAGGAGCAGTGATCGGTAAAGCTGCTTTAGAAAAAAGTGACCCCTTGTGCGAGCAAACCTTGAAGATGTTTATAGAAGCTTATGGGGCAGAAGCGGGAAATTTGGCACTGAAACTTTTACCCTATAGTGGTTTATACATAGCAGGGGGTATTGCTGCTAAAATTATCCCACTTATAAATTCAGGTAGTTTTATGGAAGCTTTTAAGGATAAAGGGCGAATGAAACCCTTATTAGAAAAAATACCTGTTCATGTTATTTTAAATCCTCACGTGGGATTAATTGGTGCAGCAATTCGTGCTTCTAATTTATAGGGAGTAAGAAGTTGGGAATTAGGAGTAAAAGGAGGGAGAAATCTTTGATATTTTGAGTTAAGCTATAGTAGAAACAAACCTAATTTTCATATTCAAACCCTTTCTTCTCTCCTGATTTCTCAATCATAGAATAATTACTTCAGAACCTACACAAAAGCACTATAATTGTAGTATTAAATTCTATCTGCTTCTACCTGGCAACATCGGCGTTATCCCACCCAGTTGCTGTTAAGGCTTTTCTGCAGCGCGGAGCATAGCTCTTACTGACCATTTAAGCTAAATTAAAACTAGCATTATTCCCGCTCTGAGTATACTCTTGAGCAAAAAAGAGTATAATTTGTGCACGAAAGAAGCACATCTACCCTGAGTGATTTATAGACTAAAAGAATAGATATAAAATGTGATCGTTCTTCTTATTATACTTGAAGATTTGTCTGTAAGTCTCGACGGACCATTTTTTTTTCTCCTAAATTATTCACAAGAAAAACATAATCTGAATTAGCTTAATAAATATATTAACTCCTATATAGAATCCCATTATATAATATATGTATATGTATGTCACTAAGAACGGGTAGGCATCAAAGCAATGGGAAAACGTTTGAGCATTAAAGAGCAAATTTGCAAATTTGCAAGAAATAAAGAAGCTTTATTGAGACACTAGAGATGTGGTAGAACTATCAGTGGCAGATTATCTGGCTATTGGCTAAAAGTTCAAAGAGTGAAGAAGTAGCGATAGTGACTGGGTTAGCTTTGCAATGGATTCAACGGATAGCCCAACAGTTTAACAAGCATAGGACCAGCAGTAATTGGAGATGGTCGTCACCAGAACCAGATAGCAAAGGTTTGGCTCCCGGACCAGCAGCAAGCTCAACTGGTAAAAGTTTTAGAAGGAGAGCCACCAGGTGGAGGCAGATGGAGTGGCCCAAAGGTAGGGCTCTTGACGAGTGAGTTGCTGGGACCTCCGGTCTCTCCACAGCGAGAATGGGAATATCTAAGGGGGCTAGAATACAAGATTGAAGTGTCTCGGCCATCTCATGCTTTAGCTTCCGAGTTGGAGCACGAAGAATCGAAAAAAACTCCAACAGCGACTTCAAGAATTAGAAATAAAACTAGGTAAACCTGTATGACTGTGGATTATGTATGGATGAACATCGCTAAGGACTTCAACCTGTAATTCTTAGGAGTTAGTTCTCCTGGTGGTAAGTTGGGAGTGCTCCAGTTTACTAGAGATTTGAGTAGTGGCTGTTTGAGTGAGTAGAAACACAAATAATGAGCCTAATTCTCGAAGCTTTTGCCCAACCCCAGAGAATTCATCAGGAGAATCAAAGGTTACTGGTACCCGATAGAGCTGGATAGCAGACCACAGATAAGTTAGAAATCTCGCCGGGTTTGTTTTGAAAGTTCTTAGCTGCTTATTCTCCTGAACTACAGCCTGTAGAGAGACTATGGCCATGACTAGACGAATCAATTATGAATAAAATTTTTGATTCTTTAGAACAGCAACTAACATTTTATCATCAACTTTCACTGTCAGATTAAATTTTTTATGTTTGCCAGGTACTGGAGGTTTGTAGCTCCAATTAACTATCTTAGGATTGGATTATCTCCTGGTATACCTGCGAGTTTGTATTTCTTTTTATTTGACATTTTTAGCTTCTTAAATATAACTTGATTATAACAAAACTACTTGTAAAATTTTTTGATAAAACTATTAATATTTAGCAAGACTACTTTTTATAAATAGCAGTTCTCACTTAAATGAAGTATACTAAAAGCTTTAATTAACAAGCTTTTTACCTTTAAATATGTACCTCACTCTTCAGGAAAATGCTATGTAGTAACCCACATTCCGCAGATATAACTCCAATTATCAATATTAAAAAAAAATGACGATCAGCAAAATTTTATTCGCCTAATTTTACTAATTACTATCATATCTATCATGAATTTTTTCCAGTCTTGTCTTTGAGCTTCTAAGTATCCATGGAATATTTCTATTTTTTGGGATCTACTCACATTTTTTAAAAGTTTTTTGAGAGTTTCTACCGATTTATTAATCTCAAATTTAACTACTCCTAATATGAGGAAAACTTCTGTATAGATTACTTTTAAAAGTCTAGCTCAGGTTCATAAAATTGGTATTATCTTGATTTAATACTTGATATTGATATTGCAAACTTCACTTTATAGTCTTACTTAATATTTCAGTAATGTTAATATAAAATTATTGAATTTTTACTCCTAAATATTTATAGGGAGATGAGGAGATAGGAAAGTTAGAGTATTAACACAATTTTTTTGTATCTCATATATTTATCAAGTTTTGTTTATATGCTAGAGAATAATTATGAAAACTACTACTACTGCTCTTAAAGAATGGAATGTTACTGTTAACGCTTTGGAAAATGGCAGTACAATTATGTTACTAAGAAAAGGTGGAATTAGAGAACAGAAAGGTAATTTTACTATTGCACATCAACAGGTTTTACTCTACCCTACTTTTGAACATCAAAAGCCAGATTTACTCAAACCAAAATATGCCAGCCAAGTACAAATCGTAGATTCTGGTTGGCATCCTAAAAAAATTAAAATTAGTAGTTTTGCTGAGATTACTAATGTTTTACCCGTAAGTGATAAGTCAATTTTAAATAAGTTATTTTTATCTCATATTTGGAATGAAAAATTTATCAGCAATCGCCTAAAATATAAACCACAAAAAATGCTTTATATTTTACTTTTGAGAACTTATAAACTTTCTCAAGCCTATGAATTTTTTTACCGCCCAGAATATGGAGGCTGTCGTTCTTGGATTAACTTAGCTACACCAATCAATATCACAAACTTAACTCCTGTTTTAAATGATTATACTTATCAGAAACTATCCCGAGAAATTTCTCAACTTTTTACAGATTAAACAATCAGGATTAGTTTAAATAGTTGATATTCATTAACCCTATTAACGGGAATTTAGCCAATTTCAATTCTCAACAAACCTCAAACTATTTTTATAAGCTGTAAATAGGGTTTGCTGAAAAAGCCTGAAAATGGTTGGTTTATTATTCAAAAAAAATTGATGATTATTAAAAACTATCATCATTTATACAACTAGAATTTGAAATCATTAAAAACACCCAGAAAAAAATATAAAAAAATCAAAAAAGCCTCTTTTAAGAGAGTCTAAAGGTTGATTAGTAAGAAAGTCAAAAAAATAATTGCGATTGCAGTTGTAGAAGTTTTAGAAAGTTTAGCCATTACTTTATTATGACTAAATCCTCTTTTGCTACCGGACAAATTTACCTTCAATATGGCGACCTAATATTTCATCGCTCCTGAGCTTTTGTTTCTGTTATTTATCAATATTGTTGTGTGCTCTTCCCTAATGAAATACTGATTATAATACCTTTATCTTTACAGAATTTTCGGTTTTTTCATGTTAGCTAAATTTGGTCTGCATTAAAAAACCTCTGGGTAATAACCTATGTAGTTTTTTTCACTCTTCAAAGTCAGCCTTTAAATCTCAAAATTCGTTATAGTTTTCCCAACTTATTCTATGTAAAAATATATCTCTATCCATACAAATTGCAGATATTTTGGCTCCAAATTCTGTATTTTTCCCCTTTTTACTCTTACTATTAGACGCATATCAGGTTGATTTAAACTTACTACCATATCATCTATTCGTTGTTCTTTGCTATCCCACATAAATTATTGTTGACGCTAAATTTCACAGAAATCCAACAATGTTTTATATTCTCTAATACTCAAACTTTTATGACGGACACCATTATCAATTAACAGCCTTTTGGGAGCTTAAGTTTTTACTTACATATTTCAGTTATTTGTTGATAGCTTTCCTGATAGCCTTAGGAGTTAGTCATCTTTTTTTTGCCTACCTTTAAACATTCTTTTTTTTTGCTGTTTGACAGTGAGTAATGAGTTTTTGGTGAAACTGACTTTTAACAGCCTTTTAAGAGAATATCTTAGATAATTTTGGTTTCAATTTTGCCATTATTTAATATATTTAAGTCCGTCAGATAGCTGGGAGCGCAGGTGCCATCTTAAATTAATTTACCTTAATTTTTGCACTCCTTAATATATTCTAATAAGGTTCTTTTTTTTTGCTTCATCTTCCTAATTTTTACTCTAATTTTTCACCACATCTAAATTAATTTGATTGATTAAATCTACACCTATTATTTCTATAAAATGAACCAACATTGAAGCATAAAAACTCTCTTAGTTGTTATAGTATTTCAGAAAAATAAACCATTGTAAATAGTGTTTTTACTTAATTTGTTATACTTTTTCTCTATTCCTTATACCTAATTTTTATTTAATAATTAACGCCCCTAATTCTATTCTAAAATTTAATCCAGGTGCTCCTATGCATGGTGGAGAAAAAGATTGCATATACATCTTCATATTTCTCCCAAGGAATTAAACTAGCCATCACTACCCAAGGATTTTCTAGGAATAATTTGCCATTGAATGGTAGTTGAAAATTTTCTAGTAGAGTGTCACGTTAGCCTACTTTTCTGTAAATTTTGTGTGCATTATAGATACCTGTTTTTTGGTCTATTTTAGCTAAAAATTAGATACTATTTCTGATGAAAAATACCTAAAATCATTACTCTGTAAGTTTTTTAGATCTATTCAGCAAACCCTAAATATGTCGATATTTTCATCTAACCCATCAACAAAACAATAAGATATTGCTGTACAAAATGCCAATCAAATATCAGTAAAAGTATTGAATAGTTGGTTAGCCCAACACCTTCTTATATGTCTATGTAATTTATACCAGATAATAAATGTATAACCACAAAATACTAAAAAAAAATGCCTTGTTAGGCTGATTTAATTTCTAACTTGATATTCTCTTAATCCTAACTATCATGAGTGCTTATCTGTAGAAAACTTCCACCCAATTTCTCTCTTGATAAGCTGAAATAGGGTAATATTAAACAATTATTTCCACAAAAATATGGTCAAAAAAAAATTAAAGACGACAATAAATTCCCAAAATTGAGCTGAGACAATTATCAGAAAATCGAAAAGCAAATAGCTAAAAACTGGGAAGATACTTTAACTTACTTCTCATTAGTAATCCTGGTCATATACTGGAGATTAGTCGCATAAAAAACTTACGGAGACTGAGAAATAAATGAAGAAAAAAGATGGTAATTTATGAAAGAATTATCTAAAATAGAAAGAAAACTGTAAGTTTATGCATTAGATACTGGTATTAGTAATCAAAAAGATTATCCTTATCGAGTATTTTCTATAGGAAAAAGGCACTGTAGTAATCATCGCATAGGTTATGGCAAAATTAAATACTGAAAAAGTTTAGGAAAATCAAATATTTGACCATCTGCAAAAAATTTAAATCGCCATTTAACTATTTTAAAAGAAGTACAAATTGGTTTGTAAACAAATATATTCTATAGGGTTTTGTTCTGGGGCATCGGGATTAAATGAGTATACAATTTATAAATCATTTTTCTTCGGGTTTTCTTGATTAATTAAAATCAAATATTCTCGAAACTTGATTCAAGTTATGATTACTTGTAGCTTCCCAAAATATTGCCTAGCTTTTTCCTGTTCTTTGGTTTTTTAAATATTTAACAAATTCATTCTTTTTTTCAGTAGAACCAAATCTTTAATTCTTCTACAATAAATTATTTATTCTGATAAATATAAGCTCCATAATAAGTTGATTTTTCAAAATATTTTTTCATCGGAACCTAATTTATTTTATCTGTTATTCCCCAATTATAGCTGCATAGATAACCCCATAATAAATGACATTCATCAACCATAAAAACTGCAAGCTTTTCGTCTTCTATTAATGAATTTAAATTTAGCCAATAGTTCCTCTATTTCTTTTTTTTTGCTTTCACTAATTCATCATTTTTAGCAAGATTTCTATCAGTGAGTTTTTTTCCAAGTTATTCCCGCTTCTTTAAGTAAGTTATAATAACTTTGTAAGAGCTTAAAAAACTATATCATATTGCTTCAAATAAGATTTTTGTAAATCTGATAATCATCAGGTAATTTTGTACCCTTATCCACTCAATTATTTGCTCTTTTTCGACCGCCAATATGCTAACCTTGTGTTCCAATATAATTGAATTTTTAAACTTTCTACCCCATAAAATATTGCTTGATTTTTCCATTCACTAATAAAACTGCTGAGTTACATTTAATAATTCTTGAATTTTACGGTAGGATTTTCTCTACAAAATCATTAAGACTTGCCTAGGCTCTTTTTATTTCTTTTGACTATGCACATTTGATTTATAAAATCGTCTAGTTCATCTAAAATATTCATTTTTTTTCTAGTGAAGTGGATATATTATTATTATATCTGTTGCGACTTATGTGTGGATTGCTATATCCCCATCATACAGGTAAAAAAACGGAAAATTTAAGCTGTATTGTGCTGCAATAAAGAAAAAAATTTTTGTTCCTTTAATATAGAAAACTTCATGTAATAGGGATTTATTGGAAGCTTGATTAACTGATTTTTTTTATGCCATTATTACAACTAGAATATATCATAGTAATAGTCATAGATAATGCTATTTTTAATCATGGTAAAACTATATAATGATTAGTGAAATTGAATGAGATTTCTACATATTATTTACTTCACTATTCACCTGATTTAAAAATTGTTTAGTAGCCATAAAAAACATAGATTAAATCAAAATTTTCCGAATTTAAAACAGTGAGATAAAAGTAGATACAGTATTTTAAAAATGTCTATTACATATTTGCATAATGGAAGACCTACAATCTGAAAAGCATATATTTATTATGATTTAGGAATAAATAATAGTAACTAATTTGACTTAATAATTTATACCAATTATTATGGATTAATACTATACTTAGGTGACACTTAAATCATTAACTAAGTAGGTAAGCATTCAAATTTTTTGCTATGTTACAAAATGTAAATTTACTCTCAAATCAATTGTCTATAGAAGCTTGTAGTTACTTTACAAAAACTCAGATAGTTAAGCAATTTCTTTGGTTACCTACCTAATTAACAGAAGTGTAATAACTTTTTTGATAAATTAATTAACTAGAAGAGTGAGAGTCACTCTTGAGACATTACGGATGCTGTATGCAGACTCCCTACAAAAAATCCTCTATTCCCCTAGCTTATCGAAGCTATACCCCCGAATACAAATTTTACCCTTTAGTAAATGGCTACCACTATTGAGTCAGAATAGATTACTCAACAGTCAGAATAAATAGTTAAAATATTATTATATTATAAATTATAGTTGTTTTGAATATCCCTTTTTAATCAAAAGGAAATCTGATTAAATTATCTTATTAATCCTAGATTATTGATAACATTTTTTTTTAGTCCCGTTATTAGTAGAAGTAACTCCTCTACTCAATAGTCAAGTAGAAAATTTTTTGAGAAATGGTATGAAATATTAGAGATGATTTGTAAAATAGACTTATAGCTTGATGACTTAAAAAATCCCCAAATACTTTGTGACTACAAATACTGGAAAAAGTATAAATGCTGGGACTTTTTGCTTTGTCTAGGCTTAAAATTTTTTTTCATCTATGCTAGGGAAAACTCTAAGTTATAGGATAAATAATAGTGTCTTCGCCTATTACTTATTCCCTATTCTCTATCTCCTTTTTTTATTCCCTTTAATAGTATCTTTGACTATTTCCTATTCCTTATAAGCAAGCAGAAATTGTAATAATTATGTCTTTGCTGATTTCCTATACTCTATTCTCTATAAGTAAACTACGAATATCTGATGTTATGGTAAAATAAACGATAACCAATAATTCTTTGAAGATTGAGACTGTGGGGTTTATTTTTGGAAAAAAAACTGTAAAGTTTTTTATTAGAAAAAGAATTATTAATTGTCCCAAAACGTGGTATTGAGTAGGGTAAGGTCAATAATTGTTGCTTCCATCATTCCCAGTCCCCGCTGTCAAATTTATGGCACTACTGCTACTGGTATTTGTCAAGACAGCATACTATCATAGAGAAAATCTAAGGTTTTCTTTCCTAGGCCAAGATGATATGTAGGAATAGGTAATAATAACTACTAAAATAGAATCGTCAATATGATCAGAAATTGATAATTTGTCATTTTTTATCTTGCAAATGTTCGCCAATTAGGTGAGTTAATGGAGCTAATTTATAGAAAACTATTTTATTTTTATGTAAAATTTATGTTGGCAATATTCATGTTTAATAATCAGTTTTTATTGTACTATTTAAAATTATAAAATATGTCTAAATCAATCATGGATACCAATATTAATTATAAATGTCTGGAGTTGGAAAATGCTCGGATCCATTACCTAGAAACTGGAAAAAAAAATGCAGTTAGTGTATTGTTGCTACATGGAGCAAGTTTTACTGCTCATACATGGCAAGAAATAGGTACTCTTGATATTTTGACTACCCAGGGTTACCGAGCTGTTGCAGTAGATATTCCTGGCTATGGTCGTTCCCAAAGAATATCAGTTTCTAACTTAGGTTTTTTGCGAGGAATATTAAATAAGTTAAACTTAAATTTACCAATTTTAGTATCCCCTTCTATGAGCGGTGGTTATAGTTTCCCTTTTGTGATTGATGATTTTGATAAACTAGGGGGCTTTGTAGCAGTTTCCACTGTAGGAATTGAGCGTTTTCAGGATGAATTAAAAGGAATTAAATTACCAACATTAGCTATTTGGGGAAGTAATGATCGGATAGTACCTATAGAAAAAGCTGATTTATTAGTAGAATTAATGCCCAATGCTCAAAAAGTTATTCTGACTGACGCTGGTCATGCTTGTTATATACAAAAAACTGAAGAGTTTCACAAACATTTAATTAAATTTATTAAGAGCATTGACTTCATTAAAGAATAATATGAAGTGGACTGACACAGGGCATACTAGAAACTAAATTTCTATATGTAATTTCTAGTAATTTATAGCACCCTAAGTAAAGATATGGACATTTATAGGATCGGAATGGGGTAAATCGTATACAAGATATAAATGTTAAAATTATTGTAGTGTTGGACTTTTATAGCTATGTGTGTAATTTATAATAGTAGGAGGTACTGTATATAGCATTTTCAAATGAAATGTAAAACAAGAGTTGTTTATTTACTAACAGTAAAAAGTTTGGCAAACCTTCTTATCTCCAGTATGATTAATTAGCCATAATAAACATCCTTTTTAAAGTATCAATTACTATCAAATTTTTCTAAATTGGGGACTCAAATAGACTTAATATTATATTAAATCCCCTTAATTCGGTTCAAAAAAAATGTTTATTACACAAGGTAACAAGCAAGGATTAAGGTAGATATAATGGCACTATTATGAAGATAAACTAAATAATATAATACATCAATACATCAACTGAAAAGAAATTATTGATTTTCGGAGCTTATTGCGAGGCAAGGGTGCGCTACATTCGCCAAACTTTTAGTTTATCATTTATTCATTCAGAATAAATCCGAAAGTGTTTGATTGATTCTTTAAATAAAGTTATGATTTCCTATTATTATAGATTCATTAAAATATAATTTGAAGTGATTAAACAGGCTGCAAAACAGTTTTTCTCCAAAAAAGTACAAAAAAAGAGAGAAACCTCCTTTTAATAGGGTAGAAAGGTTCATTACTAAAAAAAGTGATTGCGTAGGTATTTGTAGAAGTTTTAGAAAGTTTATCTATCACTTTGACTAAATTAAATATTCTTTGTACTTTGCCTAAATTTACCATGAACATGGTTACATAATCTTTCATCGCTCTTGAGCTTGTTTTCTCTGTTCTTGATCAATATTTTTCCTAGTCAACAAGCAGGCGGACCGCTCTGCTGAAAATACTTTGATTAAGTTTTTTTTCCAGCTTTTCCTCTCACTATTGGACATACATCAGCTTGATTTAGACTTACTATCTTATCATCTATTCGTTGTTTTTCGTGCTCCCACATCCATTGTTGTTGACAATCTACTTGAAATGATGTCCAATAAAGTTTTATCTTGTCTATTATTTAGAGGTTTTAGACTGGCATCTTTATCTATAAGCAGGTTCTCTTTAGAGATTAAATTTTTCCTGACTTATGGTATTTGTTAATTCATCTTTTTCTTAATTCATTTACGATATGATGGTATTTTTTTGCTTCCTTAAAGTATGCTTTTAGAGTTATTTAACGGTAAGTAATAGTTTTTTTATGAAACTAGCAATTAAAAGGTTTATAGAGAATATATATTATTTGTTCAGTTTTAATTATGCCTTAATTTAAATGATGGTAAATATACACAAATAGATACTTTTGTAGATACTTGAGACATAAATTATATTATTATTTACGCACTCAAATAAGAACCATAATTATTGTTTTTATCAAGAAATTTCGTTTATAAACCTGGTGTCTGGGTAATTCTTGATGAATAAAATATCATAAATAACTGAAAGCAGGACAGAAACTAGAATATGTTTCTACCGGATAGAAACTTTTTTTTTGCCACATATAATTCTTATGATATTATACTTATGTCTTAACGTAAAAAGATTTTTACAAATCACTAAAGACTTAACCAATTTAACCAATCATCAACATAATTAAAAAATTTTGACACATGGCTACCAACAGTAACGATAGTATCAATGAAGTAATTCAATTAGGTACTCTGTTTCCTCAAACACCTATAACTCGTTCAGGGACAATAAATGATTTAGATAAACTAGACTTATATGGGCTTACAGTTGATGCACCCTTAAATTCAGGAATTGCACTACAAAATCTTACTGGCAATATTGATCTAGAAGTATTAGATAGCAATGGTAATTTAATTGCTAGGGGTAATAATTTAGGGACGTCTAATGAAGCATTTCAGGCAGTTTTTTCTACCCCCGGTCAATACTTTATCAATGTTTTTCAAACTTCTCCTGGTATTGCTAGTGACTATGAGTTAGCTCTATTTCCTAGGGATGCTAATGTTTCCCTATTTACTGGAGATACTAATACTTATAGTATTAACAATAATAATGATGATCCAAGGACACCAGACTTTTTAGGTACTCTAGTTCCAGAAGAACAAATAAGTGATTCCGCAAGAATTAATAATCTAGATCGTATAGACAACTATAGCTTCATAGCTGAACAACCATTGATTGTAGGGGTTGCTTTTGAAAAAAGCAATAGTAATATTGAAATAGCAGTATTAGATAGTAATCGTAATTTAATTGAGCGTAGTCAAAACTTTGATCAGTTAAGTGAGAAGTTTCAAGTGTTTTTACCTAACCCCGATACTTATAATATCACTATTTTTCAGCCTGAGTCTGTTAGTGATGACTCTTTCTCTGATTATGACTTAAGCCTTTTCCCTAGTGCTTTTGATATGAATTCTGACATTATACCTTCAGTACCTCCAGCAACTCCAATATCTCCAGAACCTCCAACAGATCCAGTAACTCCAACACCGCCAATATCCCCGGAACTTCAAGGAGTAAATGTCAGTATTGACAGTATTATAGACCGAACTGATGAAACAGTGAGAAATCGTGAAAATACGGCTTTTGTTTTTAAAGAAGATTATTTGTTAAATGCTACACCAAATACTCCAATAACAATCGATCTGATCAGCAATAATAGTGACTTTGACCCTCTATTAGAAGTATATCAAATTCCTCAAGATTCTCTGTTAACACCTGAACGGAGACAGATACCAATTGCAGCTAACGATAATGGTGGTAACGATGTTAATAATGTTAATGCAAGAATTGGACCAGAAGTAGAAGCAGATATTCCAGAGATTTCTTCTCAGTTAACTCTATTACCAGAATTTAACTATTTAGTGCGCGTAACTTATACGTCTGATCTACCTTTGGATGGAAGTTTTGCCTTAAGTGGAAGTATTGATAATGGTTTTGTTAATTTCCAGAGGGTACTATCCGGAAATCCTATAGGAGAAATTATCGGAGGAGAGCCGTAAATCAATAATTTTGTTTTATTAATGAAGAAAACTTTTTCTTGATAAAGAAATCACAATAATCAGTTGATATACTCCCCGGCTCTTAGGTGCGGGGATTTTTTATTGGAGGTTGTATATTTCTACTAGAAAGAGAAGACAGATACGGGTAATGGTTTTTCTATTTTATGGCTTTAGCCTAGATCCACTAGGATGGTGGATGTGGATAAATATTTACTTTCGAAACTTTTTCAAATCCACATCAAAAATGGCCTATATACAGGTATAGAAGGGACAAAAAAATTAATTCGATTTGGTTGATGCAAAATTAGTTTTTTATAATAGATCATAGTATATTTTGAGACAATATTTATCAATATTTTATGTTATGGGTAGTATTTTTTAGGAGATGCTATGAAAAACTAAATTTTGATTGTTCTTTGTCAACTTTTGAGAAAATTTCGGTGATTTTTTAAATTTATCTTAAGTAGTTATGGAACCGACTAGATAGTAAGTCAATAGTTTTATTCAAGTTTTGCGGAAATACTGAAAGATAAGTTGAAGTTAATTTTAGTTCCTACCAATCTTAAGCAAAAATCAAGGTTTTATATATGATTATTGAAAATTTCATTGATGAATCTAGTTTAAGCTTTTAGAAAGAATAAGAAAGGTAGACTCACTGTGAGTTGAATTTATATAAACACTATATAAACTTTATAAATATAAATCATGTGAAGATGGAAATAATCTTATAATTCCATAGTAAGGGATAGACAAGGATATCCTTATCTAGTTGGATATCTATGTATTTCTAACCTAAGAAGAAAATTATAACTACTGCAATATTTATTAAAGGAGTTTATTAAAAAAATGTCAAAGCTAAATCAAGAAAATAAAAATCAAAAGAAAACTCAAACTAAATTTGGTCCTACTACTTACTCTTCAATGGACACAGTTCGTACCTACTTACATGAGATTGGTCGTGTACCACTTTTAACTCGTGAGGAAGAGATTGTTTATGGTAAACAAGTGCAGCAAATGATGCAATTCCTAGAATTAAAAGAAAAATTAGAGGAAAAACTTAATAGAACAGCAACTTTACTAGAATGGGCAGAACATTTACTAGTAAGTGAAAAAGTACTTAAGCAAGCAATTAAGCAAGGTCAACGTGCCAAGCAAAAAATGATTGAAGCTAATCTTCGCTTAGTAGTAGCGATCGCTAAAAAGTATCAAAAGCGAAATATGGAGTTCTTAGATTTAATTCAAGAAGGTACTCTTGGTTTAGAAAGAGGGGTGGAAAAATTTGATCCTACACGGGGATACAAATTTTCTACTTATGCTTACTGGTGGATTCGTCAGGCAATTACTAGAGCGATCGCACAACAAGCTCGTACTATTCGCCTACCTATTCATATTACTGAAAAGCTCAACAAAATCAAAAGAGTTCAGAGAGAACTAATTCAGAGTTTGGGTCGTAGTCCTACTCCTTCTGAGATTGCCCAAGCTTTAGAATTAGAACCTTCTCAGATTAGAGAATATCTTTTGATGGCCCGTCATCCTATTTCCTTAGATTTAAGAGTTGGAGATAATCAGGATACTGAACTGCAAGAACTTTTGGAGGATGAAACATCTTCTCCGGATGACTACATAACTGGTGAGTTATTGCGTCAAGATATAAATACCTTACTGGCAGAATTGAGTGAGCAACAACGTCGTGTATTGGTATTGCGTTTTGGTCTTGAGGATGGTAAGGAGATGTCTTTAGCAAAAGTGGGAGATAAACTTCAACTTAGTCGTGAGCGAGTTCGCCAACTAGAACATCAAGCTTTGGCCTTTTTACGCCGTCGTCAGGCCAAGGTGCGGGAGTATGTAGCTAGCTAACTGAAGTCAGAAGCCAACTTCCCCTTAGCTTCTCTAAGGGGAGAAATCAGTGGAAACATATATATATTCCACGCTACATTTCCTAACTGCTATAGTATTTTCCTAGCATTGCTCTCTTGTTCTGTGTGTTATTAATCTCAAGTTTTTATCATTTTGGGCTTAGGCTTATGTTTTTTTGCTTGTCTGTCTAACTATCTATAAGAATAAACTCCTTACTTATGATTTATGACTGATGACTGATGACTGAGAAATTATGACTGATGACTTTAATTATACCTTCATCCTATTTTGTATATATGATAATAGTGTAGATAATAATTAAGCAATATTCGTGATATTTAGGTTAGTGGCGATCGCAACCTACTCTATATTGGCCTATGGTGCAGTTAATAGACCAGTCGTGAAGTATAAATCTATTTCCGTTCAGTTTAAGCAAGAAAGGCCAATTTTTTTTTCAAACATAGACAACAATAATATGTTGTATAGAGATGGAATTTACCTTTTTGGTGAGTCTGAAGAATCAGGTAAAATTCAGAATGAGTATTTTGTTTTTGAGCTGAAAGGTGGTAAGGTAATTGGTGCTTTTTATATGCTCCATTCAAGTTTTTACTGTTTTTATGGTATTCATCAAGAAGATAGCTTACAGGTAAAAGTTATAGATAGTTATGATGAGACTGCCTCTGACTACACGGTGAATTTACGGAAATATTACCGGAGAAATCAAGTGAGTGATAACGATTTTCGAATGTTAAAACTTTGTAAAACTAACTATGAATATCTAGTTTGGTGATGCTATTACTCTTTCAAAGAAGTTAAAAGTAATGCATGAATGTATTGATGTATTAAGATTGTAATGGATCAATACCTGAAAGCCCTCAGTAATTTTCGGAAATTATTTCACATATATTTCACATATAAGGCTTGAAGCCGAAACAACTTGTAACATCTTTAAGGTCAACTGGTATGAGAAAGTCTTAATACTCTATACCAGGTTGCGCCTTAACTCCTTGTTCTCTAAAAGGATGCTTAATCATTTGCATTTCTGTAACTAAATCAGCTTTTTCAATCAATTCAGGAGGAGCGCCTCTACCTGTGAGAATAACATGAGAATCTTCTGATTTTTTTTCCAAGCCTGTCAATAAATCTTCTAATTTTAAATAATTTAATTTCAGAGTAACATTAACTTCATCAAGTAAGACTAGTTTAAAATCTGGGTTTTGAATAAAAGTTAAAGCCAAGTCCCAAGCTTCATAGACTTTCTGGATATCGCGATCGCGGTCTTGAGTTTCCCAGGTAAATCCTTCACCCAAAGCATGAAAACATAGTTGTTCGCCCCACTTGCCCAAGACTTCTTTTTCTGCGGGTTCCCAACCACCTTTAATAAATTGAATAATTGCTACTCGATAGCCATGACCTAAAGAGCGTATTACCATACCCAATGCTGCTGTAGTTTTGCCTTTACCATTACCAGTATTCACAATAATTAAACCTTTTTTCCGATCAGCTTGAGATACTCGCTGGTCTTGAACTTCTTTACGGCGCTGCATTTTCTTTTTATGTTGTTCTGGAGTCATTTCAATTATTAGCTATGGTTTTCAGTTATTAGTTCTCATTTTTTCCCACTTAAGTAAAGTAGGAGTCTTGAAATTAGATAATTTCAAATTTTACTAATAAGAAGATTATAACATATCTAAGTTAACATTATTTATTTTGAGACAAGTTATACATAATTAGCCGCTAAATTTTAGCTTAAATTTTGTTTTAGAGAGGTCTAATAATTAACATATTTAAAGTCCTGGTGCTTGAGACTTAGATATTTTTATTATATTAAATAGATTTTTTAGTGAATACTGGACAATACAAAGTTTTTAATATAAAAAAACATTCCCCACTCTTATGTCAGGAAATAGTGCATACTGGTTAATAATTCATTCATTGTTACCAGCCAATCTCTTAGAAGCTTTTGATAAAGAATTATGAAGTATTAGTAGCGATCGCTAACCGTTTGAGCATTAAACGAATCATTAAAATATGAATGAAGGCTTCGCTGTTGTGAGGATGTTCTTCATAATCTTGAGAAAATCTACGATGACCTCCTAAGCAAGCAAAAGTTCTTTCCACTACCCAACGTCTGGGTAAAACTTTAAACCCTTTTTCAGTTCTATTAACAATATCTAATTTACACCCACAAACCATTGTCACGGACTTCTCCAGTTTTTCAGTCGTTTTTACTGACTGTGAATCAATGATAGCCGCCGATAGTTGGGTAGTGCGTCAGTAAAGTGTGGGATAAGTAATTAAGTCCTTCCAATTCCAAGGAGCGAGGGCGTTCCTCAGCTCTTTGTGCAGCAGTATTTTCTTTGCCACTATGAACCAAAATCAAATTAAAATAGGCCCTCGCCAACCTTACTGTTACCTCAGTTTGTTGCCAGAGCTTGCCAAATTTATTCTGTCGGCGATGCCATCGACCGAGCTGCTGTCTGATAATTCCATTTGTGCCTTCCAATTACAGGGCAATGGTTTTTACCAATAATGTGTTCTATTACAGGGCAATACTCGTTCATACCCTCCGATCATCAGTTAGCCATTTTTTACAGCTAGTTTTCCCTTTTGTGTTGACGACCAATTCCTCAATCAACTGGTCAGTATGTTTATCTACTCTAGCACTCAGAATTAATCCACTGGATGAAGCCTAGGGGCTTGCCAACCCAAAATCTCCTTCTGTCAATTCCTGATACTGGCACTGTTTTCGTTTTTTTGGACGAATGACCAAAACTCATCACTGCTGATTTTTGAGGTATTGATATTCTGGACATGAGCATTATGAATCATTTGTCCTTTTTCAGAGGCAGCTCTCGCCAAACTAACTACCGTATTATCGGCCAAATTGACTGTTCGAGTAATCCCTCTTAAACTACTGACCTCAACGTGAGTCTCTAGAACCATAGACATTTGTTCAGGTTGAATTGTTCTACGATAGTAGAGAGTGTCAAAAGTATCGGTGAAAGTTTGTAGGCATTCAGGACAATAATATCGTCAAGAACATTACTGGTCTTTCCATGTTTATGAGTTTTCTGATGACCACATAGAAAACATTCCATGATAATAGAAAGTATTTAAGGACAACGATTATATTACCATTTCCATACTTTCTTGATGCACTACCAGAACTTTTGCTTGGTTAGGACGTCATCGTAGATTTTCTAAAGATTATGAAGAACATCCTCACCACAGCGAAGCCTTCATTTATCTTTCAATGATTCGTTTAATGCTCAAACGATTAGCGATCGCTACTAATACTTCATAATTATTTACAAACAGCCTCTTCGTAATTAAAAGAATAATCAAAGATTGTTATATAGTAAAATACTAATATATCTTTCCAAAAAATACCAATTTTGGAAGGGAACTATAACGGTTTGAGAACCAATTTCAGTCGAAATCTAATCTTAATACGAAACAGAAACCCAAAATCTAAAACTTACATGAAAGTATCTCTTAACAATTACCCTAATGAAAACCAAGAAATAAAACCATATATCCTTGAACCTAAGGGAGCAGAAATTATTCTTGGCGCAGCATATTCTAATTCCTTAGTTGTACCACTAACACCCAGTAAAACCACGATGTTCGGACCCCGTGGGGCTTGCCTCATCTCCGAAAACGGCCCCCTGTGGGTAGCTGATACAGGACATCATCGGTTATTAGGATGGCGACAACGCCCCGAAACTGACGATCAACCTGCTGACTGGGTGATAGGGCAACCTGATTTTTCTCAAGAGGGGCAAAACGCTAATGGTCAAACAACCGCAGCAACTGTTAGCGTTCCTACTAGTATCTGTGCTTATGGGGAAGGGTTGGCAGTGGCGGATGCTTGGAATCATAGGGTCTTGATTTGGAAACAGTTACCGGAAGATAATAATGTTCCTGCTGATATTGTTTTGGGGCAAGCAGATTTTTCTGAAAATGAATCTAACCGAAGCAAGTTAGAAACTGCTGCTGACAGAATGCACTGGCCTTATGGTGTCATCTGTCATCACGATCAGCTCTGGGTAGCGGACACGGGTAACCGTAGGGTATTGATGTGGCAGCAATTACCAGAGGTTAACGGGCAACCAGCAGATTTGGTTTTGGGACAAACAGATATGAGTTGTCGCGATGAAAATGGTGGCGGAGAGGCAACGGCAGCAAGTATGCGTTGGCCTCATGATATTACTTTTTGGGAAGAAAGTTTGGTTGTGACGGATGCTGGCAATAACCGGGTGATGGTTTGGGATGGTATTCCTACTGAGAATAATCAACCTTGCTCTGTAGTGCTTGGTCAATCTCAATTTGACACGGTACAGTTAAATCAGGGGGTTTATTTTCCTTCTGCTGTTAGTTTGAGTATGCCTTATGGTGTGGTGGCGACTGGGGAATGGTTGATCGTTGCTGATACTGCTAATTCCCGGTTGTTGGGTTGGCGGGATGTTGTGGGGATGGGAACTCCTGCACTGGCTTTGACTGGTCAACCTCATTTTGAGAGTAAGAGTGAAAATGCTTTGAGTTTACATCCAACTCGGCAAAGTTTGTGCTGGCCTTATGGGATTTCTGTTTGTGGTAATACTGCTGTTATTGCTGATTCTGGTAATAATAGGGTTTTGTTGTGGTCTTTGACATCCTCCCCAACTTAAGGCTCCACCCACCACTTTTGCTGAGGGAGTGGGTATACTTATACTACAGGGAGGGGTAAGAAGCTCCCTAAAGTGCCAACATCGCTTTACATAACTCTAAGAAAGACTTATGGAGTTTGCCTAAACCTTAGATATGAAGAATTCTAGGGGATATCAGAACAGCTAGCAAATTGAAATGCAAAGGTTTAAATTTAATACGCTATACTGATGACTTTGCTATCCTACATGAAGAGATCAAGGTAGTGTTGCAAGGCAAAATCATAATACAGGAATGGTTAAGCTAGGTATAATTAGAACTAAAACCAGAAAAAAATCGTATTGGTTACACCCTATTAATAGAATTTCTTCACCTGTTTGAGAATTTGGGAGCTAATATGTTTGTTGATGTAGGTCAGCTATTGGGATGAATGTATCTAATAAAAGCGCAATTCCTTATTGATAAGAGAAATGAGCTTAACTACAACATAGTTGACCACGAAGAGTAGCTCCAGATAAATTGACTTTTCTCTTGGCCTGGAAGCCATCACTCAAGAAGATATCTAGGTTTGGGTACAAGCGATCGCTAAATTCTCCAGTGTTACCCATAAAATGTACTTAAGCTGAAGCAAACGTAGAAGAAATTGAACATGATCACAAAAAAATTAGGTAGCTTAAAGTATGACACGTTTGTTTGCTGTTTATGAACTAATGTTACAACCAAAACCCTTGAGGAGCATCCCTATTACCGAATTGATTTCCCTTGTATAATTAATTAAGAATCTCAATTATTATTATCCAATGTCTAAAATAGCAGAACAAATTCGTATCTATGGCACTGTCCAAGGTGTAGGTTTTCGCCCTACAGTCTACCGCATTGCTAAAACATTAGGGTTGTGCGGTGAAGTTAGTAATGATGGGCAAGGTGTTTTAATTAAAGTTGTAGGCGATCGCTCGACTATTGACCAGTTGATCGAAAAAATACATTCTGAACGCCCTCCACTTGCCGATATCGAAACCATTACCCGACAGCACTTGGAAAATGCAAATTTCCTAGATTTTATCATTACCTCAAGCAACAACAACAGCGTTCGTACCAAAATAGCACCCGATGCTGCAACCTGCTCCAACTGCAAACATGAAATCCTTGACCCTTTGAGTCGTTGGTATCGCTACCCATTTACTAACTGTACCCACTGCGGACCCCGCTTCAGTATTACTAAAAAATTACCTTATGATCGCAAAAATACAACTATGGCAGATTTTAACTTTTGCCCAGAATGTCAGGAAGAATATTCCGATCCCCTTAACCGTCGCTTCCACGCTCAACCTATTGCCTGTCATGTTTGTGGACCGAAAGCTTGGTTAGAAAGAGCAGATGGTAAACCAGTCACTGCTGATATGTTCTCAATGTTAGATGATGTGGATGCGCTCTGTACTCTGATCCAACGAGGAATGATAGTTGCTGTCAAAGGCTTAGGTGGCTTTCACCTTGCTTGCGATGCCACTAATGAGGAAGCGGTACAAAAATTACGTTATCGCAAACGTCGCCCAGATAAACCTTTAGCATTGATGGCACGAGATATTGAGGTGATTTCCGAATATTGTAGTATTAGTGAGATGGAACACAAATTATTATCAAGTGTAGCTGCTCCTATTGTGTTGTTATCTGCCAACGGTAGCAAACAGGTTGCTCCTAGTGTTGCACCTGGACAAAATACTTTGGGTTTTATGCTACCATATACTCCATTGCATCATTTAGCACTGCGTCGTTTGAATGTTCCCATGGTATTAACAAGTGGCAATTTTTCTGATGAACCTCAGTGTATTGATAATGAAGAAACTCGGGAAAAACTATCAGGAATTGCTGATTATTTTCTCATACATAATCGCCCTATTTTTAATCGGGTTGATGATTCTGTGGTACGAGTTATTAAAGAAGTGCCTCAAGTATTACGTCGAGCTCGTGGTTATGCTCCTGCCCCAATTAATTTACCTCCTGGATTTGCTAATATTTCTCCTATTTTGGCAATGGGAAGTCAGTTAAAAAATACTTTTTGTTTATTGCGTGATGGTCAAGCTATTTTATCTCAACATATTGGGGATTTAAAAAATAGTTTAGCTGTCACGGCTTATCAAAAAACTTTGAATCTTTTTTTGGAGTTATTGGAGGCTAAACCTAGTAATATTGTTGTTGATAAACACCCAGAATATTTATCAACAAAACTAGGAAAAGATTTGGCAAATACTAATAATTCAAAAATTATAGAAGTGCAGCATCATCATAGTCATATAGCAGCTTGTATGGTTGAAAATGGATTAGATATTGATTGTCAGCCTGTTTTAGGAATTGCTCTAGACGGGTTGGGTTATGGGGAAGATGGAACTATTTGGGGAGGAGAATTTTTATTAGCAAATTATCACGGTTTTGAACGTTTAGGAACTTTTAAACCTGTAGCAATGATTGGAGGAGAACAGGCAATTTATCAACCTTGGCGGAATACTTATGCACATTTAGTAGCTGCTTTTGGTGTAGATTTTATTAAGAATTATGAATGTTTGGAATTATTTAGTTTTTTGCAAACAAAACCTCTAGCTTTGCTAAATCAAATGATAGAAAAAAAGATTAATTCTCCCCTGGCTTCTTCTTGTGGACGGTTATTTGATGCGGTAGCTGCTGCGATTGGAATTTGCCAAGAATCTTGTAGTTATGAAGGCCAAGCTGCTATCAGTTTGGAGACTTTAGCAACAGAATATTTGTTAAATGATTCTGAAGAAATTGAGAGTTATCAATTGGATCTGTTACAAATGGAAAATGTAAGTAAATTCCCTCTTACTTATATAGTGCCACAGCCAATGTGGCAATCTTTACTGATAGATACAAAACAAAGTGCCACTCCAGCTCTGATGGCAGCTAAATTTCATCAAGGGTTAGCGAAGGCTATTTCTAAGATGGTAGCTGAATTACATCAGAGTTGTGAGTTTAATCAGGTAGCTTTGACTGGTGGAGTATTTCAAAATCAATTGTTACTTTCTCTAGTGAGCGATCGCTTAATTAAAATGGGGTTAGACGTATTGACTCATCGTCAAGTTCCAGCTAATGATGGTGGTTTATCTCTAGGTCAAGTAGCGATCGCTGCGGCTAGACTGAGAATGTAAAATCAGAGGGACAAGACAAGGAGGAAAAAACAAGGAGTCGTGGACAGATCGAGGAATTTTAAACAATTTTGATTTTAGTCAAAGTTTGATTAATTTATTTTCATAAAAATATGTTTAGGAATTCCTGGTCAAATTGTTGAAATTACCGATATTGTCAAGAAATTGGCAATAGTTGTATTAGTGGGAAAAAGAGAGGTTAATGATGAAGAAGATTCAGTTGAGTCTTGTTTTGGTGACTGGGTATCAGTTCATATGGGCAATTCCTGTGAAGCGTTATTGATTTTAGTAAAAGTTTGATTAACTTATTTAAGAAAAATGTGTTTAGGAATTCCTGGTCAAATTGTTGAAATTACCGATATTGTCAAGAAATTGGCAATGGTTAGTATTAGTGGAGTCAAAAGAGAGGTTAATATTGCTTGCATTATTGATGAAGAACATCCGATAGAGTCTTGTGTTGGTGACTGGGTGTTAGTTCATGTGGGTTTTGCCATGAACCGTTTAGATGAAGAAGAAGCCACAGAAACTTTAAAATTATTGCAGGAAGTCGCTGCAGTAATGAATTAAAAAGTAGGTTTGTTTGAGTAAGGACACATAGGCTTTTAACTTATGGTATAGTTTCTGATCATCTGTAATTATTTTTATTTATGCTACCAGGTTGAATTCAAAACTGAACTGGACCCAAATAACCACTCAAAAAACATTGCTACTCAAACACGAGCTCTGTCACCGGTAGTGCAAATGCAAACACTGCAATGCTCGTGAGTGAGACTTGAGTGCAGCCTTAAATTTAGCAATGGAGTTCACCCCGGGGACCTGGATAACACTCACACTGCCAGCAATAGGGAACAGAAAATTTGTCAAAAATCCAATAATTATTAGATTTTATAAGATTGTTGGAGATTTTTGGGAACGTAAACCTAACATATTATTACATTTATTTCTGATAACTGATATGAAGTACGTTAAAGAATTTCGCGACCCCGACAAAGCACAAGGTTTAGTAAGAGAAATTGCTCAACTCAGCCAAAAGTTAGGATACACCACGGAACACCCACTAAAAATAATGGAAGTTTGTGGGGGTCACACTCACTCTATTTTTAAATATGGCATTCAAGAAGCTTTACCTAATAATATTGAACTAATACATGGCCCTGGCTGTCCAGTTTGCATTATGCCCAGAGGTAGATTAGATGATGCGATCGCTCTGGCAGAAAAACCCAATGTCATTTTTACAACTTTCGGTGATGGGATGCGAGTACCGGGTTCTCAAAAAAGTTTGTTACAGGCAAAAGCTCAGGGTGCAGATATTAGAATGGTTTATTCGCCCCTGGATAGTTTGAAGATAGCTAAAGAAAACCCAGATAAAGAGATAATTTTCTTTGGTTTAGGTTTTGAAACTACTGCCCCCAGTGCAGCTTTAACTATTTTGCAGGCAGAAGCAGAAGGCGTCAAAAATTTCAGTATATTTAGTAACCATGTTTTGGTTGTACCGGCTCTAGAGGCATTACTTAGCAACCCAGATTTAGAATTACAAGGTTTTGTTGGGCCTGGTCATGTGAGTATGGTTATTGGTACTCAAGTATATCACATAATTTCGGAAAAATACCAAAAACCTGTGGTTGTATCAGGTTTTGAACCTTTGGATATTTTGCAGTCTATTTGGATGTTACTACAGCAAATATTAGAAGGTCGTTGTGAAGTTGAAAATCAATATAGTCGCATAGTAAAAGAAGAGGGTAATAGGGTAGCACTTGAAGCCATGAAACGAGTATTTGAAGTGCGAGATACGTTTGAGTGGCGTGGTTTGGGAGAAATTCCCGAGTCCGGATTAAAAATTACTGATGCTTATTCCTGTTTTGATGCTGAGGCTAAGTTTTGTCTGCCTAACAAAAAAGTTGCTGATGCTAAAGCTTGCCAATGTGGGGAAATTCTCAAAGGTGTACTGAAACCTTGGGAGTGTAAAGTCTTTGGTACTGCTTGTACTCCTGAAAACCCGATCGGCACTTGCATGGTTTCCTCTGAAGGTGCTTGTGCTGCCTATTATAAATATGGTCGGTTGTTTAAGAAGGAAAAAGTTAAGGTTTAATGCCAGTGGCTTAGGTTAGGGTTTATAATTGATTCCATAGTGGGACCAATGAACATAAGCCCTTTGTAGGAAATCTCACAAAAAAATCATTTCGTGACAACTGATAAATGATAAATGATAACTAATAACTGATAACTAATAACTGAAATAACTGGTAATCATCATTTAAAAATTTATGCCTACATTACAAGTACTAAAAAACATTAAAAAATCACCCCAAATTTTTCTAGAATAAACGAGAATATTTGGAGTTTCTTGCCCACTATAGTAGGATTATGTTTAATAATTAGTATGATATTTTTGAAGAAAAAAAATATCATTGGTTGGGCTAGTGTCATAAATTAAGTAATATTTTATTAACTGGATATGAACCAGCTAAACAGGAAAATAATGAGTAGATAGATGAGCATAAATTCTCAGGAAAAGAGGTATGAAGCCTGATAAAATTTGACCGTTAATAAATTTAAAAAATTATAATTGAAAAAATTATAATTGAAAAAAAATTGTCTACATCGAAAATACCAATAAATATTGAATTATTCAAAAAAAAATTCGACATTAACCAGAATATTTAGAGTTTATTGCACCGATATTAGTGATGTTATTACTAAAGACAATAGCCCAGTTAAATTTTAATTTATGAACAACAAAAACGATTCTTAACTACTAATTTTTTTTGGTTCCTTTTATACTTATTTACCATTTTTAGCTATTGCCAATATTGGAATATATTTACAGTTACAAGATACCACCATTTGTACTAAATTTTCTCTTCAGTTTACAACTCAAGGTACCGAAGATTGGAGTAACAAAAAAAATCGTTCTTATTTGGGTTGGTATTTTGCTAAACATCCATAAGTAGCTATTGAACCAGATAATTTCATTCGGCTAATATACAGACATCTATTAAAAACTTACTGAGAGTTCATAGAGAAATAAATAATTTCTACAATGAACCTCTATTGGATCGAAAACTCCAAAAACTTTTTAGCAATATGGGTAAGATTCCACCTCAAGTAAACCGTGAATATGTTAATTGTTTAGTAGAAGTACTTTTAACTAATGGAAATAGCGTTGCTTGGTATGCTGAAGGGATATAGAAATCTATAGTAGAAAAATTCGATTCTGAACAAGCACTTACAGCAATACTATCTTTCAATGAATCAAGCATTTCTGCTCGTCTACAACATAAATTATATCAAGAAAAGTTTAAACTTTATTATTGGAAATAATGACAGACTAAAGTTTATATACAGAGAATAAAAAAATGATTTCAAAGTAACAAAAATACAATCCTTCTTTCAATACAATGAAAAATGATTCAGAAATTAAACGTCAGGTTGAAAATTTGAAAAAAATATTATCGTAAATAGATAACTAAATCTAAAAATTAGCAATCTTAATAAAATTGATATTTAAACTGATATTTAATATGACAAACTCTCTATCCAACGAACCCAAACAACATTCTTTATTTAAAAAAATCGAACGAGCGCGACGTCGCCCTACAAAAGTTCGTGACACCAACATTACTCTCGCTTATGGTAGCGGCGGTAAAGCAATGCGTGACCTCATAGAAGATATTTTTGTCAGCAATTTTGACAACCCTATTCTATCTCAACTAGAAGACCAAGCAACATTTGACCTGGCAACCTTTACCGCTCAAGGAGACAGACTTGCTTTTACCACCGACTCCTATGTAGTTGACCCCATCTTTTTTCCTGGAGGTAATATTGGTGAACTAGCAGTCAACGGCACCGTTAACGATCTAGCTGTAAGTGGCGCAAAACCTTTATATCTCTCCTGTGGAATGATTATTGAAGAAGGTTTCCCAGTTGACTCCCTCCGAAAAATAGCAAAAAGTATGAAAGTTGCAGCAGATGTCGCTGGAGTAAAAATTGTTACAGGAGATACAAAAGTTGTTCCTCAAGGCGCTGCAGACAAATTATTTATCAATACTGCGGGGGTGGGTGTAGTTCGCTCTGGTATTTCTATTTCTGCCCAAAATATCCAACCGGGGGATACCGTTATTGTCAATGGTTATCTTGGAGACCACGGAGCAGCTATTACAGTCGCCCGTGGAGACCTGGCCTTAGCAACGGAAGTCAAAAGCGATACTCAAGCTTTAAATGGTTTGGTCGATATTATTCTTGATGTTTGTCTGGAAGTACGGGCGATGCGAGATGCTACCCGTGGCGGTGTAGCAACAGTATTAAATGAATTTGCCATGAGTTCTGAGGTAGGGATACGACTTTTTGAATCTTCTCTACCAGTGCGGGAAGAGGTGCAGGGAGTCTGTGAAATTCTCGGTCTCGACCCTTTATATTTTGCCAATGAAGGTAAGTTAGTGACAGTGGTGCCCAGAGAAAAGGGGGAAGCTGTTTTGGCAGCAATGAAATCTCATCCTGCGGGTATTGATGCTGCTATTGTGGGGGAAGTTATTGCTTCTCCCCCCGGAATTTTGTTCTTGCAAACTACATTCGGCACCGAACGCATTGTGGATATGTTGGTAGGAGAACAACTGCCAAGAATTTGTTAGGCAGGAGCAACACGGAAGTCAAAAGTCAAAATTTAGGAAGTCAAAATTTAGAAAGTTAAAAGTCAAAAGTTAGATTTTAATGGTTTAAAACTTGGGAAGTTAAAAGTCAAAAGTTAGACTTTAATGGTTCAAAATTTTGACGGTTGATCAAAAAAAACTTTTCACTTTCAACTTTTATTTCCCTTCTGCCTTCTGCCTTTCTTTCTCCAAAGTGTAGGTATTTAAAAGCACAGGATATAACACCCATTATCAAATATGCATGAATTAGGAATTACTCAAAATATTGTTGCCATAGTTGCCGAAAATGCTAACAATAGATTGATAAAACGAGTCACCCTAGAAATAGGTGAACTATCTGCTATTATGCCCAATGCTATTGAATTTTGTTTTGATGTTTGCACTCAAGGTACAGTATTGGAAGGGGCAACTTTAGAAATTATCAAAATTCCTGGTTTAGGAAAATGTCGTCAATGTGCAACAGAAATTCCCCTAGAGCAACCATTCGGCATTTGTCATGTTTGTAATAGTGTTGAACTTGATATTATTCAAGGTCAAGAACTTAAAATTAAGGAAATGGAAGTAGAAGAATTATCTGTTTAATATCAAAAGAATTGAAGTTAACTTAAACTTAACTACTTCAACTTTTCCTATTCAGTAAAGTTGACATTGTGTAATATAGTTTTCCCTTTATAACTTAAAATCTCTAAAAAGCTTATCAAAGGTTGAGATAAAGTAGAAGTAATATTATTTTTTTTGAATACCCACAGTGGGAAAATTTTCAAAGAGACATAATATTAGGATTATTTATGGGATTAACTTTAGTAAGTACTTCTAGCATTCAAAAAATTCACCCTCCGTTTCACGAAGTCAATTTATAATTCGTTGCTTTTTTACCACTATCTAATTCTGAATAAAAGTCAACTTTGTCTAACATATTTTCTAATATCAATTGCCACTGCACTGACAATAATTAATCCCTTAACAATAAATTGTAAATAAGGACTTAACTCAATAAATACCAGACCATAATTAATAATTTGGAAAATCAAGACTCCTGTGACAACTCCTGATACAGTACCAATACCTCCGGAAGTAGAAACTCCTCCCACTACACAAGCAGCAATGGCATCTAACTCATACATATTACCAGTATTATTAGTGGCACTGCCAACACGACCTGCTTCTAATATTCCAGCAAATCCGTATAATAAACCCGCTAAAGTATAAACAATTAATAAATACTTAATAACACTAACACCAGAGACAGTTGCTGCTTCAATATTTCCTCCTATAGCATACATATTTCTGCCCAAAATAGTTTGATTCCATAAAACCCAAATAACTCCAATTACTATGACTGCATAGATAATTAAATATGGAATTTCAAAGGAACCTAAAATCAAATCACCTTGAACAAAAGTAGTAAAATTTTCAGCTAATCCACCAACTGGTTGTGCTCCTAAAGGAGGGCGATCAAAATAAATAGAATTTAATCCATAAATTATAATCATTGTTCCTAATGTAGCAATAAAAGGAGGTACTTTAAACATACCTACAACCACTCCATTAATGAACCCAAAAAAAGCACAAATTATCAGAGTAAATAACATCGGAATTATTAAAGGTAATTCCATTAAATTTGGATACATACGGTAAGGATAATCTGCTCCTTGTAATAATGAAGCTGATAATACTGCTCCTACTCCTACTATACGTCCTGCAGATAAATCAGTACCTTGAGTAATTAAAACTCCCCCAACACCCAAAGCAATAATAATTCGAGTCGAAGCTTGAGTTAAAATCAGACGAAAATTATTAACTGTTAAAAAATCAGGTGAAATTATAGTTATAACAATTAACAATAGGATTAACACTAAGTAGATAGCATTATTAAGAGCAAAGTTTATAATTTGTTTAATCATTGGTAAATTTAAATATAATTGTTTTTTTGTTCACACCAAAATCTCTCTCAATTTAAATAAGTAAGTCAAAAAAAAATATATTTTTAAAAGTTTAAAAATTATTTATGAATACTAATTATAATAGTAAGCACTAGTATATTTAGAAAATGAATAAACTTAGAATTACTAAAACTCTTATAGTATGATATTTTCTAATACCAGGACAAGCATTATAAATACAACCCAGATAAACCCATAATTTCCTCTTGAATCCTATTGTTTTGAGTCATTTTTTTTGATTCAACTATACCTGCAACTTTACCGTTACTCATAACTAAAATTCTATCAGTAACTCCCAATAATTCTGACATTTCTGAAGATACCATAATAATTCCCATACCTTCATTAGCTAAATCATTTATTAACTTATATATTTCATATTTAGCCCCCACATCTATCCCTCTTGTTGGCTCATCCAACATCAAAATTTTTGGTTTAGTTAATAACCAACGTCCAATTATTACCTTTTGTTGATTTCCACCAGATAATTTCCCAATTAAAGTTTTTTGTGAAGGTGTTTTTACTCCCATTGAATCAATTATTTCTTGAGTGTGTTGTCGAATTTTTTTTTCGGATAGTAAACCCCAGCTATTCACATAATAATTAATATTAGCAATTGTGGCATTAAAACTTACTGATAAACTATCAAAAATACCCGTACTTCTTCTCTCTTCAGTTACTAAAGCAAATCCCTGAGAAATCACTTTATTAATTCTAGAATTATCAATTTTTTTACCCTCTAAAAGTATTTCTCCTGAACTGACTTTTCTGATGCCAAATATTCCCTCAAGAATATCTGTTCTTTTTGCTCCTACAAGTCCAGCTATTCCTAAAATTTCTCCTGCTTTTAATTCAAAGTTAATATCCTTAATCGAAGGTTGAGTATAAGCAGTTAAATTTTTAACTTCTAAAATAACCTTACCTAGTTGACAAGTTTTATGAGGAAATAAACTAGATAATTTTCTATTAACCATCATCTCTATAATTTCAGATTTGGTTAAATCTTGAGATGGTTTAGTTGCTATACAAAAACCATCTCTCATAATGGTTATTTCATCAGAAATATTTAAAACTTCCTCAATTTTATGAGAGATATAAATAACTCCTACATTTTGATTTTTTAATTGATTAATAATTGAAAATAAATGCTCTACTTCTGTTACCGTTAAAGATGAAGTTGGTTCATCCATGACAATAATTTTAGAATTAGAAGAAACTGCTTTAGCAATTTCTACCAATTGCATTTCTGATATACTCAAAGAACTAACATTTCGTTTAGGGTTAAGTTCTATACTAAGTTTTTCAAACAGATTTTTAGTATCTTTAAAACACTTTATTGTATCAATAAATATTCCCTTTATAGGATATCTTCCTAGCCAAATATTATCCATAATATTCATTTGTCTGACTTGATTAAGTTCTTGGTGAACCATTGAAACACCATACCTTAATGCTTGTTGAGGGCTGAAAATTTTTACCCTTTTTCCAGACAAATAAATTTCACCTGCATCCAACTTATAAATACCAAACAAACATTTCATTAAAGTTGATTTTCCAGCACCATTCTCACCAACTAATGAATGTACTGTACCAGGTCTCACTTTTAATATTGCTCCAGATAATGCTTGTACTCCAGAAAAAGTTTTAGAGATATTAGTCATTTCTAAAGCATACTTCGTCTTGAATTCTTCTCCAACCATATTATTCTTTTTTCTCAAGTATGTTCCACTAATAATATTTTTAGTAATCCCACTATTCGCCCATTAACTAAATTTAAGGAATTCAAGAATAGTGAGATAAGTTTATATAAATATTTATCAGAAATTGAAGTAAATTTATTCTGATAATTAAAACAAACAAGCAGTTAAACTTGTGTGAATTTTTTAGTAAAGTAACTACTGATAATAATCCACACTTTACCTAGAACAGAAGTCTAATTATAAGCATCTTCTGCTACACCCAAATTATCTTTTGTTATAGAAACATAAGGAACTAAGACTGCTTTATTAACATCTAATTTCCATTGAGTATCTGCCAAAATATCTTTACCTAAAGCAGCATTAAAAGCCAAATCAAATGTAGCCTTACCCTGATTCTTAGCATCATTTAAAACAGTACCAACAATTTTTCCTTCTCGAATTTTTATTAACACTTCAGGTATAGCATCAACTCCCACTATTGGAACTAATTTGTTATCTTTAAAATATCCAGCTTTTTCTAAAGATGATAAAGCTCCTAAAGCCATAGCATCATTATTAGCAATTACTAACTCAATTTTATTACCATACTTAGATATCCAGACATCCATTTTATTAGCAGCTTTTGTAGCATCCCACATAGCTGTATCAATTGCTAATTTTTCTACCTCAATACCTGCCTTTTTAACCTCATCAATAACATATTTAGTTCGTGCTTCGGCATCTGGATGTCCTGGTTCACCTTTTAATAAAACATATTGAATTTTTCCATCTTGATTCAGATCCCATTGTTCTTTATTTTTATTCCATAAATTAGTAATTATTGTACCTTGTATAATTCCAGATTCTTGAGAATTAGTACCTACATACCAACTCTTTTCATAACTATTTAAAAGTTCTAATTCTGGCTCTTTATTGAAGAAAATCACAGGTAAATTTGCTTTTTTAGCTTTTGCTATTACTGTTATAGCTGACTTAGGATCTACTAAGTTAATTGCTAAAGCTTTGACTCCCTTAGCAATCATGGTATCAATTTGCTCAAGTTGCTTGGCTTGATTATTTTGTGAATCATTAATAAATAATCTTGCTTTAGCATTAGCACTTGATTCAATATAACGACGTACATAAGACATAAAGTTATCATCATATTTGTAAATAGTGACACCTATCTTAATTAAATTTTCCTTGTTATTACTAGTATTTGCTGTACAACCTATAAATAACAGAGATGCTAAAATTGAAGCTATGAATAAACTCTTTTTCATCACAAAAATTCCTAAATTATAATTACTATTATTATCAATTTTTTTCATGGCTTTAAATTTTAAATTATAAAATTGACACTATTTATTACTCCTATATATGTAGTAATATTTATAAGTAAATATTTTTTAATCTAAAAAAAAACTACAAAAATTACTGCTTTTATAACACTACTATCAAACTTTCATAAATTCTAATTTGAGATAGTTTAGTTTTGAGCAATATCAGGAAATTGTCAGTAAAAAGCTATGCTTTTATTAATTGATCTGAATAATTAATTTTAGATAAAATAGTATAACTTTTCCTGTTTATACTTGTCAAACTTTTCTGAAGGAAAGATCAAGGTAAAATCGGAAATTAAATCCAAATTATCTGATAAAAATGCCTGAAAATTAGTTAACATCATAAATAAAAAAAATATAGTGGTTGTTGATAGTCGATATGGATGTACATCCTTAGTCAAAAAAACTGTAGATATTCCTCGCAATTAGTTAATAGGCTATATCCTTAGATGTTTTTACGATAAGCCGATAGGTCATAATAGCTGTGGTTGTTCTAGATGATATGGGAAAAATTTTTAACTGAATGCTCAAGAAACATCGGTAAAGAGCAAAAGTTATAAAAAAATACAAAAATAGCAATTAGCAACTGAATTGACATCAAAAAAAAATTTACATATCTTAATATTCTATTTTTTTAATCTTTCCCTAGATTATATTTGCAACTATTTAGTCTACACTACTAATAATAAATAATAAAACAAATATTTACTATACAGTAAAACATTTATACTATCGCTAAACTATAAATAATCTGAAAAAAGATAGTATTTTCTATCAAATATTTTTGGAACTTTTCAAAATTTTCTTTTAACTAATTAACCAACCTAATACCGATTCTCAAAGTTATGAATTTACCTCTAATGAAGTCAAACAATTATCTTTTCGTTTAGACAGTTAATTTTTTCCAACTGAAAATAAATCTAATCAAATTTTTTACCTTTTAAAGCTTAATTTCAAGCAGATTTAAGCAGATGATAATTTCTATTATCGCTTATTTACCCAATTATTTCTCTTTTTACGACAATATTAACCCTCTAATCCTTAACACATAATAGTTATTGTCCCAGTCGTAATATAAAAAGGAAAAAAATTAGCGCTTTGGCAACATTTTAGTCTCAAATAAATTTCAACCTTAATAAGGTTGAAAAACTAAAAATTAAATAAATGGAGAAAAATTATGTGTGTAACTTGTGGTTGTTCCGGTAATAATGAAGCTACTATTACTAACTCTCAAACAGGAGAAAAAATAGCAATAAGTAACCATCATCCTCATACCCATACTCTCCCAGATGGTACTGTCATTACTCATACTCATTCTGATAATTATACTCCCAAAAATCATAATCATAAAACGGCAGAAGATCATGCCAAAATCCACAAAAATACTATTAGTTTAGAAAAAGAAATTTTACAGAAAAATGACCTGATAGCTGCCCAAAATAGAGGTTGGTTTAAAGGCCGAAATATTTTGGCTTTAAATTTAGTTAGTTCTCCTGGTTCTGGCAAAACAACTTTATTATCTCGCACAATTAATGATTTAAAATCTGATTTGACTTTTAGTGTGATTGAGGGTGACCAAGAAACTATTAATGATGCGGAAAAAATTCGCAAAACTGGTTGTAAAGTTGTGCAAATTAATACTGGTAAAGGCTGTCACTTGGAAGCTGCAATGGTAGAAAAAGGTTATACAGAATTAAATCCTCCTTTAAATTCAGTTTTGATGATTGAAAATGTGGGGAATTTAGTTTGCCCTGCTTTATTTGATTTAGGAGAAAGTTGTAAGGTGGCAATTCTATCAGTTACTGAAGGAGAAGATAAACCGATTAAATATCCCTATATGTTTCGAGAAAGTCAGGTAATGATTCTGACAAAAATTGATTTATTGCCTTATTTACAGTTTGATTTAAACCGCTGTGTTGAATATGCAAAGCAGGTAAATCCTCAGATTCGTATTTTTCAGGTTTCTGCTTTTACCGGAGAGGGTTTGAATAAGTGGTATGATTGGTTAAAAAGTTAAATTATTCTCGAAAAATTATCAGGTAATCTAAATATTTTATCCTAGGGGTTTAGTGTTCATATATCAGGGCGAATGGGATTGAAATACTAAACTCCTACAGCTTTTTTTACAAATTATTTTATGTGGTAATCGTGTCTTTAAAAATCAAATTAATGGTATTTTGTTTTGTTGATTTAATTCTAATGGTAATTTAATAAAAATAGGAGATTAAATAATATAAGAAAAAAAATCTTTTGCCCCACAAAAAAAATGTAGAAATATCTCAAAAAAAGGCTCGGTTTTCACAGGATATATTCTTGGCAGTAGAGATGAGATTAAAAGTTACGTTTTTATCTGAAATTTAATTAATTAATTAATTAATGATGTGAAATTTTTAGAAATAATTCTTTCTCAAATTCCCTAGATTTTTCTCAACAGATGAATTGTGAAAACTACACGCTGAATAATTCAAAAATAGAATGTTGGGTTTCCATGGCTCAACTCAACCTACGTTTACTATATTTACTACTTTTTTACTGGGGTTAATATCAAGCATCCATCTAGAGAGGAATGAGGTTAGGCTAC
>JAGGDU010000234.1:5967-33365 GCA_018457135.1 Trichodesmium erythraeum GBRTRLIN201 | reverse complement strand
GTCTCAGTTTGGTTTTCTTAGGGTTGCTGAAAAATTTGGGGTTTCCATGGCTCAACTCAACCTACGTTTACTATATTTACTACTTTTTTACTGGGGTTAATATCAAGCATCCATCTAGAGAGGAATGAGGTTAGGCTACCTTTTCAAAGTTTATCTAAAATCTAATAACTATAACGTTGGAGTTTTTGAATTGGTATAGCTGAAAAATGTTGGGTGAAGTCAGATATTAAATTGAGAACTAATTGTTCCTCTAAATTCCTCTCCCATTCCCTATCTGCTAAGCCAAGTTATTCTTCTCAATGTCTCATATTGGTTCATTCATGAAATAATTACCCTTTAATATCCGCCAACACACCGTTAAATTAAAGAGTATAGGTATTGAAAATTGTTGCTCTTAAAATTAAGTAATTTTTCTATTGCTAAACTAGGGTATAAAATATTATTATAGTATAAGAATATACTTTTTTGAGGTAAACATTATGGATAATTTTCCGCAAATCGAACCCCCTGCTGAAGGGGAAGCAGTCCAACTTATTGGCCACAACAAGAAAGAGAGTTTTATAAATGGATCCGACGATGCTGAGGTTCTGAAGGGTAAAAAGCGTGATGATATTCTCGCTGGCTCCGGTGGAGAAGACTGGCTCTATGGAAAACAAGGTCAAGACATCCTGCTCGGCGACAACGTACCTGACGAGACTGACTTTGACGCAGATGGCAAGGTAACGGTCAATCATACCTCAATGAATGACTACCTTTTCGGGAATATTGGTGAGGATACTCTCATTGACCAATTCGGGAGTGACGGTTTAATAGGTGGTCAAGGGAATGATTTGATTATTAGTATGAGTGACTCCAATATTCCCCAGGAAAATCAGACTATACCAGCCAACGTAGATGATGGTGATGACCTTGCTCGGCTTAATTTTTCTGATACATATATTAATCCAGACAACCTTAGCGCTAATGACACATTGAAAGGTGGAAAGGAGGCAGATACATTTTCCTTCCAATTATTGATAAATGCTTCAAAAGAAATTGTCGAGAAGCACACTAATGACCAGGGAGTTACCAACTGGGGAATGAATGGTGTCGCCGGAGAAAATGATAACTACCATGATCATTGGGTGGAAGGCATTGGGCATGATAAAATTATTGACTTTAATGCCAAGGAAGGAGACTCAATTAAAGTTTTCGGCCATACAGTACAAAAGCGACTCCTTGAGAATGATGAACAATCTAAAATCGCTGTTATTGGTCTCTACAGTGATCAAGGTAATGATGGACAGCGAGGTGGGGGTGCTCATGACCTAGATGTTCTCGGTAAAATTGAAGTGCATTATAAAGGCAAGTTTGACTTTGATTCAGATGTTACTGTAGAAAATGAAGATTACGGAGCTTATGGCTTGGACAGTAATGCAATGATTGAGGAATATGATATTCCCAATAAACTGGATGAAGCTAATACATCTGACTTTGTCGGAACTAACGGAGATGACGAAATTGAAGGTAATCTTGGCAAAAATAAGATACAAGGTCTTCAAGGTGATGATCATCTTATTGGCCAAGCGGGGAAAGACAAGTTAGAAGGTTCAGAAGGTGATGATCATCTTATTGGTGATTACATACCTACAGAAGCTGATTACGATGCTGAAGGAGTACTCGACCTTCCCGAAGATGTAGTCTACGATGACAAACTTTTTGGCGATACAGAATCTGATACTCTTGCCGATCAGTATGGGGATGATAAACTCACAGGAGGTGATGGTAATGATAGGTTGATCAGTATTAGTGATAGTAGTATTCCTCGTGAGAACGCTAATATTCCAGCTGGTGTAGATGATGGTGACGACCTTAAGAAGCTTGATTTTTCCAATGAACTTATCAATCCATATAATACCGCCAGTAAGGATATTTTGACAGGAGGTTCCGGTGCTGATACGTTTGAATGGAATCTTCTTATCAATGCCTCAAAAGACATTGTCGAGAAGCACACTGATGACGACGAAATCATCAACTGGGGAATGAATGGTGTGGCCGGAGAAAATGATAACTACCATGATCATTGGGTTGATGGTATTGGAAAGGATTTAATTATGGATTTCAGTGGACAGGGTGGTGAGGATGATAAGATTATCGTCCGAGGACATACGGTTAAAGTCAAGCTCTTGAGTGAAACGTCAGATAAGGCAGAGTTAGGTATCTACAGCGACCAAGGTAATGACGGAGAACGAGGTAATGGTGCCCATGATTTTGATGTTCTAGGAAAAATTGTAGTCAAACATGATGGTAACTTTAACTTTGATAATGATGTACAAGTCGTAGGGGTTGATTATGGTGCCTATGGGAATGGTGCAGAATTATATCAAGTGTTTGGACTTGAATAACTGCCGGGTCGGGTTACATAGACCTGAACTTTCCCTTTGACAAAAAACTATAATATGTGCTATAAAATAGATTTATTTGGTAAAAAAATATATTTTCCACCTATGACTCTATTTTAAGCTTGATGTCTTAATAGAGAGCTTTTCTCTATGTATGTGGGAAATTTCTCAGGTAGGAGCGATCGCTACTTTTTCAGAGTTTATCTAAAATCTCATAACTATAACGTTAGAGTTTTTGAGTCAGTTAATTCTGGTCGGGAGGCGTAGAATATGATGAATGTCTCAATTTGTTTTTCTTGGGGTGGCTGAAAAATGCTGGGTTTCTATGCCTCAAGCCCATCTACATTTATTATGTTTACTACTTTTTGACTGGGGTTAATATCAAGTATCTATCTGGAGAGGAATGAGCGATCGCTACTTTTTCAGAGTTTATCTAAAATCTCATAACTATAACGTTAGAGTTTTTGAGTCAGTTAATTCTGGTCGGGAGGCGTAGAATATGATGAATGTCTCAATTTGTTTTTCTTGGGGTGGCTGAAAAATGCTGGGTTTCTATGCCTCAAGCCCATCTACATTTATTATGTTTACTACTTTTTGACTGGGGTTAATATCAAGTATCTATCTGGAGAGGAATGAGGTTAGGCTACTTTTTGACTGGGGTTAATATCAAGTATTTATCTGGAGAGGAATGAGGTTAGGCTGCTTTTTCAGAGTTTATCTAAAATCTCATAACTATAACGTTAGAGTTTTTGAGTCAGTTAATTCTGGTCGGGAGGCGTAGAATATGATGAATGTCTCAATTTGTTTTTCTTGGGGTGGCTGAAAAATGCTGGGTTTCTATGCCTCAAGCCCATCTACATTTATTATGTTTACTACTTTTTGACTGGGGTTAATATCAAGTATCTATCTGGAGAGGAATGAGCGATCGCTACTTTTTCAGAGTTTATCTAAAATCTCATAACTATAACGTTAGAGTTTTTGAGTCAGTTAATTCTGGTCGGGAGGTGTAGAATATGATAGATGTCTCAAACAGAAGCAACTCTAATTACTACTAACACTACTGCTACACTTCGTCTGAAACGAAATTAATAGAGACCAAAACAAAAAGCCAGTAAGAAAATTATAGCTTGGTACTCAGCACCTAGAGTTGTGCTTGGCTTGGGCGTGCATTCATAAAAACTGGAAAAAAAAATTATCACCGTTTTTACTTTTATTAGAGTTGTTAGGAATTAAGAAAAAAAAATAACCAGCACCCTTATCAGTTGAGGTTTATAGTGTTTTTGCTCTAAAATACTGAACAGCTGATATGGTAAGCCTTTAATTATTTTATATTTTCCCAAACCAAACAACTCTATTATATAAAACTTCTAGCTTTTGACTCTAGCTTTTTGACTTTGGCTTAGTGCTTTCTGTCTTTGTGTCTTCTGTCTTTGAGTTCAAATCTTTGTATTGTTAAATAATGAAAAGCACTATAATTTAACAACTACAACCAACCGTACTAAAGACAAACCTCAGCCACACCTGCTCGAGTCATTGCTACCAGAAATAGAGAATTGAAGTCAACCTTTTAGTTAACTTCAGTAGTTCTCTCCATGCCTGATAAAATCCATATTTTTTTTCAAGTTTCTTGACAAAGGAAAGTAAAATATTTGCTGTCTAAACCTCTATACCTTGCTCCTGCTAATTAGTTTCATTCCGATCAAACAGAATCATAATTTCTAGATATTTATTACCATCAAACCATTAGAACCAATTCATAGTCCAAACTCATCTCAGTTTTTCTCCTTTTATCCTTGAAATTGAAAAGCGATCGCCTCAAAGTTTCACTAATTTATTACTATTGACCCCACAAAAACTGAAACATTCTCTGTTCATATTTAAGAATATATGTATGATTTATATATTTATACTAAAAAAAACTATTTAGGTCATGCTGCGCAAAAAAATGCATCAAAGTAATAAATTGCTAAGTTTATCTAATCATCTGGGTTAGGGGTAGGTCCCCTAGTTCTTAAAAAAACTTTTTCAGCAAAACCAAATTACATTTTCATTTTATTTAAACAATTACTATACAGCAGATTTAATTGAGAGTTAATTATAGTTTTCCCAACTAAGATATCAGGGTAAAAAAGTTAATTTCTATCCTCAAAACCCACCACTTCAGATAAAGTATAAAGAGGTCTACCTTTTACTTCTTCATAAATTCTTCCGATGTATTCTCCTAAAATTCCAATACTTACTAATTGTACTGCTCCTAAAAAGAAGATTGCCATCATAATAATTGCCAAACCCGTTAACGGAGAATTTGGATAAAAAATCCGCCAATATAAAACCAAACAAGCCATCAATAAAGCCACACAAGCAGCAAATAATCCTACATAAGTAGACAGTCGTAAAGGTACCTTAGAAAAAGACACCAAACCATTAATTGCTAAAGTTAAAGATTTCGCAAAAGTATATTGAATATTTCCAGCAAAACGAGGTTCCCTCTCAAACTTAATTGCTGTTTGTCGAAAACCAACCCATGCCCTTAAACCCCGAATATAACGATTAGTTTCTGGCATTTTATTTAACAGATCTACTACACATCTATCCATCAAACAAAAATCACCCGTATCAATAGGAATTTCCACATCTGCCAAACGTTTTAAAACTCGATAATAAATAAAAGCAGGAAGTCTTTTAAACCAACTTTCTTGATGTCTTTTTGTCCGTTGAGCATAGACAACTTGATAACCCTGTCGCCACTTTTCAATTAAGTCAGGAATTAATTCCGGTGGGTCTTGCAAATCTCCATCTAAAACTACAATAACTTCCCCCCTAGCAAAATTTAAACCAGCAGTAACAGCAATTTGATGTCCGAAGTTACGAGCAAAACTTAAATAACAAATTCGAGGATCTTTTCGATGGAATTCTCGGATAATTTCGAGAGAGCGATCGCGACTCCCATCATTAATCAAAATTAATTCTACATCTCCATCTATTCTCTCCATAACTGCACTGAGCCGCCGATATAACTCAGGCAAATTTTTTTCTTCATTATAAATAGGAATTACTAAAGAATATTTCATAAAATCAGGAATAGGGCTTTAGTTATCTAGGATATAATAAATTATCTTCTACTATTATCTAAATCTCTAAAAATTAAGTCTTTTTGACCCATACCTATAGAGACATTTCTTAGAAAATCTCTATATTCTTTTTAAGAGATTCCTCAAAATATTAACCAAATATCATACCACTAAACCTCTACTCTAAATCATTATCAAAGAGCCACCATTTTTTTTCAAAAAATTATGATAATATAAAAAAATAGGTAAATTATTATATTAAAATTTAATCTTATTATCAGCGCCATTATTAATGCTATTATAAATATTATACCTTAGTCCGTAAGTATCTTCATTCTGATACAGATACCGCTTTTCATAAGTAGTGACGTAACCGAAAAAGTACTTAATTAAATAAACTACTTTGGTTTGTAAGTGAGATGCTCAGACTATTAATTAATTTTCATCAAAGATATACTCATCCTCTCATATACTCCATTAAAAAAAACTATGATCTCAAAAAATCTTTGGAAAAGTAATCAGGACTTAGCAACAGCTTGTTTGTGTCATCCTTTTGTACAAGGAATTGCTAATGGTACACTACCGCAGAAAAGTTTTGCCTATTATGTAGGACAAGATGCCTTTTTCCTGAAAGCATTTGCCCGTGCTTACAGCATTGCTGCTGCTAAGTCTGACGAATGGAAAACATTTGAACTATTTCATACCCTTGCTGGTGGGGTGAAAGAAGAATTAGAATTGCATCAAACCTATGCTGCTAAATGGGGAGTAAATTTAGAAAATATTACCCCAGGGTTTGCCACACGGCGTTACACAGATTTTTTATTAGCAACGGCTTGGGGTAATAATATTGGGGCGATCGCTACAGCCATGACTCCTTGTATGCGGCTCTATGCTTTTTTGGGGCAACAGTTAGCCACACCAAAAATTCCAGAACACCAATATTCTCAATGGATCCGTACTTACAGCACTCAGGAATTTTTACAGTTAGTGCAAAACCTAGAGAAAGTTACAGACCGCTACGCAGAGAATATTCAAGAAACAGAATCAATTTATTGTTATGCCATGGTCTGCGAACGAGATTTCTTTCAAGCAGCTTGGGAAATGGGAAAAGGAGCATACCGTATTCATTAACCTTTCTTATCTATCAAAAAAATTAGCCCTCACCAAAACTTGAATGGAGTTTTCAAAATTAAAAACCCGTTCTGATGACAACAGAGACTGCAAAACAAATTCACAGTTTGAGCAAGTTTGAGAACAAGAATTTCTTCTATAGACTTCTCCAAAAATACCAATTTGGTAACGGTGGGTTAAAGTATTGAAAACCTTTTTTGGAGATATTTTATCAACAACTATTAGTTGCGAGCCATATAGTTTGCACTTATACTTGTGCCTGGCTACGAAACTCATAGAGCCCATATAAATACTCACCTCTATTGCTCCCCTACCAGCGAGGAGATGGGGGTAGGTTATGGTTAGCTATTCTACCTGAACAGAACAGTTTTCTATTGCTATCTAGCTATAGTTAAGAGCCAAATAAGTAGTTAATTTATGTAATAGAGTTACCGCTCAAGAGAGAGATAAAATCGCTCCAAACTAGACAGAGCAATAATTTTAAGTTTTTTTAGTCGGCAATAGCTATAATCTTTACTGAACTTGGTTTTTGGTTATTTTTTAAGTTATAAACAGACAAATCTAATGTGTTTTTTCTCATGTCAGCTATTTTGTTGTCTACTTGATCTACGTTAAGTCGAGCTTTTTTCCAAAAAGATTTAAAAACAATTTAACGCCCTAACTTATTTGGAATACCTCCACAACCATTTGGTATAGTTTTTCTACTTCTTTCTCCACTCCAAGCACAACAATAATAATGTTGTTCATCAGACAACCGCTTCACTTCCGTAAAGTCAACATTTTCTACCACAGCACCAGTATAAGCACCAGTTTGATAGTTAGGTATATGAGTACGACTGCGGGGAGTAGCATATTCAGCAGTACCATAGAAAAATCTGACTCCCCTCAAATCAGCACCTACCAAACTTGCTTCATATAGAATAGTACGAGAGAAATTAGCCTTGACTAAATCACAGCCACTAAGATTAGCTCTCACTAAATTAGCATCACTTAACTCTGTCCACCGCAAATCTGTGTTTTTCAGGTCAGCACCTGCTAACATTACTCCTAAATCAATAACACGAGTACCATGTTCCCTATCTTCAGCATAACCACCTTGACCATCAAATATGGGACGGCCTAGCAGTCTATCACGTTTAATTGGTGTTACCAGTCTAGACTGAGATAAAAATCTGAGAATTTTAGCTTTCCCTTCTTCATCTACACTTTTAATAATAGCCGCTGTACGACCTTCAGCGATCGCTCGTTCCTGTGGCCAATCTTCCAAGAAACCTTTTTCATCCATTGCCAAATCAGAAACCCCTTGAAAGTAAGCATCAATAGTTTGTTGTTGAGTAATGCGGTTTTGTTGAATTGTCAAATCTTTAGAAATAACGTATTGTCGCCAAGCTACATATACAGCAATTATTGCAATTAAAATTTGACCCAAAGCTCCAATAAGTTCACCCACCGCTCCAATAGCATCCCAGTTAATGTGGATATTTCTACTACCAGGTTGTTGGTTTGCCCCACTTAACATCAGCAAACCAACAATAGCTGCCAGGAGACCAAAGCAGGCAATGATTAGATTACGCCAAACTGAAGGAATCAAAGTTTTCCAGACTTTACCCCAACTAGGCCAAATCATTTTGACTGAAGATAGTATTACTATAATAGCACTGGTATAACCAAGCAGCACATTATCTATGGCTAAACCCAGAATCATCAATGCGATCGCTACTAGAGTAACAATAGATGCTACAGGATTTTTTGGCCCTTCAGATTTTTGATGCTCCACTAAAGTATTGGGTGTCGCAGGGGTGGGAAGCATTTGTTCTATTTCATTATCTATGAAGTTTAACTTTTTTACAGAAGTAATTGCTTCGGGGGTACCATTTGGACTTTCTAATGTAGAGTGGGAATTAGGATTATTACTTGGAGAGAAGTTAGAATAATTATTCATTAATTTTGATGATTTTTACTTTTTGAAAATATATATAATAGAAGGACAGGGCTTTAGAGCCTAATTATTGGTAAACACTTTGGTATTCTTAAAATTGTATGGATTCTGAAATTATAGTTAACAAAGAAAAATTAGAAAACTCGCCTTTAGAAATATATTATTTAGGCGATCGCTCTTTACGCCAGTCAGCCAAGCGAGTCGCTAAAGTAGATAGTGATATGAGGAAACTAGTGCGAGAAATGCTCCAAACTATGTATACTGCTGATGGTATTGGTCTCGCTGCACCCCAGGTTAATGTCCAAAAGCAAGTTATTGTTATAGACTGTGAGCCTACTAATTCTGCTACTCCTCCTCTAGTTTTAATTAATCCTACAATTAAAAAGTACAGCAATGATATTTGTCTTTTCCAAGAAGGATGTCTGAGTATTCCTGGGGTTTATTTGGATGTTCAACGTCCCTCAGAGATTGAAGTTGCCTATAAAGACGAAAATGGCCGTCCTCAAACTCTTCAGGCTCAAGAATTATTATCTAGGGCAATTCAACATGAAATGGATCATCTTCAAGGTATCCTTTTTGTAGACCGAGTAGAAAATAAATTGGCACTGAATGAAGAGTTGGCCAAGTATAAGTTTTCTGCCAAAGATGTTAGATCTATTGCTTAAATCTTTCCACATTAGGGGAAGTCATTTTAGTGATCAGCTAGCCTATACCGGAGAAAATGAGCTTTTCCCATACGCCTAGGCAAATAGTTATCAGTTATTAATTATTAATACCTCCGGGTTAATCTAAATGATAGAAATACATAAGGCGAATATTTTTTCCCCAACCTTGAATGGCATTGTTTGAGACCTTATTTCTTGGTAAAGCAAACCGCCTAATTTATTCATTATCACAAAAAACAAAAAAAATCAATAAGTTTGGACAAAAAATATGGTAGGAACTCCTAAGTCAACCTTGTTTTTGGGTGGGTCTTGTGTAGCAGCGATCGCAGCAGTTGGCTCCATTTTTGAGTTATCCTCTGGTTCTCCAGAGCTAGGTACTGCAGTAACGGGGATAGTTCTGAGTTTAAGCATACCTCTAGCAGCTTTACTTTTTTATTTAGCAATTCAAGACGCTAAAGCTAATCAGTAAAAGTTCAAAAATGAACAGTCTACTATTTTACCAAAAATTTGGGGCTAGAGCGTCGCCCGCCCATTGGGCGACTTTTTATTTGTTTTTTTTGAATACATCTGTTATCATAGTTGGTAAATTAGTTAGTTCTGATCGGGTATTCTGAGACTAGACTTGGACGTATAAAGCAAGGGTAAGACTAGGGTCAAGTTTCGCCCTCGCTCCGAAGAAATTGTAGCAGGGTCAGAAACGTCAACCCGCATCAGAGTTTTGGCTCTCAAGAACTCCTTCCTCTGTAGCTAACAGTCGGGGATAATTTAAAGTTGATAATTGTTCTCAGTTGAGTTTAAAATATATTTTTTAGGGAATTCTTGAGTTCTCAATATTATGTATTTAGCTCGGTCCTATTTTTTGAGGAAACTCACTATGGCGACTCATTCTTTCTAAAAGCTTCCTACTTTCTCAAGTCAAGTTTCTAACAAATCTTAGAATTTCATAAATATAGCAATTTGCCAATTGGTTGTGGCAAAACTATATACTGAAAAAGTTTGGCAAAAAAGTTTAGCAAAATCGAATATTTTATCCTCAGGAAAAAACTTAAATAGCCACTTAACTATTTGAAAATAACTGCACAAGTTATAAAATTGTCTTATGAAATATTTGCCTGCCAGCCAAATATCTTCATATGGTTTTTTTCGGGGGCATTCGGAGCAAGTTTTGTACAATTAATCAACCATTCCTCTTATGATAAATCTTGATTAATTCTCATCAAATATTATCCCAATTCTATCAAATTATAATAATGTCTTCCATCCCCAAATATTGCCAATCTTTTTCCTGGTATTTGTTGTTGTAAATATTTAATAAATTCATTGAACCAGTTTCATAGTATTTTCAATATTTCCAGTTTCATACTCTTGAAATATAAATTCCAGGAATTAAATTTTACCCTCTAATTTTACTGATAAAATATGTGGAATTAATTTTGTATAACTACTTGTCTATATTTATGATTAGTATTTTTGTTGTTAATAGTAATAGAGGACTATACCATAATAATTATAGTAAGCATTCAGATATTAAATAGTTACAAATTATAACTTAATTATAACTAATTAAGTGTAACAACATCTATTGACCAATTTTTATTTGCAGAATCCCATACTAAAAATAACTTCAGAGACTGAGTAATATTTTCTCCTGATTTTTTTGTATATTTTACCTGTACATTTACTGTAGCTGTACCTGTACTTATATTAATTTTTTGAATATCTTGAGTCAGAACATTACTGATTCCTGACCACCATTTATAATAGGAATTATAACCCTCTGGATGTAATCTTTGATTATTCTGAAAACTTGCTGATAGTTGATTCCAAGCTTGCTGATATTTACCTTCATTCAGATTTGAATAATAATTTTTTATTGCTTCTTCAGCAGAATTTTTGGTTTGAGTATTTTCTAGCTTTGATATTGACTGAGAAGTTAATGTTGTGTTTTTTGAACTAACCATAGAAGATTCTGATTTTTCCAGATACCCTAAACTCATTTCCAAGTTAAATTCTGCCGGTTCATTAGGACTAGACACTTGCACTATATATTCTCCAGTTAAAGGTAAATCAATCAACATTTGTTCTCCAATTAGGGGAGAATCTTTCTGTGCAGCTATGATTAATTCCCGCCGTTGTAATAATTTGGTATCTGGGGCAAATATCCAAATACAAACATTGCTTGTAATTCTATAGTGAAAATCTTTGCCTGTTCTAGCATAAAATTTATATCCAATGTGTTTTTCAGAGTTAACACTATCAGATATCTTAATCAGACTTTCAGTTAAAGATAAAGACTTAGTTTCTGTTTTATCCAGACGAATTACTGGTTTTTTTGGGCATTCAATAAAGGTCGGAGTGGGAGATGTAATAGGTAAATATAACTGATTTTCTGTAGTAGAAAAGTTACTACACCCAAAGATAATTGAGATAGTGACATATAGTGGTAATTTCTTCATAACAGGGGGAGGACATCACCTCTGTCAAAACTGCGGTTATGGCCCATATTGTTGCCTAAAGACAAAGTTAGGAGTATGTCAAAATATATGATAATATTATACAGTTTTTAATACAATATGCCCCAAATATAAAATTAATTCTGTACAGGTACCTATATGGCAAGACTTCAGAAATATAAGTTGAGATTTGCCCTTGTAGTTAGCATCAGTTTACTATTAGTATTTCTACTCTTTCCTGTCCAAGCTAAAGATACAACCAGTGTCAAAGTTCCAGTAGTATTAGATGGTCGAGAATTGTTAGAAGTTGGTGCTTTAGGAAAACTGACAGCTCAGGAGAGAGCTAAATTTACGACATCAATTCTCAAGTCAGCCTTAGCAGATAGTATTGAACGAGGAACACCTCCAGATGTGAAAGTGGTTCGCTCTAATCAAAATGTGCTATTGAAAGTCGATAGTCGCCCCTTAGTGGAGATAGCAGAAGATACCTTCAACTCCATGTACTCCGAAATGCAGGTGCAAATGTGGCAGAAACAACTGCAGCAGGGTTTGGAAAAAAGTTGGCGGGAACGCACACCAGCTTATACCCGTTGGGCAGTCAAAATGCTGACTATTGCGTTTTTAATTACTCTGTTGCTTCAGGGGGGACTCGTATTGCTGTTTCGTTATGTTCTACGCCAGAAGATAAAAAATCCTCACAGACGCGGGGGTTCTTTACGACTATTAGGTTTGGTATTATTGCAAATAGCAATATGGGCGATATTTATCAATTATGGAGTTCAATTATTTCCCATCACTAGAGGCTGGTTTTACGAGATTTTTCAACTTTTAGACAATACATTTAATGCCAGAATGTTTCAGTTGGGAGAAGAAACCATTTCTCTCAACCGAATATTAACTATCGCCCTCACTATCGCTGCACTTTGGATCGGAGTAGGTTGGCTTGTTAGTATCCTCAAATCTCGCTTGCTTCCCCTCACAGGAGCAGAAACCAGTCACCAAGATACAATTGCTTTTTTTCTTCAATACGGACTGCTATCCGTAGGAGCACTCCTAATTCTCAATGCTGGAGGGGTAGATTTTCAATCTCTAGCTCTCTTACTGGGAGCCCTTGGAGTTGGTATTGGTTTTGGATTACAAAATATTGTTAAAGACTTCATTTGTGGGTTAATTTTAATTGTTGCCCGTCCGATAAAAGTTGGAGAGTTGGTTCAGGTAGGAAATTTTCAAGGTTTAGTTCAACGCATCGGTGCTAGAACTACTGATATTTCTAATGTCGAACGCTATATTATTACTATTCCTAATTCTCGCTTTATTGAAGGGGAAGTTCTCAACTGGAACCGCAGTGGTATAACTAGAGTAAAAGCTTATGTGAAAATTCCTTATGGAACAGATATTGATTTTGTCTACAAAGTTCTACTTGCTGCGGCACAAGTGGAACATCCAGATATTCTCCGCCATCCTCCACCCAAAGTAAAATTTCGGGAATATGTAGAGAATGGGTTGCAGTTTCGGATGGTGGCTTTTATCCGCGATCCTCTTAAGCAACTAGAGGTGAGAACCCACCTGTACAAACAAATAGAAAAATATTTACGAAAGTATGGAGTTGAAGTTGCTCGCCGCCGACAAGATATACATCTCAAAGACCTCGATCCTGAAATCTATGGTGGAGAGCGATCGCAAACTTCTGCAGAAGATCGACTTCTTTCTCAAGAGATGCTATCTATTGAACCACCATCTATTAAAGAAGAGTACGACTGGGAGGCGATATCTACTGCCATGGGTGGAGAGAATGGAGTTTCTATCAAAGATAGACGGTTTCACTTTAAGATCTTCAAAAATGTCTTTTTAGGTTCGGAGGCAGTAGAGTGGTTAATGATTAATGAACGAGCTACTAGGGAAGAAGCTATTCTGATGGGGGAGTTAATGTTGCAACAGGGGATAATTCACCACGTTTTGGATGAACATAATTTTAAGGATGAGCCTCTTTTTTATCGCTTTTATAATCATGAAGTTGAAGCCAATATTAATACTAATGCTAATGGCTCGGAGCATGGAATTGATTCAAAGTTACAAGATGATGCTGAATAATAATTTTTTTTCTGGTTCTATTCTTTGATCAAGAGTAAGATCATGTCCGGATAATGAGTTATCAAAAAGTATATGGTTTGTAGTAGGGCTTTAGCTCTAGGAGTGTCACGTTGGCATACTTTTCTGTATATGGCGTGTGCAGTAGAGATACATGGAATAAGAGTGTATTTTAGCTCAAAATTAAGTCCGATAAGTGAATTAAAAATGCCTTTACAAATGTGAAAGTAGAATCTTCAAACTGTAGTGAATAAATTGATTATTTTAGTCAGAGGAGGTAGTAGACTAAATTTTATTGATCCCAACTTCTTTTTGGTATTTCTGGAATTACCGAAAAAAGCGATCGCTCATAAAGCAAAGACAATTTTTCGGACTAATTCAGTTTCTAGTTTATCCCTAATACTTACTAAACCAGAACAATAATCAAATAGTTTTTTCCCTGATTCTGTTGAAAGGTCTCAAAATACTCCCAGTGCCGCGTTCCACAACTAAAATAATAACAATGTAACAGCACCTCAGCCCATTTCAGTCGGGTACATTAATGAAATGTAATACACCGCAGTATCAGTAGCGTTTGTCAAGAGAATATCACCCACCGCCATCCCAATAACAATCAATTCAAAGCTCCCATAAAAAACGGACGAAATAACTCACAAGAGAGACTTGCAAGATTACCTTTGAGGCGAACTAATCCCATCTTTTGCAACTGATAACCAAGAGATAGTTGGATTTTTATCGGTTTGGGGTTGTTGACAATTTTAGTAAAAATCGGCAATAATTCGTGGTAGTGTTGCAGGTTCCACCATTGTTGTTGTAAATGTTCTGCATAAAGAACAGTTAGACTATCAGAATTTTCTAAAATTGCTTCTAGGGTTATAGTCTGTTGGTATAGAGAATAAAATGCTAACTGCAAACGATAGGGATGTCCGCCAAGAATAGTAATTAATTGCTGGATTTGTGATTCGGTTATTTCTTGTTGGTAGCGCTGTGCTAGCTCCTGCACTTGAGCTGGGGTAAATTCAGGTAAATTGATGAGTGTTCCAGTATTCAATAGGGAGGGATTAATTGAGGAAGGCATCATAATTTCTGTAGAATAAATTGTCAGCAGTCGTAGTTTTTGCCAAGGATGACTTTCTGTTTCCCCTGCTTGAGTTCTCCCAGACCAAGCTCGCAGAAGTTGGAGAAATTCACAAGCAATATCGGGGTAAGTAAAAAGCTGATTGAGTTCATCAATAGCTATTACTAGAGGGCGATCGCTTTGGGTTAAGATGATATCATTTAAATAGTCAGTAGCGATTGATTTGTTACCCAAAGAATTCTGCCAAAAAGCGGTTATCTGCTCATGGTAAATTGCTTGATTTGAGTGGGCTTGAGACAATTTTAACTCCTGAGTAACTCTAGCACAGAACCATTGCAGGAAGCTTTCTAGGTTCTGTAAAATTTTGAGGTCAACGAGTTGCAAATTCAGATAAAAGGTTTGATACCCCAGGGATTTAGCGAAAGCAATGATGCGGCTCATTAGGGAGGTTTTACCCATTTGCTTGGGGGCGCAGATGTTCAAAAGTGTACCTGGTTGCTGGATGCTTTTGTTACAAAGGGATTGGATTATAGGACGGTCAATGTAAAAGACAGAATCAATAGGCATCTGTCCTCCCGGTGTTTTTGGCAGATGAGATTGTAGCTTTTGTTGTGGTTTAACCATGTTTTTGCCTTGGGGGCTATTGTTCTGATAGGGCAGCAGATGCAAAGAAGAGCTGTAGGTTAGTTTTGGGAAGAAGCAGGTTTTGGCTAGTGGTATGGGGTTAATCTCCTCTAAATTCTCTTGATTGGACTGTAGGTAAACATAGTCTTCTCTTGTTAAGGTTAGATTAAAAGCCTGGAAGCAGCACTTCAAGGTACGTTTATCAACTCCTGATGAGCAGGTAAAGACTTTGCTGATGGTATTGGGGGTTAAGCCGATTTTTTCACTAAGAGATTCAAGAGTATATCGCTGATTTTGCTGAACTTCTAAGTCTGATTTAGTCTTAATAAGTTTTCTACAACCTTGAGAACTAAGGATGACACCTCTTCGACGTATAGATTTTGTCATTGTTGTTATATTCAGGATGTAATATAGTTATAATTTTAGTAAAAGTAAAATACACCCTAGTATTCATGCTTGATTTATACTTACATAATACTACTATATGTCAATAAATTTATTATCCTTATCAAGAATAAGTCAAACAATGGATAGTGTAGCAGAGGTATACAAAGTAATAGTCGAAAAAATTTTCAGGTAACTATTTCAGAAAATGATTGTCAACTTCCGGAATAAATTAATTAATTTTTTTCTGACTTCTAATTATAGCCATGAGCGCTCACATATTTACATCAGGACTTACGCAGGTAAGCTATTACTATTATACATATTACACTAGTAGCACTTTGTAACATGTAAATATACCAGCGCACGTTGCTATATGAAGCGGGAAGTAAAGTGCTTAACTTTTTAACTTGGGAAAATTATCAAGTTAAGCAATTTCCTCTCCCATTGGTGATATTATTAAGTTTTCGATAGTCTGAAATTTATACTGGGAGATACTCTGGGGAATTGATAGTACTAAGTTCTTAACTTTTTTCTTAAATTGGTAAACTTTGGTTGTGTTTACGGTAGAACGCCAACTAATGTATGAAGCATAGCCTATAAGAAGCTAAATCGCTAAATCGCTAAATAGATAAATCTTTATGGGTGTATATATAGTGTCTTTGCGTAAGTCCTGTTTATAAGATAAGGAGAAACAAATATTATTATGGATAAGAATACACCAATCTATATAGCTATTTCTGGGGGTGGGTTTCATTCCCATACAGCTATGTCTGCTTGGATTAGTGGAATTTTGCACCATTCAGAACTGGAAAGTTTAGAACAAATCTTTGAGAATGTACGTGGAATTAGTGCTAATTCCGGTGGTAGCTGGTTCATGTCCCATTTGGGTTATTCTAATGCTTTTGTGAAATCTCTGCTTGAAGACAGTCAATCAGAGAAAAGTACCTGGTCATCTTCAGGTTATTTGGGAAAAATGGGAGAAAGTTTTTTCTCCAAAGATGACGAAAAAGCTTCTGACATGTCAATCTTCTCGCCGGTGAAAATTGAGACATTTCTTGCCAAATACATTGACTTGTTCAACGTTTATGCAGAAATTTTCCCCAATGGAAATAGAAGATGGCATCAGTTTGTCACCACCAAGGTCTATGAGCCTCTCGAAAAACTGGGAAATGCAGAAAATGGTTTTGAAACTATGAAAGGCAAAAAGCTAAGCGAGACGAATGATCGCCTTCCATGGTTCAGAGAAAAAGACTTTGTCATTGCTGCAGGTCTTTTGAATTCCAAGGTGGTTCTTCATGCAACTGGGGGGTTGGGTAGTACAAATCAAGTCTACTCGGTCAATTCGGCTGATGGCTCAAAATTGAGAAATTTTGTCCCCATGTGTTTATCCGGTGTAGCAAACGGTCGAAAAGCAGCACCTGTATTTGTGAGTGGTCCACAAGAGGTTATATATAGTGAAGAGTCGAAATGGAGAATCCCATTGACTGCAAACCATCCCCAAAACTTAAACTTGTTGGATGCAACTATTGCATCTTCTTCTGCTATTGCTTTTTTAGCGAGTGAAAGTAGCATAGGAGAAATGATACCAAGTCTTAACGAAGGTCTGACTTTTGAATGGATAAGTTATCAGGAAGCAGATTTTGCTCCCCCAATAAGGTTTGGAAATGATCGCATCGAAATATTAAAAACTCTTGAGCGTGCTAGTTACGATGAATTTGCGAATCAAAAAATGGCCAGGGTAGCAGATGGGGGATATCTTGATAACACTTCAGTTGTCTTCCAACTACGTCATATGAAAGAAAATGGTGATTTAAAAGATGGCTTTCATCTGGTTCTATTTGTGAATGGTTCCGACGAAGGTGTCAAATACCATGGTTATGAAATGAATGTAGGTATTGCTACACTATTTGGGCATGATGGACTTTCCGAAGCTCACAGAGCTGAGAGAGTGAAAAAAGGAGAAAAAATTCAACCTGAGGAAGGTTCTATATGGAACAGTCCTTTTAGCGATCTTTGTATGGAAATTCCCTCGCCCCATGTTTTTGAGACTGAACCGTTGGAAAATAATACAGCCATATCAATGTGGAATTGGAAAAGCAAGGATGAAAAAATCTCGTTGCAGGCTCGTAAGATACCTGTTACTACAGTAGAAAACAAAACCTATGGAATCTCTGCTGGGGTAATGGGTACCATTTATATTTTTGAGGTGACACAACCTGAATCTTTTCCTATGCCAACGCACAGAGATATACTAGAAACCTATGAATATTTATTTGAAACGATTAGAAACGAGGCTTGTGCAAAAAACCAAGCATTGTCCCATCTTAAGGAGGCATTGGCACTAAAGATAAACATCCCAACAGATCCGCATCCGATCCCTGAGATTGTTAAGAAGAACGACAATATTGTGCTTCAATGGAATAGTGATGGTAGTTATCTATCTTCCTCAGATTCTGGTTTTAGATATTATTTGGCTACATTAAACCGATTAAAAAGTTACGCTAAAATACATAAGTTTGATAATATGTATAGTGATAACCTGCACCATGGGGACCTAGTTCGTATAAAAACAACAGAGCAATTCAAGGGTATATGGAACCAACGCAAGCTTCTTGGTGCTTTTGCTAATAGTTATGAATTGTACTACTGGAGTGATTCTGGTGACAAGACTAATTGGATTATTGAAAAGGCTGCTGGTACAGCCCAAGAAACGGAAATTGCCTATGGTGAGAAAGTTTATATTAAGAATAAGTCTTATAATCAGTATCTGGTGTTTGCCAAGGATGGTTATTTAACAACCAAAAAAATACAAAATCCCGGAGATGAACATACATGGGTTATTCATAGGCCTGAATAAAAGCTTAAAGCACTTTTATGATCGCTTTTATAAATCTAAATACTTACTCAAGCTTTCCCTTCTTGCCGTAATACATTTTGTCGTGAGGAATGTAGGTTTTACAGCGCTTTTCAAATTAATGAACTACATCGCCATAATCAAAACCTTGTAGGGACGTTGCATGCAACGTCCCTACTGTGATCTACCGACATGAAAACTGCTGTAACTTGGGAAAAATTCCTAACTTAAGCAATTTCCTCTCCCATGGTGGTGATATTATTAAGTTTTCGATAGTCGGAAATTTAGACTGGAAGACACTCTGGGGAATTGATGGTGCTAAGTCCTTAACTTTTTTCTTAAATTGGTAAACTTTGGTTGTGTTTAGGTAGAAAGCCAGCTAAATTGAAAGTCAGCTAAAGGGAACTAAATTCCCCTTGCTGATGGCCTGTTCATAAAAAATAACTCAAAATTATGACACAATTTACAGAGAAAGAAATTGAAGTTATTCATAATTATCTTGGACGAGGATATAGAGGATACGAAAATTATGCAACTGCAAATAGTATGACATATCCATTGTTTGACTTGAAATCTTGTAGAGTTGATGATTATGTGGATTTACTGAGAGCGACTACATATGAATCCGAAGTCATTATAGGTAAGAGTATGCAAGAGTACATAAAAAAACTCTCAATAAATGCAGGTATTTCTGTTGGTTACGCATTCCTTGGTGAAATTGAAAATCGCTTCGACATGTCTGATGACAAATCAAGCAAACGTACTAACGAATACATATCTTATGATATAAATAACACTCTGTATCGAATTACTTTAAAGGGCAACGTGCCTCTCTCTGAGCAATTTCAAGAAGACTTAAATAGTCTTGACGCAACCACTTTATTTGAGAAATATGGTACTCACTATCTAAAGTCAACTTGGATCGGTGGTAGAATTTCCTTTTCAACGACAATAGATACATACGGGATGACCGATGATATGAGGAAAAAGTTTGCGTTTGTTACTAAGAGGAAAGTCGGTAATTGGACAGGTACTAGTGATGTAGAGCTAACTAGAGAGGAAAAGGATATTAGTGAGAAAATGAAATCCAATAGCATAGTTCGTGTATGGGGAGGTGATCCAAAGCTAGGTAGAGACATTGAGAGGGCAATACAAGGTCATACCGTAAGTGATATTTATCAACAGTGGGGTCAAACCGTTGAAGAACGACCCTACATATCCGATTTTGACCATGGCCAAGGACTAGTGCCGATTTATGAATTAGCTACTGGAACACGGAAAGAACAATTGAAAGAACAATGGGAGGCGTATTGGCAGGATAAATCTGATAAAGAGGAGGGACTCATAGGACCTGATCTTGTTAAGAAAGATCACACGATCGTACTATCGAGTCGTGATGGTCGTTATCTATCTTTCTCATATTCTGGTAATCAATATTATTACGCTAAATTGGGAAATAATCCGTTATCCCACCAATTAGATACTAATAATGAAGACCTGTGCCATGGGAACATAGTTCATCTCAAAACAACAGAGCAATTCAATGGTAAATGGAACCAACGCAAGCTTCTTGGTGCTTTTGCTGATAGTTATGAATTGTACTACTGGAGTGATGATGGTGACAAGACTAAGTGGATTATTGAAAAGGCTGCTGGTACAGCCCAAGAAAAGGAAATTGCCTATGGTGATAAAGTTTATATTAAGAATAAGTCTTATAATCAGTATCTGGTGCCTGCCAAGAATGGTTATTTAACAACCAAAAAAATACAAAATCCCACAGATGAACATACATGGGTTATTCACAGACCTGAATAAAAGCTTAAAGCACTTTTTGGATTGATGAACCACATCATAATAACCTAAACCCAGTAGGAGCTTTCTGGCTCTTAAGCTCCTACTTTGGCACACTTTGGTTGTGTGGTAGTGAATCAAGAAAGTGTGGGAATGATTTGATGAATATAGTCCCATTATTGTGGAAATAATTATGGAATGTCCTCTGTGTAGCCATCCTAAACCCCATAAGCACGGAAAAACCAGTAAAGGAACTCAACGATACTATTGTCCCAAATGTGGACAAACTTTATAAATTTGGTAAAGTCTGGGCACAGACAGAGATAACAGTGAGGTTAGCGATCGCCTATTTCAATTGGATTTTGGTTCATCGTCGCAAAGAAAATACTGCTGCACAAAGAGCTGAGGAACGCGATCGCTCCTTGGAGTTGGAACGACCATTATACTTCTCCCACACTTTACGCTCTGCACTACCGGCATCTTTTTCATATATTTCTGTATATAATTGTGCTGACTATTCTAAATCTTTATCTTCTAATTCTGACTGTAATTTTTCAAAGCAAACTTAATCATTTCTGCTTCATCTTTAAAGCTATAATTTTGATGATGGAGAAGAAAATTGAGTTGAGTTTCTTCAATATTTAATGTTAGTTTTTGGTTCATCTTTCTAGCTAGGATATATAGGAGATATTTTTGATTTTAAAATAAAAATAGAAAATTTAAGTACAGCAAAGTTTTTGATAATTAGTATTATCTTTAAAAGTTGAAAATTGTAAACTTCCAACTTGCAACCCTTAAAACCAGAATTAGAAACCTACTATCAAGATAGAATATTAGTCTTTAAATCTGAACCGATAGGTAATACAGAAACAATCATTGATCAGCTCAAAACAGAAAGAATTAATGAATTAACATCGAGATAAAAGCTTGATTGGCTACAATGGCTTTATTTCCTAAATTATGGACTAATCATCCTCAACATTCAGCTTGTCTTTCACGATTAAAAAAAAGTCAAATAAAAGGGAATTTTTTCTGATTAAAAGTCACTTAAATCCTGAATTTGTAAGTTTTTCTATGGGCAGGCTTAAGACCTTATTTTTTGGTCATATCAGATTATTATAATAGTAGTTTACTAATATTCTAGCAAGTAATGGGAATATTACAGCCCTACTTAATTGATGAACTACATCGCCATAACCAAAACCTTGTAGGGACTTCCTAAGAACCTCCCTACTCTGGTCTACCGTGCCGGAAAACTGCTGTATGAGAATTGCTATCTGTTGAGGGGGTTCTTGACATTTTGTGACATAGGGACAAATTTTAACGCCAACTTACTTATTTACTCACACCTATACTTTTATTGAAACTCTCGTTTAATTGATTTTGCCCATAATAAAAACGGTATTACACCACCTCCTAATAATGCTGCTAATGTGAATAAAAAAATGATGATTCTAGTCAGAGGAGGTAGGGAGCGCGACACCCAAGGAAATACATAAGGCTCTAATTCAGAATCTACTAAATTATTAGGCAACTTAAAACTAACTTGTACATTATGTAATGAGCCACGGTCAGCATTTATTGGTTGAATATAATTAATTTGATACTCATCAAATAAAGCCTCTAAAAATTCGGTCAAACTGGTAGAAATATTTTCAGCATTTCCCGAAAATTCAGCAATACCATTAGTTACTCCTGCGATTTGTTGTAGTCGCCTTTGATCAACAAATTCTTCAGCAGCAACTTCTCTTAATTTCTCTGATCCATTACTTTTTTTTCTGCCTCTTTTACTAATATCTCTAATAGTTGGAGATTGCTTTAAATCATATTTTTGTTGCAACTGTTGGGGAGTCAAACCATAACCTAAAGTATGCACAGTAATATTAGGATAACTTTTTAACATAAACATCATTTTTTCAAAATCTTGTGCTTCTAATTCTGGTTCATTTTCTCTATTTCCATAAATACTATGATAGCCATCAGAAAGTAAAATTATTGAACGTCTTGGCTGAGGTAAATTAGAATTTATTGGTAAGTTAAAACGAGTATCTTCAGGATTACCAAAAAATTGTACTGCCTGACGCAAAGGTTCATAAATATCTGTAGCTGCACAAAGATTATCTAGTTTACTCTCTAATTTATTGAGAGTCTGTTCGACCTTTTTTTTACCAGCTAAAACAAAATTATCTAGTTGTTTTTTCCTGACTTGATTTCCCGGACAATTTTTACCTCCTTTGCCAAAGGGCACGATGGAAATTCTGGTATTTTCTCCCTTTTTAGCTAAATCTTGATTGAACTTTCTAATAGCAGCGATCGCTCCTTCTAATTTAGTTTTTTCTCCACTACTATCCAATTGTTTCATACTGCCACTAAAATCTAATAAAACAATTACCCAAGCCGGAGGTAATTCTTTAGGTTGAGGAATTTTCAAATTAATATCTGCCTGGTTTAAAGTTTGACATTCTCCAGTTTTAGGGTCAGATTTTGGCGGACAAACTGTTAAGTTAAACTCATTTTTTTGCATACCTCTTATTGGTTTATTTTTTTGGTCGTAGACTTTAACCCGGAGGGTGACTTTTCCTTCATTTCTATCAGGAATAGCCTCAATTATTTCCAGATTTTTGACTTTAGCAAAAACAGGATTAATGTAGCAAATTACTATTAATAAAGATAGACTAAGATCCCGGGCAAAAAAATAGATTTTAGTAGACAAATATGAATAATTTTTTAGAATTAACATTTTCAGCATTAAATGTAATTAAGTCGTTATATTTGAGTTGAATTGGTGTACTTTCAGTCAGGCGATCGCCAAGATATTCTATTCTATTAAAAAAGTTGAGATTACGTACTAGAATTATTTGGCTAGATGGGAGGTATAAGTCAGCAATATGTAATAGTAAACCGGGAAAAAATATTCATCCAAAATTGTTAAATGCCTAAAATTTTAATTTGAGCTGAACCTATTTTAAGTTTGCTTTTAGGAGGTAATTGAATGGATATTTTTTTTTCTTCAATTTTATCGGTTAAGTCATTACTAAAAAAATTATTCTGGAAAATAATTATTTATGAATATGGGGATAATTACTAGATATTTTATTTTGACTAATATTGAAATTTTTAAGGTCTTTAAAACCTTTTCCAGCAGATAATTAAGTTATACAATATATGTTGAAATATGTTAATTATATCTATATTTCAATCCTCCCATCTCTCTACTTCCCCTACTCGTTATTTAACCCCAGTGAGAATTGCTACTAAAATTTTCATTAAATCTTCTAAATCATTAGGTACTCGATATAAATTTAGGTCTTGTTTAACTTCCTTGTCAAGTCGTTTCAAAAGAGCAAATTGCCAAATTTTTCCTATAGAAACAGCTCCATATAATAAATTTTGTGCTGGTTCTGTTCTTTTATCAAGAGCAATTAACTCAACTGCTAGTTGCTTAAAACCTCTTTCTAAGTTTTCATCCTTAGCCTCAATAACTAATAAATTATTTCCCGCTTGTAAAAAATAATCTAGAGAACCTCTAAGCTGAGGTTCAACTTCTAAAGGATAGGAAACTTTGAGTTGAGCCTGACAATAATCAACTAATTCTATCAAGACTGGAGCAATTAAAAATTCTCGCTTTGCTATCTCACTATCTAAAGTAATATAAGGGAGACTTTTACGAAATCTTTGCTTGAGATTTTCTAACCCATTAATTTGTCGTTGAGACTTGGGTAAAACTAATTCTTCTTTAATTAATTGATAACCAAAGTAATTTAAGATATCCTCCGGGTAATAATTAAATTTGAAATAATCTGAAAAGTTACAACTATCAGGTAGTTCAATTCGTATATTTATCATAGTTTTTACCCATATTAATACTCTTCTTTAATTTCTTTGAGCTTTTGTAATGTATTCCTAACTACCCGTTATAGAGATTTTACTTCCTTTACTTTTTTATAAATTAATAAATATAGACTAACCTTGGGGATCCAAAAAGCGATTATAGTAAACAAATCTGAATAATTTTTGATTGTTATAGATACCATTTTCAGCATGAAATGTAATTAAATCATTATGTTTAAGTTTAATTGGTGTACTTTCAGTTAAGCGATCGCCTTGATATTCTATTCTATTAAAAAATTTCAGATTAGGCACTAGAATTGTTTGGCTAGGTTCTAGATCTAAATCAGCAATATGTAATGGTAAACCGGGAATACAAATATTTACCCCAAATTGTTGATTACCGAAAATTTTAAGTTGAGCTGAACCTATTTTAACTTTACCTCTAGGAGGTAATTGAATAGATAATCCTTCTTCAATTTTATCGGTTAAGTCATTACTCACAAATTTCAATCTAGGTAATAATTCTTTTTGAATATGAGGATAATTATTAGGTGTTTGATACTGACTAATATCGAGATTTTCAATATATTCAAAACCTGCTCCAGCTCTGAGGGCAACTAGATGACTTGGAGAAGTAGAAAAGCTCAATACTAAACCTAACAAACCACCCAACAAAGAAAACCCTATTGTGTCTTCCCAAGCTTTTAAAGCTATAGGCATTCCTCCCATTTTATGTCGTATCCATTCAAAGATAATAGCTGCTAATAAAGCAGTTAAAATACTGGTGCCCAAGCTAATAGTAAGTCGTTGCCAAAAACGCCTTTTATCTCCTGCTTCTATACTGCGCCATCGCCAAGTCAAACCTTCGGCTAAACCCACTGCTCCTCCAATTAATATCCAGCCAACTATTCTGACAAATTCATCGGGTATAGTTATGACTTTATCTCGTAATTGTGGATTAAGTAATATTTGTACTAATGCTCCAGAAGTAATACCAATTAAAAATCCTAATCCTCCAGCAATACTTAGGGGTATTATACCTCTGCTGAAGTTCCGTTTAAACCGAGTGGGATTACTTAAAAATATATCCGTAGCTACTATGCCAACTGCTAGGGAAATTGCAATACAAGGAAATAATGCTAGTTCGGGAATTTTTTTGAACCAGCCTAGATCACTGAGGATAAATTGCCCTATGCTCCAACCTATTAATGCGGATGTAATGCCTGACAGAATATATAGGTATATTCTCATAATTTCAGATTAATTTTGATTTTTATAGAGTTGACTTAACTAGTATTTTTAACACTGATCCGTGGATGATTAAAGGAATAAACAATCAAGAAGAAATCATATTTTTTTTCATTCTCTTGTTATTCTCAAAAACTTTATAAGTATTCAGTCCTCGGCTATCAGCTATCAGCTATCAGTTATGAGTTATTAGCTCATTATAAAGGAATGTTATGTAATTGGTCATCAGGTAACCTTAGTATTTACTTCTATAAATTCTCAAACTGAGAGCTAACTGCTAATAGCTGAATTCTTAACCCCAAAAGGATACTCTATAAACCAGATTTAGTATTAGTTACTTTGGATAAGCTAATATAAATTATTTTCCATTTCTGTATAAATCAATTAATTTTATTTACTAGGATAATTTTTCACTTAGATAATCAAAAAAAAAGCTCAAAAAACTCAAAATATAGCTTGACAAAATATATTTGACAAGATATTATAAACATAATGGAAAAGATGTGCTCATATATAGTAATTAAGTTATGTACTCATAAGTTTAGAAATGCCTAGGATAGACTATAAATTTACTCCTTATGTTTACCTGAATGACTCAACTTATTTAGTTTGTTTCCTCAGCTTTTAATCATTTTTAGTATTTCTTTTCATCATCACCAAATCAATCAATAGAATTATAAACATATACTATATAACCAGCTTCTATATTATATGGAATTCATTTTCTGACTCGGTTTATGTATCCAATATCGAATAGAGAAAATAGGCGATCGCTTATTTCAGACTAAAGTAGGAATATAACTACCGAACTTGCTCCCTAAGCCATCCCCGTATTATAAGCTCCGGTTCCACACCCAAGGCTTTTAACTGCTCTGCCAAGGGTTCGGCCCGTTGACGTTCTTGTTCAGCTAGCCCACATCCTGTCAGCAAAAGATTTTCTTGGCTATCCCATCAACGCAACCAAGGCCAGACTTGGCTTTGATGTTTGCCTTCCCAGATACCAAGCTCTACCCCCAAAGATTTTATAGGATAACGTTTGCCTTCATTTGGGAGTATTTTTTGATAGTAACCATGTACCAAATTATATACTTCCACACGCGCCTTTTGAACTTCATATATGTGATAAAAAGGTGCACAAATTCCTTGTTCATAAACCAAAAAATTACCTTTTTCCTTGGTGTTTTTTCTCTCTCTTCTGACCAGTCTCCAGAAAAAAATTCTAATACAATTAATGGGTTGATTAATTCCTTCTATAAAACAGAAGAACGACGTAATTTACCATCTAATTTTTGTAGCACATTCGGTACATAAAAACAGTCAGGATAAACAGAACTTTTTTCTGGTGTTTCTGTTGCTTTAGTGATGCGCCAATAAATGGCACTATCTCGACCGACGCAGTATTTATCATCGGGATAAATTTGTTGCAAAATTGGAGTAATAGAATGAGTTAATAAATCTCCTTGTGGAGGTTCTTGAAAATTTTTCACAAAGTCCTGATCCTTGTCGGAGAATTGAGTTTGGTCTGGTAAACTTTTTGATAAATTAGAAGTAGGTAATAAATTAAAGGATTTTTCTGTTGGTTTAGTTATTGAATTCATATTAATTTTAAAGTTACAAACTTAGGCAGGTTTTATAGAATAATTTTCCTGATATTACCTTTGAAATTATTATAGTAGTTTCTTTAAAAGATTACTTAAAAGGTTAGTAGTCTAGTAATCAGCAAAATACATAGAAAGCTATTGAAGTAACAGAAAAATTTTCAGCAAATTGTCTGAATATTATTCCTAATATTGGCTGTATATAAAGCTATTGAAGTAACAGAAAAATTTTCAGCAAATTGTCTGAATATTATTCCTA
>JAGGDU010000234.1:0-5867 GCA_018457135.1 Trichodesmium erythraeum GBRTRLIN201 | reverse complement strand
ATATTGGCTGTGAAGTTTATGCGTAAAAAAAATAATTTTGTTGACTATCAAAATGGCAAAGGCATCAGTTTTTATCAACATAAAACACAGTCCTAAGAACAAAACTCTGAAGATTTTATGAAACGTCTTTACTTTGGTTTACCTAAGTAAAAATTCTTCTTATAAGAAATTTATAGAAATTGAATAGCATCAAAAAAAGCTGACGACTGGTAACTTAAATGAAGACTGACTGCTAATAGCTAACTTCTATAACTATAGATAATTTTTATCCACAACGTTGAGGTCGTGTTTGTAAATTAATTTCTAACAAGTCTGCAAGATCGCACTTTAATTTATCTGCCGTTTTCTTATTCGGTTCTATGTAGCCAAAACCATCACTAAAAAATTTTTTTTGATAGGAATAAATTGCTCCTATCCACTGCTTTTTCACCACTAAATATTTATCTTCTTCCCCGATAACATCATCTTTATAGCCTGCGATATACTGAATTTTTACATCATTTTCTAGAATCTCATGAATAGCTTTAATAATTTCTAAACGCGCATCTTCTGTTGTCAATAACGTCGAATTTTGATTTAATAATTCTACCTCTAACTCCCGAACAATTTTTTGAATTTCTCTCCTCGTAGTGGAAAACTTTTCTAGTGCTTTTTCCATTTTTTCCGTCGAAAGTTCACTCACAGTATTTTTTTCTACATCAGTTAATATTTCTTCTGAGGAAAGGGGATATTCTTGAGTTTTCCTTTCAACAATATTTCCACTATTAAGCTTACCTACCTGATATCCTAAAATAAAAAACAAACCATGAGAAAACATAATCAGAAAAGTTGCTGCTACTGACCGTCTATATTTTCTAATTAATATAGTAATATGGTCAGAAAAATCTAATTCCCTTTCAACAGTTAACCCAAAAATAATTGTTTGATAAAAATATTTGAGTTTCGGAAACGCGGCGGTAAAAATTTCTTTTGGTACTTTTCCATTGCTAATTTGGTGAAAATAAGCTGCTAACTCATAATCAGATAGTTGATAAAATAAATCGGCAAAAGGTTGATAATAATTGGAGGTTTTCTGAGAGGTTTTCTGATAGGAGGAGGAAGTTTTATCCCAACGATTTTTTAGAAAATCAATTAACTTTTTCCAAGTAGCATTTCCATACACTAATTCATCTTTTTGTTGACCAGGATTTTTGTGTAATAGACTATTTTCTAAAGATTTTAAATCCTGGCGAACTTGTTGTTTAATTATGCTCGAATGTGCTGACCATAAACTGTCTTGATTTTTTAAAAGACAACAGTAGTCAGTAACAGATATTTTTTTTCCTAAGATTTGAGATAAGACATGATTTGCTCCTAAGATGATTAATGGTTCTAATAATTTTTTATAATTTCTCAGTTGTAATTGTAATTGTCTGGAAATTTTTTGCTTTTCATTTTCTTTCTTTCTATGCCTACTAATATTTAACCAATTTAGATATTCTGGTAAACTCTCAGGAATAAAAATTGCCCTTAAAGTTAATAACCTAATCATCTGAGCATTAGCATTTCCTTGTTTTATCCCATTAGTCGCTCCCAGGTTATCAAATAAATTGTTTAAATATTCTGATGTAATTTGACCATTCTGTAATTTTAAAACTAAATTTTCTATCCATTCTTGCTTGATTTTAGAGCCACTAATTAATCCTTTAATTGCTGTTTCTATAGCAGCTTCATCTATATATCTTGAGGTATTACTAGAAGAATTTTTAATCATTTTTGTCTGTATTTTTGTCAGGTTTGCTGCTACTTCTGCATTGGCTGGATGAATAATTATAAATTGTTCTGGTCGCTCAACAGCTTCAAGATTATAAATCCATGATATGGGGAGATCATTGGCTTTTAATTCAGCCATTTTATTCAGAATTTGTAAGTCAGATAATTTAGTAGAAATTATGACTGGGAAAGTTGTAGTGTTCAGCCAATTTTGCCAATTTTTAGGTAAATTTATTTCTGGTTTTTTTGTGACTTGATGTTTGTTTGGTTTTCCAATCTGTTTAGTTTCAGATGGATTAAATATTGGATTAATTCCCTGTTGCTGCTGAATATTTATCCAATCTAATATTTGCCAAATATTATCTTTTCCAGTACATAAAAAATAACGATAAAAAGAAGTAGAACGACTATATTCATCTTGCCCAGATGTCACTACCGCAACTACTGAATAATCTGGTTCTTTATCGTTCATACTTAACACAACTCGCCCAACAAAAGTAGGTTCTTGACTATGGCGATCTTTGCCGACTTCAAATCCTTTATTGGCAATTGCTCTTGCTAGAGAATAGGGAATTTTTGGCAAGGTTAAATTCATATATTCTCCTACTTTAAATCCCCGGGAAATCCATTGACCGTTGGGTAATATTTCGGGAATTATGCCTGTGCTAAACTCGTGAATTTCAATATTTTTCATTTCCTAATACTAATTCACTTCAATACTTCAATACTGATAAATAAAAATAATTTGTAGGGGTTTTGCAAAACTATTCCACTAAAATATTGAAGCAAAGATTTGCGGAATAAATTTTGATTTAATACTAATTTTTATGGATTAGTTTTATATTGACATGATGCTTCAGTTCTTAATTAATTAAGACAAGGGCAAACAGGAAAAATAGTCAATTAATTTGACTGAAATATTTGCAAAAATTGCTGTCAATACTGGGTGGATAGATGTATCTAAAATATCACCTAACTTTTAATTTTTTAGTTTTTGCTTTTAACTTTTAAATTTTAAATTTTGCCTTTCACAAACTAGTATTAATCTTGCTCTAAATGTAAATTACGCTTACCTGTACAAATCCAATATATAGGAGAAACTAAACCAAAAGGTCGCCATTTTTTTGAGTCTCCTAATACAGATGCTACCCCGCTACGATCGCGATAAATTTCTTCAGAATTTGGTTGAAAATATTTATTTTGATTTCTTGTTGCGCCAAAAGCAGAAGTTGTAAAATATTCCACATTTCCCATTCCTAAATCTTGCCAAGATTCTAATCTTTTAAAAATAGTAGGAAATCTGGCTTTTAACAAAAATTTTGGTTTGTGTCTATTTCCCCATAAATCTGCTAATTCACACTTAGTTAATACTAGAGCAATTCGCCGTTTTTGACTGAAAATATTTCCCCCTGCTAATGCTACTAAAAGTTGATCAACTCCTCTGGCATATTCTAAGTCTTTACGATGAGTTGTACCATCAATCATTAACATAATTCCTGTGGCGGGAAAACAATCATTTAAGTAGTCTCGGAGTAGCTGACTATTTGTTTCTTGAAGTACATCGCTGAAAAATTCTCCAGAATAATCTTTGCAACTAATATCTAAGTTTAAAACGGTGTTTGAAAATTTGGAATTATCTGTTTTTTTCAGAACAATTCTTAAACTATAATCCTTAATTTCTAGCACGTCACTAGCTAAACGAGTTGGTTCAATTTGTAATCCTTTTTCTATCAAGTCTTGTGCCTGTCTAATTAAAGATTCTCCGTCTTTATTTGCTGGAGTAACTAACTCGACTGGACTCGATATATCGGCATTTGGCCACCTAGCTAAAGCAGCCATATAAGTCGTTTTTCCCGCGGCGCGATCGCCTATTACCCGTAAAACTCCAGAATGATTTTCGACTTTTAATTCTTGATTATTTCTGGGTTTAAATATAGATTTAAACATTCTAAATAATTAAAATTTTTTTGATTTTAACTGATTTGAACTTTTGAATGGATGACTTTTAACTTTTCATATACTGACCTTTACTTAACCAGTATAAAGGAGGAATAATTCCATAAGGTTTCCATTTCAAAGGTTCCCGTAAAATTGAGTGAGAACTGCCTAATTCATCTGTACGATTTGGACGGGGGTCATTTCGATGTAAAACACCAAAGGTAGATATAGCATAAAACTGTAAATTTTGCTGAGGAATACGCTTTTTTAAAATATTTGTTGTTCTGGGTAAATGAACTTTAAATATATCTAATTCTGGGTCAAGACGACCAGGCCATATTTCTCCTCTTTCACATTTACTCATTGCTATGGCTAGACGTAAATCTTGAGTACGATCTTTTTCATCTATTAAGTTAATAAATTTTTCTATTACGTTACTATAAAATATGTCGTTTCCTGGTTCCCATTTATGGAGTAAAATTAGACAGCCAAGGTTATCTTTTATCATACATTCATCGAAAAATTCTTGATGTAAAGTGTTAGACATTCCACTTTGTAATTCATTAAAAATTTCCCCTGGGTAATCTCGGACTACTAGGTTGATTTCTTCTGGTTTTCTTTGCCACCAATGTTTGATTTCTATATGAAAAGAATACAAGGGTAAATCGTAAAAACTTTGAATTTTAATTCCGTCGATAATGGTTGGTTCTAAAGAGGCTCCATTTAAAATAATATTCTCCGCTTTAGTAGCTAAATTTTTAGCATCATTAGTAATAGCTGTAATTTGAAAGTTAGGATTAGTTTTTTCCGGCCAATAAGCTAATCCTGCTAGATAAGTTGTTTTGCCTGCACCAGTAGGTCCAATAATACAAATATTCCCCATTTTTGTTTGGTTAAATCTCTAAGTTTTTAGGTATTTAAACTATACAGTGCTACAGCGCTATGGTCCTACTTTTCTAATGGTAGATAGGAACACGCAATGCTTAGTGTGGGAGCAAAATGCTCTGAAATAATTAGAATGGACGGGACAACTATTGTTATCTACCACTATCTATAGTAATTCCCACGGTTATAATTTGCCTCGAGATTTTGATAATTTTGATTGACCAGAGAACCAGGGATATGGTTTCTTTGGGGGCTGCTTAATTCTAGTGCTAAATGAGTTTTTCTGAGGGAGCGATCGCTTCTATAAACTTCTCCCATTTCAGTTATCAGTTATCAGAGATTATTTTTCAATTTTGGTGGTTTTGGCATCATAAATATGTATGAACTGGTTTACTCAAAAAATGATACTTTTGTCGGGAGGTTCTACCTAACATTTATCTTTTGTGAGTCTGAGTCTTTTCTGTTGTCTAATTTGTCTTAATTATTATTAGCAGAATTAGCTATTTTTTCAAGGGCTGGCATCAGATTCTGTTATCTGAATATATCTATTTGATTTTTCAATTATTCGACTTTTTTTCTGGTAATTACAAGGTTTTTATGGTCTTTATTAATTCCCTCAGATTCTGTTTTCTGACTATATCTATTAATAACAATTTAATTGACTTAGGTTACACTACTGTCTATTAGCTGCAAATTTAAAATAATTTCCTCAAACTACTGAGGGTGTCAAAGTTTTGATTTTTTTAAATCTGATTTTTGAATTTTCAATTTTTCGATTTTTTAACTTTTTTTCTGGTAATTTATAGGCAATAAATGTCAAATAATTTCCTCAAACTAATGAGGGTATCAAAGTTCTTGATTTTGATTTTTGATTTTTGGTTAGCTATGTATTTCATGTCTGACTAAGTGCAGTTAACCTAATAATATGTTATACATATTTTATTCCTTATTCCTTGATTAAGTCAATGCTGTTTAACCCCTTTCTCCGTAAATTGCGTTTTTTGCTGCTGTTGTTGTTGGTGCTGTTGGTGGTAAATTTGGGGCATGTTCGAGCTTCTGAGGAGTCACCGCCGGCAGACTGGCAACTCCAGGGAATATTGGCGGCGTTGGATGATCCTGATCCTGATGTTTGGGTTAAAGCTTTGAAGAAAATGTCTGAGTATGACCTTAAACCTGTTGAAATTTCATCAGAGCGGGTTGAACAAATTGGAAAATTGCTGAGTCATGAAAATTGGCATGTCCGTTCTGCAGCAGCAAGGGCAGTGGGTGAGATGGGGGCGGAGGCTAAAGTT
>JAGGDU010000233.1 GCA_018457135.1 Trichodesmium erythraeum GBRTRLIN201 | reverse complement strand
TTATCTCAATTTTTACTACTCCTGACATGGGGACATTTTCTATAATAGGTTACTTATAAAAGTGTAGCTTAAGTTTATGAAATTGGTATAATAATTGCACCTCCTACGTCTAATAATTCTAATAAAGTTGGAATTGCCGTAATTTCATTTGAATAGTCTTTTACCCTTACTTGTTCCAAAACTAAATCCTGTTCACTTACCCATGTAGTGACGAAATGCAACGAGGTAGCCCAAGCTCAAAGTTATAAGAACCTCCAAGATTTTTCCCATCAATGGGGATATTTTTTCCTTTAAGTGACCCCATTATGGTTAAAAGCCATTTCGGTAGGGATTTTTCCAGTGCAACAGAATTAATTCTTTTAAAGACTCCTCTAAAAGTATCATCACTAGGAATTTCCTTCGGGAATTCTAGAAATTCTCTTAACTATTGTTCTTTAGCTATGCCATAATTTTCCATATCTTCCCATCCTTCTCCTCCTACAGTGACACCAAAAATAGCGATCGCTAATATATTAGTTAATTTATGCCTTAATATATCAGTTAACTTATGCCTTTAGCTCCTTTAGACTGTGGGATATTCTATTTCGTCAAAATAACCTAATAAGCTGTCTTGTATTTCATCAATAGATACCAAAGACTTGGGAGTCGTTTTTTTATCCTTTTGTTTCCCTTGATTAAACTGTTGAGAGCCAAAACCTTTTGTCATTCTCTCTATTTTCCCTCTAGTTAATTTAGATAAGAACTTAATTATAATTGGGTTTGATGTACAATTTCCTACGAATATTTTATTTTTTTGTCAAGTATATTTGATATAATTTTAGATTAAGCTTACCCTACTTTAATTAGTTAATTTATTTACAAATTATACCTAAAACTTATCTTTAAAAACAGCCCCACGTTTAATTAAATCCTGCTTCATCTTCTCAGAAACTCCCATATTATTACCAAATATAGCACCATCTAATTCTGCACCTTCTAGATTTATCTTCCTTAAATCAGCCCCTAATAACCTAGCATTTTTCAAGTTAGCGTTCATTAAATTTGCCATAATTAACTTTGCATTTGATAATTCCGCATCACACAATTGTGCTTTTAGCAGCTTAGCTTGATTTAATAAAGCACCCGTCATAATAGAATTAAATAATAAAGTATTGCTCAGGTTAGCTCCTTGCATATTTGCACTATATAAATTTGCCTTAATCAAATTAATATCTGCTAGATTAGCATTAGTTAATTTAATATGAGCGAGATTAGCATTACTAAGGTTAGCATATCTGAGGTTAGCATATTCCAGATTAGCATTAGTTAAATTAGCAGTGCCGATATTAGCACCCTTAAGATCAGCATTTTCCAGATGAACACCACTTAAATTTCTCCCATAAGCACCATGATTAATAATATCCCAAACCAGATACCACTTATTATCTAATTCTGTTCCATGATTAATTTTCACCCCTCTTAAATTAACATGATTTAAATTAGTATTCCTCAACTTTGTGTAATTAAGATTAGCATCACTAAAATTAGTACCTATAAGATTAGCACCTTCAAGATTAGCACCTTCAAGATTAGCTCCATTTAATTGAGTTCCAACAAGATTAACATTAGATAAATTAGAATCTTTGAGATTAGCATCTTTAAGAGTAGCATTACTCAAATTAGCATAACTAAAATTAGTACCTATAAGATTAGCTTCGTTGAGGTTTGCATCATTAAGTTCCGCATAACTCAAGTTAACATTTGTCAGATTACTATTTCTAAGATTAGCACGAATTAAATTAGCGTATAATAAATTAGCTTGAATTAAGTATGCATCTGTAATCTCACTACGCCAGAGGTTAGCACCTTCTAGGTCAGCACCTTTGAGGTTAGCACTTTTGAAACTAGCACCTCTGATATCTGCCCCTTTAAAATTTACTTTACTAAAGTTAGCAAACCACATTATTGCCCCACTTAGATTAGCACCACTCAGATCACTATTACTAAAGTTAGTTCTTTTCAAATTAGCACAAAGTAGATAAGCACCCCGGAGAATAGTTTCACTCAAATTAACATCATCTAGATCACTCATACTCAGGTCAACGGACTCAAGGTTGACACCAGCAAAATTGTTAGTCAATTTTTGATGGCTAGCTTGATCCCCATTATTTATTGCTTGATTAATAGTATCTTTAATTAGTTTCTGTAATTTATCAAGTGATTTTTGGTTAGCCATATATAGCTATCTGCTCCTTAAGGCTTTCAATTAAGATGTTACATCATTTAGATAAATATTTGCTATAATCTATTTTTGCCTGTTGTCTATTAGATGTTAACTATGAAACAGAGTTTTGTAATATTATTTACTCAAATTTATATTCTTTGAGGGTGATCATTAAAATACTTAAAAAGTAAATCTAAAAAACGGAATATAAAGTTAGAAGTCGCAGAGAGCAACAATATACAACATTAACCAACAGAAAATATTCTAACAATATGTAAGAATTAAGGTTCTATAGAAAACTCTATCAGTTTTTACTTATAAGAATTTTCAGTCATTACTTCCCAAATTATATTCTCAAAACCGAAATGGCTATAAGCCTTTATTTTCCTTGTCAGTCATTTTTATAATTCACTTTATGACTAAGTTTGAAATACCTTAATCCTGACAACAAAACCGAAATGGCTATAAGCCTTTATTTTCCTTGTCAGTCATTTTTATAATTCACTTTATGACTAAGTTTGAAATACCTTAATCCTGAAACAATATTGACTAAAATATAGCTAGTCCTAGCAAAGTGAGGACTTTTACTATAGTAACAATTCACCCATAAGTTGTGGGAGATTTACATACTCATAAAGTTTGAAAAAATCAAAGTTTAACTATTAGCAAACAATTTGAAAGGCTATTTAAAATTTTTAAATTAATGGCATAAGTAATAAAAATTTAGTTTAGTCACTATTTTACATTTTAACCGGTACCTTTATTTTTTTATCTGTTATTCCCCAGACATAAATTAAAATATTTCCCCAGAGAATATGACATTTCTATATCATAAAAACAGCTAGCTCTTGAGACTTAAAAAGTAGATACCAATTTTTTCATCTTTTATAGAAAAATCATCCTTTTTATTCCACTAAATATTCATCCTTTTTTTTGAGTTTTTTTGAGCTTTTTTTGATTTAACCTAGTCTTAAGTCAGAAAATTGCAAATTATAATAACTTTAGTCAGACTGATAAATTATATTATATTAAGTTTTTAAATAAGTTTTTAACCTACCAATACTTTAACTTAAATATATAATGAAAAAAGGTATAAAGCAAAAGTTATAGTTTCAGTTTAAATGGCAAACACTATAACAAAAAACATTGATTGATAACACCATATAATCTAACTTGAGTTATCCATAACAAACCTACCCTCATGATTCATTATTTTATGATAATTTATTAATTCCTAAGTTTTTTTTTGACTAATCATTCTCAAATACTACTCCACGACTAATTAAGTTTTGCTTCATTCCCTCAGATAAACTAGCATCATGCCATAACCTAGCTTTCTCTACTTTTGTATGTTGAAAATTTGTTCCTTTTAAATTTGTTAATACTAATCCAGCATTACTTAAATTAGCATTACTTAAATTGGCATTACTTAAATTAGCATTACTTAAATTGGCATTACTTAAATTGGCATTACTTAAATTAGCACCACTTAAATTAGCACCACTTAAATTAGCCAAAGCTAGACTAACACGGTACAAGTTTGCATCAGTTAAATTGGCATTACTTAACAACGCACCACTCAAATCTGCACCACCCAAATTTACTTGACTAAGATTAGCTTCACTCAAATCTGCATCACTTAAATCTGCACCTCTTAAATAAGCAGCATATAGATTTACCCCACTTAAATCAACACCACATAAATTAACACCATTAAATTTAGCACCAGCAAAATCTTTAGTAGGATTTAGACCTGCAATATTTGCTAAGTCCAATAAATCTTCTGTATTTGCCTCAACCACATTTTTGCTCATAATTCTAAACTCTAAAAAATCACATCCAGCAAAAGTTGCAGATAACATCAAACTTTGCAACTCCTCTGAAGACTTATTTTGTAACGAATGAGAAGTTAACTCAGAGTTAAAATTCTGCGATCGCAACCAAAGCACCAATTTTCTTTCTAACACTGCGAGTTGATTGGGGCTAATATTATGAGGCCATAATCCTTCAATACCACTCATAGAAACAAAAATTTTATCAGCTATATTTTTAATTGTTATAACAGTTTTTTCTACCTAAGAATAAGTTTTAACTGATTTAATAGTCCTCAAATCATCTCGTCGTTTCACCAACTCTTGCTGTAGGTTTTCCGAAACACCCAAATTTCGAGCAAATATAGTCTTCTCTACAATTGCCTCTTTATAAATCTGCACCTTTCAAATGACTACCTCGTAAATTGGTCTTAGTTCAATTAACTCCACTGAGGTCAGCATTTTCCAGAATAGTGTTACTTTTAGTAACACTAACTAATTATGTGTTGTCACCACCTTCAGACTTAGGTATTATATGGTCTACTTTTATCAACTCTAATGGTTTGAATATACTTCCACAGAATGCGCATTTGTTTTTCTAAGGTACAGAATTAGTTGGCCAATCCTCTTCTTACCGGATTTAATTTAGCCATTAAAGACTTTGTTGGAGAAGTTTTTTTGTATCAAAGATTTTTACAAGTTTCCGGTAATGAATTTTTATGCTCTTACTCAATGGCTTGATCAACCTCTTAAATCTTTGTTTAGTTGACTTAATTTTCCATTGCCTTATAGTGAATACTAAGAAGTCAAATCCAGGTTTATTTCCTTCATGCTTCAATTCGAGTGTGGGAAATTTTTGTTTTTTCTGGCTTTAGTTCTAATCCTACCTGGGTTAACCATTCCTATATTACGGCTTTTGCTTGTAACACTACTTTAAGATCTTTGTGTAGCATAACAAAGTAATCAGTATAGCCTATAAAGAATAATACCTTTCTCTTGTCTCGTTTTTATCCAGGTAAGAATTCAGCCAGTTTATTTACACATTATTCCATGCCGTGTAGGGCAATTTTTGCACTTTAGGGTACTGATAACCCCTCCCGGTGGTATACATTCCAAAGTATTTGAGAAATTTTTGTTGTCAAGTACCCCAGATTTTAACCATTATTTGATTAATTTTCTATAGGGTGTTTGACCTATTTTCCTCAACAGTGCATCATGCTTAATTTGGTCAAAACACTTAGATATATAAGCATCAAGCACATATTTTTGTTTATGATTGACGCTTATATATATTGCCTAAATAGCATCATGTGTTCACCTCCGGAAAAGACCATAGCTATTAGGTTCAACAAGTGCCTCCCACTTTGGTGACCTAACTATCTTAACCAGTGCTTGGAGTGCTCTGTCATACATTTTTGGTATGCCTAATAGCCATTGTTCTTATCATTCTGGTTTTAGTATCAGTGACTCTGCGGGTAGGGCTCCCTTTGAGAAGGGGTAGATCTACTGAGTGAAATCTCTGTATGGGGGATAATTTATTAATGGCGTCAATACCAGCAGTGAAGTTTTTGGTAATTACGCATTCTGCAGATATCGGCACCGCTGGATGCTTTGTAAATTAACTTTTGCCACTTAAATACATATTTTTCTACCCTTTTCCAATTGATGTCTTTCCACTTGATTAGCTCCACTCAAGTCAGCTAGGATCAAATTAGCATTACAGAAATTAGTATTTTGTAGGTCTGTACTAATAAAATTAGCATCTTAAAGCCTTACTCCACTCTACTTAAATCCTGAGGGACAAAATCTATTGTCAAATTTAGAGACACTATTTGGACAATTTCTCTAAAATTATTACCCAACTGTTTTGATAATAATTTTTTAGTTTTCCCTGTTTGCTGCTATTTATATTCTTCTAGTTTGCCATTTGTTCCCATTGATTTACTAATCTTAGATTAGATAAAGCATCTCCTTAACTAAGGTAATCTTCTCTTCTTTTAGAAATACTAAATTTCTCAAAAAATTTTCTACATTTTATTGAGTAAATTAGATACTTTTTTCTTCCTCTGACAAAAAGTTTTTAATTAGCATATATCGCTTTTAAAATTTATCTTTTTCGGCTGAAATCATACCGCAAATCAATAGAATAGCTCTTAGCTTTACTCAAAAATATCAACTTTAAACCAACTGGAGCCAAAAGATTGTACATTTTTTCCACAAAAAAAGCGCGCAATAATATTTAAGTAAATACTTTCATTTTTTTTTCAGCTCACCCTAATTATTTGAGCTCACAAGAAGGGGAAAAACTTAGCTTGTATAGATGTATAATTAATCCTGTATGACTATTTATAAGTATCATCATATATAGCAATCCCATATTGGTCGCAACAGATATAATAGTAAGAATAACAGAT
>JAGGDU010000232.1:26987-72856 GCA_018457135.1 Trichodesmium erythraeum GBRTRLIN201 | reverse complement strand
GGAAAAACAATATTCTGGAAAAATAAGATTCTGGAAAAATAAGATTCTGGAAAAACAAGATTCTGGAAAAATAACATTCTGGAAAAATAACATTCTGGAAAAACAATATTCTGGAAAAATAAGATTCTGGAAAAATAAGATTCTGGAAAAATAATATTTAGGTATTATCGAAACGAAAACCCGAAATTTTTCATGGTACTAATTTGATAACAAATATATTTATATTTTCCCTATCGGAAGTAACTATGGTTAGCGATCGCTCTATCAGTTAGTTCTCAGAAAAAAACCGAAATAACTCATTACCACCAGTAGAGTCAGTAACAAAATTAAACTTAGTAATTATGAATTATTTTTCAACTGCCCTAATGCCTGAAAAATCAAGAAATTTTCTCATTTGTTCAAACTTTTTATCTAACCCTTAAATCGTGATTTTTTTTTCTCATTTTTCATAAAACCTACGAACACTTAAAAATCATTAACTTCTCCCTAAAAATCTCTATTTAATAAGAAAATCTTGACTTTTATTGAATAAATTATCAAAACTATAGTGGGCAATATGAAAAAGTTTATACTGATTCACCTTTTCCCCCAAACAAGCAAAGTCATTACCCTGATATTGCTAATCTTACTTCAGAATTAGAGACAGAATTTGGCAATAAAAAAGTCTGACCTCAAAGTTTTCTAATAAACTCTAAAACTATTTATTCTACATATTTAGCTGAAGATACTATTGCCAAAATTTCAAGCTTCCCGCTTTAGTAAGAAATACCGTTTCACTACAAAACACAAAAATGCAGTTTTGCGCCCAAAAAGCCAACTGATAACTGATAGCTGAAATATCTAATAAGACATCAGTGTCACAAAAAATTATACAAATACTTTATTTTATGAATAATCAAATTTTGAAGAAAAAATTACAAGAAAAAATCAAAAATATTCAAACTAGAAATGATGGTTCTCCTGTTACTAACTTGAAGATAGAAAAAACTTTAGAGAAAGAAATTGAGCAGTTAACAAAAGAACTAGAAAATCTAAATCCTCATCCTCAACCTCTCTTATCTGCTCCTAATTTATTAGAGGGAACTTGGCAACTGCAATACTCTACAGCTAGAGAAATTCGTTCTTTAGATTCCCTACCATTAGGATTAAAAGTAGGTAAAATTTATCAAGTAATTAATATTGAAGATAAAGCATTTTTCAACCTAGCTCAAGTAAAATATCCTCTAAAATTAATATCAGGATATGTAAAAGTAACTGCTAGTTTTGAACCTGCTATAAATACACTTGGTTTAGTAGATAAACGTATCAATGTATATTTTGACCAACGTTATTTAGCAATAGAGAAAATTTTAGGTATTGACACCCCTAAACTCAATCCCTTTAAAGTTATAAAAGCTAATAATCCTCAAGGTAGAGTCGCTACACTTGATATTACTTATATAGACGAAAATTTCAGAGTAGGACGTGGGGGAGATGAAAGTTTATTTATTCTCAATAAAGCTAATATTTTATAGTAAGTATTTCAGTTATTAGTTATTAGTTTTTAGTACCTCATTCTGACTGAATTAGGAGTAAATAAAATCATAACCTTTCTTCTTTTTTTATCTCCTTTAAAATCGCTATTTATCTTATTTATTGACTAGTTTTTTTTGATAAAACATCCCTCAGCTAAAGCAGCAAAAATGCAGATAAATTAATATTATAAACGTAATTATTCAGCTAAATTTTTACCATATTCACTTTCCTTACCAACAAAATTTTTGAGTAATACCTAATTATAATTAATTAATTTATTTCCTTTATATTCCATAATTATCATAGGAATTTTGAATATTTTTCTGCCTAATTGAGAGATGCCAAATTTAAACTTTAAAGATTTAGGTGATTCGGCTAAAGAAATAGGAACAAAATCTAAACGACTGTAAAAAGATTCTAATTTTTTACCTAAACATTCCAGATATAAAGGTTTAGTTGCTTGTTCAATCAGATATTTTGCAAGTGTTGTACCTAGCCCACATTTTTGCCAAGATTTTACAACTACTAAACTACCTAATTCTTGTGCATCCTCAAAATTACGCAACTGTCCACAAGCTACTAATTTTCCCTCACATTCAATTAGCAAAAATTGTTCCCAACGTAATTGAGTCGGGTCAAGTTTAGCAGTGAAAACTAACTTACGGATAGACCAGATATCCTTAGCAGATGCAAGTCTTAAATTACAGGAATTTGGCAATACTATTTCTGTCATTTTCAACAAATAAAAATCTTAGATATCTTCATTATAATGAATATAGTTATTTGCTCTACTTTATAAGAAAGATTATATAATCTAAAAAGTTCAGAAATAATAATTAAAAAATATTGATTATGCCTTTTACTCCTATCTCTGAAAACGTAGCAAAAACTAGCCTAAAAAATATTCAACTTATAGCTACTGATATGGATGGTACATTAACAAAAAATGGTAAATTTACCTCTGATCTTTTTCTTGCTTTAGAAAAATTAGCGGCAGCAAAAATTCAGGTATTAGTAATTACAGGTCGTTCTGCTGGTTGGGTGCAAGCAATCAAAAATTATTTACCTATAGTAGGAGCGATCGCTGAAAATGGCGGTCTATTTTATCCTATTCATAGTGAAACACCTCAATTTTTAATTTCCATACCAAATATTACTCTACACCGACAAAATTTAGCCAATATTTTCCAATACTTAAAAAGTCAATTTCCCCTAATTGAACCATCTGTTGATAATCAGTTTAGATTAACAGACTGGACTTTTGATATACAGAATTTGAGTATCTCGGAACTAACAAAAATGGCAGATATTTGTCAAAGCAAAGGTTATGGTTTTACCTATAGCACTGTGCAATGTCATATCAAACCTTTACAGCAAAATAAAGCAAGTGGACTATGCAAAATTATTTCAGAATACTTCCCTAATTTAACAACAGAAAAAGTCATTACGGTTGGTGATAGTCCTAATGATGAAAGTCTATTTGAAGAGAGTAAATTTCCTTTTTCAGTGGGAGTAGCAAATATTCTCGAATATGCCAATAAAATAAATCATCAGCCAGTCTATGTTACTAGTAAAAAAGAAGCAGAAGGTTTTTGTGAATTAGCAGAATTAATATTAAGTATTGATCAACATTAATATCTATATACTATCATATTTTAGGCAAAATATCTATCTAAAATATGGTAAATTATTTTCAATACCAGCCATTAATAAATATTAATATACTTAAAATTATCTGGTTAAAATTATGATTAAAAAGAGCTATAATTACAGAAAAAGGCATCCAGCTTTTGTTGTCAGATTTAATTCTGCTTCTATTAATAAAACTTGATCTAAAACTAAAAACAATAGCCGCATTGTGCAGTTTCTCCCTAGGAGGTTAGCTGATGACTAACGGCTGAATTATTATAAATTAATTATGCTAAAATTAGAATCAACACAAATTAGGATAGTATTAGTAGAAGCCAAAGGGCCACTCAATGTCGGTTCTGTAGCAAGGATTATGAAAAACATGGGCTTAAATCATTTGGTCTTAGTTAATCCTCAATGCGACCCTTATGGAGCAGAAGCCCGACAAATGGCGGTTCATGGGGTAGAAATTTTAGAAAAGGCGACAATCGTTCCCACATTACCAGAAGCTCTAAAAGGATGTCACAGAGCGATCGCCACTACATCCCTAGACCGTTCATTGCCCACCCACCTAGAAAACCCTAAACATTCTCTACCTTGGCTACTGGGATATTCAGGAGCTTTAATATTTGGAAGAGAAGATCGAGGCTTAACTAATGTAGAATTAAATTATGCCCAAAGATTTGTCCGTATTCAATCTGATGACTCCTATCCCTCTCTAAACCTAGCTCAAGCAGTAGCCATATGTTGTTATGAGCTATATCAGGCACAACTTAATCAGGAGAATAATCCTCAAAGCCAAGCAAATCGTGATTTAGAAGCCTCCCTAGATGTTCTAGAAGCATATTATCAGGATTTAGAAACCATATTGTTGAAAATAGGTTATCTTTATCCCCATACAGCATCCAGCAGAATGGAAAAATTTCGCCGTCTATATAACCGCGCCTATCCCTCCACTCAAGAAGTGGCAATGTTACGAGGAATGATTAGACAAATCAATTGGGCACTATCTAATTATGATCATGATGGTACTTAATTTTTATCTTTGGCTATTCATATATTGTCAGGACTGACGCACCCAAACAAGAAAACAGGTTTATTGCCCTGATGATTGTTTTTTGCCCAGTGACCCGAAATTTCCTCCCTCAAAACGGTTTTTGCATAAGTCCTAATTTTCAAAGGTTATTCTTAACTATTTAATTAAGGATATTTTTTGTGCAAATCTGTAACAGAAGTCCATATTTATTCTGTTGGTTTAATTAATTTTGCTATTATCTAAAACGTATTAAGTTAAGAAGAAAAGTCCCAAAATAGCAATAGGTTTAAAAGGATTTTAAGCCTGTTGTTGAAAGTAAGTTACATACTGTACTCAGTATTCTTACGCAAAAGAGGAACTGAGCTGCCAAAACTCTCTGAGATAAATTTGGGTAATATTAATAGAACGGTATAGATACCAAGAACTTAAAATTTATCCATGATTTTACTCCAAAGAGTAGTCAACTAAAGCTAGGCATGTGAGGTCAAGTTATTCTGTTTAAAGCTAGTTTTCTAGTAACTTTAACAAAGAACTTAGTCCTAATAATAAAATAGGTACGCACAATAAATATCCTATTAAAAAAAGCATACTATAGTAAAAAAGACTTGGCAGAGCTTGTAATTAATTTGTGTACTTGCTGATGAGACTAATTCACTATCAAAAAACTCAAAATCTATCATAAATTAATAGAAATAGTTGTCTGGGTTTCCTCTAATTTTTTGGATATCCAATCACAGACAAAATCATTTTTTTTTGAGCTAGCTTTTGAGATTTTTACCCATAGTATAAAACCTCGCCCTTAAGAGTGAGAGCTGATAAAATTATAGTTATATATTAAGGTGTTTGGAGTGGTTCAAAGGTTTCCTAATCCATCAATTCTTTCAGTGGTATCTTCTACTTCTAAGTCCGACTCTCAGTCGCAAAAATCTAGTAGGAGAAAAAATACTAATCAACTGCAACCGCAGCTACCTCTCAGGAAAAAGGGTAATGTAGCTAAGTTTCCACTGCCAGGTGACGAGAGAACATCTCTCAGGCCAGTGCCTCCAAAAAAGAAAACTGTTGTACCTAGAGTTTCAAAACCAGAGATTCCTAAATTTCAATCTCATAGGGCTAGACGTAGCCGAAGAGAGGAACTCGCTAGATTGAGGAAGCTCGCAGAACAACAACCCACATCATCTGTTCAACCTCGTAAACGACCAGAAAAAGCTCAATCTTTTATTTCTGAGTTACTACCATCTAAAAAATCACTAGTTACCAGTCCTAATTATTTCCGTTCCCCTTCTTTGCTGTTATATATAACTCGGATGTTAATCTTAGGTGTAGGAATAGCAGTTATTATGGGAACAGTGCTATCAATATTAAAGCCAGGAAGTAATTATAGTCTGGTATCTCGCGCAGCAGATAATAAGGGACAGATAAATACTGAATGGAAATCTCCCCCAATTGTACCTTTAGTAGTACAACAAACTAGGGAAATTACAGCTTTAAAAACAGAGTTAGATACAATAATCACTAAATTCCCAAGCCTAACACCAGGGGTATTTCTGATTGATACTGATACTGGCGCTTATGTAGATATTAATGGAGATGCTACTATGGCGGCAGCGAGTACGATCAAGTTACCGATATTAGTCGCTTTTTTCCAGGCAGTGGATCAGGGCAGAATCAAATTGAATGATCTGCTAACAATGAAGGAATCTCATGTTGCTGAGGGTTCCGGAAATATGCAGTTTCGTAATCCTGGAAGCAAATATACGGCTTTACAAACTGTAAGAAAGATGATCATTATTAGTGATAATACAGCAACTAATATGTTAATTGAAGAACTGGGAGGAGCTGAAATTTTAAATCAGTCATTTCAGAGCTGGGGTTTAAAGAATACTGTAATTAATAATTCTTTACCAGATTTGTCAGGAACAAATACAACAACTTCCAAGGATTTGATCAATTTAATCTCACAGATAAATCAAGGTGGTTTGGTGTCTTTGAAGTCTCGCGATCGCTTGTTCCGGATCATGGAGAGAACTCAGAACAATTCTTTGCTGCCTAGGGGGGTAGGTAGAGGTTCTGTAGTTGCTCACAAGACAGGTAATCTAAAATCTATGTTGGCAGATGTGGGTATGATTGATTTAGTTAATGGCAGGCGTTATCTATTGGCTGTACTGGTGAAGCGTCCGGATGAGGATCAGGATGCTGTAGATTTAATTCGCAGGGTATCTAAAGAAACTTATAAATATCTTAAATCCTCACAATAGTATTGATTTCAGAACTTACCAGTGATACTCATTCTGAATCCGGTTTATAGATATGGGGTGTGATGTTTAGAGAGGATTTTGAAAAAGAACATACATTAACAACCGGATTTAGTATGATAATAGTGGCAAGTTCTTGAGTGCCCAAAAACTTTAGACTATAGAAGCTTGATGGTATTTTTTAGCCCTTAAATCCTGAAAAGTTTATAGATTAAGTTTTTGGGCGTTTTCAATTTTCCCACACCCAGCAACTCTAATATAATTAGCAGATGTATTCAAAAAAAAACAGTTAAAAAGTCTCTTGATAGGCGGGGGAAACTTTAAGATCAAATCCGGTTGGATAGTTATTCTATAGTTGGAGGTGGAGAGGTGGGGAATAAGGGAATAATTATAGAGTCATGACTTATTCATTACAGTTATATATAATGTATTTGTGGTAAGAATTTCAGATTTTAAAACTACAATTAGTGCCTTAAGTTCTGAAAATTATAAACATATACTATGTAACCGGATTTTATATAAACCTAATTTTTCTCTATTCTGATATTTTCCAGAATAATTGTTCTGAATTAACATTGAAAATCCTAGGCACAAGTTTATAGAAACTCAAATCCTATCTTTTATTTGTCAGGCTTAAGTTTTTTTAGGAGTCAGGAGTAGGCAGTAATAGAAAGCTCAAAGTAAGATTTTAAAAATTCAAAAATTCAAAAATTCAAAAGTTAAAAATCTTAAAGCGCTCAGTAATTTTACCAAATTATTTCACATATATTTTTAAACTATTTTTAAACTATTTTTAAGATTCTTTTTTTTTTCATCCTTGGTATCATACAGTTCTCAAACGGGTTTTATATGGTTTAGACCTGAGTAATATTGAATCTGGTTAAAAAACTTCACGATTAACCTAGCTAAAATCCTGATAAATAGTATTAAATTTTCATTATTGTTAAGCTAGTCTCTTAGAACTACTTTACAAATTATACTTTACTAGAAATAAGCTGTATATAGTGTAAATCAATAATTAATCACACTAAATATAGAGAAAAACTGGATTAAGTTTACAATTGAAAAATCAATAGTTTATATTGATACATAGAACTATAAGAACAATAGTTATTATTTTGTGTTAATGTAAAATGTGAAAAATCAACTAAAAAAAAGTAAGAAAATGAATATAGCAGTTGTTTAAAACAACGAAAAAAAGACAGCAAAAACCAAGGAGTCTATTTCACAAAGAATAATTTTTGAGGATTTCACGATTTTTATATTACCTAAATATGAAAGCTTCAAAAATAGTGGGATAGGTTTAAGAAAAGTCTACATCAACTAAATAATAATCACTCAGTAAGAAATTATCGCTAAATTCGACAAATATCACCACTATAGCAAAATGATTCCTCAAAAACTACAACTCAAAAATTTTCTCAGCTATCACCAAGCGACTTTAGATTTCACAGGTCTGCACACTGCCTGCATTTGCGGACCTAACGGTGCTGGAAAATCTTCCCTACTAGAAGCGATCGCTTGGGCAATATGGGGAAATAGTCGGGCTGCCACTGAAGATGATATTATCAGTCTGGGAGAAAAAGAAACACGGGTAGACTTTACATTCTCCACTCACGGTAATATTTACCGTGTTATTCGTGGTCGTCGTCGCGGTCAGTCACCCACCCTAGAATTTCAAGTTAATACAGGTTCACAGTTTAAAAGTCTAACTCAAAAAGGTGTCCGAGCAACCCAACAAAGCATTATCGAATATATCAAGCTTGACTATGAGACATTCGTAAATTCAGCATATTTACGTCAAGGTAGGGCAGATGAGTTTATGCTTAAACGCCCAAATGAACGAAAAGAAATTTTGGCAAGTCTCCTAAAACTTGACCAATATGACACCCTGGGAGAAAAAGCAAAAGATATTGCTCGGCAGTTTAAAGCAAAAGTCGAAATACTTGAACAAAGTCTAGAAGCGAACGAAAAACAGCTAGAACAGAAAGAAGCGATCGCTCAACAACAAAATAACCTGAAAGCAATTTTAGCTCAACTGCAACAAAAACAAGAAACTGACAGACAACAACTCAAAGAACTTCAAACCAAACAACATGAGCGCCAAACCTGGCAAAAATTACTGCAAGGTCAACAACAACAATATGACAAACTTGTGCAAGAATGTTCTCGTCTCAAACAGGAACTAAAAGCTACTCAACAACAACAAGATGAACTTATAGCAGTATTGCAACAAGAAAATGAAATCAATGCTGGATATGTTCATTTCCAAAACTTGCAAGCTACTGAAGAAAGTTTATCTGCTAAGTTCAAAAAACACCAGAATGCTCTCAAGCAAAGTCAACAACTCCAGGAAAAACAACGGCAAGAACTCCAGAAATTAGAAAACAACATTCAGCAATTTCGAGGGCAGTTAAATTCCCTCAAAGAGCAGGAACAAGAAAATCTAAATGTTCTAAGTAAGCGTACCGATATTGAAACGGCTTTAGCAGAACTACAAGCAGCAAGGGTCAAATTAAATGAGCTGGATAAGTTACAAGTAGAAGTTACTCCTCTGGTGCAACAACGCCAGAAATTACAAACCGAACTCGAAAAGAGGCAGGCACGTTTGAGCGTAAGGTTGGAAGAACTTAATTCTCGAGTTTGTCAACTACGACAAACTCAACAGCAAAAGCAACCACAACTACAGGCAACTTTGCAGGAGGTTGTAGCAGAAATTGCTGTACTGGATAATAAGCGGGTTTATCAAGAACGGGTCAGGGAAAAAGGGCAGGAAAGACATCAGTTTCTGGAACGTTTAATTGGCAATAAAAAAGATTATGAAACCAGACTGGCAGAGTTGGGGCAAAAGTTACAGTTATTAAATATAGGTAGTAATAATGGTAAAGTAGAAGTTAAAGAATATCCACCTTGTCCTTTATGCGATCGCCCCTTGGATGAACATCACTGGCATTTGGTGGTAGATAAACATCAAACTCAGCAAAAGGAAATTAGAGATCTGTTGTGGGTGACACGGGAGCAACTGACTATTTCTGAACGAGAAATTCAGGTTTTAAGAACAGAATATCGGCAAATAGACGAGGAGTTAGGTAAATATGATCAGTTGCGGGAGAGCCGGGGTGGTTTACAGGTACAGTTGGATAATATTAAACAGGATGAAAGTTTGGTGCAAGAATTAGTAGAGGAAGTGGCAAAAGTTGAGCGATCGCTACATACGGGTGATTTTGCTGTGAATTTATATGCTGAACTTAGCACTTTAGAGCAGCAAATTCAACAATTTAATTATGATGAGCGCAGTCATAGTTTAGCGAGGGAAGAGGAAAAAAAATTAAGATGGGCAGAAATTAAGTATGGGCAAATTAAAGATGCAGAGATAAAGTTAGGAAAAGTTCGCGCTCTGATGCCAGAAATTGAAGAAAAAATAGTTGGCTTAAAACAAGATTTGGAGCTACAAAAACAAAGTTCTCAAATACAACAAGAAATTGTGGTTATTGAGAGAGAAATTGCTGAAATTGGGTATGATTTAGAGTTACATAATAATGTGAGATTGGAGTTGAGAAAAGCACAGTTTTGGCTAACTAAAATTGAAAAATTACGTCAAGCTCATAAACAATATCCTTACTTAATTGAAAGGATAAATGAGTTAAAGGCAGTTATAGAAAATCGACAGCAAGATTTAACAGATATTAAAAGTCAAGTTTCTATTTTAAATCAACAGTTAGAAAAAACTCCAGAGTTGGATGAAAAAATTATCTATTTAGACAAAAAAATTCAAGTTCGTCGCCAGGAATTAGATGAAACATTGGGAAGTTTAGGCTCATTGGAACAGCAGTTAAAACATTTAGAAAATTTGCAACTTCAAAACGGTAAACAATTAGAAGAATTACAAACTACGAAACGGCAATATAGAGTTTATCAGGAGTTAAGTTTAGCTTTTGGGAAAAAGGGAATTCAGGCATTAATGATTGAAAATATTTTGCCTCAGTTAGAGGCAGAAACTAATCAAATTTTGGCGAGATTAAGTGCGAATCAACTGCATATTCAATTTGTGACGCAAAAAGCTACAAAAGGAAGTAAGAAAAATGCTAGATGGATAGATACATTAGATATTTTAATTGCAGATGCCAAAGGAACAAGACCTTATGAAACTTATTCGGGAGGAGAAGCTTTTAGAGTTAATTTTGCAATTCGTTTAGCTTTATCAAAATTGTTGGCACAACGTTCAGGCACTGCTTTACAAATGTTGATTATTGATGAAGGTTTTGGAACTCAAGATGCTGAAGGATGTGACAGATTAATTGCGGCTATTAATGCTATTGCTACTGATTTTTCTTGTATTTTAACAGTGACTCATATTCCTCATTTTAAAGAGGCTTTTCAGGCTAGAATTGAGGTGAGTAAAACTGCCCAAGGTTCACAAATTATTTTGTCTGTATGATTCATCCTAAATTATGATTAGGGATAAAAAAATCATCATACTTCCCAATGGAAATATAAATGAAAATATCAACATTATGAATTATCTTACCAATTTCATCTATTCAATTTTATCTATGATAGCCCTATCAGATAATTTTGCAAGGAGACTCCCGCGATAATCTTTGATTTAGCCGTCAGATAAATTACAAAAAGTAGTTCACAACTACTAACATATTTACCTTTCTTTTCTGTCAGCCAATTTTGTCAAAAATCACCCTTCGGCAACTCATTTTTCACAATAATTTATGTAAGAATTTTGATAGATTCTACTAATTTAAACACGACTTACGCAAAGATATTATATCATCAAAAATTAAGCAAGTCTCCTTCTAAATTTTGGACGATTTCCTATTTCGTAAGTCCTGTTAATAATGGAATTCTAATTCTACTGCTTTAAACTCTAAGTATAAAGTTTTCTGAACTTAATTCAGGAGCTACAGTGGCAAAATCACCACCTGTTCCGAACCCTGAAGCACTACCATTTTGATTGTAGAACAAATTACCAGTTTCTGTGCTGTGAACAATGATAGCTTCTGAACTAGCTGCACTTTCATCTGTTTCTACTACTTCAAACTCTTCAACACGACTAAACCCTGGATTTTTTCTGCTGCTTGAGTCACTTTCAATGGCATCAAAAGTAGATTTATCCAATAGGATAAAGTCTTGATCAACCTTAAAGTCAGTTATGATATCCTTACCCAAGTCTTCTTCATTAAATGGTCGGTTTGTGTTAAAAATGAAGAAATCTATACTGCCACCACCTATAAGCTCGTCGTTTCCTGGTCCACCATTGAGGCGATCGCGACCGATACCACCTTCGAGAGTATCGTCACCCTTTCCCCCCAATAAAATATCGTTACCAGAGCGACCTATTAAATAGTCATCCCCAGATTGTCCGAATATTTTGTCATTGCCTGGACCGCTATTGAGTGTATCGTTACCACCTTTACCTATAATTTTATCATTGCCTGGACCACTATTTAAGGAATCATCATTTTCACTACCTCTCATTATATCATCGCCGCTTTTATCGACTTCTGGTTGTAAGTTTTCGTCGAAAAATAAAGCTCTGTTCTGTGGAAACTTTTCATTCAGTAAGTCGTAGAATGAATTTTTTGTTGTGGGATATGAGTTAGGATCAAAGAAGGTCTCTATATCTAGGTTTGTTAGTTCCGCTAAACCATCTTCATTTCTCCGTTTTGATTCCCCTGCGTAATCAGTGCCTTCGAATAAATTTATAGCAACATCTATCGCATAATCATGCCACTGCTCCTGGGGAACGGGTTGTTCGTAAATCATTATACCATATTGACCCAAATCCTGATAATTAGTAACATTGAGATATAGGTCAAAGTCACCTGCAGGCCAATCATATCCATATAGCGTTTCAGAATGGATAACATAAACATTTTCAGCATCATCCTCAGAAAGCCGAGCATTGGGCTGATCAGGTAAAAAATCACTGAAAGGTTCAACGCCGCCAGGATCCAGGCCAATAATTCGATCCATTTCTACCCTTTGCCCAACTAGTCCAGCAATTTGAGCACCAAGACTGTGACCTACGAATGTTAGCTTTTCAGGATTTACGTTATATCTTGTGATATATTCTACTATATCGTCAGTGATCTTGGAAAGGTTTGCCCGTGCCTCAGCATAATTCAAGGCCAGTGCCTCGAGATTTATATCCAACTTGTAATTTTTTTCAGCCCAATCTACGAAAAGAATATTAGCATTTGGATCGTATTGGCGAATCGCTTTTGATAAGCTTGTTTCCCTGCTTGTTTCCCTCTCACCATTAGAGATGTTGATGTTATTTTCTGGTATCCAACTATTTCCCGCTCCACGAGAGAATCCGTGTGTCACAAAATATGTATTTTGTTCTTGATCAATTCTTCCTAATTTATCTCTTAAGTTATTGATATCAAGCTCACCCTTGTCCAAGACATGAAACCAAGTACCATCAATAATATCATTGCTACCACCAACCAAATCTATTGGAACAACGGTTCCTGGAAAGTTTTCGGTTTCTTTAACATCAAATTTTTTTGTTTCACTAACATCAAACAAGTACGACTCTTCTCCTGATAGTTCTGAAGTATCAAAGTATTTCTGACCATCAGAGATCGTAAAAGATTCTAATCCCCAGCCATCAATATCCAAGCTTTCTAAATCCGATGTTTCATCCCCTTCTAATACCCCATCGAACTTCCCATCGAATATCCCTGCTTTTTCTAACTCCAATAATACAGGACCCAACGTCACATCGCTTTCTGATAGAGGATCAAGCTTCTGACCGTTTTGTAATTTTAGACGAAACTCTACTGCTTCTAAATCGCCAATATTCAATTTTCCCAGATGAAAAGTTCTGTTTTGGTTTTTTTCCCATGGGATATCATCAAAGCTCGTAAGTTCCATATATTCAGTAGTGTTTTGACTACCGAACAGTTTTACCTCTACATCGTTACGTGTCCCACTCAAAGGACTAGACCCCGTTTCTATGTAAATACTGTAAAATTCAGTCATGAGTTTATCCTTAAAACTACTTTTTTACTAGCAAATATAGATATCCTTTTCCTGGCGCCAGATTATAATCAGGAGATTATTGAAGTATACACTTCAAGTAACTAGCGTAGTTACTCAAACTAGCGTAAGAAGAATAACTACAAATTTATTGCAATATACTCAACATTATAATATATTACAATTGATAACAAAAGGTAAGGCTTATTAATAATAACCTCTGGCTTATTAATCTTCGGGAAGGTTTATCCTGGGCTGATGCCTAATATCCAGAATTTACGCAAAATTTTCAGATTAGACAATATCTATAGTAGGGGTAAAAGGTAGTCCACAAACTAAGCACAGGACAAAAATTTTAAAACCCTATAAAAAATTAGCTATTTTGCTAGGTATATCAAAGAATATATTACGCCAAAAATCTAGACCATATGGAAAAAATTTGAGCTTTACCCCCATGTTTTTTTACCAGCATAGGACGATGCTCATCTAACCAAACACCTACTTGGTGTGCCCAAAACAGTATCAAAATTAATAAAAATATCATTTTAGTTAGACGTTCTGATTTAATTATATCAGTTGACTAAAGGTCAAAACCTATACTTTTGAAGCAACCAAACAACATTTCAATGTGCCAGCGATGAACATAACCATAATATTGAATCCCACTTGCCCCTGGGCAAGCCCTAACTACAATTAACAGTTCTCCTAATTCCAACTTCAAAGCTGATACATACATACACATTCCCCAAATACAACGACGTTTAAACAAATTTCTAATTTCACTAATGGTGAAACTGCTAAAAACCACGAAAAAGCGAAATATTGGTCTCCACCACCAATTAAGCCTGTGTGAAAAATCCTGATAGAAAACCCCCAATTAGCAGAAAGATATTTAAACCATTGTTTGCCCACAAATTCTCTATCTGCTGTTAGATATCCTACTCTTTGGTAACTAAACAATGGGGCAAATTTCTCTATCACATCTAGACCTTCTGCTGTTTGGGAATTTCCTTTTTTGGATAACATCTGCCCAACTATGGGAATTGCCAAACCGTACTCAGCAATTCCTAACATGAGAATATTGTATGTATGTTTACCAACCTGCCATTGAGTTCGGTAATTACTCAAAACCAATTTTTGCGAGCAGTCCATGATGACGATCACAGCCTGGACAAATTCCCTAGTATCTATGACAAAGTGGGAGAAAAACCTTTGTAGGTGTTTGTAATTAGAACTTACTTCAACATTAGAGGAAAATGCAGTTACTATTTGTGCTAAGTTAATATTTCTTGAAATACAGCCTAGATAAATAAAGGGATAAATTTAATTCTGGCTCCATGGCAAGAACAGTGGTAATTTAGAAGTTGTTTGTAGTCAACTAATCTCCCAAATGTTCAGGTTTCATGGAGATTATGGTTTAATTCTATGAACCTTTTCCTGTTCTATAAGTCAAGCTTTTTGTCCTGTGCTTAGGATAGACTATTAGAATATTTTTATTTGGTTAGCGATCGCTTATTGTAATTCCATGCATATTTCCTCCTTTGCTTCTAGTCTAGTCTTTATAAATATTTGGCAGCACCTCTGACAAAGCCAGAAGTACTACCTATCTTGGTATCGTTGATCTAGAAACAGTTTTGATGTGGCAGTGCTGGATATCCCGGACCTATCTAGTCTAGTCATTAAAAATCAGACAAAATTATCAACCTTCTGACTTTTGACTTCCAACTTAAAAAAAACAAGCCATAGGAAAAATTAGATATTCCAGGAAAAATAATTTCCAAATAAATTGATAAAAATCAGCGATCGCCTTTTTATCATGCAGATCTACCCTTTGACTAAACCACCACATTATACCCAAAGCCAATAAATGACTAATCACCAAAAAAAATAAATTAACACTCGCCAACCAAACTACACCCACCATCACCATACCCAGATAGCAAAAAGTCAATACCCACCTTGCCAAATTAAAAACAGCAAATGCTCCCAACTTAATCGTAAACGTATTAATATTATATTGACGGTCACCCTCAATATCTGGAATATCCTTAAAAATAGCAATAGCAAAAGTAAATACTATCACAAACAAAGTTAAAGCCCATACCGTCAGAGGAATTTCTGGAACCATCAAGCTTTTTTGAAGTAGAACAACCTCACCCAACTCACCCATCCATTTAATTAAACCTCCTGAAACCTCCTCAACCTTTTCAAACCCCCAAACAAAGCTTAAAAATATACCCAAATTAACAATAACTCCCCGCACAGTAAAAATACATAATGCGGCCAAAACAGGAAATCTTTTTAATCGAATAGGAGGTAAAGAATAAGCCGTACCAATTGCCAAACTTATCCCCACTGTACCCAACAAAAAAGGTCCCCCCAACCCGGCAAAACTCAAAGCCAAAATACCCGTTATTACCACAATTATTTGACCAGAAAAACGAGAAAACTCACCAGCAGCTATAGGGAGATGAGGCTTATTAATCCTATCTATTTCTATATCCTCTAATTGATTTAATCCTACTATATAAATATTTCCACATAAACAACTAATCCAAGTTATCAATAACAGAATTAAGCTGTATAAAAAAAAATATTTGTCAAAAAAATTAGAGCGATCGCCCATGGCAATTATATATAAAGCCAGCACACTTAACGATGTACCAATAATCGTATGTGGGCGAGCAAACTTCCAAAAACTATAAAGCCATGGCACATATTTTTGTAGCCAATTCGTTGTAATTTTTCCCTGTTGAGAACCAGCAATTTTTCCCATAATTACCTGTGAAATTATTTAAATTTAAAGTTCTTAGTGAAACCAAGAGAAAAGACATTAAAAAACTCACTAAATTTCTTAGCAGAAATCACCCTTTTTATCAAGAAAACAATAACAGTAACAATTAAGCTAAATACTGAAAGCTTGCTAAAAAAACATGCATATTTTCAAGTAGTTCAGAACTCAGGAGTCAAGAATAATGGAAAGTAATTAAGATGTAGTCAGATATATTTTCCCTGATATCCCTCTGCCGTAGTCAGCCCAAAATACTAACATTTGTGAGCTTTTTAGGCTGAAAATATTGCATTTTTTTCACACAAAAATATACTTGCCAATATCAGTCAATACTTTAATAATTAATCAGGAAATTCTACTGAATTATTATTACTTACTGATGACTTATTTATTTCTATAAATATGACTTTTTTAACCTTAATTCGGCAAGCGATTAATATCTTGATTAGAACCAAGTACAACTATTATTCTTCCTTTTTTTAAAATTGTACTTGGCTTAGGATTAATTGTAAATTTTTTATCTTGAGAATTGATTGCTAATAAATTCAAACCATATTTATTCCGTATTTGTAAATCAGCAATAGTTTTACCATCAAACTTATCCGGTACAACAGTTTCTACGATACTATGTTCTGGGCCAATATCAAATTGATCGATTACTTTAGGCTTAGTTAATAATCGTGCCACTTCACAACCCATTTCTTTTTCTGGAAATACCACATAATCTGCTCCAACCTTTTCCAAAAGTTTTCTATGAGTTTCAGAAGAAGCTTTAGCTACCACAGACTTAATCCCCAATTCTTTAAGATTTAGAGTAGTAATAATACTTTCTGCCAAATAATTACCAATTGCCACAATTACTGTATCAAAGTCTAAAACACCAGCCTGTTTAATCGCATTAATTTCTGTCGAATCTAATTTAAAAGCATGAGAAGAAATTTCATCAGCTATAGCCCGATTTACCATTTTTTCTTCTTTATCAATAGCCAACACTTCATAGCCTAAATTATGTAATGTTTCACAAACAGCTCTACCAAATCTGCCTAAACCAATTACAGCAAATTGTTTATTTTCCGGGCGCAAATTTTGCCAAAAATTCCAAGATGATAATTTCACTATAATTCAGGGTTATACTTGGTTTAATAGCCAAGAAAACTCTGCCTCCAAATATATACTTTTAGATTTTACCAATTAAATAAAAAAATTGAACAACTGAATTTATAAAATTAGTTATTCCTAATTTTGTTTTAGTTTTAGCATAACCATTAATAAATCCAATAATCTTATTACATACTTATTAAATTAAAAAAAATCATCGCTAATAGCTATAATTTATGATCCTGTTAATCTACTTAATATTGAAGTTTACAATCAAATAAAATCCTGATATTAAGTCTCATTAATTAGGCATAATAAAAAAAAATGATTACATAAACTGCTTCCAATTAGCAATTGCCAATTTCCAAATAATTGCCGAGAGTTAATAAAAAAAATATCACATTATATATCCCCAAAATCACAATAGCTTTTACCCCTATTTTATAACATTTATTAAATGTATAAACTTACGTTAATTTTATCTTTTTGGATAGAATTTAAAAACCAAAAAATCACTCAAAAATGAATTTTAAACTTTTACTTTATCCTTTAGACTATGCTTTAAAAAAATCTTTATTCACATAAAAATTGATAAAAGAGAATAATTATAGATTGGCAATTAATTCCAAATCCAGTTTTTCAAGTTACTTTATAAAAAATTACTTCTTTTTTTTTCATTAGTAGACTATAAAAATAACAAGTGCATAAAAACAAAATTTCCAATAAATAAATATTTAGTAAAATTGACTGATATCCTCCCCGACTGTCATACCATTTATCAAAAAAAAATATAAATTTTCTTGAGTAGGAAACTAGAGAAATAGGAAATTCAAAAAGAAATAAATATAATAATAATAATTAACATTAACTTGGGTAAAGAGAGTCAAAAAAGTTATTTATTTTATATTAATTATTTACAGCATATTTCGGGCAAATGATGTAAAGGGTCAATAGTGAAAATTATGTACTATAGGTATCTTACCCGGGTAGCTATAACTTATAACAATCGAAAGCCCTATAATAACTAAATTTTTACAAAAAGTTAGCATTAATGCACAATAATTGGTATTAGATACAGGGGCTTCTTAGGAGCCGAAGCCCAAGGGGAAGAGTAAAAATAAATTTTTTCTGCCAGAGGTGAGAGATCATTCTTTACCCTTTCTCCCATCTTCCTATCCCCCTATCATAAAAGAATTTTAAGAAACTAATAATGGATAGATATAGTAGGTATTAACTTTTAATTTAACCCTAGTACTACATAATCTAAAATAAAATAATTATACAAATAAATTTTCCTCTGGATATTCAACCGCACTAGGTTTTTGTTGCGCAAAAACAGTAGAAACCAACAATAATACACCCACTCTACCTATATACATTATTGTAATTAAAACTAATTGTCCTGGAATTGTAAAATTAGAAGTCACCCCTTTAGATAAACCCACCGTAGCAAAAGCAGATACAACCTCAAAGAAAATCTCAGTCAATTCTAACTGTCGGTCAGTAAATGCAATTACAGTAGTAGCAAAAACCACTAATAAACTTGATGCAAAAACTATACCAATAGCCTTAATAATAACTATCATAGGAATCTTGCGTTGATAACATAATACTTCATCCCTACCTTGTAGAGCTGCTTTAGTACTATTAAATAATATAGTAAAAGTTGTAGTTTTAATACCTCCTCCAGTGCTACCCGGACTAGCACCAATAAACATTAAAGCAATTGTCAAAAACAAACCAGCATCAGTAAAATTATCAATATCAATAGTATGAAAACCAGCAGTTCTAGTAGTAACAGATTGAAACCAAGCAGCAATTAATTTTTCCCCTAAATTTAAATTTTCTAGAGTATTAGGATTATGAAATTCAGCAATAAAAAACGCAATCAAACCAACTATTAACAGAAAAATAGTAGTACTAGTAACTACTTTAAAATGTAGAGAAAAAGAGTGAAAAGCTTGTTTTCCTTGGCAACGATCTTTAACCCATGAATACATTTCCATAATCACCTGATAGCCCAATCCACCAAATATAATCAAACCAGTAATCACAAAATTTAGTAAAGGAGACTTTACAAATTGAACAAAGCTATCCGAATACAAACTAAAACCAGCATTATTAAAAGAATTAACACTATGAAAAATAGAATACCAAAGACCTTCTTGAAAGCCATAAATTGGCACAAAAACTAACAATAATAACAAAATACCAGTCAACTCAAACACAATTGTTGTTGCTAAAATTGACTTAATTAAACCCTCCACACCTGCTAGTCCCACCTGTTCCAAAGATTGCTGAACAGCAACTTTTTGCCGAAGACCAAATTTATGACCCAGCAACAACAAAAGAACAGTCGTAGCAGTCATATAACCCAAAGCTCCAATTTGAACCAATAATAACAGGAATAACTGTCCCCAAAATGAATAATATTCCCCCACATTTACAACAGATAGTCCAGTTACACAAACAGCAGAAGTAGCTGTAAATAAAGCAGTTACAGGATGACTCCAATTCCCATTACTCATAGAGATAGGTAGCATTAGTAATATACTGCCAATAGTAATGACAATAACAAAGCCTTGACAAATCCTTCGAGCTACAGTCATTGCAATTTTTTAGTATGTATGTTTACATTTTTAGCTTGATCCCCTGTTAGGGTTAGCTCCTCCTTAAGAGGTAATACCTATTTCATCAACTTAAAACTTCAGTTGTAAAAGTAATAATTTCAAACTTGAAAGCCAAGATGTCAAATTATATTTAATCTAACTTGAGGAAATTGGTATAAGAGGCAAGAGATAGGGTCAGCATGAGATGAACACTGGATACAGGCCAGTGTAGCTTGATTTTCTATAAACCTTTTCAACACAAAATCCTGACTCTATCGCAACGCCACAAAAAGATGCAGTACTTTTCGTTGTTTAATAGTACAGTAATAACACTTAGCAAACCAATTTTTTAAATGTTGAGGACTCGTTAACTTAAGTGTCGCTTCCAGATAATTATATCAACCATTTCTTTACTTTATTAGGCAAAAACTCCTTCAAAAATATTTCAACTACTACCACCTTAATTTCTTAAGAATTAAAGTCCGGCGAATATACAGATAAATTTAAAACTTTTTATCCTATGGATTCTATTCCATGTTTAATTGATGCTAGTTTATTTGAAGGTAAATTATCCATCACAACTACATTTCTTATTTTATAGCGTAAGTCCTGTATATATTAAACTTGTATCACATAAATAAGAAGTGTACTTAACCAATATTTTTATCTATAGACAAGTCAAAACCAAAATTAGTCTATAATTATAGCTACAAAGAAACATATCAAACTTCCCTTTTCAAAGAGATAAAAAAGAAAATTATGGTTTTCAAGTCTCTAGCTTAAGAGGTTAGTGCTGATCAGGTGATAACTGATAAGGTAATAACTGAAATGACCTCAACTCTAATCGAAAAAATTCAAAAATTCTATGATGCTTCCTCCAGTCTGTGGGAACAGGCATGGGGCGAACATATGCATCACGGTTACTATGGTCCAGATGGCAAACAGAAAAAAACCAGGCGACAAGCTCAAATAGATATGATTGAGGAACTACTTCACTGGGGATCTGAAAATCAAGCATCAAGTTTATGGCCCCCTACCTCAATTCTTGATGTAGGTTGTGGCATCGGTGGTAGTACACTGTACTTAGCCGAAAAGTTTAACGCTACTGCTACTGGCATCACCCTTTCTCCTGTGCAAGCCAAAAGAGCTGAGGAACGTGCAGAGTCAGCTAACTTAAGTCAACAGACCAATTTTATAGTGGCAGATGCTTTAGATATGCCCTTTACTGATCAGTCTTATGATTTGGTTTGGTCTTTAGAAAGTGGAGAGCATATGCCTAATAAAAAGAAATTTTTGCAAGAATGTCATCGAGTATTGAAACCTGGTGGTAGGATAATTATGGCAACTTGGTGTCATCGTACACTAGATGGCTATTTAGGACAACTGACTGATGATGAACGCAGACACTTAGCTGACATTTATCGGGTTTATGCTTTACCTTATGTTATTTCTTTGTCAGAGTATGAAGCGATCGCCGAGAATATTAGCTTTCAAAATATCTCTATTGCTGACTGGTCAACTGCTGTTGCCCCCTTTTGGGATGTGGTAATTGAATCAGCTTTTGACCCTAAAGTTATTGTTAGTTTACTCTTCAGTAATTGGACAACTATTCAAGCAGCTATTTCCCTAGAATTAATGAGCCGTGGCTATGAACGAGGATTAATTAAATTTGGCCTCTTGCGTGGCAATAAACAATTAATAAATACTTAACTTGATTTTCAGTTGGTATAAATCAGTAGAAAATTTATAAAATTTTCATGAGATTACCCTTTACTTTACTTTGAATAAAATATCCTAAATGTTAATTTCTTAAATGTTAATTTAAGGTATGAAATATTAAATTATATACCCATTTTCTTCTATATAGCTTAATTCATGGTTTTAATTAGAATTAAAAAATCAGATGGGATATTCTGAGATATTCTAATAAGTTTAATTATGTTAGTTATTCTAATAGAAAATCAGCTTTTGGCTCCTCAAAGAATTTGTCAAGGTTGTTTATTAGCATATCAAAGTAGTCAACTCCGTTGGAAAAGTGGTCAACTTAGCTGTAGTCATCTAGTTCCTAAATTAATAGAAACTAAACCAGGTCAGTATGAGTGTAAAATGGGTTTTCGTATTGACAGGATAGAATAATTACTTTTGATTAGATTAATTCAAATTTTGTGGCATTTAGTCGTGACAAATATCATCGAAAATTCAACAGAAAATTTCTGGCTTGATTTATGTATAATCACCCTTAAAAGATTTCAACCTGCTATTAAATTGCATAATTTTCTGAACTTAGCTTTGACCTAAAAAAGCAAGTGAAACCCTATTATTTATTTATTTATTTATTTATTTATTTGGAGTTTATCGTTGCAACTTCGCTCATAAGAATTATTAAACAAGCTAATAGGAAGCTAATAGGGCATAAAAAAATTCTACTCAAAGCTTTGATTAAAGAACTTCCTATCAATTGAAACCGCTAATTCCACAGTGAAATTATTTGGGTAATTAGATATAGTTGAGACCTTTTATATCAAGGTTGATTAAAGACCATGGCTCTCATACAAGATATACTTGAGATGGAAGCTAATAATAATTGCAGTTTCTACAAATTTTGTGCTACTATAAAACTATAGTCAGGTACGTTTACTTATAATCTCAGTCTGTAAAAAGACCTTAAGAGAAAAAATTAAGATTAGCCAGGTAAGTAACTAATAAGACATAATAATAGGTCTTTAGGTTTGGCCACTTATTTCTTTTTTATCCAAGGGTAACCGAAGGGAAACGTGATTATTAAAGTCGTCAACTAAGTGTCGGAATTTACATAATTACTGCGCTATCCTGAATTTATATGTATTTGTATATAACCAAATTTAGGAGAAGTCTATCATGACTTGGCGTGGTTCCACAACGGTTCAAGACCGAATTTTTGCCTGTTTACCTTACCTATTACCCTTACTAGATGGATTAGAGTATGGAAGATACTTATTTCAACAGTTTCCTCCCTTAAAACTAATTTTAATCCCTCTTCTACCTTTATTACAAATTTACCAAGGTATACCTTTCTCTGGCTTCATTATATTTCTGGCTTTATTTTTACTCGTAGTTAGAAATAATAATATATCTCACTTTATTCGTTTTAATACGATGCAGGCCATTCTATTGGATATTGTTTTGATTTTATGTTCTCTAATTCTATCAGTATTAGGCAGTGCTTTAGGAGGATTTATTCTGGAGACTCTTTCTAATATGATATTCCTAGGAATTTTAGGATCATTCATCTATACAGTAATTCAGTCAGCAATTGGCCGTTATGCAGAAATACCAACTATTTCTGATGCTGTTTATATGCAAGTCCGCTAAAAATTTTTCAGATAAGCACTAAAATTGTTAGCAAAAATTTTCTCAGCTTAAACATCCTTGCTTCTTCCAATTATAGGTTTTATTAGAAGCCATGTAGTCCAAAAGGAGATTATTTTCATGAATAAATTCATTTACGAAACAATGTATATCCTGCGCCCAGATATGACTGAAGAAAAAGTAGAGCAGGCAATTACAAAATATAAAAGTATGTTAGAGGAACAGGGAGCTTACGATATCAAAATTCAACATCGTGGTAAACTTCGTTTAGCTTATGAGATCAATAACCAACGCGAAGGTATATATATTCAGATGAACTACCAAGGGCCTCCTACTCAAATAGCAATTTTAGAGAGGGCAATGCGTTTAAGTGAAGAAGTGATTCGTTACTTAACAGTTAAACAGGAACTACCCAAAACTCCTGAAACAGATACTCAAAAAAACTTAGAGCCAGCAGTAGCATTAGCAGAATAGTAGCTAATTGTGCATTGTAATTTTTTCTACAAGAGTATAGTCAGAGTTTCAACTACCATTCAGCATTACTAAAAAATTTGGTTTAAAGCCTCATCCATAAGCTGGCAAATGTTTAGTTGTTTTTTTTGAAGAAACACAGATGTTATACTAAGCATTAATTAATTATTCTCAGCTTGATAGCTTGAGACAAAAAATAGGTGTGGAGGCAAGGAGTTTAACTAGGGTCAAGTTTTACTCTCACGACATAAAAAGCAGAAGCATAAAAAGCGCAGAGGGTGTAGTAAGTTCAAAACATCAACCTGTCGAGGACGCTCAACCTTAGTTTCAGTCTCCTTGCCTTTAGCCTAGGGAGAATTTCAATAAAGTAGGATTAACATCTCAAAAACTATTCCTGAATATTGCCATATATATGATAGCTTCGGTGGAAACGAAAAGCTTCAGTACACTAAGTAAGACTAGTAACTACTATCTATAATGCGCTATTATTTATAATAATCTCCAATTCTCTATTTCTATCTATATGTTACTAGGATATAAAACTAAGTTAGACCCAAATAACTAACAAAAAAACCTTACTTTTTAAACACAAGCTCTGTAGCCCGTGATGCAAATAAATTGGGGTTTATGGTTAATCATAAATATATAGAATCATAACCAACATAATCGCAGTAGTAAAATTAAATTTTCTACTGTTATAGACTTGCATAAACTCCTGGTATCAATAGTTAAACCTAAGAATTATTAGTACTATTAATTGTTTAAATGCGCTCCTAAATATGCTTTCAGGTACTCATCAGAAGTTTGGAAATATTGCTTTGCTCAAATATCTGGTCAGTAGGAGGGGAGCAAGAGGGGTAGTTTGTATTAAATTACCAATAATTGGAGGGGTTAAAACTTATAAAATCTTGCCAGATAATATAACTCCTAAATTTGTAACTATCAGCAGAAAAGCAAGCCCTTGTTTTGCAAGCTTTAAAATAGAAACAGCAACCAAAATTCTTGATAAATTAGTAGATGTAGTTGACGTAGATTTAGGTATGAAATTGATTGACTGATAAAGTATTTAAAAGTGCTAAATTAATCTGAAAGTTATAATCTAAACTCTATTTATTGCAATATTTGAATAGGCGTAAAACTAAGTTTTTGATTCTTCAATTCAAAGAAAATACAACTCAAGATAACTCAGTTAAACAACAGGATAACTAATATCAGAAAAGATGCATTACATAAATTAACTACTTATTTGGTTCTTAACCACAAGCAAATAGTAATAGAAGACTTAAATTTATCACGAATGATGTTACATCATAACCCATCCCCGCACTAAGAGCTGAGCCCTAATATGGGTTTTTACAAGTTTAGAATAAAGGCGCAATTACAAATTTGAATTATACGCTTGTCAACTAATAATTAATTGTTGGGAAATAGTATCCTAGCTTTTTGACCTGCTCTAATTGTGGAAATATGAAAAAGTCCTTGTATTGAATGGAGAGTGTTATAAATTTTGAACATTCCGGTTTTAGTTACAATTGAGATTTAAATGCTAGTGTGAATCAAGCTTAGATGGGCAGTTGATCCTCGTGTGCAGGGATATCTGGAAACCCCAACGTTGCTAGGTATAAACAGGGATAGAACAAGTTATCTATAATATAATGATAAGATAATCCTGGATTTATATAGATAATTATAGGTTTCTCAGAAAGGATATATGCTAGTAATACAACCAATGCGATCTTGCGATCTTTGCAACCAATAGCTATCACTTCAACCAATTATGCTTACAAATTCAAATATTCAGATCTTTAAGTAGGTTAAATGTTTACTGCCTAGTATTAATATAACAAGACTAAACCTATTGTAATAATTTTAAACACCTCACAGCACTTCACTATATTCGTGAGATAAGTATTTAGAGAGCAAGATGACCAGAGTATAATAGTTTTACTATTTACCTCTTGTATAACTTCTGTCCAAGCTAATGCTGTCAAGACAATTGCTATACATCACCTAGTCTATCAGAATTTAGACTCAAATATTTAATAGTTTTTGATTAACTCAAAAATAAAAACTGTAACATTAAGGATAAAGGGAAAACTTTCCTCACTTCCAGTAATTTATTATTTTATTAGTTATTGGGGCTATACAATTTAGAAATAGTATAAAAGAATTACTGAATAATAAGGAACTAAACTAAAGTGAGCCAAATGCAAAAATTAAATTCACAACAACTTCAAGGTGAACTTTCTCGCCTTAACGAAGAACTACAAATGCGAGACCAATTAATTCAACAATTGTCTCAAGAACTTTTTCGCTTAGTTAAGGGAAATACAAGTATTGTACCAAAACCTATTATTCCTGAAGCTTATCAGTCTCAAATGCAAAGCTTAAAGGAACAACTCAATGAAGTTGAACAACAAGTAACTTTTTATCAAGAACAAATTTCTGAGCGAGATGCAGAAATATATAATTTGCGTCATTCTGTACAAGAATTAACAGACCGCTCCCAAATGCTAGAACAAGTAGTACAAGAACTACCAGAAGTATATCGTCAGAAATTTTCTGATCGACTTACACAAGTGCTGGAAAAAGTTGAAATGTTGCAAAAGGAAAACCGTCAGCTTCATACAGAGTTACAAAGTGTTAGTTATCGTCTAGCAGTTAGAAACCGTCAAACTAGTGGTCTTGATCTACCTGCTTTTGATCCTGCTCAGTCTGATTCTTCTGTAGAAATGCCTACACTTGGTAATGCTTGATTTTAGTAAGTATGGCCAGGGGTTGATACCAATTTTTCTCTAACCATCACTAAAAAGCCAAATAAATTAGATTGGCAAAGTAGGCCATATAGAATTGCTATGCTTAAAGCATATGGAAGACTAATCTCACCAATAATTATATTTTCTCGGCCATCCCTGAGTGTCTCTCAATCAAAATTGGAAAGAGAAGTCATTGCGTTTACCAGTAACTAGGGGTAAAGTGACTGGTAGCTATGACTGCTAGTTATGGTGTTGTTCTTCAGCAAGATTTTTGAGCGTTATACAAATCCTTAATCACTCAAAGTCCTTCGGCTCTTGATTTCTATTTCTTGAGGGGTTGGCGGAGAAAGTGTGGGAGCTATGATCGCTTTTCTTAGGAGTATAATCTCTTTCTTGTAAATTATCTCTAATTTCTGTATTTAAGTAATTGGGACAATTTTATTGGCCTTTACACCATTATGCTTACTTTAAGTTAAAGTACGAAAAAATTTCATCAAGATTACTAAACATTTGAAAAACTCTATCTAATTGAGCAATCTCAAAAGCTAGCTTAACTGTAGGATGATTTAGGTTACAAATCACTAAACGATAACCATCTTTACGAGCTATGTCTAAACCAGTAAGTAATACACTTAAACCAGAACTATCTATAGACTCGACATTTGCCATATCAACAATCCAAAAATTGGATGGTTTTCCTCGTAGAGATATAAATTGCTCCTTCATATCATTTGCGTGGTTCAGGTCTAAGTGTTGGTGCGGAACTAAAATAATATATTTGATATCAATATCAACAGTTTTCATAGGTATCACCATTAATCAAAAAGAAGTAGTTTAGTTTTTTAGTTTACTCTAAAAATAAGGATAAAATAGAAGATAATTTTTGTAGTGCAAAATCACGGAAGTACAACTCAAAATTCAAAAATGAAAAGTATTGATTTGTAAGGCTTTGATTCTTTTTATTATCCCTATTAATATTAGAACTGCTATATCTCTTATCTACATCAAGATGACTTAAGTCATAAGTTAGTTCCTCCTATTCTACTAACTAACATGATCGTAAAAAATAAATAAATAAATAATAAATTTTATGGTAATTCTGTAGATATACTTATGTTTATAAGTAAACTTTTTTCACTCTCAGAAGTCTAACTACAGAAATCACTACTTGTACACCACTATCAATTTTATTAAGTCAACTTTGGAAGTAAAGTCCTATTTAATAATAATTTGTATCACTATACACAAATCAGCTCATAGCTGATCAATATAGTTAACTAGCTATTTTATTGGGGATAGCCTTGGAAAAAAATGTAGATATACCTATACCAGAAGAAAAAATGGTTACTCTTTTCAGAGGTTTTCCTCCTTGGAATGGAGGTTAACTTATTGGTAGATTTGGGTTGTACAATTATGGGAACTATACTCGGTAATAGTTGTGGACATTAGCTTTGCAAGTATGGTGGTTGACCATTCCGGATTAAGAAGCAAAACTTCTGAGTGTTAAAAATTCGCTTCAGTAAAAATCTAGCTGATTTTAATAGATTTGTGATTTTATGAAGCATTTTTGTTGTACTTTTAGCTAGAAACGCTCAAATGCTTCATTGGAAATTCTTATTATGTAATTTGATCACAGCAACTCTTTGAGAATTGATAATGGGAAGTTTATCTTTTTTGTACTGGACAAGATGATCGTCATAGAATGATTAGAGTAAAATGGCCATTAGCTCCTAGAATATAGACTTTTATCTTTAATACTTAATAGCATTGATCCCAGTACATGTCATCAATTCAAGGGGTTGACATTTACGGTATATTATGATATGAAAGAATACTTATAACCATAATTATGTACGCCGACTGCTCTAAACGACAATACATGACTAGACATTATAGAAAAAGGAACGACTAATAAGAATCCATTCAAAATTTACTACTAGGGCGTGAAGAAACTTGAGGGAGGACAGCAGCAGACAAACACCTCTTTGTGAAAGTTATTTTATATGTGTATAGACATGGAATTCCGAACCAGAGACTTACCAAAAAGATTTGGGGACTAAGGCAAACGTCAATACTCGTTTTAGTCGTTGGAGCTATTCAGGGGTATGGGAAAAACTATTTCAAACTCTAGCTGAGAATTTAGAAAACGAACATGACATGATCAATGGCATTATTAGTACTCATCAACATAGTGCAGGAAAAAAAGACAAAGGATTTTGGGGATTTTTATAAGTTATAAAGCAACAAGTCTATGGCTTATAAATTCCCATAAATTCCAGCATAGTTATATCCTAAGATTTTGTGTTATTCCCAGATTATTAGAAATGCTTAAACATTTTATTTGGCTGTTAATTCACTACCTCAAGTTTTAATATGTTTTTGTCCCTCAAAGATTCATTGCATTGCTACATTTATAAAGGCCAATATTTCTATTACTTGAGATTTAAATTTTTAGATTTTCAAAGATATAAATTTTGAGATAAAGAGTGCACATTAAGATATACTAAATGTTATAAAATTTTTTTTGTGGAAAAAAAGGTAGGTTGATGTTATGGAATTAGCAATGCTATTGGCAAAACTGCCAGAAGCTTACTCAGTTTTTAATCCGTTAGTCGATGTTTTACCAGTAATTCCTGTATTCTTTTTGTTGCTAGCTTTTGTATGGCAAGCAGCAGTAGGTTTCAGATAAAAATAAAATCTCTCAAAAGTTATTTGCTTCCTTTTTCATTGTTAGTAAAATTGTGAACATAATACTGTGGAAGCTTACAGATACTAAGTTTTTCATCTAGAGAGGTAAATTCTCTCTGGATTTTTCATTTTGCTTGATTTTTGTTTTATTTCTTGATTGAAGTGTTGTGGGAGGGTGGGCGACAACTATATCCCTTTGCTTGGTTATAATTCTATTTTTACAAATCACCTCTAATTTCTGTATTTAAGTAATTGGGATAATTTTGTTAGCTGCTAACCTGAATTTTTACTTTATAGACCAAAAAGCGTTGGTAAATTCAGGTATGATTTGTATTTTTTGGTAGTTGCTAAACTATTGAATAATAAATATTCGGAATTATTCAATTTTTATTTTCATACTTTGTTAGACCTAGACCGACCTAGACCAAAATTCATCTAAAATCTACTAGGGTTCTGTCTTTTTGGGTATAGTACCAACCAAAGCGATTGGCCAGGAAAGCATCTAAGCTAATCTGCTCTTGTTTGAGGAAACGACTTTGGATGATTTTTCCATTGAGATACATATCCAACACAGCGCAAAGGGAGGCAGAAGTTGTAAGCTGGATAGCACTCCATATTTCTCCATACAAGCTTATGGGGTAAATCTTGCGGACATCGCTGATTTGTTCAAGATAACCATTTCTCCAACCATTTACAGAACAGAAGATAACTATTACATCTTGCTTCGTCATAGGTATAGCATTTTCCAATATTTCTTGAAGAAGTTCTCGGCGGTCACTTAAACCCAATTCATTGGTTAAAAATTTCATCAGATATTGATGACCGGGATAACCCAGGGTCTTATAGTTAAGATTGCGCACTTGGCCCTCGAGAGTTTCGCAAAGAGTTCCCACCAGAAGTATTAAATGCTTCGTAATTTTCTCCATCTAGGGAGAAAGACTCCTCTTCTTCTAAGGGTATGGCCTCAACTTTACGACCATTATGAATAACTTCACAAGGATTACAGTATTCATTAATTAAACCGGTTGTAGACCAGGTGAGGTTATACATCATCATATTAGATGGGTACTGCGGTAGAGCACCTACACGCATTTTTAAATCTTCAAGCTTCTCAAAACCACTACACAGGTGATTAGCAAGGATACCGATAAACCCAGGGGCAAGTCCGCACTGAGGTACAAAGATAGAACTATTAGGACTTGTTTTGGCAATAGAACGAACTACATTGGTAGTTGCTACATCTTCAGTCAAGTCAAAATAACTGACCCTAGCTTTAGCTGCAGCCCTAGCAATGATAGGATTGACTTCATAGGAGCAAGCAGAGACAACACAATCTTGGCCTTCTAGTTTTTTTGTCAGAGTAGTTTCATCACTTATATCTATGGAAAAGGCATTGACAGGCAAAGATGCTGTTAAGCTTTCTAAAGCTTCAGGTTCTATATCCCTAACCATTATGATTTAATCACTGCTGTAATGTAAAAGTTTAGCGATCGCCGACCCAATTTTTCCAGTTCCTAATATAGTGACATGGTACATAGTTTTTACAATCTGAATTTAATTTGGTTCAACATAAATTGGATGTGCAAATTAATTACATCTTGATATGTATCCACGGATTTCCTATCCCAAAGATTGTGTCCTGCATCAAGTATATGCAACTTACATTTTTCGTCATTTTCTGCAAATTCCTGCAGCTTATGAAGATACTGAGGAAATAAATTGAAAGGGTCGCCCAAGCTAACCAAAATTAGGATTGGAGATAGAGATGGTCTAGATGGATAATTAAAGTTCGGTGTGAAAGTCTTGTAGGCTTCCCAACTATAATCGTGTAAAGTGACACCTGGAGCATGGAGAAGATCTGCTAGAATTCCAGCTTTCTCCTCCAAATATTGAACAGTAAATTGAAATAGTTCTGGATCTGGATGTGGTGGATTAACTGCTATTGCTCCAGCCAAGTCATGATAATGTTGTGCATACATTATACCTGCTATACCACCTTGACTACGTCCAGCAATAAAAACTGGGCGATCAGGATAAAGTCGCGACAATACAAGATGAACATGGCGAATTATTGTCATAAGACCATGCTCGCTGGCAAATTCAAATGGAGCATCTGAACCCATGCCGTTAAGTGGAAGATCGGCAGGAAAAGAAGCCACACGGAATGTCTCACCCTCAGGTAATAATTCAGTTAATAAACTTTGGTTGCTTTTTCGTCCAGTTCCACGATTCTTGCTTTTTCGGCCATGAAAAGTGCCTGCAACATCGCATAAGGTCTCGGCAACAGAAAAGGTTGTTCCTGTACCAGGTAATAGGATTTGGATTGCACGATGAGTCTTATCAACTAACTTCTTTGGTTCTAAGATACCTGTGAAGGCCATCGGCAGATATAATTTAGTGAATGGAAGACTTTGTGTAGGTTTGTTTGTAGCACCAACTCGATGAACCAATTCTTGGCTCTCTTGAATCACTTTCATACCTAGTAATTCATGGCGGGTTAAATTAGGAACTCTTACCAATTCTTCATTTATCTGCTCGAGCCTTTTCAATTCTGAACTCATTGTTTCCGAATTTTGTACGCTAAAAGATAAATAGGGTCATCGTAAATTGGCATCACTTTAGAATCAATAGGAGTCCATTCTGGTTGGTCTAGGACTTTCTGAAGTTTAGGTAAGAAACTCTGGCGTGCCGTTAAAACTAATACACCTTCAGGGTGGATATTGTCTTGAATTTTGTTAAGTTCTACCTCATCAAAATTTTTACTGGAACAGATCTACTTTAACTACTCGTTTGCTTCTTGGTTAGATATTCTTCTCCCATTTGATATTTCATCAAATTCACAGGGTATATTCTAGGTTTTCTTCAAAACTGGTACTTTTAACCCGGATTTGGCAGAATATACCTAAAATTGTGCAGAGCGCTTTTTTCTTTCGTGTTTAGTTACAGCTAAAAAGCAAATATATGTGAGGTTTGCTAGCCCACTTTTAAATTTATTAAATTCTCAGGCTTTATTTTATTCCTCATTGGTAGAAATACTAAAACATTATTTGTTGGCTGTTAATTTACCGAAAAATTTGGTTTCAAGCTCCACCCTTCTAGGACAACTTTTTAGTTTTTTTGAATAAATTAATGTTATCTTTATTGTTGTTAGTTACAGGACCGGCAGTCTGAGACAAAAGACAGACGTGGAAGCCAACGAAAAATTTGCATATAGTTAGTATCTGCTAAAATGGGTTAGACCATGTAAGAACTCAGAACTCAGAATTAATCAGGGTTATATTCTTACACATAAACAGAAAAAAATATGCAGTTTAAATGCATAACAGCTTACTTTAAGGTTAGTATTCAGCAATAAAAGTGAATAAACCACGAGGCTTGGTGTATTAGTCCAAATAATTCTTGACGAGTTGAAAATTTCAAGATATCCCGGTAATTGCTGCTATTAAAGAACTTTGTGAGTATATTCGTGTTGCTTAACATTGTCATCATTACTAACAATGTTTTCTGCATTTAATATTCGTTTACGTTCTAGAGAATAGTTGAAGTCATCACGACGACTTCCTAGAGGAACCAAAGATTTAACTTCAGGATGAATTTTATATGTGCGAGTAGCAGCGATCGCTCTCTCAGCAAAATTATCTGAGAATTGAGCTTCTGGGGGAAAATCTTTAGGTAGTAAAGGTGTTTCTCCAGATAATACTTTGCCTAAAGTTGTTCCACAAGCTATTTCATATGAAGTGGGTATTCCTTTAACAATAGCTTCAAGAGCTGCTGATGGTATTGGTTCAACAATTTTTACTTGAGAGATTTCACCATCTTGTTTGACAAAGCAGGTTGCTAGACCAATAACTAAATAATCACTAGCAGATAAATCTGGGGCATTGGGATAAGCGGTGATAGTTGCCATAGAGTATTATAATTTTTAGTTCCTAGAAACTAACTTATCATAAGCTGAGTCAATTACTCGCTTACCTCTCAAGGCACCAGTATTAGCACCAGGGCAAATATACTTTAAAGTTTCACAAGAAAATCGGTCAATCAAAAATTTAACACTTTGAACCTGTCTAGGCCAATGGAAAGTTTTAGGAATACGTAATGGGACAGGTTCCCCCTGAGGATTCGGCAATAAATGCCGACCTGTAAATAATACCCCTCCATTCCCCGAATAATATAGACAAGATGAACCTGGAGAATGACCAGGAGTCCAGAAAACACTAGTATGTGGACTTAAATTAAACTCATACTCAAAAGTCGTTGGTTTTAGTCCAGGCAATAAATAAGCTTCTTGTTCTTGAATTAGAATCTCACATTTGAAAGCTGCTTGAATTGCTTTTGCCTTGCCAATAGCACTACGATTGGTAATATACAACCACTTTATTCCTCCTTGTGCCATTATAAATTTTTGATTTGTTTCATTATTAGCAGGACAATCAATCAGAATGTTGTTTTGATTCTCTACAATAAAATAAGAAGTTCCTCCTAGAGTATCCCGATTTGGCGAAAAAGCAAAAATATTTTCTAGGACAAACTGGGGAGCTTTAGACATAAAGGGCTGTTGTATCAAGACAGTATGATTACTTAATTAGAAATAGACAATATCAGCAAAACAAATATATTATGCTTTTTTTATTAATTTTAATTTTGTTGGGGTTAATTACATACTTTATATTGCAGCGTAGTGTAAGTCAAATTACTCATACTCCTATCTGGATATTATGGCTAATTATGATGACACCGTCTTTAATATGGACAACTTGGATGTTAATCTATCCTCAAAAACAAGTACCACCAGGGTTAATTATTATTCCTTTTGTTTTGTGTCCTTGTCTATATTGGTTATTGCTACAATGGGGGCGTAATGTACCAAGTAAATCAGATAAATCAAAAATCGAAAATAGTAGCTACAATAGTCAAACTGAAATCGACTCTACTCAAACTACCAAGCAAACTTTACCAAAACTAGCAATAGACAAAACAGAAGAAACCAACCTCCGAAATTGTTTTCCTTGGACAGTTTACTATCTACGGAACTTAGAGTATAAACCTCAAGCAGTTATTTGTCGAGGTCAGTTACGTTCTAACTCTGAAGTTGCTTATAAAACTGTACGAGAAAATGTAGAAGGAAAATTTGGCGATCGCTTCTTAGTAGTATTTCAAAATAGCTTTCAAGGTAAACCTTTCTTTGCCCTAGTTCCTAACCCTGGTTGTAGTAAGAATAAAACTCAAGATTCTACTGAATATAAAAAAGGTATAATTTTGGCTTTAGGATTATTACTAATTACTTTATTCACTACTACATTAGTAGGAGCTAAAGAAATAGTTGGTGTTTCTGAGAATACTATAAAATATAACCCTAGCTCATTAATCCAAGGTTTACCTTACGCAGTTGCTCTAATTTTTATTCTAGGATGCCATGAATTTGGTCACTATATAATAGCTCAACTATACAAAATTCCTATAACTCTACCATGTTTTATTCCAGCACCGTTTTGGTTTGGAACTTTTGGAGCATTTACTCGGTGGCAAAGTCCCGTACCTAATCGTAAGTCTTTATTTGATGTTAGTATAGCAGGCCCTATACTCGGATTAATAGTTACAATACCCCTATTAATTTGGGGTTTATCTCACTCTAGTATTGTTCCTCTTTCTGAAGATTCAGGAATCTCATCTCTAGATTCCTTAAATCCCACTTTTTCTTTTTTATTAACTATATTGAGCAAATTAGCATTAGGTGCAAAGTTAACTTATAATAAAGCTATAAATCTACATCCAGTAGGAGTAGCTGGTTATATAGGTTTAATAGTAACTGCATATAATTTAATGCCTATTGGACCACTTGATGGTGGTCATATAGTGCATGCTATGTTTGGGCAACGCACTGCCATGGTAATTGGTCAAATTTCGCGTTTTTTATTATTACTATTAGCTTTTATAAATAAGGAATATTTATTCTTAGCAATCTTTTTATTTTTACTGCCTCTTGCTGATGAACCTGCTCTTAATGATGTTAGTGAACTAAATCATCAACGTGACTTTTTAGGATTGTTAATGCTAGGTTTATTAGTATTAATTTTATTGCCTGCTCCAAAGATGGTAATACAATGGTTAAGTTTATAGTTTTAAATTATAGATTATTCATAATTTTATTTAGGCAAAAAAACACAGTTATTTGAGTAATTATTCTCATAAAAATGGTAATGTTAATAACGCTTAATATATCAATAGATGGTAAAGCATTAATAGTTTTTGTAGAATATTTTTTGATGCCTAATTTAGGGTAAAGAATAGTAGTAATAATGGCAAATATACCTAGCTATAAATTGAAAATAATTGAACCATTAATTAAATCAGTTAGCACAAGTATAATTAATTTACAACCCTAATCACTAAACTTTAATCCCATAGAATTATAGTAGGTACTCCTAAGTCAAAAGTTTTTTGCGTGGTTTGTATACACCACAGCCAAGCTAAAATGCTCAATCTAATATTTGCTAGTTTTTAATTATTAGATAATAACCACTGCAAAAACTATTTTTAATATTGTTGCTACTGTACCTTATTAACTACAGAATATGTTGTAAATAAGATAAATTGAGAACAAAAATTTTCTTTAATTAAAAGCTAATATTGATGTTCTGCTAAATTTTTTTTTTGCTTAGTATTGATAGGAAAAATAGTAAACTTTTCATAAAACTTTAACTAGGTTCATCTCAATTTATTAAGGGATAAATAACTGTACTCAAGAAGAGGGAATACTTAAACCATTTAGTTAATTTATTGGTAAACTTGAACTGTAAAGCATCCTTGTTTTTTGGCTTTTGCGATCGCATTTATCCAACATTAAAATCAAGCAGCAAAAGCACCATTAAGATAAGCACACCAATGCTGAAGTATACGGGACAAATTTTTTTGTGACCATTTTGCCCCTAATAATTTAAGCCATAAACCAATTTGTTTGACTAGAGATTAAACAGCTCCTGAACCTATTGAATTTCCTATTGCTTGCCTGGCTTGGTAGTTAATAATGGGAAATTGATGCTTTATCAAGTATCGTATAATGAGTTTTTTTTATATGATCAAAGTTTATTTATATTAGATAATGGGAAATTCTGGGAATAACTATTGCGAACTTTAGCTCAGAGCTATCTCAAGGTAAGAAACTTTTTCAAAACAACTATAAATAATCTAAGCTAGCTATATTGCTATAAAACTATTAGCTTTAAAAGCTAATAGTTTTTTGGGAAAACTTTGTACTCTCCAGTATCTATAGTTTTTATAATTATTAATTTGAAGGCAGATTATTTTGAGGATAAATAATCTGATTATTTGAAGTAAATTCTAAGAGTTTAGTTTCGCATATCAAAGCAGAATAACGACTTAACAAGAAGGTTTCATATAAATAACTATGCTCAAATTTCATTAAAGGAAGATTATAAGTTTCTAAAACTCCTTGAATACGATGAAAAGCGTCTGGCAAATTATTAAAAGGGATACCAGGAAAAGCATGATGAACTCCATGATAATTTAACCCTCCTATTAACCATCCAATAATATCATTTTCCTGAAGATTACGAGAGGCATAAAGTTGAGTAAGTTGATAAGTTTTAGCTTTGCCCCAAAGTCCATAATGTTCTAAATGGTCACGGGTTTGCATCACAATACCAATTACTCTTTCTAAGATTAACCAAAATAGTAAATAGCGCAATAGTAACCCATTTGTAATGACAAAACCGAGCATAACTCCATGGAATAATGCCATCCCTCCTACATCTAGAAATATTTTTTGCTGGAGGCGAGAAAGTAACTTTCGGTAACGCCAACCATAAATGAAGGTTTTCATAATTAACCCTACTCCTCCTGCCAGAAAAATATCAATACTACATTGATGACGCACATACCATTGTACAAGAAGACAAGAATTGTGATATTCTTCCCAGGTCCACTGTACCCTTTCTGGGTCTCGTAAGTCACTGCCATTCCAGCTGTGATGTAGTTGGTGCAGTGCAGCATAAATGCTATAAGGCCACAGCATCGGCCAACTTATTAGTCTAGGCATAATACTGTCAAACCATCTCCACCCAGTTAAAGTTTGATGAGTCATATCATGGGTACAAATTAACCAGAAAGCATACACGAGTGCTGCAAAAATGCTAATGCCTGAAAATAAAAAATTATTAGATGTTGACCATGCTATTGTAACTAAACTGAAGAAAGCAAAACCTAATACAATAAAGCGAATTAGTCCAGTAAAAGAGTTAATTTGATGCAAGTCGGAGGTTACTTTTTGTAAATCTCGGGTTAGTCTAGTTGAGTTTATTAAATGCTTACTCATATCTATTGATTTATAACTGATTTACTTTAAAAAAATGGAAGCTTTTACGGTCTAGGTTAGTAATTAATTAATCATTAATGGTGTTAGGTAAGATATGATGAAATTGAGTTACCGAATGGTGAAATGAAATTATAGATAATTTTTTTGTTAATGTTAGACAAGATATTCTTCTTGTTCTTGTTTTTCCTATGGTTGATCAGCAATAAATTGTATTTTTCTGTCAATATAGATATGGAGTAGGTGAAGTTTTATATGACTAATTTAAAAAAATGGAAGCTTTTACAATCTAGGTTAGTAATTAATCATCAATGGTGTCAAGTAAGACAGGATGAAGTTGAGTTACCGAATGGTAAAATTATAGATGATTTTTTTGTTAATGTTAGGCAAGATATTGTTCTTGTTTTTCCTGTGACTGATCAGCAAGAAATTGTATTTGTCCGTCAATATAGACATGGAGTAGGTAAAGTTTTATTAGAGTTACCGGCAGGATATTTTAATCCTCAAGTAGAGTTTCCTGAAGTAGCTGCGATGAGAGAATTGAGAGAAGAAACTGGATATGTTGCCGAGAAATTAATTAAATTAAAAACTTTATATGATAATCCTGTTAAAGATACTAATTCTATTCATTTCTTTGCTGCTAAAAATGTGATCAAATCTCAAAAACAAGAGCTTGATATTACAGAAGAAATTGAAGTGGTCTTAATACCTGTTTCTGAGGTTCTTCAGAGAGTATTGATGACAGACATAAATGTTTGTGGAACTATCGCAGCTATATTTTTAGGATTAGAATACTTGCGCAACAATAAATTAGGATGAACTATTTCCCTAGTTGACTTTATTTTTAGTTATATTGGTTATATCATTATATCAAATTTATTTGAATTTATTTGATTTATAAAGTTTGAGATGATCAGTATAAGTTTATAAGTAATTACTTTTGAGAGAAGTTGGTATTATAGGGCTTTTCAAGTTACTGAGGTATAGTTTTTTTCTGAATTTTCTATTCCTACCAAATGCAAATTATTGCTCCCTACTTCCTAAAACCAAGGAACTTTGTATCTCACTCATTACCAGAGATAGAAATTCCTATAAATCACTTAAACTAATCAATATCTATTGACTGATAATGACCACAACCTTTACATGGTCCAATAGGGTTAACTGCACAACGAATATAAGAAGACCTAGCATTAAATTTACAAGTTAGGTCTCCTATTATGTATCCTACTCCTTCAATATACTCTTGTTCTGGTTGACTAGATATAGCTCTTATTTCTCTATAGTTTACAACTAATCTAGCTGAGTTAAGTCTTTCCATAGTCCTTGCTTCCAGCTTATGGAAAGTCCATGCATAAAATAAGCAAGGAGTTATGCTTATCAAAAAAATTAGTAATATTCCAAACACATTTATTCTGAGTTTATTACAAGTGCAAATCTATTCTATCAATCTTAAATTATTGGTGGATAAATGTTTAGAGATTTGTCATCTTTGAAAACTGAAAACTTTCTTCTTGTATTTATGTAGTATAGGAATTAGCTCGAAATATCAGGGAGTGGAATTGTCCAGAATGTTGTAGTCGTCGTGATAGGGATATAAACCCAAGCATCAATATTTTGGCTGCTGGAAGAGTAGTGTAAGTCTGGGTCGCGACTGTAAGACCTGAAGGGAGTAAATTTCGGAAGGCAGGCGCTATCAGACAGAAAGCCACCAACAGTAATGTTAGGGAAGCCTGCCCTGTCTCGTAGAGCAGCGTCGGGAGAATGTCAATGAACGATAAAATGACCCAATGTGCAAATAGTGGGAATATTTAAACTTATGCTTACATACATACTGGCCTTAGCTGTTGGTCTTGGTAGTTTAGCTTTGTATATAGTGGCCTTTTTCTTTCCAGAGGTCCATCGGAAAAACGATTTTATCTGGAGTGGTGTAGGTCTTTTCTATGCCTTGGTATTGTGGTTTTGTGCAGGTAGAATTACAGGTGCGGTGTTACTGGGTCAAGTGGCAAGTGTAGCTTTATTAGGTTGGTTTACTTCAGAAAGTTTAATGTTGCGTCGCCAAGTGACTCCAGTTGTAGAGCAAACCAAAATATCAACTGAGAAAAGTACTGAAGATTATACTCAGAAAAAATCAAAAATTGTTTCTGAAACAACATCTATATCAGAAGTAGAGAATATGGAAAAATTAGATTTATCTGATTCCCCAATAACCTCTACCAAACAGTCAGAAAATATTACTACTGAAGAGTTGGTGAATATTGTTAAAACAGGAGAAACTGAATCTGAATTACTATCATCTGAAACTACTTCAGACTTAAGTAAAATAATCAAAGAATCTGAAGCAGAGACAACTGAAAGTATGACAGAAAAAAATGTTTTAACTGATGCTAAAACTGAATTAGATACATCTCAGAAATTAGATAAAAGTTTATCTAAAAAAGCTCGTGGTTTTGCTCAGTTATTGACACCTATGAGTGGAATATTGAGTAATATTAAAAATGTCATTCAAGGTAGAGATAATAAAAATACTGATTCTGACTCAATATCTACACAAAATCAAGCTGATACTGAGAAATTAACTTCTATTGAGGAGGTAAATACTGAAGTTAATGAGACTATAAGTCAGACAGAAGATACTCAAGCTAAACAAGAATCTTTAATAGAGAAAGAAGAGTCTATAGTATCTGATGTTAAAACAGATAAAACTACTTTGACAGAAGTTGAAAAGGAAGCAAACTCGTCTTCAAAATTAGAATCTACACCTACTGAAAAACCTGCTACGGAAACTTCTAAATTAGCTGAAGTTTCTGCGCTTGAAGATAGCTCTTCTTCACCAGAAATAATAACTACTCAAGATAGTCAGAATCAGGAAGAAAATTTGACTGCTATTTCTTCTGAGGAGAAAAATGAGACTGATAATTCAACATCAGATTTATCAAAAGATAGTCAAAATAAGTCAGTAGATTAGTAACACAAAAATTGAAAAGGGTAACAACAAACAACAAATAATAATACATACGAAATATACAGGGAATTTGAAGGTAAAATGTAAGGTTTCAGTCTTTAGCTGTTAGCTATTGATAAAATGTTTATTAATTGAGCTAGAATTAACTCTTACTAGAAAAAGGGGGCTCTTTTGCTGAGAGCTAATAGTTGAATACTTACGGTAAAACTACAGCTCAATTCCCTTTTTCTAACTATTCACTCGAAGTTAATGTTAAGAGTGTGGAAAAATAATTTGTTAAAATAGTAAAGGCGATAAAAATACGAACTGAAGAGATATGTTTGACTGACTAAAAAGATGATTTTATACCTAAAAAAGAGTCTTGAAATAATTTATTCTGCGGAGTTAATTATGAATTATAGGTTATCAAAAATTGTCTATTGATTTATAGTAAATATTTATTTTCTTGGTATTACAGGAGGTGTATTTTTGACTAAAAATATAAGCTATTAAATAATAAATAAAACCGAAAAAATTAGTTCTGAGTTTTGAGTTCTCAGTTTGGAGTTTTGTTCTTTGTAATAAACATTTATTACCCTTGGTATTATTAAGAGACGGTTTGTCAAAAAAAGGTAAAAATGGCCATGAAGAAGTATTGAAGGTAAAGGTAGGAGAAAACAATGCTCACTGTCAAATAAATGTCGGTAAAAATTTTTAGCCAGCGATCGCGCAGGTACGCGAGTAGAAACTACTCGAACCTCTGCTACCGAAACCTCTCTGAATGAGGGCCAAAACCAAGTGCTAATCTCACAGAAGTAGTAAATATTCTATATCCTTTACTGTGGTTTTCATTGGCGTTCTTTGTCCCACGATCTACTACCAAGGCAAACGTCAACAAAATTTCCTAAATGGTCGTGACATGGTGTTGGGGAAAAAATCAATCATAACTCTATGGTGATAGACAAGAGTCCAAGAAGCACAACATCCAGAACCTACTGTAACATTTGTTAATTCTTTGATGGTAAAAACAAAAGCAAAAAGGCTCAAGTATATGGCTTAGATGTTGGTAAAAAATTAAAAGGTTGTAAGCGTCATATCTTGGTTGATACTCAAGGAAGACTACTAGTTAAATTCACGATTATTGCAACGGGTGATAGTATGGTAGCGATATCCAATTTAAAAATTTCGAGGTTTTCTGACCATTTATTTGATACCTTTGAGTATTTGGAGTTGGAAATATAATTAGAAAATAATTCTCAACATATTCGGTGCTCTAAATTCTTATTAGATATCTCCAGAAATTAAATTTTGACCCAGGTACGAAAGGATTTAAGATTAATTATGGTCGAAGTCTATTGAGTATGTGTCAGTAATGTAGTAGAGTGATGCGAAAAATTTCTGGCCTTGTAGAACGAACTCAAACTCAACTATAGCTTTATTGTCATTAGGTTTTGTCCCTCAACTAAACCTATGCTTATTACTGTAGGGACGTTGTATGTAACGTCCCTACAAATTTGTAGTTTATTTGAGGATAATGTAACTGAGCTTTTGCTAATAGTTATTCGAGAATTAATTGATAATCAAAATCTAATTTATCCATTGAGTATAAAGAAAATAATTGACACTCTACTGAATCTTTATTATTAAACAAAGTTATTGATCAGATGTTCATTGCTTAATAATTGAAGTATCTCCTAACCATAGTGTTAATGTATGATAATTGGTATTATAGTAAATTAACAAAAGGTCGCTACTGTATTAATCTCAACACTCTTAGTAACAGACTTTAGCATTGTAACAGTATTTTTTTAAGTACTATATCTTATAAGTAGTGATGCCGAATTAATTACACATATATACAAGCTCAATTATTAGCCTTCTTATCAGCTGAAATAATTAGGGTGAACTGAAAAAAAAACTGAAAGTATTTACTTAAATATTACTAAGGTTTTCTTGTGGAGAAAATTTACATTTTTGGGGCTCAGGTTTGTTTAAAATTATTAAATTTGAGCGACTAAGGATAGAAAAATCGAAAAAAAAATGTTTCCCAAGATATCTTTTGTAATTCACATTTATTCCTGCTTCTATACCTCAATATTTTCTCGCTCTGTGTTTTCTGCTCTTACTTATAATCTTACTTATAAAATGTATTCAGCAAGTCTTAATTAAAGTAGGTAAATAATAATGTAATGAAACTTAAGAGAAATCAATGGACAGAAAAATCGAAAAAAAAAATGTTTCCCAATATATCTTTTGTAATTCACATTTATTCCTGCTTCTATACCTCAATATTTTCTCGCTCTGTGTTTTCTGCCCTTACTTATAACCTTACTTATAAAATGTATTCAGCAAGTCTTAATTCAAGTAGGTAAATAATAATGTAACGAAATTTAAGAGAAATTAATACGCATAAAAAATTTAGTTATTAAAATGATAATTTGGAAAAATTTGAGGTTAGTTATATCTATTGTATGTCTATTAATTGTTCCTCCATCTATGATAGTCGATAAAAAAGCGAATATAAATTCACAAGCACTGACAAAGCCGACAAAAAATGAGAGTTATTATATTTCACAAAATAATCTAAAAACTGAAATACAGAAACTTGAGCAACAAGCAACTGAAGAATTTAATAATGGTAAATAAGAGAAATTAATACGCATAAAAAATTTAGTTATTAAAATGATAATTTGGAAAAATTTGAGGTTAGTTATATCTATTGTATGTCTATTAATTGTTCCTCCATCTATGATAGTCGATAAAAAAGCGAATATAAATTCACAAGCACTGACAAAGCCGACAAAAAATGAGAGTTATTATATTTCACAAAATAATCTAAAAACTGAAATACAGAAACTTGAGCAACAAGCAACTGAAGAATTTAATAATGGTAAATTTGAGGTTGCTTTAGAACAATTTAAACAAGTATTAGAAATTTATACTCAACAGAGCGATCGCTTTGGAATTATTCAAACTTTAGATAAAATTGCTGTTGTTTATGATGCTCAAGGTAAATATCTGAAAGCTTTAGAATTTTATCAGAAAACATTAGAAAAGACTCAACAGGAGAAAAGTAGTGAAGATATTAGTGCTATTTTAAGTAAGATTGGTTTAGTTTATTCCCAGTTAGGTCAGTATGAAAAAGCTATAGATTTTTATCAGCAATCTTTAAATAAAAATTATCCAGAACAAGCTATTATTTTAAATAAAATTGGAACAATTTATTACCATTTAAAACAATTTTCTAAAGCTTTAGAATATTATCAACGAGCTTTAGAGGTTAATCGGAAAAATAAAGATAATACTGGTATAGCAAAAACTCTAGATAATATAGGTGTAACTTATCGAGAACAGGAAAAATATTCTGAAGCATTAAAATATCATCAAGAAGCATTAGCTATTAAAGAAAAAATTGGTGATAACTATAATAATTCAGCTACTCTTCATCATATTGGCTTAGTTTATAGAGAATTAAATAAACATTCAGAAGCTCTAAAATTTTTAACTAAAACTTTGATTATTGAACGACAACTTGGGCACCAAGATAAAGAGAGAATTACTCTTGCTAATATAGGTAAATTATTAGAAAGAAAGAATCAAGATCAATTAGCAATAATTTTTTATAAACAATCAATTAATATTACTGAAAATATTAGGAAAGATTTAAAAAAATTACCAGTAGAACGGCAAAATTTACATATAAAAAGTATTCTTGAAATCTATCGTATTTTGGCTGACTTATTGCTCCAACAAAAACGTGCTTTAGAAGCACATCAAATCTTAGATTTACAGCAAGTACAAGAAATATTTGAATATATGGGGAACTTACAAACTGATGAATATGAATATAGTGAAGTTCCATTGCTAGAGTCAGAAAAAGTGTTTTGGGAAAAATATACTCAGCTAATAGATGAAGTTGATAAAAGCCATAAACAAAATCCAAATCACTTAGAGGAAAAATTAGTAAAAATTCAGCAATTTTTTGATAGTGAGGAAGTAAAATCTATAATTTCAGAATTAGAGAAAAATGCTAGGAGTCAAAAGCTAAATTCAGATATAGTACTTTGGTTACAGTCTGAACTAAAGGAGCATAAGCAAAAAAATACTGTAGTCTTATATCCATTACTTTTAGAAAATCGATTAGAATTAGTATTAGTTAGTGCTAATTATCCTCCATTTCATCGAACTGTTTTAGTAAATGAGAAAGAGTTTAATCAAACAATATTTCGATTAAGAGGAAAATTAACAAATAAAAATAAGTCTAATCAAATAGTTATGCAGGAAGGATTAAAACTATATAATTGGTTGATTAAACCTATAGAAATTTACCTCAAACTTATTCAAGCTCAAACAATTATTTATGCACCTGACCAGAAACTACGTTATATTCCATTGGCAGCACTATATGATGGAAAAAAATGGTTAGTAGAAAGATTTAAGGTTAATAATATTACTGCTGCAAGTTTAATGGACTTAGAACCTAGAGAAAGATTTAAACCTACAATTTTAGCAGGTGCTTTAACAGAAGGAAGTTATAATTTTGAAGTTGGTAAACAAAAGTTTGAATTTGAATCATTACCCTTCGCTGGAGTAGAGGTAGAGGAAATAGAGAAGATATTTCCTGATACAAATAAATTGTTAGGCAATGGCTTTACTAAAGAAGCAGCAGAATCAAAAATGAATAGCTATAATATTGTACATTTTGCTACTCATTCTGCTTTTATAACTGGTCATCCAGAAGAATCTTTTATATTATTTGGAGATGGCGCTCTCGCTACTTTACGAGATGTAGAAAATTGGAATTTACAGGATGTAGAATTAGTAGTTTTGAGTGCTTGTCAAACTGCTTTAGTAGAACAGACAGCAAATGGTCAAGAAATACTCGGTTTTGGTTATAAGATACAAGAAGCTGGAGCAGCGGCAAGTATAGCAACTCTATGGCGAGTTGATGATCAAGGTACTCAAGAATTTATGAATGATTTTTATACGGCTTTGAAGAATGGAGAAAGCAAGACAGTAGCATTACAAAAGGCACAAATTTCTATGATTAATAGTGAGTACAGTCACCCCTCTTATTGGGCACCATTTATTTTAATTGGAAATGGGCTGTGAGTAGGTTTTGGAGGTTAGGAGCCAGAACTTAGAACTCAGAACTCAGAATAAATAACTTAAATGGTATTTCTTAGTTCATAAATTATATTTTAGTTCAAAATACATATACTATAAATCATTTTAATAACTCTAATGATTCATAATATTCTTTTTTTTAATTAGTAGAATATACCGAACAGCAAAAAAATTAAACTTTTGCAATAGTTGTGATTGCTTCCCTATAAAATTAACGATTTTTGAATCCTAATTGAGATAACCTACCCTCTAAAAATATAATCGACTCAAAGCATTT
>JAGGDU010000232.1:0-26887 GCA_018457135.1 Trichodesmium erythraeum GBRTRLIN201 | reverse complement strand
AAAAATGCTATATTTTAAATATAAAAAGTTGTGATTGCTTCCCTATAAAATTAACGATTTTTGAATCCTAATTGAGATAACCTACCCCTAAAAATATAATCGACATCAAATTAACGATTTGTGAATCCTAATTGAGATAACCTACCCTCTAAAAATATAATCGACTCAAAGCATTTGAAAATAAAATAAAGTACCTTTTTAGGTTTTAAAAAAATGCTATATTTTAAATATAAAAAGTTGTGATTGCTTCCCTATAAAATTAACTATTTTTGAATCCTAATTGAAATAACCTACCCCTAAAAATATAATCAACTCAAAGCATTTAAAAATAAAATAAAGTACCTTTTTAGATTTTAAAAAAATGCTATATTTTAAGTATAAAAAGTTAAAGACATAAAATATAATGTTTTTTTAATAGACCTTTCCACAAAACCTAATTAATCCTAAAACTTAAATTTGATCAGATAATTTAAGTAAAGATACTATATCTTTAAAAACACAGAAAAAAAACACAAGTTATTTGAGAAAAATTAATCTACTTTAAGAGATGACTTTTCTTATTTAATAAGTAAAATAATAAGAGCATAAAAAACTATGCAGTCTTATTTAATTCTGAAATACAGAGGTATTTTTTAGTGCGTAAAAATCCAATAATTAAACCTTTTTTAAAATGGGCAGGAGGCAGTGCGGTTCGTTAGGTCCAAAACCGCTCCGGGAGCGGGGGAGGACTTGGGCCTGATCTCCGTGGGTCAGACTCAACTGTAGAGAGTTTCTAGGTTAAAGTCCTAGTATCAAGGTGTCTAGATTAACTCCATTATCCTTGCCAAGGAGACTGGCCGTCAAATAGGTAAAGCAGGATAAAAAGCAGGTAAGAGCTAACCTATCTAAGCTACATCCCTGCAAGGGAGGTTGAAAGGGTAAACGAAAGTGAACTGATGTTTGAAGCGTCGTCAGCCCAAGACTGTGGACACGATAGGTAAAGTCCTAGTCGACTATGAATGAGGAGCAATGAGTTACCTCTCGTTGTTTAGACATCCTTCTCTTGCCTGCAAGAGCATTCATCGGCGTATAGTCAGTACCCGACCCAACCAGATAAAACCTCTACGGAACGAAATAATTCTAGCAAAGTTCTCTCAGAGTAGGCAGCCAAGCCATAAACTTTGTCGGGAAAAGATGATGTCAGAAGCCAATGCCCTGAGTAACATCAGGGATATGCAGACGGACATCCCTAAGTCTAGAGAGTAGAAACCTAGTAGGAAGTAAAATGTCCAATACGAGGGAGACAACTACGGTGGAAATGGAATGGCACAAAGTTAATTGGAAAGCAGTTAACAGAGCAATATTCCGGCTTCAGAAAAGAATCTACAAAGCGTCACACAATGGTGATACTAAGGCTGTCAAGAAACTCCAGAAGTTATTGGTCAAGTCCAAGTCAGCTAGACTGCTTGCTGTCAGGAAAGTCACTCAAGACAACACAGGTAAGAAAACACCAGGTATAGATGGGGTAGGGGAATTAGCACCATTACAAAAACTGGAATTAGCCCGAAATCTTAAATTGAATGGCAAGGCTAAACCTGTGAGGAGGATAGAAATTCCCAAGTCTGGCAGAAAGAAGAGAAAGCGACTAGGCGTGCCAACAAGGTTAGATAGAGCAAAGCAGGCTCTAGCCAAGCTAGCTTTAGAGCCAGAATGGGAGGCTAAATTTGAAGCGAATTCATTCGGCTTCAGACCAGGGAGGAGTACTAAGGACGCCATTAGGGAGATTTGCAGCGATATTAACCAAGGGAGTTACTATGTCCTGGATGCCCATATTGAAAAGTGCTTTGACGGAATAAATTATAGGAAACTGTTAAATAAGCTTAATACTTATCCAGGTATGCGCCGACAGGTTAAAGCTTGGCTTAAGTCAGGGTTTATTGAAGAAGATGTCTTTTATTCGAATGAAAGTAGGACTCCTCAAAGTGGCCTAATTTATCCGTTACTGGTCAATATAACTTTACATGGAATGCAGGAGGCATTACATGAGGAATTCTACAGGAAATACACCACCAAGGCGATCGCTCCTAAGTATAGTATTAGACCTGGCACTTTATTTCACCCTCCTCTCTTTCATAGGTATGCATTTGATTTGGTTCTGTTGCATAAAAGTAGGAAGGTGATAGAGGAGTCTCAGGTAATTATCAATGACTGGTTAAGGTCTATGGGGCTCCAATTGAAGGACTCAAAGACAAAACTGGCCCATACCTTAGGCGATGGAAAAGTCCAAACCGGATTTGACTATCTAGGGTTCAATGTTAGGCAATACCCAGTCAAGGATATTAACTGTGACACTGACAGGCAGGGGAAAAAGTTACGGTTTAAAATTCTAATAAAACCCTCTAAAGAGGCAATAAAACGCCATACCAGAGTCCTTAAGCACACAATTAGACTATACCGCAATGCTTCACAGGAGAAACTAATAGAAATACTCACTCCCAAGATAAGGGCATGGAGTAACTATTATGATTCTGTGGTAAGCTTAAAAGTTTTTGGTAAGCTTGACAATATTCTCTTTTATCAGCTTCTCAGATGGGGTTATTACTGCGCCCCAATGCAGGGCAAGAAGCAAGTGGTAGATAAATACTGGGGAGTAGACAAAGGGAAAGGGTGGAAGTTTATAACATCTGAGGGCAAACAACTCCGATGGCACAAGGATACTCCCATCAAAAGGTTTGTAAGACTGCAAGAAAACAAGTCTCCTTACCATGAAGACTGGGCTCACTAGATACAAGGGCCCTCTAGTTACATAGTAGTAAAGAGGGAAGTTGCAATACTAACTGTAAGCAGTACTTTACTAAGGAGAATAGTCTGGAGGTGGATCATATTATTCTGTTCTCAAAAGGAGGAGGGGACAATATGGGCAGTAAACAGCTGACTTATAATTACTTTCACCATACCAAGACTGTCTCTGATGTAGCCATAGACGCAAAGAAACTGACTAGGAGGAGCCGAGTGAGGGGGAACTCTCACGCTCGGTTTTGAAGGAGAGGATGGAATAGTGATATTCTATTCGACTCTAATAAAGACAATTATTATCTGAATTAACAAAATATATCGACCAAAAATCCCTAAAGAAATGTACATATTATGAACCTTTTATTGGTGGAGGAGCGCTTTTATTTGAATTGCAACCAACCAGAGCAGTTATTAATGATCAAAATAAGGAATTAATTAACTGTTACGAGGTAGTTAGAGATTCATTGGATGATTTAATTGAAGAGTTAAGAGAACATGAAAAACATAATAATGCTGATTATTTTTATGAAATTAGAGATTTAGATCGTTCACCAGAAAACTATAAAAGTCTCTCAGCAGTAAAAAGAGCAGCCAGAATTATTTATTTGAATAAAACTTGTTATAATGGTTTATTCAGAGTTAATTCTCAGGGGCAGTTTAATGTTCCTTTTGGTAGGTACAAAAAACCGAATATTTTAGATGAAGCTGTTTTAAAATCTGTGAGTCTTTATTTAAAGAAAACTAAAGTAAAGATATTAGATAAGGATTTTGCTGAAGCAGTTAAAAATGCTAAAAAAGGTGACTTTATTTATTTAGATCCCCCTTACGATCCTCTTTCTAATACCTCGTCTTTCACAGGATATGATATCAATGGTTTTAACAGGAATGAACAAAAAAGACTAAGGGAAGTTTTTGATGAATTAAACGAGAAAGGTTGCCTGGTTATTTTAAGTAATTCTCAAACAGATTTTATTATGGGTTTGTATCAAGATTATCAGGATAAAATTAAGGTAGTCAGGGCAGCAAGAAGTATTAATTCTAAAGGCTTAAAAAGAGGTAGAATCAATGAAATTATAGTGTTAAATTTTTCAGCATAGCTAGGATTAAATATGATGAAAGATTATTAACTATGTGAAAGTTTATTTCACGGATACCAAAAATTAAGAGCGGTCTATTAAAATAGTTTATTTACGCTGGAAGGCATCTCAATTAACATCCTACTAGCATCAAATCAAAAATTATGATCAGAATTCCTGTCTATTAAAATAACTGAAGTTTTATTAGACTAGGTATAAGGGTTGATAAGTCTTTGGGAGTTCCTGGCTTAGAGCAAGTGTTACGTTTTTCAACTTGTCTATTTAATACTCTCGGACTGCCCGCCCGCGACATCTTTCAAAAATGGTTAGTTGGACGAGATTTTTAACTGCTATTGCTTCGACTATTTTAATTTTGGTAAAAGTGAATAATTTCTACAATATTGATAGTAACTTTTATCTTTTATAGTGTGAAAAATACCACAATTAAAGCAAGTCTATTCTCTGAGATCTAATTCTTTTTGACTTCTTTTAAAAATACAATAATATTTCGGCTTATTGACTGCTATCTATAGTATTAATTACTCTAAAATCACGACTATACTTTTTTCAATTAGTTTCATTTATAATTTTACATTGTCTCTTTGTCAATTGATGCGCTCCAGCAAGAGACTTTCTATTTATTCAAGATATTGAGGTCGGTTAATATTAATCAGAAAGTTAACATCCTCCAACTACATTTCAAAAATAATGGTTAGTAGAAATAATGCTGCGTTACTAAAAAATCTTACGAGCTGAAGAAATATTTATATTGCCGAATTAACACACTCTTTAATTGCTAGTTTAGCTCTAATATCAGTCCTCATAAACGAAGATAATTTTTTTGAGGATATTTTGATTCTAATTTCTTTATATCTCTAATATTTAAATCAATCAATGCTACATTGAAACCCTCAGTAAGCTAACTTATGAATAGTTGCAGCACCAATTCCATAAAAAAAGTTAATGAAATTGTAGTATTAAATTTTTTCAGTAGAGACAAATTTTAGAAATATGACTAAAAATGATGAAGCATGGGAAAAGCTATTTGAGAGATATAAGATATTAGAGGAGGTCAATAAAAACGGCTGTTTTAAAATACAAACATCTCAAATTAATCAGGAACGAGAAAGTCGACTTATGGCAAAATTTGACCATGTTGTTCACTTACCAAAAATTTTCAGAGATAATAATTTATCAATTCTACCACTTTCTCGTTATCAATATATTATTGGTCACTTTTGTACACACTTTCCAGTTAAATATAACCTCAAAATCAAAACTATTTCTTGGCAGTTTCCCAGAGAAATAGAAACCATAGATTACACTAATTTATATTCTGAAAGTTCCGCATTACTTTGTGCATTTAATATAGGTATTCTCCATGACTTAGTTGGCTCAGAAACTAAATTTACTGTTTCAGGCAGAATGTCTACTGGAATTTTTGACTTTTACATTAAAAATTATCTGAACAATCAGCTATATACAATCAATGTTACTAATTCTCAGTGCGAAATAGATGGAGGTTTTGAAACTGATAACTTTTTAATTTTAATCGAAGCTAAAAACTACAAAGTTGAGGATTTTTTAATCAGACAACTCTATTATCCTTATAGATTATGGTCAAAGAAAATTAGCAAGAAAGTTATACCAGTATTAATGACTTACTCCAACGATATTTTCAGTTTTTTTATTTATGATTTTGTAGATATATTAGACTATAATTCTATCACCTTGATAGAACAAAAAAATTATGAAATTGCTTCAGAAAAAATACAGTCAAGTGAGATAAACTTACTACTCAGTAAAATTAAAGTTGTTCCTGATCCAGTAAAAATTCCATTTCCACAAGCAGATAAATTTGACAGACTAATAGACTTAATTTCCCTACTATTAGAAAATGGTTTGACTTCAGATGATATCACAGAAAATTATCAGTTTGACAAAAGACAAACAGATTATTATACAAGTGCTGGAAAATATTTAGGACTCATAGAAAAACAAGGAAAAATATTTACTTTGACCGATGAAGCCAAATATATTTGGCGTCAACCACATCAACTAAAATATTTGAAGTTAATCGAAAAAATTTTGGTACACGAAGTATTTTATCAAGTATTTCAGTTATCTTTAAAATATGGTGATATTCCCTCAAAAGAAAAAATTACTCAACTTATGTATGAAAGTAATTTAGAAATCCGAAATACAACAATAGATAGACGAGCTTCTACTGTAAAAGGATGGATATATTGGATCTGGTCACAAATTGACTAAGTAGATATTAAACTAAATAATGTTATGTAGAGTTGAATTTATATCTAATAAAATTATGCAAGAATTCTTTAACAACGTTTCCCGCTATCCACGATACTTCATTACCATTACCCTTGGTATATTCTTCTTTCTCTTTGACCAACTGAAACCACTTCTAAATAAGCCTATTACGGCGATCGCTCTTATTGGCTTAATTATTGGGACATTTATTTTTCTGGCCTTAACTCTACAAGCTATGTTAGGTATAAATCCAATTTAACGAATCTCAAAACATAAACATTTACCTATTAGCTATGAGAAAATGTAGAAAGAAGACCCATATTATAATCCTTTTATCCAAATTCTTTCATCAAAATGTAGATAATATGTTAAGATAACTATTTAAAGCTTTGTATAATTATCATATATATTATGTAAAAATAAAATATAAATTTATAAAGGCAAAGGTTAATATTAATTTGATGAAGCCGAACCTCAATATCCTCAAGGTTTAGAGTTTAAATATAGCTCTACCCATAACTAACTCATGATACATTGTAATCTATGAATTGATTTTTAATATCTAAATGCTCCCCAAAAAGGATTGACTAATGTCTAGGCTATATGTTAAGTAGTGCGACAAAAGCGCTTAAGTCATAAGGTAATTAGGTGAGAAATAACCTCATAAAAAGTTAAAAAATGGAGTATAGGCTAATGAACGCAATGGAATTTTTTCAAAGAAGTGCTGGTAAATGGCGATCGCAACGTACAACTCATCACCTAGCTTTTAGACAAGCAGAAATTGGACACTCAGATATTGAAGTGATCAACCTGGATGCTAAGGATCCAAAAATACTGGAAATCTGTAAAATGCACGAAATTGATCCAAGTTTAGCTGCAGGAGGGGCTTTTGTAACTTGGGATGGTTCTATGGCATGGGATAAAGATGATGAAAATCATAAGGGGTCAACTGTATTTGCTATTGTTCCTGACTCAGAAAATCCAAGATCTGGCAGAATGTTACGAGAGCGTGGCTATGCTGAAATTATCCCGGTGGTGGGACGTTTTGAGATGGATGATGAAGATGGGTTAAATCTAATTACTGAATATGAAACTATGAGTTCTATTGAAAGATTTTGGTTTACCAGTCCTAATTTGAGGATGCGAAGTAGTGCAGTAAAGAGGTTTGGTGGATTTAATACTTCGACTTTTTGCACAGAGGTACGCTTAGTTGAAAGTAACTCAGATTCACAAACAGAAACACCCCATGTTGATTTAGAATATTACTCTGCTTTTGGTTGGTAAATTAAGAGAAGTCCTATAGCCCCATTAGCTGTATTTAAAAGGATAGAAAATACCCTAATTCCCCTGGTGAGATGCTATAAAAAAATTATCTTGAGAATTATTAAATATCTATCAAGAATATTACAGATTGTTGCGTAAATAAATAAAAGTAAGACCTGAATTCCCTCAATCCCTTAATCTATAAGTTGGGCTCTTAACAGAACTTTCGGGAATCCCAATCAAGTGTAATGTACTATGGCCACACTTGATAAATTATATTTATATTTAATAATTTTAAGGAGATGACGACGTGGCAATTCCATTATTAGAGTACAGACCCAAAAGTCAAAATTCACGGGTTCCAGGTTATGTAGTGCCTGGTGACGACCAACCAATTATTTATTCTGCCGAACTTTTACCCTCAGCGGTAGAGTGGGATGAGTTAATTTGGGCAGCTTATCGCCAAATTTATAGTGAACATCAAATTTTGAAGAGCGATCGCCAAACGTTCCTAGAATCTCAGCTCAAGAATGGCCAAATTACAGTTCGAGATTTTATTCGAGGTTTGCTAACTTCTCCGGCCTTCCGTCGGAACAACTACGAAACAAATAGTAACTATCGCTTTGTTGAGTTATGCGTTCAAAGAGTGTTAGGTCGTGATGTTTATAACGAAGGGGAAAAGCTTGCTTGGTCTATAATTATAGCTACCAAGGGTATTGAAGGTTTTATTGATAAGTTGCTTGATAGTGAAGAATACCTCGACAACTTTGGCTTTGAAACTGTACCCTACCAACGTCGTCGGGTTCTACCCCAGCGTAGCGTCGGAGAAACACCTTTTAATCTGAAGACACCTCGTTATGGGTCTTACTACCGTGGTGTTTTAGGCTTTCCTAAATTTATGTATCAAAATCAAATATTTACCTTTACTCCTCAAGAAAAGAAAGCTAAAGCAGGAGATCCTTCTCTATACTTGAATTTGGTACGGAGTCTTAAGGTACAAGAGCCCGTAGCAAAGACACCAGACCTAGGTAGTGTTAATCTGGATATGGTACCTTATCGTAAGAGATAAAAAAAAGGAAAATTTTGCTTAAAAGTCCGTTCCTTATGGTATGACTTTTGTTAAACAAGAAAAAACCTCTTGCTAGGTTGAAGGATAATTTTATTCCTTAATCTTTATCTTTCAACAGCACAGACTTACCTTCCCCACCTTATAAAGGTAAAATTTATGCTGAAGAATTAAGCAAGAGGTTTAAATTTAGATGCTCCTGATGTACTAACTCCCTAGATATTTCCTACTTCCCAAAAAGGAATGGGTTGTAGGATAACTGAACTTACAAAGGTTTTTAATAAGCTTTGTAGAAGTTCATAGTTCGTCTGTACTATGTCTATATTAGTACTATGTTTAATCAAATTCAATTGGGTTATTACAATAGCCCGATTTTATCCTATGGTTTCGTCATAATCAATTAGTAATATCTAATAGCAAAATTTATCTAAACAAAAGTAAATTTATAGCAATCGAAGTAAAGGTTAGGATGTCAACTTAATAGCATACATCAACTCTACCTTTTTAATCTTCTCTTGTTCCTTCGTATTCACTCAATATGATGGGGTAGGCAATGATTTATAGTTACCAAGACCAACCAAAGGAATGAAGAAAGGAGCGATACAGCTAACGCCACCCTCCGCAAACGTAAATAATAGTTGCCACAGCAGGAATATTCATGGTCTGAGAAATGCGATCATGTACATATTCAAAAAAGCTTGATCCTAGCTTACGAGTAGTAGCAACCAGGAACATAAAAGTATCCTAAGATGCAGTCTCCTCCATCGTCTGAGTTTCATAACTGATTTTGAAAAGTTCTAAAAATTCAGAGTGTAGCCTTAAGGCAGTCGAAAGTTTGGGAGAATCTGTTAAAGGCCAGTAACACTCGGTATCATACCAAAAATAATCCAAGAATTGTTGGAGGAGTTTTTGATAATAATTAACCTTGGGAGTTATAGCACAATCGAAGCAAAGGTTAGGATGTTAACTTAACAGCATAATCAACTCTCAATGCGAAAATTTTCTCTTGTTCCAACGGACTTTCTGAGGAGGTTTTTAATTGGAAACCAATAATGTTCTATTTTATTTAAGTCAGGAAAATATGGTGGTAAATATTCAATTTCACTTTGGCACTGATTCTATTAATTCTCTCATTTTTGGGAATTTATGAAAACTTCCATTGTCTAATATTACTAATTGTCCTATCTTTAATTATGGCCACAATTTTTTTGCCAACCATTTTTCAAAAACTACACGGTTACAAGAGCCTTCAAATTGTGTTATGGGGCAACTAATTTTCCCTGACACAAACCACTTATAACACTTACCCTTAGACTTCTTTTTCCTGACTTTAAATCGTAATATCTTTTTCCCAATTCATTCCATCCATAACCATAATCTTCTCTATTATCCATACCTGATTCATCTATATACACTAGCTGTTCCGGCCTTTTATCGCGAATTTTGGCCAGAAATTTCTTTCTTTTGTCTTCATCTCTTTCTCTGTAACCGTAAGTTTTTTTTTCTTGTATAACCAATTTTTTTTAAGGCTTTACTTATAGTGCGATCGCTTACCTTATCTGGCCATTCATCAGCCATTTCTTTTTGAGTTTTACTGCCATTAATCTGGGCAAATTTTCTGAATTGTTCTAAGTCTGGTATTTTGGGATTATATCCTTTTTGATAACCTGTTAATGCTATTATATCCCCAGTTTCTCTTCTTCTATGTAACCAAGTATTTATGGTATTACGACTAATCTTAAATATAGAACTTACTTGAGTTGTACTCATCCCAACATAAATAGCCTTTTAAACTTTTTGTCTTAAGTCATAGCTATAAGGAAAAGGCATAATCTTTCCTAGATAATTTTTCGAGCATTATTTCCTAATATTTGCTTCGACTACTATACCAAAATACTAAAACAGCCTTAGAAAATAGGATATACCAAAAACAAAAATTACAGGATTTACCTGAAGGATATATATCAGTAAACAATATGTTGATATTAGATAAGGAAGGATATACCCATGACTTGAGACATTTAACAGAGGAGCCAGATGAGGTTAAAGTCTCAAGTCCGGTTTTGAAGACGAGTCGGGTAAGGTAACTTACCTGGCGAATGTTTAACATTATTCGCAACGCAACCATATAATAACTGTAGTACCACCATTAATTACTAAATCTTGCTCTTTTAAATAACTAGGTAACCATTCAGTCTCTACAGGAGAATATACTTGAATTTTACCTTGCATTTCATTTATCAAATCACGAGCAATAGCTAATCCTAATCCTGTTCCTGGAATATTTGTTTTAGCTTTTTCTCCTCGATAGTTTCGTTCAAATAAGTGTTCTAAATCTTTTGCTGAAATGCCATAACCTGTATCGCTAACAGCTATAGCTAACATTTCTTCTGTTTCACTATTAATTGATTTATGATGACTTGTTTGCGGAGCTAAAGTTGCTAACTTAATATAAATATTTCCTTGAATAGGAGTATATTTTAAAGCATTATCAATAATATTACTTAATACTTCTCGTAAAGCTTTAGAATTAGCTTTTATGGTTGGTAAACTATCAGGAAAATCAACTTGTAAATCTATATTATTTTCATTAGCAATTGCTTTAGCAGAAACTAATAAAGGTTCTAAAACTTGTTGTACAAAAACTGATTCTAAAAAATTCGCTCCAGGTAAAAGTCCCAGAGGTTTATATTTTTGATTAGCTTCTTGATGAACATCTATGATTTCTTCACCTTGAAAATACTGATTTTCAGCAGAAATACTCAATATTTCTTTCCCAGCATCAACAGTTTCATCAATTTGTTCAATTAATTCTCTAAGTCGATCACTTTCCCGTAAAATACTATTAGTTATATTCCAGTTTTTGTCTTCTGGTAAAAATTTTTTTAGTAATAACTTACCAAAAGTTCGTAGGGCAGTTAATGGACTTTTTAACTGATGCAGTATATTATGCATCGTATCAAACTGTTGGACTTGCAACTCCTGTTGTTGCTGAAATTGCTGTTTTAACCATTGAGAACGTTGATCTAGAATACAGGCTACAGTAATAGTATGAGCTACTTTTTGAATTTGAGTTTCTTCTTTTTGAGTCCAGGGTCGGTCTTCTCTTGCTGTTACCAGTAATCCTATAACTACTCCATCATGGATTAAGGGTAAAACAATTTGACATTTTGGCCAAGGATGATTTTGACTCCCAGAATTTGATTCTTTTGTATAATTGCTTGCTTCTAAAATCGGATAATTTTTGCCCATCATTAGGGGGGCTGCTGACAATTTTGGAAGGTTATCTAGTGTTTGTATTTCTGAGTTGACCTTTAAAACTGAAGTTTTTTTCTCATCTTGGGGTATTTCTGGATATACAATAATAGGAATTAGCTTGGCTTCACCCCCTTCAGCCAGTTTTTCTGTCAAGTAAACTATACTTAAAGTTGCACCCAAACTAGATACCAGAGATATCTGGGTTCTACAAAGTCCAATAAATTCTGTACTTGTGGGCATGAGAATTAGAGCTATTTGTCGTATTTTCCACGGTTATATCAGTATTTTTTAGATTTTAGATAACGCAGCTTATATTTTGTATCAAAATATTAAAAACACTTGAGTTTTTCTGTTATAATTTATATAATTTTATCAAATTTGGTAGCCATAACTACACTCATCGGGTAACACAGGAGGTAAGGAAATTGGCTAGAAGACGTAAGCGTAAAAGTCGTCGAAGACAAGAAGGACGCAGGATACTTGAGCAAGTTGCTCAGTATAGTATAGAAAGTGGTGAAGATAAACCAGTGACTGCAGCTCGCAAGTTTATCCATTCACAAGGTATTGTCCCACCTGCTGTACTTCTAGTTAGAAGAAATGAGCATACTACTGATAGGTACTTCTGGGCCGAAAAAGGTTTATTTGGAGCCCAGTATGTTGAAGAAAATCATTTCTTGTTTCCTAGCTTAAAAGTTTTGATAGAACTTCAAACACCTGATAAAAAACAGGTACTTAGTTCTACTTCAACTATAACTCAAGTTTAAAGGCCTTGTATTATATTAAACGTTTTTTTATGGGTAAGCTAGTAAGTTTTTTTTGAGTTACTAGCAACAAGCACCAAATTCTAATTAAATTAAGCAAGAGAATAATAATAAACTAACCATTCCAAGCTTGTTTAACTTAGTAGTATATAGTTCAATATATTATTGCCTGAGAAGGTTCAATGAACTAAGATTTTAAGTTTCCATCTGCCAATGGACTTAAACTCTTAGTTATTTTTATAGCTTACCAAAATAAACTACCGATAATGTTTTAATAACATTTTTTAACAATGAACAACATAAATATCTACTGAAAGGTTTAGCTTTACTTATCTGCATCTGAAAAAAGAGGATTAATTACTTGAGACAAAAATTAAGCTTCAATATACAAATAAACTTAAGCTATAAGAATTCAGGCGAGAGTAATTACGATTTACCTCAATATCTGTAACTAGTTAATTCCTGATACAGATTGACTAAACAATCAAAGGATGATATGATACATAATTAAAATTGAGTTATATTTATTACAGATATTTAACTACAAAGAACCGTATATAAATTTTCAAAAAAAGGAACTGACAAATATCATATTATAGATAAAAAAATATAAAAATTCAAACTTAAAATAGATTTATAGAGTAATGCTTGTTACCAGTTACTATCAACTAAACCGCTAATAATTTACTGACTTTACTACAAATCTGTGGTAGCCAATAAATTTATGCAATTAATGTGTTTGATTAGTATTTAAATACAAGTAAATGAAATAACTTGTAAATATTACTTATAATGGTCTTTTTTTAATTCCTACATATCTAAAATTCATTATTGGGAAAGATTGACATATCATAGTAGCACCAATATATCTTCTTTCGCCTAAATCTTTAACTTAATACTTTAAAAATATCTTAGTTATTTCTTATAACTATAGCTTACCAAAAAAAAACTACCTATATAGTTTTGATAACATTTTTTAACAATACATTTCTAGCCGTTTAGTTAAAATTTTCCTTGCTGCATTATGCTCTCTATCAGGTTTATAATCGTAGTTTATAAATTCGTGAGTTCCCTCCAGATCATGATCCCAATGTATTTGACCACAATTTGAACATTCTTGAGACGTAAAGACGTAAAATGTGGATGTACCGCAACAAAAACAATTCTGTCCAACTTAGTATAATATTCAAACCATTCTGTGTTAAGCTTAATCAGCTAGCTTATCCAACACAACTAGTCTTCAGAAACGTAGGTAATACTTTTACCTGATCATATCTACTCTCCTAAAAGTTCAAACTAAAGGCTACATTCATTTCTTCATATTAACATATTGTCTACCCATAAATACTCTTGAGATAGTTCCTTTAATTTTTGGTTTGGGATATTCTTTCTTATTTAGGGCAGATTTTTGACCGTGGTTATGTAGGTATAACAGTTGCTCATTATTTTGTTTGTTGTCATTGCCTTTTGAACTTGAAATAAATTCTTTCCTGTTTGTATACTTTTCAACCTCTGCTAGAAGTCTCACTTATTTGATGGATCAAAACTTTGACCCTATTTAGACCAGCTTCACGAGTTGATGTTTAGTTGTTACTATATGGCCTATGGTGCAAACCTAACAATAGGGCATTAGGAATTTTAGCAACAAGGAAATAAAACTTTTTTGAGTAACCGTATATTTAAACTCCTTTAAGAATAGTATCAAGTTTACCTCACCCGGTTATTCAAGCCTTTACCCTAGGCAGACTAAATTTTCAAATCTCTTTATTTGCCTACCAAGCAATAGAAATTGTAACTGGCCTCTCATCTCGACCTATTGCAACCAACTATTGCAACCAAAATAATTGACTTGAAAAAAATCAGCTATACTGACTATTTAAACACAAAGTACGAGTTTTAGTTAGATTTACTGTAAGTCTTGATCTTTGTTAGTTTTTGTCACAAAATAGGCCAAAGTTAATCAGCTTGATATTACTTTTAGATTGATTATTGGTATCCTTTCAAGCTTAAGGCTGTTTGTAAAGCTGCTAATTCATCCCTATGACCTGTTATTGAAAGTAAACTTTTGGTTTGAGAACCCTCAGTCAATATTCCTTCGAGCTTTAGTTCGACTTTTTCTGGACGTTTAGACTTTTGCCAATAAAAAATACCGGCTAAAGGTGATACTAAAACTAGCCATAGAAGGTATTTACTAGATTCAGGAACCAACATTGATATAGCAAGCCCAAAACATAAAGCTCCTAGTGCGGCTAATAGTGTTAAAAAAAATGCCAAGAACCAACTAGGACGAACTATTCCTTCAAAAGTAAGTTGATTATTAGCTGCATTAACATCAATAATTCGGTATGCGCGATCGCTAAAATATTCTTTGAGTTGCTTTAAAAGTAAGTCTGCTTCTTGTTCAGCTATCAATTTCAGATTTTTAGTTCTAGGTTTGACTGATGCCTTAATAAAAAAAATCAGACCAATACTAGATAAAAATGTCAGTATAAATGATGATATTAGAGCTGTATTATTCATGCAATTTTAGATTTTAATTGTTTTTTATCTATTCTTTTTTACAAATATTTATAACTTTAAAAAAAATATTACCTGCTTTGTGCTCAACTACAGTTAGACCGTATAGGTATATTTTCAATATGTGAAAAGTTGGTACAAAAAAATTAAAGCTTTAATTTTTTTCCCAAAATCAGCAGTAAAATTGCTCTCACTTGATATTATTATCATCAGCTTTTTTTACAAAATGGGTGGTTAAATTTGAGGCCGAATATGAGGATGATTAGTATATTCAGACCAAAGTCTTGCTAAATTTATAGCTTGGGGTCGCCACTGAGGAATAAGTTGATACATTTTCCGTGGACGTCCTCTTCCTCCCACTTTTTTCCAATAGCCAATAACTATACCTTGGTCTTCCAGAAATTTTAGAGCACTATACAACACAGTATCGGAAAGTCGATAAATAGGATAGTCTCTTTTTACTTGGCCAATCAATTCGGTTCCATAAGAGTCTCTTTGCAATAGTATAAATAGGACATAGCATACTGCTAGTTCTTTATTTAGATAGAATGGAGGGGGACTTTGGAAAAATTGATAAATTTCCTCAAAAGAAGTCATCTGAATTTACCAAAAAATTGGGTTAAAAGCCTCGTCCTTCTTGGACGACTTTTTGGTTTTTTTGAAAAACTATAGTTATTATTATGTCAAGTAAATGTTATAATAATTTATATATTAGGAAAAATACAGATTTAGCATCCTCAATAGCTTGAACACAGTAGATGAAAGCCAAAATATAATATATGGCTTTTAATCAAGACTGGAATATAACCAAATAAGGTTTAGATGATAACATTTCTCTAAAATTAGAACTTTTCTACTTAGCTAAGTTCGGTGGTAGGAGCGAAATAATTGAATATTGCTACAAAATACAGAAGAAGAATTAACATTAACGATAGGGAGCAGGGATAAGGAAGGTTATTCTCTTTGTATTAATTACTTAAATTTCTGAAGCGCTGCCCCAGTTTAGTATTAATGTATGGGAGTTAGTATAAAATTAAAACTATTATAGTATGGAAGCATGATTATGAGCTTTTGAGATTACACCAAGTGCTAAAAAAATTCTTAACTAAATCATATTAGAATATTATCAAAAATTCAACTTACCCAATTACTAGATGTGGGAAAGGTTTATACTATTAAGAGTTAGGGAATGATAGAAAATCCAAAAATAATTAAATAAGCTAATAAATATTATTTGCTAATTAGTAGTATCATTCTGGAATTAATCCATTAAGTGCTATTGCATTATCTTTTGCAGACATTTTAAGCCATTTTTGACTCTCCGAGATACAGTAACAGCACTAATTCCCATTCGCTCGGCTGTTTCCTTTTGAGTCAAGTCACAGAGAAAAACAAACTCCAAAACCTTACGAGTGCTCTCCTCCAATTTAGACAATGCTTGCTGTAAACGAATTTGGTCTTCTTGAGCTAACTGAAAACTACGATACTGACTATCCGGGACTAATTCTCCCAAACTAGTAGATCCATAAGCTTGATCTTGAACTGGAGCATCTAAACTCAGAGGAGCAAGGTTACGACAGGCCATTTGAATTTTATGCCACTGGTCTAAAGAAATACCTAGAGCAGAAGCTACTTCTTGATCTGTAGGTTTTCGCTGGAACTTCATTCTCAGGTCTTGTATCACTTTCGTGGCCTGCCGATCTATAGCTAACCAATTTCTGGGGATGCGTACAGAAGGGCTTTTATCTCTTAAATAATGCTTAATTTCTCCTCTGATATAAGGAGTAGCAAAAGAACTGAAGGCTCGTGCCTTAGAAACATCAAATCGTTCAATTGCTAGAATTAATCCAATATATCCGACTTGGAGTAAATCATCATAAGTTTCGCTACATTTATTTAACCAATGATAAGCTTCTTTTCTTACAAGTCCAACATTAAGTTGAACTAATTTGTTCCGAAGTTCATAAGAAGGAAACTGTTGATATTGCTGTAACAGTTTTATGGTTTCACTTTTTAGTTCTTGAGTGATGTTGGTAGACATAGATATATTATCGTTTATACAATCTACCGCTTATCGTAGATTGCATATATATTATATTAATAGATTTATCAAATAAATGCTGTGAAACAAGGAGCATTAGACTGTGATATCAAACACAACTAGATAATCATAGCTTTAGTTAATGATGCTTATTTGGAGCTTTTATTAAAAAAGTTTGGTTTCTAGCTTTGCCCCTCCATTGGGTAACTAGTTGTTTTTCTAGTTGTTTTTTTTGAATGTATATCTTAATAGTAAATACTAATTAATTAGTTTAGTCGCGGGGCATTCCTGGAAAAAAAACTGACTTACTAGCTAAGGGGTTTGACTAAAGTCAAGCTAGAAATAGACTAACTGATAGGTAAGGGGGAGTTTATGTGAAAACTTTAAAGCACCGAGTTGCTTTGGCTAAACAAGAACTTTCTCAAGAACTTGACATCCGGGTGGGGAGGATGTCTAAACTTATGCTTTTCAGTTTTAGAGTATTTGTAATGAATTTGTATCATTACTCATTATATTAGACGGCAGATGAGCAAACAAATGACGTATTGGGTAAATGGTGAAAATATTGTATCGTAGTGCACATATTAACCCGCTAGCAATTGATTATGTTACCTGACTGGTAAAGAAAATCTTTACCCGGAAAATGTTCTCAAGGAAATATCATAAGAAAATCAAAAACCCAGAACACCTTTGATAGTATTAAGAATTCTACTTGGTGTTAGTTATTTGATATACTTCTAAGACAGATTTTGATATTTATAATTCTAATATAATTTTATATCATTAAGTGATTATTATTCACCCCGACAAATTAAATATTATGTCGGGGCAATATGTTAATCAGCCTAATATAGTAAATACACAAGTAAAGATTAAGACAGCTAGAGTTCTTAATTTTGTTGGGCTAGGGCAGAAAGTTAATAGTTGGGGATCGAGAATATATAATATTGCCAGACTACCCACCCTACACCAAAAATTTAATATTCCTTTAACAAATAGTTGCTAAGAAATTGTGTCGGTGTCTACCCGACCGTAAAAATTACCACGAACTTTAACTTCTAGAGCTTCTTTTGCTCCTAAATCTGTATCAGAAGGCTGAATGGCCTCAAATATACCAACAACTTCACCTGTTTCGCCGTCTACTTTAGTAATTTGAAGGGACATTTCACCAGCTTTGAGAAGAGTCTCTGCCGACTTAACATTGGCTTTAACAAGCCCTTGAGAATCTGAACTAGCTGGCAAAGCTACTGCATTATCATATCCTGAAGTGACACCACGACCTTTAGGGTCTAAGAAACTAGAGCCTCGGTAGGAAGGAACATTGTATAGTCCCTGAAAATCAGTAGAAGTATTGATAGCAGTAATATTAGGCTGGCTCTTAGCACTAAGTCCTTTGACAGTAAATAGAAACGGTACTTCTTCTCCACCTGGTAAAAGAATAGTTATAGGTTGAAAATCAATACCATATTGTTCGTTAAATGTCAAAGAATTATCTTCATTAAAAACGAGTTCACCTGTTATTTGATCTAAGGTAGAAGTGTAACGAGTTAATTTTTTTCCTTGAATAAACTCTGCTTTTTGGCGTTTATTAGTTGGTTCTTCCTTAACGAAATAGGTCGTTGGCTTCAAACACAAATCTGTTAAGGTATAAGATTGACTTTGGTCAATGGCAATAAAACCACGAGCAGTTTCTGGTAATTCTGGACAGTTGTTGGCCAAGCCAGTATTTACAATGTCTTCATAAGTAAGTGGTTTATTGCTATCAGGGGTTTCTGAACAGGCAGTTAAAACACTCAAACACACAGCTAATAGTAGAGCAATTAAAGTGCGATACTTCATTGTTAACCTCAAAATTCAATATTCAATATTTGACATTGCTACTGCGTTCTATAGTTGATGCAGTATCAATGATTTGTTTTAGATTTTAGATTTTATGGGAGAGTCAGGACAAATAAAATAGGATAAAGTTATTCTTCACATTCTCAATTGACTTGTGCGAGAGTAGATTTATCTTTAAGTTGCATTGACCCAAAATAGTATTTTACATTGTTGGTTACTTTTTCCTAAATTGAGTTATGTAAATTAAATTTGTATGAGTATATATATTTATAGTTAATAATTCAAAAGGGAGAGTGACTGATAATTTTTTTATTTGCTAAGACTTACTGATATATTATGATAATATAAACTATGGTTATTTCACTTCAGAAAGCTATAATTAGCCTTCAGATGAAGTGCGACTTAAAAGGACTGCCTGGAATTTCGACTAAAATTGTTGTAGAAAGGTTTTCTTTCTAGCATATTGGGAGATATCCCCTCAGCAAACTCATCTTGTTGTGAATTGCTAGCAAATGGCTCGCAAAATAGTATTAAATTACTCAAGTTCCTCTTAAGTAGTAATATGAACAGAAATATAGAAAGTGAGTCAAAAAAAAAATTATACAGTGATTTAGGAGTATTAGCAGATTCAGTAAAAGCTATAACCGAAAATCATCAGGACGATCCAATAGCAATATTAGCTATCCTAAGATGTCTAGAAAGTTTACATAAAGAACTCAGAGAAGGTTCATTTCAAAAAACATTACCAGATGATCGTCAGTCACTTTGCAATTTACTTAAGGATATTGAGGCAGAGGGAGGTTGGCCTTATATTCCTAGGTTAAAATTACGGTATTTGTTGGAAAACTATCTTGATGATACTGAAGAATTATAAAACTTCATTGCCAGTATACTTAGAATCAAAATCAAGTAAAGGTTGGCTAACATCTATGAAGTCTTTCTCTGAAATTATGGAGGTAGGTTAAAATTACGGTATTTGTTGGAAAACTATCTTGATGATACTGAAGAATTATAAAACTTCATTGCCAGTATACTTAGAATCAAAATCAAGTAAAGGTTGGCTAACATCTATGAAGTCTTTCTCTGAAATTATGGAGGCTGGAACATTTACTAATATGGCTAATAATCTGTCATTATTAATAGTGATTAATGTATCTCTGAAGTTTAAGCCAGTTTGTTGTTGAAAACTTAAATCCTCAAAAGTTAAATTACCACTTAAAGCTAAGAAATCTTCTAAGGGATTAAAATCATTAATTATATCAATACTACCTAGTTCTCCAGGTAGTACAAAAGTGTCTTCTCCCTCACCACCAGTTAATGTATCTTCTCCCCCACCTCCAAATAATATATCGTTGCCTAGATCCCCTAACAAAGAGTCATTACCATCACTACCTTGAAGGGTATCATTATTCTTTCCACCAAACAATGTATCATCACCAATACCACCAATAACTAGGTCGTTGTTTGAGTCACCGAAGAGAGAGTCATTCTCAAGTTCTCCAAATATTGTATCATTACCTTTTCCACCACGAAGATTATCTGCATTTTCTCCACCAAAAACTTGATCGTTACCCCTATTACCATTAATAAAATCACTGCCAATAATGCCAAATAGAGAATCGTTACCTGATTCACCAAATATAGTATCATTACCACTACCTCCGTCTAAAGAGTCATCACCATCACCACCTAAAAGAGAATCATTACCTGTACCTCCACTGCCAGTATCGTTTCCTTGGTCCCCAAATATTAGATCATCATCAACATTTCCAACTAGACTATCATTCCCTTGATTACCTCTTAATGTATCGTTACCTCCTCCTCCAATAATATAATCAAGTCCTTGGCTACCTATTATAAGGTCATCTCCAGTTTCTCCAAATAAAGAGTCGTTGCCATTTTCTCCTGTTAGGGTATCATTTCCGGGACCACCTTCAATACTATCATCTCCAGGACCTCCAAATGCTAAGTCGCGTCCATCTTCTGCTTTTAGAAAATCGTTATCTTCACCACCAATTAAAGAATCAGATCCAATGCCACCAAAAATTTCGTCGACTCCATCTCCTCCGCTTTGAGTATCATCTCCTTTTTCACCAAAAATAGTGTCATTTCCACCAAAACCTTCCATAAGGTCAGGTTCTGGAGAACCTATTAAGAAGTTATTATTGTCATCTCCTAAAATATTTGCCATATTATTTGGATGCTCCTATGGTGTTATTAGTTTGATTATAGAAAAAGTAAGGTTTGGAGAAAAATATACAAAGATTCTAAGTTTAAGGATTGTATTTTTTTCTGATGTGGCATTTTACTTTGGCGTTCAAGATGCCCCTATCCTTACGAGTTACTTGTGACTTAAAGTTCAAGGATTTTGTTTCCTATCTCTGTAAATATTTAGCTTTTGTTTGGATTAAAATTTTCATTGTTTGTGAATAGTGAAAGTTAGATTATATGTTGTCAGTTTTACTGTGTTTTTTTTAGATATTAAGGATAATTGCTACTTGATTTAGTTATGAACTTAATTGCTAATGGCAGAATATTTTCCTAAAACTTAATTGTTTCAGTTGATGGGATATACAGATATTAGTTATATGACTTGAATTCAGTTAAGTATCAAAACTATTATTGCTGTCTATTTACCTCTTTTAATTATAGGTTTGCTTGATATTATGTTGCTAATAACTAGATTTTTTTTAGAATATAACCAAATAGGCTATTGGTTAAATAAAGTTATCATAATATTTGTTTATTTCTGGTTATTACCAATTTTTTATTTTTATATAAATTACATTAATGGAGATTTACTAAAGGCATAAGAAAGCTGTTACCGATATTATTTTTTTTCGTTAATTTTCTTGGATTAAATTCAATTAAAAACTAGTAATTTTTTTTATCTTACTTTTATATCAATATTTTTTGGTATTTGGATAGGTTTTGGTTTTATAGGGATACTGTTATAATTGATGGTTTTTTACTTGTAAATGTAGTTGGGTATATTTGATGGTTGACTAAAGGGTATTTTTGGTGAGTTACTATATTTAAATTAGTTTGATTTTTAGTTAAATTTTTGATAAGAATTCTATTCTTATAAGATTATCGTTTAAGTTCTAGTTTTTGCAAATTTTAAGAGAATAATACTATGAATATTTAGCTATTTTTTAGTCATGGTTTAGCTTTATTTGTAAAATTAGGTGGAAAATTTATTATGAATATTTGAGGAAGATACTATGAAGTTTTACTATATATAATACTTGGTATTATTTCTACTTTTTCATCGTAAGTGTTGCCAAACTACTGAATAATTTTCTGACTTTTACTAAGTTTTTATCCCCTGGTGCTGTCTCTACACCACTAGATAGATCTATGCCACAAAAGTTATGATTAAATTTGTGATTAGATTCTATTTGAGTTTGAGAGACTAATATGAATTTTTGTATTGCTTTTGTTACATTTTCTGGGGTTAAACCACCTGCTAATAACCAAGGAGAAGTAGGATGAAATTCTTCAATGATTTTCCAGTCTAAGGTTTTACCAGTGCCACCTAATTTTTCTGGATGATAAGCATCTAGAAGTAAAGTATCAATATAGTTTTCATAAATATTTGCTTTTTTTAGGTCTTGAGGAGATTTAATTCTGAGGGCTTTAATTATTTCTATATTATTTGGTATTGAATGACGTAGCTGATTACAAAATTCTGGGGATTCGTCACCATGTAGTTGTATTCCATTTAGTTGGGTATTAGTAATTATTTCTGATAATAAGTCTATTTTAGGATTAACAAATACTCCTATTTTGTCAATATTTATTGGTAGTTTCTGGATAATATTTTTGATGTTTTCTGGGGTAATATAGCGGGGTGATTTGGGAACACAGATAAATCCTAGAGCTGTTGCTCCTATCTCGGCGATCGCTTGTCCTTGGTCTAGTTTTGTAATTCCACAAATTTTGATGCGCATTAATTATACCTACTACTAATTAAGTTTAATACTTCTGTATTAAATTTTAAAATTACTGTTAATTATTAACACAAATTATAGCTTTTAACTCAAGTTTCTTGATAATTTTAAAAATATAAGTTGATTTAAAGACCGCTATGAAGGGCGAGTTATTTTAATTTTTTTGAATTTAAGGAGTTCAGAAGTTGATTCACTCTTACTTAACTTTAGTATTACAATCTCACCCTCTTTCTGTAGAGTGGTCACTAAAAGTAGCAATTATCATGATAACTTGTAACTTAGTGTCAGTTGTCATTGGCTACTATGCTATTTCAGAGAAAAATCGTGGACAAGGGCCGGATTTACCTTTCTCCTTACCTGGAGTTTTTAATGGTTTTGGGGTACCAGAATTATTAGCCACTACCAGTCTTGGGCATATTTTGGGAGCAGGAATGATTTTAGGACTTGGTAGCGCTGGTATGCTATAAGTAATTATATAATCTGATTTTAGTGATAAGGTATGGGGAATTCTCTTTTGGTATTAAGAGAGTTCCCTATTTTTACCTTGTAATTTTTCAATGTCCTAATTAGGTATTGATGGTTATTATTGAGCATAAAATCAGGTCTCGAGTTTTTACTTTTAAAGGCTAGGGAAAGAGGTGCCTTTTGTATTTCAAGTCTTTGGCTTTAGTCGGGGTACTGATAAGGGCTGTATATTGTTTGCCCAAGGTTTAGCTGTAAGTTATGGCTGGGGAATTGCTAAATGAAAAATACTATGTGTCTTTTTTTTCTGTGTTATTGAATTTTATTTTTGATTGAGTTAAATATAGATTTATTATAGTTGTTCTTTTGAAGAGTTTTGAGGGTGTTGCTTACCAAAACTAGTTTCCAGATTTTCTGAAGAATGAGATTATTTACTACAATAAAAATAACTAGGAATTATCGGCTTATGGGGGAGACTTTAAACTAAGTTTTTTGGTAAAATTTTGGTAGATTGAGTTAAAGTTTGAATAAAAAACCAAAAAAAATATCATGCAGGCAGGTTGGCGAATTGGAAGTTTATTTGGTATTTCTTTATTGTTGGATTATTCCTGGTTTATAATTCTAATTTTGGCAGCATATTTTCATGGTCAATATTACCAACAGGAATGGGGGAGTTTTTTGGCTTGGGGTGCGGGATTGGTAATTGCTATATTACTATTTTGCTCTGTAGTTTTACATGAATTGGGTCATAGTTTAGTTACTATTTCTCAAGGGATAAAGATTAATTCTATAAGGTTGTTTCTATTTGGTGGAGTTGCTTTAAGAGAGAGGGATTATAGGAGTCCTGGAGAGGCTTTTCAGGTGGCGATCGCTGGACCTTTGGTGAGTTTGGTTTTGTTCTTTTTATTAGGTGTAATAAGTTTACTATTTCCAACATCAAGTTTAATTGGGGAGTTAATTAATAGGGTAGCAGAAATAAATTTGATTTTAGGGGTTTTTAATATAATTCCTGGGTTACCTTTGGATGGGGGACAAATATTAAAGGCGGTTGTTTGGAAAATAACTGGTAGTCGTTTTACTGGTATAAGATGGGCTGCTAAGGGGGGTAAGGGTTTAGGATGGTTTGGGGTTGGTTTGGGGTTGATAATAGTTTTTATGACTAGAGATTACAATGTTTTTTTGATGGCTTTAATTGGCTGGTTTGCTTTGCGTAATGCTAGAATTTATCAGTACATGACTGATTTAAAGTCGACCTTAATTCATATTAAGGCTGTAGAGGTAATGACTAGAAACTTTCGTGTAGTAGATGCAGATTTAACTCTGAGTCAGTTTCTGAGGAAATACCGTTTAAAAAGTTCTAAGTTTTCAACTTATTTTGCTGCTAGTATGGGTCGTTATGTTGGTTTTGTTTCTGCTGATGCTATTCCCTATATTGAAAAAAGTTATCGGGATACTCAAACTTTAAGGATGATTATTTGCCCTCTAAGTCATATGGTTACTGTGTCAGAAAAGGTGAGTTTATTAGAGGTTCTTAAGAAGATGGAATGTCATCAACAAAAGCAAATAACTGTGCTTTCTCCTGCTGGAACAGTGGCGGGAATAATTGATCAAGGTGATATTGTTCGAGGAATGGCTAAATACTTGAAGTTGAATATTTCAGAGGCGGAAATTAAGCTTGTGAAAACGGAGGGGGTGAGGAGGGGATAGAGTTGAGAAATATTTGGCAATGATTGAATATGGAATGTTTTTTGATTCTGAATGAAGGCAGATCTAATCGTTCTATTGCCCTATTTATAATACTTTTCAAATTATCCCCATGCTCTAAAGTCTGTAAAGTTTCTCGCCACTACCTCAACTCTTTCAACAGTTTATCGGTAAATGGGTTTTCTCCTGCCTGAAGTGCTTTTATCCATTCTTGTCGTTGTGCTTTTTTCTCTTCATTGCTTGTCCAGTCTACATAGGCTTGAAAATCTGCGATCGCTCCTTCAATATCCCCTGTTAATGCTCTGGCCAGTCCGCGACTATCAATAAGATTGACCTCTTTTGGGTTAAGAGCAACTGCTTTTTCACAGGCGAACATAACACCATCAGCTTTTTTATAAAGACTACCATACCGACAAAGTGTATTCCAATAACTAGCAGAAATTTGGGTGGGGTCGATTTTTTCTGCTTTTTGGTAGGAGGCGATCGCTTCTTTAACTTTACCGACCGTGACAAGTGTCAGCCCTTTATTCAACAACGCATCCACTGCCTGATATCTAGCTTTAGCTTCTGGGTCAAGATTTTGCCAAGTAGGGATAAATGCTATTTTATCAAGTTCTTTTGCTCGTTGGTATTTTTCCACTGCCGCCTCTATTTTTTCTTCTTCTGCTAATGTAGTTCCTTCCTCCATCAGTCTTTCTGCCTCAGCTAATGATGCTGCCAAACCTTTGAAATTTTGGTTAAGCTTGAGGTCTGGGTTCCATTTCAGTGCTTTCTTAAATGTGGCAACTGCCTCTTTAACCTTTCCTTCCCTTGCCAGCTTCTCTCCCTCTATTACCCAACTACTAGCAGCTAATTCCTTGTGTTTGTCAGTCTGGCAAATTTCGAGTTCCTCTAACTCCTGGGGATGGCTAATCAAATAATCATTTAACCACTGGCAACCACGTTTAGTTAAATCTTCTATTCGCCAACCTGTCCACAACTTCACTGTTTTGTCAGCACTTGCAGTTGCAATAGTCTTTCCATCGGGACTAAATGCTACAGCTTCGACCGAACTCTCATGGCCGGTGAGAGTCTGCAATAATTTCCCCTGACGGTTCCACAACTTCACTGTATTGTCACGACTGGCAGAAGCAATAGTCTCTCCATCGGGACTAAATGCTATACCATAGACCGAATTCTTATGGCCGGTGAGAGTCTGCAATAATTTCCCCTGACGGTTCCACAACTTCACTGTATTGTCACGACTAGCAGTTGCTATAGTCTCTCCATCGGGACTAAATGCTATACCATAGACCGAATTCTCATAGCCGGTGAGAGTCTGCAATAATTTCCCCTCACGGTTCCACAACTTCACTGTTGTCCCACTGGCAGAAGCGATAGTCTTTCCATCGGGACTAAATGCTATACCCCGGACCTCCTTCTCATGGCTGGTGAGAGTCTGCAATAAATTCCCCTCACGGTTCCACAACTTCACTGTTTTGTCACGACTTGCAGAAGCAATAGTCTCTCCATCGGGACTAAATGCTATACCCAAGACCCAATTCTTATGGCCGGTGAGAGTCTGCAATAATTTCCCCTGACGGTTCCACAACTTCACTGTTTTGTCATGACTGGCAGTTGCAATAGTCTCTCCATCGGGACTAAATGCTATACCATTGACCCCATTCTCATGGCCGGTGAGAGTCTGCAATAATTTCCCCTGACCGTTCCACAACTTCACTGTTTTGTCACCACCAGCAGTTGCAATAGTCTCTCCATCGGGACTAAATGCTATACCATAGACCGAATTCTCATGGCCGCTGAGAGTCTGCAATAATTTCCCCTGACGGTTCCACAACTTCACTGTTTTGTCACCACCAGCAGTTGCAATAGTCTCTCCATCGGGACTAAATGCTATACCA
>JAGGDU010000231.1:59175-74191 GCA_018457135.1 Trichodesmium erythraeum GBRTRLIN201 | reverse complement strand
GTAATTTTTCCTATTCTTTTTTAGCTGCATACAATATTTTTTTTTGAGACTATAGTCTAACTTTTCAGTTATCCAAAAATTGTAATTTTTCCTATTCTTTTTTAGCTGCATACAATATTTTTTTTTGAGACTATAGTCTAACTTTTCAGTTATCCAAAAATTGTAATTTTTCCTATTCTTTTTTAGCTGCATACAATATTTTTTTTTGAGACTATAGCCTAACTTTTCAGTTATCCAAAAATTGTAATTTTTCCTACTTTTACTCCTGTAGCTAGTTCCAGTAATAACATTTATCAAAAATAATGCTATACTTTAATGAACATGAAAACAGTGAATAATATGGCGTGTCTTGTTAAACTAGATATTCTGGAATCATCCAAAGAACTCCAAGAAATATTATCCTGACAGACAACAATTGTTTCTCTTTTCAAAGGTACAAGCATTGTATTGGCACTTAATAGGAGCAGCAGATACTATTGAATATATATCAATGTTATTAGGACGTCATCGTACAAATTTATCACAATGGTTTGCTACCCACATAAAATTTAGCATAGAAGACTTATTGAACAATAGAAAAATTGTTAGTAAACCGAAAAAAATATCACCCATATTAGACAATAAACTTAGAGCTGAACTAGAAGAATTAGAGGGTTTTAATAGTTATAATAAAATACAAATATGGTGGAAAGCATTGTGTGATATTAATCTAGTATACTCAACAGTATACAGGTATGTTTATGAGCACTTAAAGGCAAAAAAAAAGTATATCATCCAGTGATTATTAAACGAAATTTAACAGATTTTGAAAAGTAAAAAAAATGCCATAACTGCCAGAAAAAGTTATTAAAAAATTTAAGTTCCAGGAAAAAATTATGGAAAAAAACTAGGTCATGGTGTAGTGATAAAACTAGAATAGGATGAAAAATTATTACGGGAAAAGTAATAACTATTAAAAGAATCAAGGGTAAAAAAACTCAAAAATGGCAGTATAAATATTTGTATTTATATAGATTAAATTGAACCAAATTTAGGAGAAAGTTTTTTATATGAGTTTAGTAATGAGATAATTTTTCTTGGGAAATATTTTAGGAGATATTTTCCCAAAATCACCCTAATTATTTACATATAATTCAAGTAGATAATGCTAGATGTTATTAATCATTAAACTTAATAATTTCTGATAATATTGTTTTCATATTTACACTAATTTATTGTTCAGAATTTAACCCGATAGAAAGGTTATAGTCAGGAATAAAATCAAAACTGAAGTGGATAATATTTGCAGATTTATCAGACATTTTGAGGAAATATTTAAGCAAATTATACTGAATATTAACCAGGACTTATAGCTTCATTAATAGGATAGCAGTTGTTCCTTAAGGCTTTATAAAAAGTAAAACTCCTATAACTTCTCATTAGTTGAATCATTATTTTTATCCCTTATTTCTACTAAGATAACTAATTCTTCACCATTGAGCTTAGAAGGATAACTTTCTTCTTGAGGTAAAGGTTTAATATTTTCAGTTTCTTGATATTTTTTGCTTAAGGTTTGAATAAAATTTTGGCTCACTCCAAACCTATAAGCCAGCTTTCTTATAGACATTTTTTCCGGAGCCACAAATTTCTACAATTTTTTTTATAAAGTCTATAGAATAAAGTTTCATCAGTTTCGCGATCGCTATAAAAATTAGCCCTCCTAGTGTACCTTACGACCATGATAAATGCTATATATAAGAAAATCAAATAAAGAATTTCTACTTCGTTTTTACTATAGCTATCTTTTTTGATGAAAGGGCGAAAACAATTTAAGCCTTTAATCTCTTAGTAACCAGGTAGTTGAGATAGAAATTAAAGGCGGGTATGTTAAAAAACTGAAAACCACTATAGACAATGATGATATAGAACTTACGAATAGAAAAATTAACTACTGACTTGAGATATAGCATAAAGCGCGATCGCTAAACTCAACCTTGCTTGTTCAACTTCAGATAAATCATGCCACTCAACAGATTCCATTGTTGCTAAAATATTTTCCACTGTATCATTTTTTTCACCACGCATAGAATAAGCAAGAGGACGGGCCATTACTTCCAAATCTTCCAAATCCCAACCTGGTAAAACTTCGCTAACACAATGTACCAATTGGTCTGAAAGAGATAAAGTAGAACCTAAACGATTTACCTGATCGACAACATTAATTGCAATCTTGACTAACTTCTTAAGAAAATTCTTAGGAGCAAAACCTGCAAACTTTTTATATAAAGCATTCTGAGTATCAATAATTATCCAAAGTTTGTCAGTTTGACTATAAAAATTTTGGCAAGTAGAAGTCATTTCCACATCATTAAGTAAATCAGATAAAGGTAACTTTTGTTCAAGAGAATTAAAATAAGCATCTGACTCTGGTGCTTTGGGATTCCAAGGATAAGCAAGATCTTCAAGAACTATCGCACTTAATAAATCTAACTCTATCTCACTAGAGGCATTATTAGGAGAAAATTCAGAACGAGAAGGCTGATTATTCATAATTTTATTCCTGGGTACATATAAGAATCTTCTATTCTATAGTAGGCATAGCTGAATTCAGAATAATTAGCAATATTTTTACTTCCTACTGACATAAGCTACAACAACAACTTAGTTAGTTCCGTAATCTCATTTTGATTAACTAACTTAGGTCTTCTGTTGTTTCAATCACAAACTCAAAAACTTGACCTTGAGAACTGCCAAATTTTAACAGTGTTCCTGATTTTATAACAAGCTGATCACGATGTATTCTTTGCCAAGTACCAGACCGATAAATCAAAGTCCCAAAACGAGAAATATCTCGTAAAAAATAAGTAGGTTCAAGTTCTTCATTCGGCAAGCAGCGACAAAAAATTTCCGCGTGTTTTTGGGAAACCCACCGCTCCCAAATCACCACATCATTTTCCTGAGAACGTCCAACAGCGATTGGATCAATCAAAATTGGCCAAACTTGATTATTATCATCTTGAGAACGTAAAAAAGCTTTAGAAGTGTAACCGTTAATCCAAGTCTGAGAGTTAGTAGGTAGTTGAGTTACTAATTCATCAAATACTTGAACTAATTGACCATTGAACTCCGGGTGCATATACAATACTGGCAAAGTCCAAGCTGGCTTATTAAACCTATAAAGAGTTAATAACTGCTGTCTTGCGATTACTACTGCCTGATCTATCAACATTCCCTCCGTCAAACTTTGAGCAAAAACTTGAATAAAACTTAAAGCTTCTCGATCAGCAATTTCATCTCGCATCCCTAAAACCGCAGGTACTCCATGATGGATTAATACTTCTGCCAGACTACTGCGTGGTATTGCCTGTACCTCACCAGAAGATAGACGCTCTGTAGCAGGTTGTGCTCCCCAGCAAGCATTGAATACTGCCAACCTTACTCCATTGCGCACTAAAATTTGTGCTAACTCAGTACCATTGAGGGTTGTATCAGGCGCTAAAAATAACCAACCTCCATCTGGACCTGGTATACCGTGACCAGCATAAAAAACTACATTATAAGTTTTTTTATCTAGATAGGAAGTTAATTCTTTGGGAGTGGGCTGAATTAGTGTATCCACTCTACAAGGAATAGTAGGATTAACTCTAGGTATATTTGAGTTTGTGATGTTGCGAGCCTTCAAAACCTCAATTAATTGGGCAACTTCTTCCTCAAGTTTTAATTTGGATAGAACTAGAGATTTATGGCCATTACCTGTAGAAGATTTTCCCTTAGGGCTACTTTCCCCAATTACCAACAAAATATTTAGGCATTGGGAAGGTGCTTGGTTGCGTAAGGGGTTAACATCACTGGTGGTACGGCTGAACAAAATTTCCTGACTTAGGGAAAAAGCGGGTAAAGCCACTCCTGGTTGCATAATTTCCCAGGGTAGAGCAATTAATTCAGGTTCCCGAATATCTAACCTTACCCGTAAGGGCAGCTCTTGGCCAATCGCAATACCTTGACTTTGGTGGAGACTATGAGCAATTTCTCCTTGAAATAGCCACTGCCAGAGATTAATACCTAGATTTTGCATTAGGCGACTGGTAAGATTTAATTTGATACCAGATTTAGAAACAGAATGAATATTTGGGGTTGATGCTAATGTCGGTTGAGAATTACCTATTGGAATAGCCGGTAAACTTTGGGGAGAGAAGACCTCTAACCAAGTCTGCCAAGCTTTTGATAAGGTTTCTGGCCAGACCTGGTCATGGTGGACATATCCTCGCTGAAAAGGAGCCTGCATGACCCAGACGGCAAAGTGATTAGCTTCTGGGATGCTTAGGCGCGCGAGGGCTATGCTGAGGCAAGGACTTTCTGAAGGGAAAAGCATTCAACTTTTTCTATACTATTCTTAATATACTTGAAGAAATCTATGCTACTTTCATGCTACTTTATCTCAAATCCGCATTAGTAAAAGAGTATTTAAAGACTTTAATTCTTTGCTTTTAAACGAATTTAGAGATAAAACAAGCACCACTAAATCAACCAGATTTTGTATTACCTAAGTCAGTAATTAATAGTCACATATCAAAAATACAGATAAATCAACCAGATTTTGTATTACCTAAGTCAGTAATTAATAGTCACATATCAAAAATACAGATTCAGAGGTCAGTAAGTAGTTAATAATTAGTAATAGCTAAGGATATTAATTAGTATATCCTTTTAATTATCAAAATGTAAATAAGTAGGTAGATAAATTATTTGTGTATAAATTTATTTGTTGCTGATATTTTAATAGCTGTTGAGGTGATTCATAAAAAATGCACAGTTAATTCTCTCCCTGGTACTTAGTTAAAAGACAATTATAGCAAAAGTCAAAAGTTAAATTCACACCACGGACTAAATTTGAGAATGTCTGCTTAGATGTAAATTAGCTTTTATCGGACTTCATGCCCTGATACAAAGGGTGAAAAAGTCATGTTATACTTAGCTTATGTAAAATTTTAACTATTTAGTAATTTAAAATAGGTACCAATAACTTTTTTGATCATTACATCTTATTTAACTATTTTTTAGGGACATTTCATGCAATGTCCCTAACTTCTTCTTCGTGTTTGCATGCAATGTCTATACTCACTGCCCCTCCACGGTCGGGGTTTTAATCAAGAAAGTATAGCAAACATTTATCTCCCTTAGTATTATGCTTTTAAACAAGAAATCAGGTTTTTTGTCATAATTATTGTTGTTTGCGCCTTATGGGATATTTCGCTTCATAACCTGGTTTCTTTATAAGTCCTAAGTTATAGAAATAGTATTTAGCTATAGGCAATTTAAGAATATTAATTTAATAAATTTTTCTGATTACTTCTTCTTTGTCTGATAACAAATGTGGCAGTTTAAAAAATATAGTTGGTATTTTTCCCTATCCTTATTTACCGTTATAGTTATTGGTTCATTCATTGCCAGAGGATATACTTTTCCCGTAGGAAATCATTACACTCATGTTCCTCAAATCAAATCAATGTTGAATTCTGAACTCTATATAAATGACTACTACGTTCAGGAAATGTTGCAGTTTACTCCTAGATATTACTATCAATACTTGGTTTATTTTCTATCCAAAATTACTGGCAGTCTTTCCCTAACTTATTTAATTTATTATCTGACTTCATTTATTAGTTTTATTTTGGGTTTATTTGCTCTAAGTAAAATTTTTACTCCTTCTAAACTATCAGCAGCAGTTTTAATTTTTCTGAGTTTAAAATCTTATACTTTAATTGGATATTTAAAACTTTTTCCTAATACTCCCATACCTGCCACATTTGCTATGAGTTTTACTGTTTGGGGTATTTATTTCTGTTTTCAGCAAAGATGGATAATTGGTTATTTATTTTTTGGTATTGCTTCAATTTTACAATTTTTGGTCGGTGTTTTGCCTGGAATTATAATGATTCCTATTATGTTAATTGAAACTATAAAAAAATATAATTATAAACAAGTAAAACACCAATTTATAGTACTTCTATCCTCTAGAATACTTAAAGTTAAAAGTATTACTAAATTGATTGATTTCTGGTTTCGTTATGAATTGATTTTTTTGGTAATTATACCCTTAGTTATTTGGTTGAGTTTTGCTTGTTTAGTTTATCTACCTATGTTATTAACTGGCACTACTAGTACCGATCAATTAACTAATGAAGAATTTGTTTTTATCTATGGTTGGGTAAGGAATCCTCATCATATTATTCCTACTTATTGGAATTGGAAAAGTAGGTTAGATTTTGTATGCTTTATTCTGGGTGGTTGTTTGTGTATTAATAAAATTGATATTGCCAAATCGAAATATTTCTTGCACCAGCCAATAACAGAGAAAAAACAAATCTACAGATATCCTTTTTCAGAGGTAGAAATAGGAAATATAAAAGAAAAAAAGGTCGGGGAAAATTTTTGCATTTCTAATAATATGAGATGTTTAGAGAAATGGAAGTTTTATCTAATTGTTGCTGAGTCAATTTTTGCTTTGTTTTTAGGTTATATTTTTCTGGAAGTTTACCCCTTGGCTTTATTTGCTAAGTTACAGTTGGCAAGAACTGTTCCTTTTGCTCAATTGATAATATTTATTGCTGTTGGTATTTTGGTTAATCAGTTATATCAACAAAAAAAATTAGGAATTGCTTTACTCTTAATAATCTCTCTAATTTTGCCTATACCTTATCAGGGCATTTGCTTTTTTATCTTATCGGTGGGATTGTTTTTTCTGGAGAAATGGCACCACAAACTAATAATTTTTTTGATGCTGTTAGTAGGGTTAATATTTTACTTCTTACATCCATCCATAGATTTAATTGTTAATCGTTTGTTTGTTATGCCTGGTTTATTTTTGGTTTTGATATTTCCATTTATTTTAGATGAGATTGATATAGCGATCGCTCAGAAAAAGTTAATGACTTATTGTTTAGCGCTATCCACAATTTTAGTATTGATTTTAGGATTATTTGAAGCATTGCCAGGAAAAATTTTGGAGGTATTTGAGCAACAGGTAAAATTTAACAGAGTTCCCCAAGATGAAGTTACAAAACTAGCTTTAAGATTTAGGGAAATTAGCAATAAAGATGATGTAATTTTAATTCCTCCATTTGTGTCAAATTTCCAGTTTTTTTCGGAAAGAGCAGTTATTGTTGACTTTAAACATTTTCCGCAAACTGATAGGGGAATTAGAGAATGGAAAAATCGGATGGAAGATGTTTTTGGTGTTCCTTTGAATGATAAGTTAGCGGTGGGAGCCATGGAAACTTTGTTTCAACAACAGACTGGAAAAGAATTAGTTAGTGTGGCGAAAAAATATGGGGCTGGATATATTTTGACTAGGGTTAACTGGCATGGAGATATTGAAGGAAAGGTTATAGATAAACAAGGAGAATGGGGGATTTTTCAAATAAATTATGATTAGTACAACTTTGATTTGTCAGCCATAATTATAATTATTACTATAGTATAGCAACCCTAAATTATTTGTAAAAAAAAGGTAGGGGTTTGGTCTTTTTATCCTATTTTCTTTGAGTTTATAGAGCAAATTATTACGAAAAATCTTACAACCTATAGTCAAATTGCTATACATTTAGGGTGATGAAAAAATACCCTATTTCTCATCACTCTAGACAACTTAAATTTTACTAAAAAATTATTTAATTAAGACAAATTTATATGTCAAATCTCAAAGTTAAAGACTTGGAAAGATTACAAGTTGCTCTGAATCAAGCTAGTTTAGATTATCAACTATAATTAGACGAAGGAAAGATATTATTTATGGGTCTGTCAGATATTGTTTCTAGTGAAGTTAGTGTTAGTTTAATAGCTGATTTTTATGCTTGGGTTAACCCAGGTAGCCTAGGAAATTTGTTTAATTCTAGTAGTGCTTTTATTTTTCCGGATACTAATATCAAAGCTCCTGATGTTTCTTTTGTTCGTGCCCAAAATCTGAAAAAAGCGTTCTTTATTTTGGGGAATTGGTGCCAGATTTAGTAGTGACAATTAAATCTCAAAGTGACAGAATTAAACCTTGAAAAGAGAAAATTAAGAAGTATTTATAACTAGGAATACAAGTAGAAATTTTGATATTCCCAGATGAGGAAATAGTTGTAGTTTATCCCTCCAATGGTGAAAAAAATGATTTTAATAATCAAGATAAGTTGACTATTCCTAAACTATTTACTAAGTGAGAATTGCCTATTGTTGAACCTTGGTCGCCTATATTTAATTAAGAAGAGTAATTTCTGTTATAGATTCTTACAAAATGTTTATAAACTAATCAGGTTCAGCTCATCTTAACAATCATTGAAAAATAGTATCTTTTCTGATGAGGTAGGTTTTACTAACAGATTTTTATATTAATTTAGTGACAAAAATACATTCCAATTGTTAAGTCGCAAAAACTGATAATATGAAAATTATGTGATATTTATAATTTCTTGAAAAGCTTGTATTGTAAGCAGGTAATAAAAATATTGATTTGTCAATAAAATTTTAGATGAGCTTGCCCTGACAAACTACTTGAGTTTCTTTGTAGTAAATTAGACTGCAAATAAGTTAGAAATAATAGTTACAGAAATAGAAATTTAAACCCCATATTTTTTTTTCCTAATATCAGATTCTAGGGAACTTAAAGGTAATTTTTATTTAATGTAAAAATATTACTCTATAAGGTTTTTAAATTATTTCTAACCTATTTTTTTTAGATTCCAGTTAAGTAATTTAACTTCTATAGATAATAAAATTCTCATTTCTGAATAAAACGAAGGTTTTTATTTTTAACGGCGGGGTAAAGGTGAACATTTTCTATAGATATCTAGTGGTCTTTAATGAAAAGTCTAAATACTGAAAAACCTTTTTTCTTCTGTCTTTAGCATCATTGCCTTTTCATAACGATAATTTTTAACGCCCCACCTACTAAGGTACTTCTAAACCAAGACTAAAAAATTAATCCAATGACTATAAAAAAGCAGTGAGACCCTTATTTTCCTTACTTATTCTTCAGCTAGCTGTTACCTTACCTGCCACAGCAACTAGCGAAATTCTCTACCTAAACTCAACCCGTGGTAGGGGTACTGGTAGCTTGGGAAATTTTCGTAGTACAATAGCCGAATGGTTAAGTAGGTAGGGAGCAAAAAAATTTAGCGATATTAAGATTTGTGTACTGAATTTAAGCACCTCCACATAGGTGATTTGAGGTTAATTTACATTTTGTTACATAGCGACAAATTTCAACACCGACCTACTTAATTCAAATTCAGCTATGGCGTGAGATGAATCCACAGTCAATCGATGTTAACTAATGAGACATTGATTGACAATATTATTGTGGTTTTTTTTTATTCTCAAATTGTCCGGACTGCGGTATGGCAATAGAGCGAGATGTAAATGCAGCAAATATAAAAAACAGGGCGGTAGGGCATTGAGTCCTTAAAGCTCGTGGAGTCCGATGGAGTAACGGGACTGAGAAGCGAGAAGCCCACACTGTAGCATCGGCTTAGTGTGGGAGTATGTCACATTAAATATATATAGTTCACCTACTTACTAGAGAGTACAAAGTTCTCCTAAAAAACTATTGCCTTTAAAGGCTGAAAGTATTATAAGAATTGGCTTACAGCATTTATAGTTGTTTTGAGAAAGTTTCTAACTTTGAGATAGCTGTAAGCCAAAGCTCGCAATAGTTATTCCCAGAATTTCCCTCTGTCTAGCTACTTACTAAATCAAATTAAGTATCAAAGCATTGACTGGTTTTAGCTTTAGGTCTAGGCCTTTTGGGTTTAAAAAAAGTGCTAGGTTTTTAGTCCACAGAGCTGACCCATACTAGTATTTTGGATTGACCATGGCTGAAAAATCAAGGGACAAATATATCCGACTACTTACTCTATAAATTCTTTGTTCGTTTATACGAACTTTATATGCAACTTCTTTACCTATTTTAAGTCCTCGTTGCGGTTGGGGGTGGGTCTCCTACTCTTTAAAAAGACTTTTTCAACTAACGTTATTTATTGAAAAAACCCTAAGTAGATTATTTATCTAAAATCTAATAACTAAGACGTTTGAGATGAATAAAACATCAATAAATACTATTAAGTAAATTATTTATCTAAAATCTAAAACCTAGACATTATCTGCATTTTTCCCTCTTCAGGTAATGAATACACCAAAGTCAGCAAAAATAATTGAAGGGTATTGTTTGGTATTTTTTTCCATGCATGAGAGCTCTGGAACTGATGATATATCAGGATTCTATATTTACTCAGCCAGACCTAATTGTTCTTACTTTTTATCACTCCCCCGCTCCTCTACTCCTCTACTCTTTCACTCAACAAAGTATAACAAAAACATATTAACATTAGTATTAGGTTTATTTACTGAACCTAATATACTTGGTAGTATCATAAAAATCTACCACCTCAAACCTACTCTTCTTCAATAAATTCACAAATTTGTTTATCCACATAATTATCATCTACATTTTTAGTAATTAATTCTGCCAAAATTCCTAAAGATATTAACTGTACAGAAAGAATAATACACAAAATTCCAAATAAAAATAAAGGGCGATTACCTATCGGTCGAATCTCCATAAACCAAAGTACAATTAAATATCCCAAAGATGTCATTCCTATAACACCAAATAATAATCCTAAACTACCAAACAAATGACCTGGTTTATGTAAATAATAAGTAGTTACTAAAACTGTTAATAGATCAATAAATCCACGAGTATAACGTTCTAAACCATACTTGGATTTACCCTTTGTACGACTATGATGTTCTACAACTACTTCAGTAATTTTAAATCCTAAACTATGAGCTAATACCGGAATATAACGATGTAATTCTCCATAGACCTTTATACAATCTAATACCTCTTTTTTATAAGCTTTTAAGCCACAATTAAAATCATGTAATTTGACTCCAGTTAAAACCGATGTAACTCCATTAAATAATTTCGAGGGTAATGTTTTAGAAAGAGGGTCATTACGATGTTTTCGCCATCCAGAAACTAAATCATATCCTGACTCTAACTTTTCCAAAAATTTAGGTATTTCCGCAGGATCATCTTGTAAGTCTGCGTCTAAAGTAAAGATAATATTTCCTCTAGTTTTTTTAAATCCAGCAGATAAAGCAGAAGATTTACCAAAGTTTCTTCTTAATCTAATTCCTTTGACTTGACGGGGGTGTTTTTTGATTAATTTATTAATCTCTATCCAAGAGCGATCGCTACTACCATCATCCACAAAAATGATTTCATAATTATCAATTTTTCCTAAATTCATTACATCCAAAATTCTCTCAAACAAGGGTTTGATTGTAACTTCTTCATTATAAACAGGAATTACAAAACTGAGGTATATATTAAATATCTCCATAAAATAAATAAGAGGGAATTGGTAATAGGAAATACAGAGAATTAATTAATAATTTCTGGTTCATAGTTAATTTTATTTTTGATTTTCGTAAAAGTCTATTATTCAATCTTAAATTATAATTTTCAAAACTATATTGACGACTTTTTATACTTATTAAAACGGTAGTTATGCGTATATAAACCGTAAATTATTTGTGAAAAAAATACTATGACATAAGCATAAATTTTTCTATTTAGGATTGTTCTAGTAATTGAAAATCAGGATTAACAACATTAGACAAGGGAGCCAGATACTCCCAGTATTGTTGTAGCTAACCAAAATAATTACAATAGACTACCATTATAATGCACTACCACCATCAAAACTATGTTTATTTGTTAAAGCTATCCAATCTTGACGATTTTTCAACTTAACATAAGCTGTTAGAATTTCCTTGGCTGAGATTTGAACATTCTCTTGACTTTCGAGTTTTGACTTTTCACTTTTGACCTCAATATATCCTTTCCAACCTGAAAATTCATATTCTGCTCCTAATAAATTTGCTACATCAGCACGAGGAAAACCAGACATTCCAAAACCTTTTACTACATTTTCTTGATTCAAAATAGCAATACATTTAATCTGAACATTCTCTTGACTTTTTACTTCCCAGTTTGAAGGAGGTAATAGTGGGTCTGACTTCCTAGCTTGGGAAGAGTAAGAGGGGAGTTTACTTTTAACTTTACTAACCCATCCATTTACTCTTGCTGTAGTTGGAGAAAATTTAGTCACATTATCAAAATATCCCTGCCAATTTTCTGGCAGTTTTCCAGTTAATAAATTAGAATTAATTTTCTCATCCAAATTAGCACAAAAATTATCCTTTTTTATATCTCGATTAAAAGGTACTAAACTATCAGATTTCAAAGCATCTACTAACCCTAAAAAAGCAGCAGGTCGGTTACCAACTTTCTCTTGAATTAAAGTCGGATCTAAAACTCCTATTTGTAAGGATAATGCTACTAAAGGTTGAAAAGTTGCCCGATGAGCAATTTCTTTAAAAGTTTCTGTACCTACTCGATACATTAATATAATCAAAATAGTCAAAAGTGCCACTAATGGAGCAACAAAATACCATTGTCTTCTTGGGGTAAATTGTTGTTGTTTTAACCATAAAAAAATCAGAATAATTAGACTTAACCAGAATAGAGCAGGTAGGGTTCCGTAACGAGAAGCGATCGCTTGTTCTATTCCAAACCCAGAACGACTAACAGCAGCCATCAAAGCAGTACCCAAAGTATAAATTATTATTGATAACCAGGGCAACCAATCTTGAGGATAAATTATAAATAACCAATAAATTAAAAATATTCCTGCTAAAACTAATCCTACCCAACCTATTGCCAAAGCCAGGGAAATATTATGAGTAAAAATTGCTCCTAAATAAATAGGAATGTAAGTAACTATATCAAGAAAATTCAGTTTAGATAATGAGGGATGATGAGAGGGTGTTGTGTAGGTGATAAAATAAATACCTATTACTAAAACAGAAAAAAATAGATAAGAGAAAGTCAACTTTTTTGGCAATTTATATAGAATGGCAACTCCACATAATATAGGCCAAATTCCTAGAGCGGTACTATAACTAATACATCCTAAAATTCCCAAGGTTATACTAGTAATAGCAAATCTATTTTGTTGAGATTCTAGTAATTTTTTGACGCAAAAAATTGAGGCAATGACAAATAAATTAGCAATTACCCAATGTACTCCACTATATCCGCGCATCCAGTTATGAGCAGCAGCAGGGGTAAAGTTAAAAACTGAGATAAATAAAATTAGTAAGAAAAGTATCGGACGATGTTTTTTGAGAGTATTAGGTACTAAGATTTTTAATAAAATTCCCTGAACACAAGCTAGGAAAAATGTAGTTAGACATAACCCAATATTGGAACCTTTAGTAATAACAATATTCAGGGCATAAATTATGGCAGGAATTAAGACAAAATGTTCATTTGCCCGAAAGATCCAGTCAAAAATATTAGTGGAGAAACCATCTATAGAATAGATATTTTTAATCATCCACCAATAATCGAAATTTAGTAATTCTCCCGCCTTTGATATCATAAAAAGTACATAAAAAGCAGGTAGTAGAATTGTGATAATTGTGAGGATTATAAAATTAACTTCTGATTTTTTTTTTGCTAACATAAATAGGAATACAAGACAGGAATTTTGCCACAGATTTACAGATTAATTTGAAACAGGTTAATCTTTGTTATGCTACTTAGAATGTTTGAAAAAAGAATAGACTTGACTAGTGGTCTGTCAAAGAGATTTTGTGGATAATTTTTTTCTAATTACTCCCTTTTTTAACTAGGAGGTTTTCCTTCTCCAAAATTAGTAGTCAACTTCGGGAAAAAATTTTTATTTTTGACCCTAATATTGATAAATTTGAATTTAATTTATTTGGATTTTACAGAGAAAATAACTTTTTCTATTTTTTGAGACTAAAAAATTATGCTCCTAGAGTTAAAACAAAATATTGTCGTTTTATTATCATTTTTTTATCACCTAAATTTTTACTGAAAATATATTTTATTGTCTATTTAAGTAGAGAGTCTTAAAATTTTACCCCTATTATTTTCAAACCAATATATTCCTTGTTTTATTTATTTGAAAGTAAAACCTCAGTAAACATTCATGATTATTATGTACAAAAGTGAAATGTTTAGACTTTTTTGTAACTCTTTTATTTGCGGTTTATCTTCATTAAAAATTACGTTCTTCAAGCAACTTACTTGTTTTATATTAACAAATTTTCTTTGATTTATGGCAAAAATATTTCTGAGTATAACATCTTACTAATATAACACTTTACTACTAATAAAACACCAAGTTTTTTTCAGACTCTTTATTTACCCTGATTTATGAACTGTCTATCCTAATTTTGAATATAGGGATAATTTTTATTTTCAAACTTTTATCCTCCAAAGGCAGTAATTATTCTCGTCAGAGCAGTATCCATGAATCTGATCTATTTCTTGATATCTACTAATTAGCCTTTCTACTTTTGCTAAATCTTTTAATGAATTAAATAGCTTAACTTTAAAGATAGGAAGCTTGTCTCTAACGTGTCTAAATTTGTCACAAAAAATTATTATCCTCGGCATAAAAGATAAGAATTCAGCTATTAACAAGTAAATTTTAGCTTTGAGGATAAATTTTAATTTTCCCTCAGTCGAGGTATAGTATTACTTCCTTACAAAATAATACCTGTAGACCAAATACTAATAATTAAAGACACAAAATATTTCTGGTACAGCTACTAATAAATAGTAATATAATTACCTGGTGAACCTGTTACCTCTTTCATTGTTAGAAGTACAAAAACAAAGATAAATTTGCCAACTTTATCCTCTATTAATTGACTAATATCCAAGTCATTAAAATTAATAATCCCGTGTTTAACCACATTCTATATGAAAGTCAAAAGGTCGATTTAAGTCTTCAGCAGAAATAGCTTCAGTTCCCCAAATATCTGACCCTACCATCACTATTTTTAAGGTAGATAAATAACGACGGCTATTAATATCAGGTCTAAGCCTTCCATTAATAAATAGTAATATAATTACCTGGTGAACCTGTTACCTCTTTCATTGTTAGAA
>JAGGDU010000231.1:53456-59075 GCA_018457135.1 Trichodesmium erythraeum GBRTRLIN201 | reverse complement strand
TAATAAATAGTAATATAATTACCTGGTGAACCTGTTACCTCTTTCATTGTTAGAAGTACAAAAACAAAGATAAATTTGCCAACTTTATCCTCTATTAATTGACTAATATCCAAGTCATTAAAATTAATAATCCCGTGTTTAACCACATTCTATATGAAAGTCAAAAGGTCGATTTAAGTCTTCAGCAGAAATAGCTTCAGTTCCCCAAATATCTGACCCTACCATCACTATTTTTAAGGTAGATAAATAACGACGGCTATTAATATCAGGTCTAAGCCTTCCATAATTAAATATTTGACTATTTTTGGCTTTTTTTTAAGGAATCAGACTATCCCATTCTTTTCCCCAGTAATTACTATTACCTGTGTAAAAAATAACTATATTCTATTATTTTATTCGAGCTATTTTTTGCTTTTTTTTATTGCTCCTTTAATTATGATTAATGGTAATAATGATCCAGGAATTATTACCATTACCTTGGGGAATTGGTAAACTTTCAAATCCTCAATAAGCATCAATATTTAACAACACTCTCCTAGTGACATACTCTAACTCTCCAATTTTTTCTACTCCCAATTTATTGAAACCATAGGGTGTTCCAAAGTATTCTAAAAAGTTACCATTATCAAAATATTTTCTTTGATAAGTATTGACGCCAATATAACCTAAACTATCAAATTGATTACCAACTTTACCTAACTCAGTAACCACATACTCATGATGAGCAATAACTTCATTTCCTCCGGATAATTTATAGTTTAGTAGACCGGGAATTATTAATTTCCAATTACGTTTGCCAAATACCGGAGCATAACTTTGATAACCATTATCAAGGATAGTAAATTTACCTTTTTTGACTAATTTTAGGGATTATAATTTTTTTTTATTATTAATCCAATTAACTGAACCTACTTCATCATTTTTGACAAAAATTTAAGGGCTCTATCTCTCTATTAAAGAAAGTTCATCAGCCATACTTGAGGAATAAAAATTACAGATATTTGATAGGATAAAAATAAGTAATCTGCTCAATTTTAAGTAATTAGAAATTTTCATTGAAAATATTTTAAAACTTGGTTATCCTCAGCAAACAAAAGTATCATATATCTACAGCCGTTTTGCAAGTATTGGAGGTACAAAATTTTAGAACTTTAGGGAATAGAAAATAAGAAGTAAGGAAAGAGATTAATTTTAAGCTGGAGGCACTGATAACTGATAACTAATAACTGTTCCCTAAAATTATATAAGCATTCAGCTATTAGCAGTCAGCTTGAGCGCTTTTCCTAGGTCATGCTGGGAAAAATATAAATAAAGCTAATCATTTTTTTCCTATCAGACTTTTAATTCTTCTGGGAGGCTAATTTCTCCTTCTAGCTGATAGCTGAGGGCTGAATACTTACATAATTATCTCATATAAATTTTAAGATTGCCTCAATTAAAACTTTTGGTTGTTGTTGGAAAAACATATGACCTCCTGGAAATTCATGTAAGGCAAAGTTACTAATAGTATGCTGTTCCCATTGAGATAACTTTTGCTTACTAACTTCTATATCATCTGTACCTCTAAAAGCAACGATAGGAAACTCAAAGGGTGCTTCAGGAAAATAAATATATTTTTCATTGAGGGTAAAGTCAGCTCGCAAAATAGGTAAAAATAATTCCATTAAGTCTTGGTTTTGCAGGACTGCCTCAGGGGTACCACCGTATTCACGCAATATGGAAATTAAGATCGGATTAGGTGCTTGATGACGTAGGTTATCAATAGGAATATGAGGAGGGCGACGACCAGAAACAAACATATATTTAGGAATAGGAAGTTTTTGCCTGCGTAGTTGACGAACTACTTCAAAACTTATTAATGCGCCGAGACTATGCCCGAAAAATACAAAGGGGTATTCTGTAATTAGGGGTTGTAATTCTTGAATTAATGGAGATAAGAGGTCATCCCATTTGGTAATCAGGGTTTCTTTGATTCGAGTTTCCCTTCCTGGTAGTTGTATAGCGCAGACCTCTATATTTGAAGGCAAGTATTTTCCCCAGAGGCGAAAAAGAGTAGCACCAGCAGCAGAAGGGTGAAAACAGAATAAACGTAGTTGAGGTTGAGGACAAGGTTGAAAGATTTTTATCCAAGGAGACGGAGTAGCAATAGTATTCATTAGCTCCAAATTTAAATCACAAAAATTCTAGCTGTCAAATTGTTAATTGGTTACAGCAGCTAACTGCTTTAACATTTGCCTCAAACTATTTAACCAGTATGGAGGATGGTTTCCCAAAACTTTTGAAATTTTGCCACTATTCAAAACTGAAAAGGCAGGTCGTTTTGCTGGAGTTGGATACTCGGCAGTAGTAATGGGAACTACTCGTTTTACCTCTAAAGGAAAACCCAGTTTTTTTGCTTCCTCAAAAATAGCCATAGCAAAATCATACCAACTAATAGCTCCACTATTTGTATAGTGATAAGTTCCATAAGTTTGGGAATTAAGATGAGGAATAATTTGAGCGATCGCCTCTGCTAAGTCTCCAGTCCAAGTTGGGCAACCGACCTGATCATAGACAACCCTTAATTCTTCTCTATCCTTACCTAAGCGCAACATAGTTTTGACAAAGTTACCTTTTCCATAGGCTCCATAGACCCAAGCTGTTCTGATAATAATATGATTAACTTCTGTTTCTCGAATTGCCTCTTCTCCAGCTAACTTAGATTTACCATAAATTCCGAGGGGGTTAGTCAAGTCGGTTTCTGTGTAGGGCCTGCTTTGACTACCATCAAAAACATAGTCGGTGGAAATGTGTATTAAGGTTGCCCCCAACTTTTTTGCCTCTTTTGCCATAATTCCAGGAGCGATCCTATTGACAGCATCAGCTAATTCTGGTTCCTTTTCAGATTTGTCAACTGCTGTATAAGCTGCAGCATTGATAATTAGTTCTGGTTGAACTTGGCCTATAAGTTGGGAGATAGCATTGGAGTCTGCTAGGTCTAAGTTTTCTCGCCCCACTACTGATACTTCTCCTATTTTTTTGAGAGGTGTTTGTAGCTGGTTTCCTAGTTGTCCGTTAATACCTGTTAATAAGATTTTCATTGGTAATTTTTCGTGACTAAGTTTCAGTTAAATTTTTCGATTTTATTTTGATTAGATTTGAAAAAAATGATTTTTAGCTTAGAGTTTTAACTCCCTATTCTATTCTTTAATTAGCATAACTTCAACCTTCTATTGGCTCCATGATAATATTAACTGGGAGAGGGATCTATTTTTTGTAAAAGCTTATTTTAAGATTTTTATCAATTGTAATTATTCATAATTTTATAGAAGCATATTTTTGAATTTATTTAATTGGATGAGTAGCAATTTATAAGTAATTAGTCTAGTTTTAGGCAAAGTCTATTTTTGATATTTTTGTAGTAAAATTTAATTTTTTTGCCACTTATTTTAATGATTATTTTGGTTCAGTAGTTAAATAGTTATTATGGTTAATATTTAGATGTTTTTCTTTTTTATTTTCCTCCGATTTTTTTTATCTAAGTATTCTATCAAGTTGCTAATATCTGATTGTTATGGCTTCATATTTATTTTTTTACTCTCCTTGCTTAACTATCTGTTCTCAAGTCAAAAATATTTTTCTAAAATAACTAGCTGATACTTCTTGAATAGGAATAATCAATTTTATAAAACATATACATCTGTTCATGGTAGTAATAAGACTCAACAAGATAATTCTCCGAGCAGAATATCTAGTTATCTACCTAGATATTAGGATTCGTTTCTATTAAATAATTGAGTTTTAAATAACCATATACTTAAAAAAACTTTTCATACAACTCTGAATAAAGAATTGGCTGCCAATACTTTCTGAGTTATTCAAGGTTAGACTGAGTTTTTTCTAATATGTATATTTTACTAATTTCCAGTTAACTAATCAAATTCCTGAAAATTATCTCTTGTATAATTAACTATATCTCTATCTACATCTGTATATAAGAAAATTCCCTTTAGTGCTTCTGATTAATTATTCTCTATATTTGACTCAGTCGTTAAAATATATCTAAATATATCATCCTTATTTAAATAAAAAATTAACTGAGAAAAAAGTAGAAAAGTATAATCTAGTAGTAATTATAGAAAATATATCAAATCATCAACACTATCGTGTTACTTACTCATAATAATCACCTAAAATTAAAATATAAAAAACATAATAACACTCTCTTACCTAACAAAATAAACCATATTTATGAGCATAATTTTTTCTTTTGCTTTTGGCTTTTACCTTAGAATTAAACCCTCATATTGAGGTACAGAATAATTAGTAATCTTATACAAAACATCCGCAGTTTCAGACACTACTAAAAAACCATGAGCAAAACCAGGGGGCACCCAAAGTTGTCGTTTATTTTCTGCACTTAAACAGCACCTACCCAACTTACCAAAATTAGGAGAATTTTTCCGAATGTCTATAGCAACATCAAATATTTCTCCCAAAACTACTCTTAATAATTTACCTTAAGCTTGTTGAATTTGATAATGCAAAGCTCGAAGTAAACCTTCACTATAACGAGAATGATTATCTTGCACAAATTCGAGATTTACTCCTGTTTTTTTGGAAAAATTACGTTAATTAAAACTCTCCATAAAAAAGCCATATTCGTCTCCAAAAACTTTTAGTTATATTAATAATACTTCAGGAATTTATGTTTCAATTACATTCATTTTTTTGACTTCAGTTAATTTAATTTCATAGAATAAGGAAGATAAAATATAGCACTACTATTGCAATACTATTTATAAAACTTATAAAGCGTAGACTTAAGTAAATCCCTTTTGTAGAGTATTTACATCAAATCAGCCTCTTTCAAAGTTGTACCATCTTTATCTTTTTGAGACAATTTTACCTCAATTCCATTTATTGGCCAACTAATCCCAATTTCTGAATCATTCCACAGAATTGAACGCTCATATTCAGGTGCATAATAATCAGTAGTTTTATACAAAACATCCGCAGTTTCAGACACTACAAAAAAACCATGAGCAAAACCAGGAGGCACCCAAAGTTGTCGTTTATTTTCTGCACTTAAAAGATAGCCTACCCACTTACCAAAATTAGGAGAATTTTTCCGAATGTCTACAGCAACATCAAATATTTCTCCCAAAACTACTCTTAATAATTTGCCTTGAGCTTGTTGAATTTGATAATGCAAACCTCGAAGTACACCTTGGCTAGAACGAGAATGATTATCTTGCACAAATTCGAGATTTACTCCTGTTTTTTCGGAAAAATTACGTTGATTAAAACTCTCCATAAAAAAGCCACGTTCGTCTCCAAAAACTTTTGGCTCTATTAATAATACTTCAGGAATTTCTGTTTGAATTACATTCATTTTTTTGACCTCATTTTTTATAAAGGATAAGGAATAAGGTAAATACTATTTATTTTTTCCAAGTTTACAATTCTCCTATCCATAAATCAAAGACTAATTTATCTAGTAAAAAAAAATTAAACCAGGAAATTGATAATAAAAAATAGAACAAAACCTACTGATCATACTTTAATCTATTCAAAATAGATCCCAGACTCATTAAATTACTGGTTAGCTTTAATTTTACATCAGAAAATTCACTTTTT
>JAGGDU010000231.1:1797-53356 GCA_018457135.1 Trichodesmium erythraeum GBRTRLIN201 | reverse complement strand
TTGAGAGAAAAAAAGAGAACCAAATCTGCTAATAATACTTCAATATATTCAAAATATATCTCAGACTCATTAAATTACTGGTTAGCTTTGATTCTACATCAGAAACCCCACTTTTTTTCAAAGTAAATTTTATTCTATCTAGGGATAAATAAGAAATAATTAAAGTGTTACTTTGGTTGATAATGAATAGGAAAAATTAACTGAAACTTCCTTTAAAATTATTACCAAAAAGTTGAGGAATTTAGAATCAAGAGGGATAGATAAAATAAAATATAAAGAAGCTAAAAACTGTTATTAAATAACTGTTAACCGTTAACTGTTAACTAATAACTGTTACTACCTCTTTTTTTTCCAAGCTTATAACTATCCTATCCATAAATTAAAGACTAATTTATCTAGATTAAAAAATTGAGAAATTGAGAGAAAAAAAGAGAACCAAATCTGCTAATAATACTTCAATATATTCAAAATATATCTCAGACTCATTAAATTACTGGTTAGCTTTGATTCTACATCAGAAACCCCACTTTTTTTCAAAGTAAATTTTATTCTATCTAGGGATAAATAAGAAATAATTAAAGTGTTACTTTGGTTGATAATGAATAGGAAAAATTAACTGAAACTTCCTTTAAAATTATTACCAAAAAGTTGAGGAATTTAGAATCAAGAGGGATAGATAAAATCAAATATAAAGAAGCTAAAAACTGTTAGTAAATAACTGTTAACCGTTAACTTATAACTGTTATTACCTCTTTTGCCCCCAAGCTTCCAATTCTCCTATCCATAAATTAAAGACCAATTTATCTAGATTAAAAAATTTAGAAATTGAGAGGAAAAAAGAGAACAAAACCTGCTGATAATACTTCAATCTATTCAAAATATATCCCAGGCTCATTAAATTACTAGTCGGCTTTGATTCTACATCAGAAAATCCACTTTTTTCCAAAGCAAATTTTATCGTATCTAGGGAGAAATAAGTCAAGTGTTCTGTTGGTTTATAATGATACCAAAAAGACCCTAATAATCTATGCCAAAACCCTCCCACATTTGGAGTAGTAATAAAAATCCATCCTCCAGGTTTCAAAAGTTGATAAGCTGCTGTTAATTGAGCAATAGGATCTGTCGTATGTTCAATCATATCTTGCAACATAATCAAATCAAAAGAATTAGGTTCAAAACTATGATTAAACAAATCCCCTTGATGTACAGATAAGCCCCTACTTTTAGCAAAATTTACTGCATATTCTGAGACTTCTAAACCTTGAGGTTTATCCCATCCTAAATCTTTTGCTTGCTCCAAACAATCACCTAAAGCACAACCCACATCTAATAATAAACCTTGACCAAAAAGTTTTTTCTCTGCTTTTAATAAACGTTTACGAAAAGTCTGATTATTAATTTTCATCCCTTGGAAATAATTAGAATATCCTCCTTTAGGGAAATCGTTATTATAATAACTTTCCTGATAAATAGTAGTAGGATTTACTGGCGGATTATTATCCCATACCATACCACATTTAGAGCATTTTGCTAATAGATAGTTATCCCCTGCTTTATAATAGTTAAACTTGTTTGTATGACATAAGGGGCAATAATTTTTTTGCATAATATTTGGATTAAAATTACTTATATTATGATATTGGGGATAGCTATATTAAAATTTTAACCTCAATATTACCAGTGAACGTAATCCATCTTCACATATCAAGTGATTTTTAGAACACTAAGTATTTTCAGCCACTTTTCAGAGACTTCTGCTATTAGCCCTGAAGTTCATTTATGGGAAATTTTGGTGGTTATTATTATCTTATCTGTTTAAATTAAAATACTAGTCAAGACTTTTCTACCCTGACATTAACTTCATTGTTTAATTTAACAAATTCTTGTTTATTAGGGTTATAAACCCAAGCTTTAATAACAGTTTCTCCTACAGGTAAAGATTTCGCTGAAAATTTTACTTTCCATCTGGCTCTACTATAAAGTTTTGACTTCATAACTTTAGCAATATCATAACTCTCTAAGTTAACAATAGCATTAGCAAAAAAATCTTGATTATTACCAGAAGAAAGTAACACTAAGTTAGGTTGTTCTTTTCCATCAGGTTGAATTGCCCAACCTCCCAAATTTAGAGTTTCTTCACCTTTAATAATTAGAGGTTTTGCAGTTGTTTGAGGATGATCTAAATAACCATAATTTTGTTTTGGTTGTTTGATAAATTGTAGATTTTGAGGAAATTCTCGCCATCCGAGTTTTGCCATAATTTCTGCACCTCGTCTGACTAGCCAAGTTTTGCCATTCATTAACACTAAACAACTATCTGGAGATGTTTTTATAAATTCTGAATCTTCTAAATAGTTAATTATTTCTAGACATTCTTTCCGACTCTCAATATAGGGAAAACTTAATTTAATATTCCTCACAACATAGAGGGAGTTTATGAGCATAATTCCTGTGATTGCAACAGCTAAAATTTTATATATTAATAAATATTTTTGTTGCTTTTGTATAAACAAAGCCAAGAGATAAACTAAAGAGATAATTAATAATATTGATGTGGTTGTATATCGGGAAGAAGTCATAGCATTTTCCACCCCATATTCTGCTCTACCTACAGAAATAGATAGAGCAGAAATTATAGAAAATGTACCTATTGTTAACCAAGGAATAGTAGGAGGAAAAAAAGTTAGTTTATACAAAGGTTTCTTGAGAAAGTAATATGTAAAAAATAGGAAACTAGAGAATAATATTAATCCTGTTAAAATTGCAGGTATGGGAAGTCTAACTAGAGGTAAACCTATAACGGCTAAAAAATAATTTATTATCAAAAATGGTTTTTCTGTAAATAAAAATGGTTTTGGTTCGCGAATTGGATTGAAGTTAATTGCGTAGATAATACATGAAACTACAAACAGTAAGCTCCAGATCACTAGTCTAGTAATTTTTTGTTTAGCTTTCCCTTCTATAGACAATATTGACGGAATTAAAACTAGCCAAGAAAATAATCCTTGTATTAATGTAAAACTTCCGATAAAACAAAATATTGCTGCTAGAAATATTCTTCTTTTTGCCGATATATTCTCTAAGACATGAATCAAATATACCGCCATTATTAAACATAAGTTTGTGAGAAACCAAAATAGAGTAAATCCCCATAACCAGTTCTGATGTTGTACTAGGGAAAATAAAAATAGACAGCTTAAAATATTTGCTATATTTATAATATTTTGATTTTGATTATGAAAGTTAATTTGGGCTATTTTACAAACAGCAAAAAATGTGATGATGACAAAAATTACACTACAAATTATTTCAGCTTGAGTGTTCCATTTAGTGGCAAAAGCTAAGGCAGTAATGATTAATTTTGGTATTAATATTCTGTGATGTCCGTGTACTGTGAAAAAGTCAAAAAATGTGGCGTTTCCTTCAGCAACTTTCTCAAATATAGGGGTTAATCTCCATTGGTCCCAGTAGGGAACATTGACACTAAAATTAGCGAGAAACCAAAGGAGTAATAAGACTGGAAAAATATATAGGGTTACTAATAATATTCTGGTTCGGGAAAATATTTTTCGCATTATTCAAAAGTTGGCAGATAGCTTTTATAAATATTACCTTAAAGCGAACTTGAAAGTCCCGTCTCTTTAGAGCTATATAGCAATATAGCTAAATCAAATTTATATTTATGATTTGCTAAAAGTTTCTATCTCTATTTCCCCAAGTGAGTCAGACTGGATAAAAACTTCTATTGTCTATCTATGCAACAATAGAGATGAATTATTTCGTAGATAGTGAGACACAAAAGAGGCGATCGCTTCTTATTTGTCTATTCCTTTTTTTTCCATTTATTTACAAATAGGAGCTTAAATTTTATCATCAAAATTAGGGACTTCAAATGTTCATAATAACTTTTTGCTCTGGACTCTAAGCTAATCTATCTAGATATGCTTGAACAGCAATTTTACAACCTATTCCTAGTAAAGTGTAGTATGGTAATTATAGTATATTGGCTGAATAAGAATTAAAATTATATTCCAGACTTCAAAAACTATTTAAAAAGCTAGTACTACTGTATTTATAAATCACTTAATGCGCTGTATATAGTATTTATCAAGGAACAGTTTGTACAGTTTTTTCTTCTTTTTTATACCCTGTTTTTCTTGCATACTACTCTTTAAGGAACTTTGCATGGGGTTCCCCTACTAAAACAAATAAATTTTGTACCTCAAAAGTATGGGATTTTCTATATTCTTAACTCATAGCTGAATGATGAATTTTACTTATCAAGTTACCTCTCTATTCAACCTAATTTAAAATTTAATTTTTCAAGCCATAATATACAAGTTATAAGTTTTATTTTGTCTGAGTTGTCATCAAAAACATTACAACTAATATGATTTTGTCTTATAATGTAGTTAATTTGAATAATTAAAGATATCAACATATACTATAACTAAAATAGTAGTAAGCCCTGGGATAAAAATTGGAAAATTATTAATAATATTGGTGGCGGTGGTCAATGTCAAAATAATCTAGTTGAACCTAAAAATAATTCGTTTCCAGCTCATCAATAGGTTCTCAAAAAACTTAACAAACAAAATAACTATGAAAAACTTTCAAGAATGCATAGAAGAGTAGCTACTCTAACTATATATTTATTGGCTAGGAATACCAAGGTTAATTGATTGAAATTCACAACTTTGAAGTCAGATAATTTCTTTTATCTGGTAACTGAATTTATACCCAGAGATACCTTATCTAATTTTATTAAAACAGAAGTAATAAATATTTTTAATGGGATAAGTTTGATAATATAATTATCACATAATCTTAACTATTGCCATCAAATATCGATAGTAAATAAGATATTAAGCCAGATAATATCATATCAAAAATAACGAGATTAGCACCCCAGTATTAATATATTTTGGGATTTATTTAATCTCATCAGTTATATATTTATATAAATAATAGTATTTATCACTTAAATAAATATAAAAGCTATATCTATAATTTATTTTCAATTTTATAAAGGACAAGGTAAAGGATTAATAATGCTACTGATCTGGTTAGCAATTGTTAAAAGCTTTTGATCATTTCCATAGTTTCCTACTAATTGAACACCAATAGGGAGCCCCTTAGAGGATAAAGTTAATGGGATAACAACCACAGGATAACCAGTTAAATTAAATAAGGTTGTATAAGCACCGATCGCTTGAAAATATGGATAACTTTTTCCCTCTATATCTATATCATTACCAAAAGGAAAACGAGGAAAAGCAGGAAAAGGAACAACTGGAATTAACCAAATATCAACCTTCTGAAAAAATAGGGCTAATTGATTCATAATCATTTGACGTTTTTCAAGAGCAATCATATAGTTTTTCTGCTCATCTTTTGGCGTTGAAGGATTAAATTCATAGCTTAAAATATTTCTATAAATCTCCCAAACTTCATCCATATTGATTTGAGAAAGATTTCTATATTCTAGCTGATAATCTAACTCAGATAAAACATCAATAACTGTTTTAATAGCTTTTTTAGTTTCAGAACAACAAGGAATATTACCGAAACCATAAGACCATACAAAGCCATAAGAATTTAAACTAGAAAATGAGTTAATTTTTTCATTTAATCCTTGATGATTACTTTCTTTTATGACCGAAAAACATAACATTAAATCTTCAACTGATCGTCCCAAATATCCGACATTTTGACAATGATTAATTGTTAAAGGATTACCCGGTAATTCAGGAATATGACCATAGGTTGAAACCCTCTTTTCTGTTGCTTTAATGGTATAAATACCACAAAAATGAGCCGGAATTCGAAGCGACCCTCCCAAATCACTTCCTATGTCAAAAACCGATAATTGAGCAGCGATCGCAGACCCACCTCCTCCTGTACTTCCCCCTGGTGTATAGTCTAAATTCCAAGGGTTATTTGTGCGACCAAATAAAGGACTATTGGTTTGAAAATCTCCGGTTAATTTTGGGGTATTAGTCTTACCTAAAATAATAGCGCCGGCTGCTTTTAATTTTGCTACAACCGTTGCATCTTTTCGGGGAATATAGTTAGCTAAAGGTTCATAACTACAAGTTGTTCTCAGCCCTTTCGTTTCTAAACTGTCTTTAATAGTAATAGGAACTCCGTGTAAAGGTCCAAAACATTTTCCTTTTGCTAAGGCACGATCTGCTTTTTTAACCTGTTGATCAACTTGTTCTGGATCGAGAGTAATAATAGCATTTAATTGAGGGTTATAGTAAGAAATACGTTGAAGATAAGCTGTCACTACTTCTTCACAAGAAACCAGGCGTTCACGAATTATTTTTGCTAAGGTATGGGCAGATAAAGATGTTAATTTCACTTTAATTAATCATCATTGGTATGTCTATCAGTTGTAAAATAAAATAGGGGATTAAAAACTATAGATTTGAATGCCAATACAATTCTAATTTTTAGTCATTATTCTATCTAGCTTTAAGTGCATCTTTAAAAACTTCCAAAGTAATTCTATCTGTCATCTTTGTACATATATATCTACTCTATATTTATCACTTACTCCTTCCTAAATTGTCAGTATTCAGCGATAAGCTATGAGTTATGAACTCATTATATTGGAAGGAGGAATTAGTCTCTAAGGAAAATTAAAAAGTTATGTTTAGACAGCATAACCTTTGTATCCCATTCCGTATTTTAGGAAAGGTAAGGTAAGAACATGTAATTGGTCATTAGGTAACCTTAGTAGTTGTTTGGCAGTTATTCAAAAGCGCTCAAGCAGAATGAATGCAGTGCTCAATGATTTAAGGTAAATTAGTAGTTAATCTAAATTATATTCAGTCACCTAAATCAGTCTACAATGGCTCAAATGCTAGATATATCAAGGAACAAGTTGATTAAAAGTAAAACCTTTACTTTATCTGTATTTGATGTTATTTTTAATGTTTTATTTTGCTAAATTACCCATATAAAAAAAAGAACTCAAACCTGGACTTAAACATTATACTTGCAGCAAGTCCAGGATTTTTCTCATCGGGTTAAGTATATTTTCTGAGCCAATATAGCAATAATCAAAGAACTTTACAATATAGACTAGTAGTTAATCTTAAACTTTTGAAATATTTGCCACTATTGCCTATTTCCTGCTATAGCTGACTGCTAAAAGCTGATAGTTAATTAACATTAGTCAAACTCTTAAACTTGCCAGTAAACCTATTAAAGAACAACTCTAAAACAGTCCGCTTACCAACATTAATATTAGAGTTAATTGCCATACCATTCTGTAAGCCAATTTCCAGATCATTCTCATTATCCAGAACAAATGTTTGGCGTTCTAAATCAATTGTAGTTTTAAAAGAAAAATAAGGTCTTCCTGCTTCTTGGTCTGGTGGCATAGCATCATCACTAATAGAAATAACCTCCCCAGTCACAGTTCCAAATTCATTAGCAGGTAAAGCTTCAACTTGTACTTCTACAGGTACACAGTCTACATCACTTAAACCTAGTTTTTCCCTATTTTCTTTTAACTCCGGACAAGCACATTTTTTACCTGCTTCACATGCAATAACCTCTCCACCAGCTAACTCTTCGTCGTGATAAGGTTCTAATTTTTTGCGTTTATCATTTAAAGCTTTTAACACCAGAGCAACATCTTTATTCTGAATATAAACTACTGCTTTCAAACCTTCATCATCATCCAATACTGTCAGTAAAGGTTGAGTTTGTTGTGCCTCATAAGAAGCATCCTCACATCTTTCTGGTTGAATATCTCCTGGCTTCAAAACATCATTAATAACATATTGACAGATAGGGTCTGTCTTAATATCTAAAGAAGATTCTTCTTTAGTTGTAGGTTGTAAATCAAAAATCACCCCAGAAACTGGTGACTTTAAAACTTGATTATCACGAGCTTCTTCTAACTTTTCTATTTGAGCATTAACTTCAGTCAGTCGCTTGTTATTTTCTAATTGTAAGCGAGTAAATTGAGAATCTATTCTGGAAATTTCTCTACCTTCATTTTCAGCAATTCTGGCATAAAGTTCCCTTGCCCAAGCATCTCTTGTATTTTTTAATTGTTCTCTAGTTCTATTAATAGATACATTTAAACGTTGTTGTTCTAACCTAATACGTTGCACTTCTGCTTGACGCGCCTTAACCTCTCCTTCTCGGGCATTAATATCAGCTTTTCTAGAATTAATTTCACCCTCGCGAGTATTAACTTCTCCCTCTAAATTATTAAGGTCCGCCCTACGAGAATTTACTTCTCCTTCTCTAGCATTAATATCAGCTAACCGAGAATTAATTTCTCCCAATCTAATATTTATTTCTCCTGCCCTTGACTGTATTTGGTCTTGTTGTCTTAAGAGCTCACTTTCCCCACGAAATACTTCTTGTTCTTGACGTTTTTTTTGCAGTTCAGCCATAGCTCCTTCTTCTACCAAAGGAGATATTTGCTCTAGAATTCCTTGGTTAGAATCTAATACTTGTCCTGATTTATCTAATTGCCCCTTTGCTAGCTTTAATTGTTCTTGAGAATACTTTAATTGTGCCTGAGTATTGTTCAGTTGTTCTCTGGCAAATTTCAGTTGTTTTTCTGTATTATTTAATTGTTCATAAGCATAAGTTAGCTTTTGCTTACTATTATTTAATTGTTGTTTAGCAAATTCTAATTGTTGTCTAGAATATTGCAATTGATCTTGAGCAACCCTTAATTGTTCTGTTGCTGCTTCTTCCTGTTTTTCTGCTTGTTGAAGTTGTTTTTGTAGTTCTCGAACTTGTAATTCTACAGCACCTACACGAGAATTATATTCAGCCTTGTAATTGATATATAATCCTTGTAAACTTCTGTCAATATTCACAAAACGACCTCTGTTTAAATAAAGTTCATCAATTAAAGCGCCATAGGCTTGGTTTTCTGATAGTCTAGTTTGTCTTTCTTGAGCAAGTTTTCGCAAATCTGAAGGTAAATCTCTAGGAACTTTACCATTTAATACTTCCTCATAAAATTTATTTTCTCTTTTGAGAGTTTCTTTTAACTTAATTGCCGAACCTAAATCTGCACTGGGAGCAGTAGGGCTAAAAGTTAATAATGGTTGATTTTTTTCTACCCGATCACCATTTTCTACATGAAGTCTAACTACATTTCCACTGGTAGGAGCTTGGACATCTATAGAACCATCTTTAAGTTCTAATTTACCTGTTGCCGGTACAGCTTGGTCTATCTCGGCAAAGTAAGCCCAGATAATAGCTGAACTAGTCATAATCATAATCATCCAGAGAAATAGCCGAGATAATATAGCTGGTTTCTCTAAAATTATTGGTTGTTCTTTTAATGATATTGATTTATCTTGCATTTTTTTTCTCTTTTAATATATTAGGAAAAAGGAGTAAGCAGGAGGTATTTAGGAATAGTCAGGCAAGGAAAAGTCTTTTAGAAAAAAGTCGGAGGTTAGTCGTCATTAACTATTAGTGCTCCAGCAAAACTATTTATCTATTTAAATTATTTGTGCTTTTTAAAAGGCAAAGAATTCAGCTTGTATAAATAAATATGCAATTAATATTGCATGACAACTTCAGTAGCTTCTTTTACCCCTCCTAATTTTTAATAATTTAGGAATTGTGCTGAAATTTTCTTTCTCCTTACTCCTTCTTCCTCCTCCAAATTATTGTTGAGATTCTTGTTGTTGATAAAGGCAGAAATAACGCCCTTTTACTCCCATTAATTCATCATGGGTTCCCTGCTCTACCACCGAACCTTTATCCATCATTATGATAGTATTAGCATTTTTTACTGTTGTTAAACGGTGAGTAATAAAAAACACTGTTGTATTGGTAAAAGCCTCAGCTAAATTCTCTCCAACCTGACGTTCAGAACTGTAATCTAAAGCGCTAGTTGCTTCATCTAATATCAACAATTTGGGATTTTGTAGAACTGTCCGAGCAATTGCAATTCTTTGTCTTTGACCCCCTGACAAAGAAGCTCCTCTTTCTCCCACCATTGTGTTATAACCACTAGGCAAATTCATAATAAAATCATGAGCAACTGCTATCTTAGCGGCTCGAATAATTTCATCAGTCGTTGCATCTGGATTTGTCAAAGCAATATTATCTTGAACAGTACCATTAAACAGAAGAGTATCTTGTAAAACCACCCCAATTTGACGGCGTAAAGAGTATAGTTCTACCTTTTGAATATCATATCCATCAATGAAAATTCGACCAGAAAGTGGAGGATATAAGCGTTGCAATAACTTCATTAGTGTACTTTTTCCGGAACCACTCAACCCCACAATACCCACAAAATGACCAGCAGGAAATTCCAGATTTATATTTGCTAATTGTAAAGGTCCGCTTTGAGTAAACCTGAAGCAAAGTTCCTCAAATTTGACACTGCCATTAATTGGTGGCATATCAATATTATTCCGGTCTTCCTCATCTACTTCCGCTTCAGTATCTAAAACATCTCTTAATCGTTCAATTGACATTCCTACTTCTTGGAAACTTTGCCAAACACTAACAAAACGGAGCAATGAACCTGTCACATTACCAGCAATAATTCGGAAAGCAATTAATCCCCCTACAGATAACTGACCATCAATAACTAAATAAGCGCCAACCCATAAAAGCGCTAATCCTGAAAGTTTATTTAAAAATGTACTAATAGAACTAGAAGTAGTTTGAGTAAGAACAGTATTAAAACTAGCAGTCATAAATCTAGTATAACGGGATGACCATTCCCAACGAGACTTCAATTCTAAATTTTGCGCCTTAACAGTTTGCACACCATTTAGTACTTCTACCAAGTATGACTGAGAATCTGCATAACGTTCTGCCTTTTTCCGTAGTAACCTTCTGACAATAGGAGAGTTAATTAAAATAATACCAGCAAAGAAAGGTACTCCAGCCAAAGCAACCGCCGTCATTAATGGGTTGAGAGTCAACATTACAGCAACATAAATTACTGAGAAGACCGCATCTAAAACCACTGTTAAGGCTGTGCCTGTCAGAAAATTCCGAATATTAGCTAATTCTCCAATTCTACCTACCAAATCACCTACCCGGCGATTATCAAAATAAGTGAGTGGTAGACGAAGTAAATGGTCAATTACCTCTGAGCTAAGTTTGACATCTATACGGTTAGTAGTATCTACAAATAAGAAAGTCCGTAGACCTCCCAACAAAGCCTCAAATAGAGCCACTAATAACATCAAGATTCCCAGAACATCCAAAGCCTCAATATTACGTTGCCCCATCACTTTATCGATGATAATCATCGTCATTAGAGGGTTGACCAAGCCAAATACCTGTACAAAAAATGAGGAAATCAAAACCTCAATAAATACTGTGCGATGTTCCATCAAAGAAGGAACAAACCACCAAAAACTAAACTGTTCCTTCTGCTCAGTTTTTGGTGCTTCTAGTAGTAGAATTTGTCCTGACTCTCCCCAAATTTCCTGGAACTCACCTGGTTTGAGACGACTTAATCCTGATTCTGGACTCCCAACGACAATTTCTTTTTCTGTAATACTATAAAGTATACCAAAACTATTTTGCCATTCAACTAGAGCTGGTGCTCTGAGTCGAGGCACTGCTGATGCCGACACTTGTGCTAGTTGACCCGTTAATCCCATCATCTGAGCGATCGCCCCACAAGCCTGCATAGACACTCTACCTGCTGTGCGGATCTGATTATCCAATACTCGACGAATTACGTCCCGGCGAAACCTGAGGCCAAAATGTTTGGCTAGCATCTGAAAGCAAGCTAAAGGAGCTGCTATTTGTCCTTTAGCTCGAAAAATTGGGTACTTTTTTGATGAAGTATCTTGAGCCACAGTAGGTTCTGATGGACGTGCTGGTGCTAGGGGAACCTTAGATAAATCCAAGGGTACCAGTTGACTAGTTTCCGCCCAATTTTCTATTGTTTGTTCCTCATCTTGTTGTTCAGGTAATCCGATAATTCTTGCACCTCTTGGCCCTTCTATTTTAATAGACCTACCTGTTCCAGCTCTATCCAAAACTACTTGAGAACCTGAAGGAAAATCTCCTACTACCCCACTACTAACTAGCCATATTTTTTTTTTGTCGAGGATCGAAGCTATTTCTATGGTTTTGTGGTCTCCTTTCGGTAGATTTACTACTACAGTATTTTGGACAACATTTTGAGCTAGTTGTTTGAGGTTATTATTTACTTCAGCTCTTCTATCAAATTCTTGGCTTAGTAGTTCAAATACTTCACTTATTGCTGGACTTTCGAGAAAGACTGCTCCAAATTCTGGTTCTACTTCTAGTATTGCCAAAAAATCTGCTGCTGGTAAAGTAATAGCGATTAAGTCTGTGGAAGCGAGTGCTGTTTCACAAGGCATCCCTCGTAGCAACCCGGCCCAACCTAGAATTTCTCCTGGTCCTGCTAATTGCAAACTGATGTGACGTTGCGATCGCTCCTCATAACCTAATACTCGTGCCTGACCCTGATAAATAATTGCTATCTGGTTTGGCATTTTTTCCCTTTCAAATAGTGGTTGGCCAGCACGGTAACCTAGAAGTTGACACTTTTCCACTAATTGAGTTCTCAGAGCATTTTCTGAAAGTTTGTTAAATGGTGGCTTATTTGCCAGAAATTCTTGTACTTGTACTCTTGATATTGTCGAAGAAGGAGTAGCCATTTAGTTTATGTTATTTCACTATAGTTGGGAGATAACTATTGATTTTCCCTAATTTTTATATATTTGGGTATTTATATGATTCACTAGAAAATTGGGTCTGCTAAACTTTTTGAGGGACTTTTGCTAAGATTTCTGTGCCATAGAATATGCTATGTTCTTTAATTATTTGCAAGGGGGCACGCCTCCTTCGGAGGAGACGCCTCTTGCAGAGGAGCTTTGCTTTAGGCATATCTAGGAATTTGTTTTCTTACCCTTTACCCCTGCCGTCCAAAATCTGAATTTTGGAGAGGTATATTTCCGGCCACGGGTATGAAACCCATTTCATGTCGCGTTTGATCTGCATAGCGATAAGGAAAATAAAACTAAAATTATAAACGGACGCGGAGGAACCCGCAACTTTCCCTTACTTCCCTTTCCTGGAGGGGGTGTGAGTGGGTTGGGGTAGATGCAGCATCCGAATTCAGGGTAAGCTTTGGGTCAGCAAAACGTCAACCCACCGAATATCTATAGCTCAGGATAAATTTCACCATCTAATACCCGAAGAGGATCTCAACCCTAAACTTTTACATCTGATACATCTGAACCTAATGGCTTCAAAAGCCCAATTTTTCCTATTTGTTCTCGTATCCAATTTTCTAATAATTCGTCCATTAGACGCCGACGCATTGAATCATCAAGCTGTGCTGGGATAAATTTTTCTAACCTAATAATTACTGTCCATTCTGTTAATGGACGTGGAGCCCAGATTTGCCCTGGTTGACTTACTGATAAAATTTTGCTTATAGAAGGATGTGGTTGAATTAGGGGGACAGGGCCTAACAACCCTCCTGTTCGCCCTTCTGGGCCTTCTGAATATTCACGAGCAACTTCGGCAAAAGTTTGCTCTTCTTCTACTATCCGAAAGTATAGTTCATGGGCTAAACCAGGATTTTTTGTTCGAATTAGAGAATATACTACTTGGTCTAAGCTACTCTTGCGGGTGAGAAAATATCTTTCTACTTGATTTTTCCAAGTTTGTTGTTTAAATTTTTCTAGCAATACTGGCCTAATTGCCATTTCTTCTAGTTGTTCTTGGGTCATGTTTTGGCTTTTTAGCCATGCTTGTTTAGCTTCGGGGTTATTTAATTGGTATTGAGTCTCAAATTTTTCTAAGGCTGTTGTTTTTTCCTTTTCTGTGCAAGTCAAGCTAGCGATCGCTTCGTCAATTATTACCCCTCGTAAAAAATGAGGCATTAACTGATAACGTTGTAATAGCGATGGGATATCTTGGGCTTGCAATAATTTATCACCTATTTGAAATAATCCTGTCATTTTTTATCTCTCCAACTAACTTGCACTATTCTTTTTAATCTAGTTCTCTGTAAAAGGTAGTGCCAAATAGTTTACTGATTCATTTTTTTTTATTGCTTTATGTTTATTTATTAGAAAATAGATAATTTACACCTATGAGCTCACATATTACAGTTTTTAATTATTCTCTAGAGTCTATTCTAACTCTTGTAAATAATAGCTTTTAGCTCTACTGGTTATAAATAATGGTAATCAGAATCTACTCTTTCTGGATCATAACATTCTCTTACTACTCAAGCATAAAAACTAAATTGTAGGACATGGCCGACTTTTTTTGTTTCTTTATTTATTTATGATGATTAATAATCTTTTTTAAGAGGATATTTGTAAATCAACACTTAAACACTAATTCCAGCCATTGCCATGTTTTCTGTCATATATCTGTAAATTTTAAAAAAATGAGCTTAAGAAAATGTATAATTAATTTTGTCAAGCTTAAAATATTAAATCCTGGTGTAGTCAACCGACACATCTAAAATTATGTAATTAGCTTATCTAAAGTTGAGGAACGAAAACCAAGCAAAATAAGACACATGTTGAGTTTGAGTTCATTTTATCAAAGCCTACATTTTTTAATTGCCTTAGTCCATTAGGGTATACTAGATGTAGATTCGCCCATTAAACTTAATAATCTCTGTGATTCATCATAACTTGCCTATATGTAAGCTGTAAGCAGACCTAATATATTTTTTTTAGTATACCTTCTAAGAGTTCTCCTATTTGCTTTAAATAACCATAATCATCTAAAATTTTAGTCTTTAGAGGCAATCTTTTGTCAAACTTTTCCTGATTATAACAACATAATTTTTGTTTGTTTATAATGCTAGGCTTAACTTAATATATTATTTATAAGTATGAATAATTAATTCCAGCAATTCTTGTTATTTTAGTAAAGTTTCTATTTATCTTTCTTTTAACTCCTCACGTTTTTTTGAACACACACCATCAGTATTTATACTAACCAAAACTCTAGTATTAAGAATAATTTTATACAATGACAAAACACTAAAATTGAGGCTTATTTACTGAGCAATGTTTTTTAGACTGTAATTGTAAAACTTTAGGATCAGATATTACTGTTTTGCCTAGAAATTATAATATCAGGCCTCAAGAAGGAAAACGGAAATTGGAATAAAAAATAAATCTTGAGGAAAACAAGTTTATATTTCAACAATTACCCCTTATTGAAAAAAAAGAGGACTTAAGCCTTACAGCATATTCGGTAAGTAATGTGCAACAACTAACAGGGTAAATATTTTTTACAAGTTTACCATTCGTAATTCCCATATTCCCTAACCCCTACTCCTATGACCCTAAAAAAATCAACATAACTACCTAACATAACAACCCAGGAGTCGTAAATTCAATATATATTTACATTTTAGGAGTCGCTACTAATATTGTATGCGACGTTCGTAAAAAAGATAAACAATTCACACCCTCAGTGGATGCTAATGATGAAAAAAATTATTCTACCTGTGTTAATTACTTAATCGTTTAAGTTTCAAATTAAAAATAGCATTAAATAGCATTTATTTTTAACCCTTGGTGTAAGAATAGTTTAATAACTCATAGCTAATATTTGATAGCTGATGGTTAAATGCTAACAAATCATACTTATTTAAGAAAGTTGTAATTTAATAGTTCAATTAAGAATAATGTTATAGGAAAAAAAGTTTACTTTACCACAATTAGTAGTTTTTTTAATCAGTAGTCCCATGAATGTGGTGATATTTATTTATAAGTAGACCCCTTTCATTGTCAATAGTTTAACTGCAAAAATCATTACTTGTGCATCACTACCCTTTAATCAATGAGTTATAGTTATACATCCATCTCTGCCCACCTTTCAAGCTATGCTTTATAAACATCTTTATTAACATAAAACTTGACAAAACAGAGAAGTTATGTGCTTTTCATTAAATAGATATTTTAGGAGAATAGACTTACTTAATTAGAGGCTTTTCTCACCTATAGCTAGGTCTATTACATCCAATGTCCCGACCCATGCTAAAGACACGGGGAGAGAAGTTTTTGATAAATTATATAAAACAGTGAGATGTTTAATTCAATTTCTCCTCATATAACTTTCAGCATTTCCGTGCTGGAATGCTCCCCAAACAACTATCAGCTCAAGTCAAAACTATTCGTGATCAAGCATTGTAATTTGATAAATTTCCTAACACTTTTTTGTAGTCTTATAGTGTTGGGAAAAATGTGTGTTTTTCTTGCATAAAAATGTATAAAAACAATATAAAAATTGTGGATTTTGTTGTTCCCTATTTCTGATTTACTAATTGATTCAATAAAAAGCAAAAATGCGAATATTATTTACAATTCCTCATTTTTTCAACCCAGAAGGTAGCGGGCAACATGGTTCTTTACGAAAAGACCCACAAACGCGCAGAATAGCTATTACTACCTGTTTAACTGCATTAAAAGCCTTATATGGTCAATCTCAGTATATGATTGATATTAGCAGACACCAAGCTATTCCTGCTAATCAAAGCCATGGAAATAATGTGGATATTATTGTTTGTACAACTAAAGGTTTTCACTTATTATCTCAGATTCCTTTGGCGTCAAATTTCTTAATGCACCACAATACTAATGTAGAACCTATGTTATTAGGATTTGAATGTCAGGCAGTACTGAAATCATGTCTGGGAAAGTATGATTATTATTGTTATTTAGAAGACGATTTAATTCTACATGACCCTTGGTTCTTTGTGAAGTTAAAATGGTTTAATCACCATACTGGAAATAGTAATTTACTACAACCTAATCGTTATGAAGTGTCACCTTTGGGGCCTGTGCCAAAAGCTTATATAGATGGTAATTTAAAACCTGAAACAACAGCTAAGTTTCAAAATATTCGAGATCAACCTCAACTTAAGGGGAAAATAATGGAGAAAGTGATTGCTTTTCACAGAACTCTTAACCCTCATTCTGGTTGTTATTTTTTGAATTCTGAACAAATGGCAGAATGGGTTAGTAAACCATATTTTGGGGATAGAGATACTAGTTTTATTGGTCCTTTAGAAAGTGCTGCGACTCTAGGAATTATGAGGAGTTTTAGAATTTATAAACCTGCTATTGCTGATGCTAGTTTCTTGGAAATTCAGCATTTTGGTACTACGTTTCTTAGTTTAATTGGTAATCAAATATCACTCTGGGATAAACTTATTCAGGGTAAAGAAAAAACTAAGACTGAAGCTAAAAATAAAGTCAACAAAGAAGTTAAAACAGAAACTAAAACTAATTAATATTAAATATTTAACTATGAACTTTGAGGGAGAAAAGAAGACTCATCCAACCTAGCAAATTTTTGTGAACTAATAAGGAGTAAAAGGGTAGCAATTAGGATGGTCATTCTACCTTTTCCTATTGTCTACCCTGTCTCTCTTTTCCGAAACTATAAATTCTAACAAAAGCTAACCATTTACAGTAGAAAGTAGAATTTTGTCCACATTGGAGGTATCTCCCAATAGACTTCCCCTCCAAAGGTTCCCAAACCCTTATACTCGTCTTTTCAGATCGGTATTTTTCGAGAAGTCTAATGTATATAAGAAAATCTTATAAACTTTTTTATGAGTTATGTAGCCTTAGTAGTAGGCGTTGACAGAGATATTCTTAGTTGCCAAGACTCAGGCGGTTGGATCACTTATCAGGAATTAGAAAACTCATAGTAATTAGTAATAAGAGGGCAGGCATCCCTAACTACTCTGACATATTAGATTACGATATGATTAGTAGCTTTGGATTGCCAACTATTAATCCCCCTTGTCTAGCCACTCAAACAGCTATTTCCCTGGAAAGAAAACAACAATACCCTAGAAGGAGTTGGTTTTAGACCCAACTTTTTTGAGGATTTTTTCTAATTGCTCAGAATTAGATAATTAAAATATCGCTGTTCTCAAGACCTGGATTACCGTTGAGACGAGCAATAGTAACAACATCGCTGTTATCATCTGGACCACCACTACCACTAGGATCGTACTTTAATAAACCAGAATCTATTCTTTCATTTCCGTTTAGAGGCTCAGGCTCGTAGATAATTGTAGGATTAGTACTTCGAGCATCATCGTTGCTATAGTTATTGCCTGGGTCAATAAGAACCAAATCAGCATTAGCAATTGTTGAACCTGCCTCAGAGTTGGCTAAATTAAATCCTTGATCTCGAAGCAGTATTTTGTCGTCAGCAGTATCGAAATCTACAATAACACTATTTGGACTTTGGTCCTTACCATCCAAACCAAAATAAACGAAACTATCGTTTCCTGCACCACCAATTAATGAATCGCCTGTACTGTCAAGACCTCCTACAATATAGTCATCACCATCACCACCAATAATTGTATCTTTGCCACCACGTCCGAATATTGTGTCATTCCCTGCACCAGCAACAATACGATCATCTCCTTCGTCTGGGGAATCTTCACTGACTGAGTTACCACCAGTAATAGAGTCATTACCTCCTCCAGTAACTAGTGTGTCATTTCCTTTACCACCAGTAATAGTATTATTGCCGAAGGTATCTTGAATATTAAATCCTGATGTACTAGTTCCAACCGCAGCAATAGTATCGTTACCTCTGTTGTTCCCAATTAACTGATCGTTAGTTGATCCAAACTGGATAAAGTCATTGCCTGTACCACCATCGAAGAAGTTAGATACACCAGCACTAGTATTACCTAGTAAACTGTCATTACCTGCACCACCAATAAGGGTAATTTGAGCAGCATCAGTACCTGCAGCAGTAGCATTTATGGTGTCATTACCTCCACCACCATCTCCCTTTGTGAATATACCACTAAGGGAGTCATTACCATCACCCCCGATCATTGTATCAGTTACATATCCCCCTACTAAGGTATCGCTACCTGCACCACCATCCAATCTGTTTTGACCATCAGAACCTTCATCAGTAGACTTGCTTACAATAGAGTCATTACCTTCACCACCAATCAAAGTGTCCCTCGCACCTCGACCAATGAGAGTATCGCTACCCGCACCACCCTCTAGACTATTTCTACTATTATTATTCTCATCACTAGGAGATGGATCAAGCCCGCCCATAATCGAATCATCACCTTCACCACCAAGTAGGGTAGACCTTTCTTCCGAGTTAGTGATTGTGTCATTACCTTTATCTCCACTTATAAAGACTCGACTACCCGAAGAAATTAGTGTATCGTCCTCCTTACCACCATAGATAGTATCGCGATCACCAGACACCTTGACATAATCTTCGTTATTGTTTGCAGATATAAAATTAAACCCAGAATTTTCTGATGGAGTTGAGGTATCCCTATTAAGAATAGTATCATTACCTTTACCTCCATAAACAGTATCTCTCTCTGTTATGAAGAATCTATCATTATCTCGATTGCCTGATAGATAGTTTCCTTCAATCAAACTTATGAGAGAGTCCTCCCCATTACCTCCATACAGGGTAGTTTGGGTAATAGCTTTTAAGGTATCATTGCCCTCATCTCCAAATCCAGTGCCTCCTGCTGCTCTGAAGTCTAAGGTATCATCTCCATTCCCCCCTTCAAGAGTGTCACCTTCACCAGAGTTGCCAATTCCAGCAGGCCCTCTGGACAGCAAAGTATCGTTTCCATTTCCACCTCTAATTAGACTACCTCCCAGGGTAGAACTTAATATTATGTCATCTCCACCAATAGCATTAATGGTATCAGGTTTCATCTGGTCTGATTGGTCCTGATCAAAGTTATTGTCTGCGTCACTTAATGTCACCATACCGTTTCACTCCTCTACATTTATCTATAATATTTATGGTCAATTATTCTGTTTAGTTATACCACTAAAAACAGAAGTTATTTTATATTCGGCTGTAGTTTAACCTGTTTATCTGGAATAAGTCTAGCCTTTTAACTACAAAAATTATTAGCCAAAGTTGGGCCTAACTATTTGTCTATAGATTTACTCTTATTGACTTGGAAGTACAACGTTAGTACTTATTCTAAGACAGCATATTTTTAACTTAATCCGCATTCAAGTTCCACTCTATTAGGTAGATTTTCTGTTCCCCAAAGCTGTACTTTCAATGTGGCAAGGCTTAAAATGCTGTCGCCGTCAGGAAAGGGGTTAGTATGAATTGCGGGATTTTACCTGCTACTTATAATCAAAGAGTCTATTAAAACTCTTCTAGAATACCCAAACAATTTCGGCAAAATTAGGAAAAATTTGACCCACTCCTCTAGTTTCCCTTCCAGGATCGGTGATTTAACCTGGGAGGTCGGCCTATTTCATGAGACAGCACAAAAGTTTAGTCTATGGGAGATGGATATTTGCCTGTGGATGCTTATGTAAGACCAAGAAAGTTTTCAGATTTTCAAGGCATTGCATTAGGGTTTAAGTTTTAAAACCTAAACCATAAAAGACATAACTGGTTTGGGTAACTTTTGGTACTTTTTTAGTACTTTACTTATTGATTATAGTTTACAGTCTAAACATTACCGGAGGACGGTATTAATTTACTAATGGTTCCCAGATATATCTAATTTTGAATGTACCTAGAATTTAGATAAGGTAAGAGATCCTTTTGTTTCCTTACCTTTAGTTGGTGTTAAGCTACGATTAGCAACTTGATTAATTAGTTCTAAATGTTTTATTAATAGATTGGATAAAGCATAACGTTCTAATACAGTTTGCCGTGCTTTTTCTCGTATTTCTGCCATACGAGTTGGGTGATCTAAAACTTCATCAACACGGTCAGCTATATGCTTAGGAGAGAAGAAGTCTGCTAATAGGCCATTTTTCCCATCTTGAATAACTTCCCTAACTGGTGCTGTGTCTGAACCGACAATTAAGCAACCAGTTGATAGGGACTCAATCATTGACCATGAAAGCACAAAAGGTCTGGTTAGGTAAATGTGAACATCTGATGCTTGAATGACTTTCAAGTATAATCCATAGGGCAATGATCCAACAAAGTGAATTCTTGATAAGTCCAAGGGTATTTTTTCTAGCATCTCTTGTTTGTAAGTTTTGCCATTTGGTAATGATTTACCATAGCAAACTCTTTCAGAACCAACTACTACTACATGACAGTTGGGCCTTCTTTCTTGGATATAGGCGATCGCTTCGATAAATTCTGGAAAACCTCGATATGGTTCCATTCCTCTTGCTACATAAGTCACCAGTTCATCTACTCCAGACAAGTCTAAGTTGGGTAATACCAGTTTTGACCCCGGATTTGGTTTGAAATAGTCGGTATCCACCCCATCATGCAGTACAGATAGTTTGCTTTGGAGTTCTTGAGGAAATTGGGAGCGCTGCCAGTGTGTGGGAGATAGTCCCCAATCACAAGAGTACAAGTCTATTAATATGGGGGCATTTTTGATCCGAATTCTGGCCATATCATCTACTGTTAAGGGTTCTGCAGGGTCAAAATCTGCATCAGAACCCTGAGAATGATAGAACCATTCAAAGTAGCAAAGTAAGGGAACTCCAGGAAATGCTTCTTTAACAAATAGAGTAGGCCCCCATCCTGAATGACCACAAATTACATCTGGGACAAACCCTTTGACCTTAAGTTGTTCTGCCATTCTAAACACGGCTTGTCCATAAATTACTGCACTTTCTAAAGGACGCACATAATGGTGAGTTTCTGGGCGGGCTTCCCGACTGGGGTTGAATAGTGCTTTATGAACTCCTGGTATTTTCCATTCTGGCCTTTCGTTTTTTGTACCAAAGACGACTTGGTTTTTTGGGTTAGCTCCTAAAGCGGTAATAATATGACGATATTGAGCCGGAAAATTCGGGTGTAGAAATAAAGCTTTCATAAGTTTGATAATTGAAAATAATACTAAATCAGGAGAGACTTTCAATATACAACTAACCTAAATTATAAGTTTAGAGAGTAGGTAAACTGTTGTGCATTTAAACGACTCATTGTTATGTGCATTGTTTACGCGAAAAACCATGATAAATTCTGACTTATTAAAGGCACATTTTAAACTGGTATTAGCTGAGTAAGGGGTAGTAAATAGATACAGGAAAACAAAAAGGTCTAGTTCAAAAAATGATGATTTTTTTCCTGTTTCCTTAACTGTTAATTATTTTCAGGTGCTTGACAAATCCAAACACAATCTCTCGGAACTGAGTTAATATCTTTATGAATAATTTGGTAGTTAAGATGGGAAAGAAACTTTTCCATTATTTTGTCTGTCATTACTGAGTGAGCTGTACCATTTCGTTCACCCATAAGATTCTCATCCCAATCTTTGAGAAATCTTTGCCAACCTAAATTACTAAGAGTATTTGTGTGATGAAAGATACAAAGCTTTTTTCCTTTTAATTTGCTAGGAATTTTAGTTAAGTAATTGAAAATATCTCTGGGTTCTAAATGCACCATTGTGTCATAGCAAAAGCAAACATCTGCTACTTCTGATTCAATTTCATTTAATGTTATTCCGTCAACTTTTACATATTTTATTTGATCTTCACCCAGTCTATTTTTAGTAGCATTTAACATAAACTTAGAAATATCAGCACATATTAATTTTTGGCAGTATTTAAGTAACAATGCTGCGGTTCTTCCCCCACCAATTCCTATCTCTAACACTGTATCTTTTTGTTTTATATATGGAGCAATAAATTTTTTTTCTATTAATTTTTCGTAATCTGCTAATGAGTTTGCTGCTCCAGCTGCTTTGCCTATCCATTCATCACCTATATAGGTTAATTCTGGGTAATATTCTTGCCATTTTTTTGCATATTCTTCCCAGGCATTTTCATAATCAATAGTCATGGGGTATAGTTATATTTTATAAGTTTATTAGCTATAAACATTTAGCTATCAGCTAAGTTCCTATGCAAAATTAATTACATATTTTTTCGGTATTTTATCAAGTACTTTTTTGAGATATTGAAGTCAATTCTTTCAGTGGTAATCTATATCGTATACATAAATTTATACCCAAAACATCTTAATTATTAAGTTAACTATTAGTAGTCTTTTTAGGTATAACTTCTATCAAGAAAACTCCAGGAAAATAATGACTCAATGAATCTCTAGGGCAACCAACTATTTCTACAAACTACTTTGATGACTCTGGTAGTGGCGTTTTAAGCCTTAAATGTTGCTTTAGAGAAGTAGTACAATGCCAATTTTTCAAAACTTTTAGTTAAAAATATAGCGTTGGCGAATCCAGCTATAAAACTTAAATTTGGCCCAAGATAAAATTATTTTGAGTTAATAGTTAGGCGATTACTATTAAAGCACAATCAAGGGTCAAAATCACCAAGGCCAAAATCTTCTATATGAGTTTAACTGCAAGCTTAAAGTCGTATTTTTTTTAACGAATAACCAAAATTCATTACTCATTATTTCTAAGATTTTGAGATTTTCTACAGCAACAAAAAAGTCATTAGCAAACCTTATTACTTGCTTAATTATTTCAAAAATTGAAGACTTAAAGAAAAATTGGGTTTAACACTTGGCCCACCCATCGGGCGATTTTCAATTGTTTAATAAGATTGGTTTAAATACCTGCCTTGTCTCATAAATATAGAGTTTTTCAAGGTAATGATGTACAGTTTTTTTCTTCTTTTCTATACTCTGTTTTCCTTGCTTACTAATCTTTAGGGGAGCTTAGATGCATCTTCCCTACTAAAATAAATTTTTACCGACTCAGTGTGAGAATTGCTATAGTGCAGAATAAAAAAGGTTTGTCGGACCACTTAAAAGTTGAGAGTTGAACTTGGGAAGCTTTCAGGTTTCTGAGTAACTTCTTTATGTCAAAGCACAAATAAAGAAAAGACCAACAAGAATTTTTGGTAAGTCACCCTCGGGCATTCCGAGACTTAAAATGGACATAAAGACTAGGCTAACCCACCTCTCTTGCTTCTCCTAACAAGGAAAGTATGGGGATAAGTCTAGCAGCCCGTGAGATGTCAACCCGCATAGGTGTTATAGTTCGGTTGTTTAAGAGTTCCTAAAAGTCAGGCAGGATGTCAAAAGTAAATTCTCATATATTCAACTAATTTTTGATTGTATGGTTCAAAATATTCAACTAATTCTTGATATATTTCTTGACTAGGTTTTGAGTAATTACCAGGATTATATTGAATATATTTTTCTGAGGAATATGTAGGTATCTCTAAAAAATGAAATACTTTATTCATAGTTTCTTGAGGAGTACTAAATAAGTCTTCACTTTTGAGAATGAGAAATTGTTCTTTAGGAAAAATGCTCATCCAATTTTGGAGTTGTTCAATATATTTGCCCCTTGCTAGATATGTATAATGTTGATGGTTAAAACTATAATATGTTCCTGTTTGAATGATTTTATTAACTTCTCCCTGTAAACGAGTTTCTTCAGTAGCGATCGCCTCTTTCAAACTCAAAAATTCAGATCCTAATCTTACTTCATGGTAGTAATGAGAAATAGCTCTTTCAGTTGGGTTCCTCAAAAGAACAATTAGTTTCATCTGAGGATATTTATCAAAAACTCTTTGAGCTACTAGAGGATGAAATAAATAGTAAGGACTTGATTCTCCAGTAATCATTCCTAGTTCTAATTCGGGAAATTGTGATTTATACCATTCTAAATCTTTGTCAAAATTTAAATCAAAATAATGAATCTCATGTTGTAAAGATGGAGCAATTAAAGGATGTTGAACTAAATATTTATATAAGGAGTTAGTACCACATTTCTGGGCTCCAATTATTAAAAAATATGGCTTGTTAATGTTCATTTTTTCCAGATAAAGTTGTGTTTTTTTGTAAAGTTGATAGGAATATGTTTATTTTATTTTTAGTTATATAATTAAAGGTATTCAAGAAAATTTTGATGGATTTATGAGTCAATATAATTTTTTTTTATCCTCAATATTCAGAAAATAATCTATAGATTTTGTCTGCTAATTTAGAAAGTAAAATACTTTATTCAGAGTTCCTTAAGGACTCTCTAATAAGTATTTATTTTCCATAATTAAAAGTTTTTTTCTGAGGAAAAATTTGACCCAATTTTCAAATTACTCAATGTATCTAGCACAGTATAAATATGTAAATTGCTGATAGGTAACACTAGAATTTATTTCTGTCTTTATAACTTTATCTACTTCGACTTCTAGACGATAATATTATTAGGATATCTCCTGTTTCAAGCTCAGAATTTTATACTCTAATTTTCCTTCATGATGATAAACTCCGATAATTTTTAGACTACCTAAAACAGTTTTCTTGAAACCTCTATATTTCAATAAAAAAGACAGTTATGGGTTGTATAAATCAATAAGTAAACCTCTATATAAGTTACGCATAAACCATACATATAGCTTTTAAAATATAACGTTATAGCTTTTGAAATCTATATATATTACCATTGCATAAGTCCTGACTTTAGATAACTTTCACACTCTACAAAAGTAAGCTTCTTGGAATATTTGACCGTAAGTTTCAGTCATTTCTGCAAAGTTATTTAATGACTCCAATACATATTTAGCATTAGTAGCAAATTTATGACGTAACTCTTCATCTATCAATAAAGACGTCAAAACATTTGCTAATTCTTCTGGGTTTTCAGGAGTATAGAATAAACCGTTAATATTTGGCTTGACTTGTTCAACTATGCCAAAAACTGGAGTAGTAACTATAGGTAAACTATAAGACATTGCTTCTAATATTACTCTGGGGAAACTTTCTATGCGAGAAGTACAAACAAATATATCTGCTGCTTGATAATATTTTGCTGTTTCTGGAGTTTCTCCTACTATTTCTACTCTTTGTTGAATTTCTTCTGGTAAGTTTTTGACAAGCTCGTGTAATTTTAAGCTGTAAAGGTTGGGGCGATCACCTACTAGAAAACATTTAATTTTTTGTCTTTCTTCTTCTGGCATAAATGATAGGGCTCTTATTAAGTCATGTTGACCTTTCCTTTCACAGACAGTACCTAATAATAGAATAACTATTTCATCTTCTTTTACTCCTAAAACTGACCTTGCTTCTTGTCTAGACCATTTAGCGCTGGCTTTTTTTAATAATTCTAAATCTAGTCCATTATGAATGACTGTAAAATTGTGATGACTATTTAAAGGAAGATACCTATTTCGAGTAGCATCAGAAACAAAAATTATGCGATAAGGATAACGGAAACATTCTAATGCTCTGGCAGCTATCTCATTTCCAAAACGATTAAAATAAGTTTGCCAAGGTTCACTTTCATGCACATTCCAGACACTGGGAATATTTAACATTTGAGCCACATCTACCATAAAAAAATTTTCTAAAGTATTGATATACATCACATCAATATTTAGAGATTTTATTTCTTGAGCAAAAGTAGTTAAAGCTGTATCATAAGCATGTCTTTCGTAAATATGTTCTAGAGGATTATCTTTAACAATAACTTGAATATTTTGTTGTTGATAAATTTCTCTTAACTCCCCATCATTTACGGAAAATATTATTGGTTCAACAATTCCATCTTTTGCTAACTTTAGAGCTATTTCTAATTGATGAAGTGGGGCACCAGTTAGGTCTAAAGAATTACTACACATCAATATTTTAATTCTGGGAAAAGCTTCTTTTTGAGAAGTATAGAAGTTTTCTGTACTATAACTAATCTGATTATTTATTTCTGATTCATTTGGATAATTTTTCTCTAATGTCTGATTATTTATTTCTGACTCTTTATCAGATTTATCGACTTTTACTTGAGTATTTATTTCCGGCTCTTTCTTAGAACTACCTGAATTCATAAAAACTTCTGGCTTTTGACTTCTGACTTCTAAATTTCTAATAAAATATCTTCTCGGTTGAATTTGAAAACAATCACTTTCTAGAGACAAATGAGGACTATAAAACCCATCTATCATCTGAGAATATTTCCTACGATAATTTGCCTCTTCTTGAGGATTATCAGAATAACCCCGACTCGTTCCTTCCTTATGAATTAATTCAGCATCTGCACAATAAACCGAACGATAACCACTTTTTAAAAGTCGATAACCATAGTCAGCATCATTATAAGCAACAGCAAAATTTTCCTCATCAAAACCACCTAATTCTAAAAATAATTTTCGGGGAGTTAACATACAAGCTGCGGTTACTGCCGAATAATTTTTTGAAACAAACGCTTGGGAAAGATAACCCCTATTTTCACTATGTAATAATTTAAAAGCATGACCTGCTAAACCATGGTGTAAACCATGAATTACACCAGCATGTTGAATTCTTTTATCCGGATAAATCAACTTAGCACCCACCGCACCGACTCCAGGAATTTTTGCATATCCCATCATTTGACTTAACCAGTAGGGAGAAATAATTTCTGTGTCATTATTTAGAAATAGAATATACTCAGTTTTTACCTGTTCGACAGCGCGGTTGTTTATAGCAGCAAAATTAAATTTTCCATCAGTATTTTTCATCGGAAAAACTAATATATTATCTTCCCCAGAATACAAACATTTTAAACCTGCCAAATATTCTAAAGTTTCAGGTTCATCACTTTCATTATCAATCACAAAAATTTGATAATTCTGATAGGTTGTCTTTCTCAAAGACTCCACACAAGCTTTCAATAACTTAACCTGATTTTTCGTTGGAATAATAATAGTTACTGAGTCACCTTGATCGGGAAAAGTTGGTTTAAAAATTCCTAACTTTTCCCGCACTGCCCAGTCTGGTTGATAAATATTTCCTGCCACACCTCGACGAATTAAACTTTCTTGAAGTGCTTTTTGACCTGCTAGAAAACTTTTCGGTTTTTCCCCTCCAGAAATAGCAGTCGAACCTGGAGTTGTTCGCCAATGATATAACACTAAAGGTAAATGTCCGACTTGACGAGAAATTTCTGTTGCTCTTAAAGCAAAATCATAATCTTGAGAACCTTCAAAACCAATTCTAAATCCTCCTATTTTGTCGAAAATTTCTTTTCTCACTACACACAAATGACCTATATACATATAGGAAAGTAATAATTCTGGAGAATATTCTGGTTTAAATTGAGGGTCGAATCTTTTGCCTTCCGTACTAATTTTATCGTCATCGGAATAAAGAAAATCTATCTCTGAATTTTGACTTATATATAAAGCAACTTCCCCCAAAGCATCCGGAGTAAGTTCATCATCATTATCCAAAAAGAGAAGAAAATCTCCCGTGGCCAATTCGGCGGCGGAATTAGTCGCAGCACTAATATTGCCATTTTCAGAGCGGAATGTAAGTTTAATACGGGAATCAGTCTTAGCTCTTTCTGTCAGAATTTCCCGAATTTTCGGATTACTACTACAATCATCGGCTATACAAAATTCCCAATTTTGGTATACTTGATTTAGTACACTGGATATTCCCTGATGCAAAAATTTTAGAGGAGGATCATAAACTGGCATAACCACAGAAATTTTTGGCAAAGGAGTCCGACAACTTTCTAAACGGGATATTAAATATTGACGGGAGCGATCGCCCCAGTTATTTACTGCCAACCAAGCATCATAAACATCTACAGTTTCTGGTAGGACAAACCCAGGGGGAAGCAATAAATCTCCCCCTTGTTTTTGCTGCTGTCTATATATTGCTAATATTTGTCGGGCAATACTAGGTAATTCTGAAGGTAGGGGGATGATGCGACCTAATCTTTGTTTTCTTTCGGAAATTCGTTTTTGAATAGCTTGAGTAAATTTGGATAATTGCCGAAATTTATCTTTAGCTTTTTCCCAAAAACCATAACGTTTTAGTTGCAAAACTTCTGAGCAAGGAAAACCAACTATTTCCCCACTTTCCAAATATGCTTCTAAACTAACTTGCCATTTTCCGGGTGGAAGTTCAACGGTTACTTCAAAGCCACTATGGCCACTTCCTACCCAATTTGGGAAAATTTCCTCTACATCTTTCCGACGCAAACCATAAGCGCAGTCTACAGAAATATCCCCATATTTAAGAACTAATTTGGTAATTTTCTCTTCTCGATGGCAACACCAACCAGCAAATAAAATTACTCCCTCCCTTTGTTGCCAGTTTGTGGGAGCATCAAAATTTGCTTCGACGGTAGATATTGATATGGGGTAGGTTACCAATTCATGCCACTTTCCTTTCTTTTCTTCTACTTCAAGTATTAATTGGTAATTTCCTGGGGAAAGTTGTACAGATATTTGAAAGCCAGAATTTTGAGCAGTAGAAATATCATTATATTGTTGGGCAACATCTGGTCGTGGGATACCATACTTACCAAAAAAAACTTCGGTTCCTACTCTGGCACGAATATTTTGGATCTTGAGAATACTATTGTGGAAACACCAACCTACTATTTCTATTTGGGAGTTGGAAATTTTCCAATTAATAGGGGAGTCGATAGAAAAAATGAAGCGCCCTCGTAAATTTTTCAGTTTCTTTTTTAGTTTTCCTTTCAAACTAAACCACTTTTCTCGTAGTTTCCAGAATTTGGAAGATTTCATCCCAGAAATTTCTGCCCTAAGCATTTCTGTTTCGTAGTGTTGAGCATCTAATTGAGCTTGAGTTTGTTGGAGAGTGGCTTGAGTTTCTTGGAGAGTGGTTTGAGTTTCTTGGAGAGTGGTTTGAGTTTCTTGGAGAGTGGTTTGAGTTTCTTGGAGAGTAGCTTGAGTTTCTTGGAGAGTGGCTTGAGTTTGTCCCAATACTCCTTGAGTTTGCCCTAATTCTGTTTCCAGGAATTGAATTTTATTTTGAGATTCTAATAATTTTACCTGAGTACCATCGAGTAATCTTTGAGCTTCTCCGAATTCTGTTTCTAGGAATTGAATTTTATTTTGAGATTCTAATAATTTTATCTGAGTACCATCGAGTAATCTTTGAGCTTCTCCAAATTCTGTTTCTAACAGTTGAATTTTAGTTTGAGACTCTTGTAATTTCAGAATATTGCCATTAAGTCGTAGTGTAGTCTGACCTAACTTAGTTTCTAATATTCCAATTTTTTCCTGAGACTCTCCTAACTTAATTTGATTTCTCTCAAGTTTCATTTGACTTTGCCCAAAGTCAGTTTCTACTCCTAATAATTTTTTCTGAGATTCAGTAAATTTAATCTGAGTACCTTCTAGTTGAACTTGAGTTTTTCCTAATTCTGTTTCTAAACTAAATATTTTGACTAAAGCTTCTTTAAACCTAGTTTTTGAGTTATTAAATTGTGTCTGAGTTTGCCCTAAGTCTACTTCTAATCTAATAATTTTCTGTTGAGACTCTTGTAATTTTGTTTGATTATTTTCCAGTTGAGATTGAGTCTGCCCTAGTGTTCTTTCTAATGTGACTACTTTAGTTTGAGATGCTTGTAAATTTTTTACTTTACCTTCGAGTTGAACTTGAGTTTTACCTAATTCTATTTCTAGTAATTCTATCTTTTTACTAGACTCTTCGAGCTTAACTGACCTAATATTAATTTGTTGCTGAGTTTCACCTAATTCGGATTCTAATTTTCCTACCTTTTTTTGTGCTTCTTTAAATATTTTTTGCCATTTTTCTACATCTGTTTCTAAACTACTAACTTGTTTTTCTAAACATCGAATATTGAACCAATCCCTAAACTCCCATAATTCTGATTCACTTTTAACCTTCGACTCTTGGATGTTGACCTCTAAATCTCCACCTATGCCATTTTTTTCTAGTTGCTGATAAGTTTCTAATGTTTCTGGAAAATATTTTTCTATGAGACTAGGTTTATTGGTTTGGCTAATGTCTTTCACCAATAATGATTCAGCAAAAATCTCAGGAGAAGGTGCTGGTAAATTCATTTCAAATTTTTCGTTAACTGCCTGGATAAAGCTTTCAGGATCTCTACCAATAATATCAACTTTACCTATTAAACATTTTGCTGAACATTGTTGATAAAAGTCTAATATTCTCTGATTGTAATTCAACCACATTTTTACAGCTATTTCTGGTTGATCCAATAACTTTTTATCTGTACTTCGTCGATAAAGAGAGTCTACTACTTCCCAAGGAGAACGATAAACAAAAATAAATTTAGCATCGGGCAATAACTTTAACCAAAAGTTTAAAAATAATGTAGTCCTAGGGTCTTTCCATCCCCATATTTTGTGAGATTTTTCATTTTCTTCTTGACGATTTTTTATAAGTTTTCTTGCTATTTTTAAGTTTGGCTTCTTGACTACAATTTCTTGAGTTTCTAAGTTACTACCGAGGTCATCTATATGTTGCGACCGCAATATTTTTTTATGGAGTTCTACAAACTCAATATCTTCAAAATGCCCTCTAATATTTCCCAATTCAGGACCGAGTAATTTTTCTCCTATATTCACTCCTAAACTTTGAAATAAAGAAGCAGTTAAGGAGGTTCCTGAACGGTGCATTCCGGCAATAATCAAAGCTGTTGTTTTCATCTAATTTTCCTCCTTAATATTAAGCAAAGTTTGCAAAATTCCAAGATACTAATACTTCTTGTTCTGGTGGTAAAGTGATTCTATCAGTAATTACAGTTTTTAATCTGACAATTACTTCTCCTGAATATTCAGGAATTTCTATTTCTATCAAACCATAATTAGTTTTACCAAATATATTTTTATTGTTTAGTGGCAGAGTTTTTTGTACTAAAATTTCTCCATTTTTGTTATTAACAATCTCAATTTTACAGCCAATAGAATAAGTACCTAACGGTTCTATTTGTGGATAAGCTCTAAATACTTTTTGACCTTCTATTTGAAATTTCATCTCAGTATGATATTGATGACTCTCACAGAATACTTTTTCAGATAAATTTCCAGTTTTTACATCATTAGATAAAGGTATGTTTCCTACTTGTGTTGTTAGTTGCTCCTTTGTTTGACTATCAGACAATATTTTCTCTGACAAATTTTCACCTTCTCCATTATCAGATATGAGTATTTTTTCTACTTCTATCTCTTTTCCTACTATTTCTTCCGTAGCATTTCCCACATTTTCTGTCTTTAGAAAATTATTAATTTCTAAATTATTATTTAGGAGTTCTAAATTGATATCTCCTGTTATTTTTTTGGTAATATTTTCCGCATCTTTCTTTTTACTAAAATTATTAATGTCTGATTTCTGACTTCTTACTTCTGACTTAATATTAATAGGTTGAGCAACTAAACTTCCAGAAATTGGTTTTTGTAAAATATATAAATCTTGACCATTTGCTAAATTACTTTGAGGAAATCTTTTAATGTGTTTAAACATAGAAAATATTTCCTGGTAAGCTGTTGGTGTATGAACTGCTGCAATAGTATGTTGACCTTGACCATCTGTTTCTCCTTGATGGTCAAGATATAAAAATAATCCCTCTTCACCAATACTATACATTTCTGCTATATGAGAATTTCCACTGCGAAAAACATCATAAACTATGGGGAAAAATTGAGGTCCGTGAAGAGTCATAAATAATATTCCACCTGGTCGTAAAACTCGATAAATATCCCACGCCCAAAGATGTTGTAAATCTAAACTTAGATGAGTAAATACTGAGATAGCATTAATTAAATCAAACTGATTATTTTCAAAAGGTAACGGTGGCTGAATATCGTTATTTTTGACAGTGGCAAATTTAATATTTTCTTGACACCATTCAGCACATTCGGCAAAAACGTCACAACCAAATAGTTTTTGATTAGGGGAAAGTTCAGGTTCAAATGCCATTAAGTAACGCCCTACCCCACAACCAAAATCTAGTATTTTCTCAAATTGATTAAAATTAAATCCTGCGGTTTGAAGATAACTTTTTACGGTATATCTTAGGTCATCAAATGAACTAATAAAAGCTTTGATACTCGGGTTGCCACTTATTCTTAGTAATAGATCATTTGGTGGTATTAATGCGATGTTATGAACGGGATAAATATTAACTACTCGCTCCAAATTAAAATTATTAATAATTTTAACTAGTATAATGTCATTTGCTGATAAATTTTGAGTATTAATAGTAGATGACCATTGATATTTTTGAGTTTTATTTTCAGGCTTTGGGTAACAGCTTTCTACTTCGTTTCCATTGATTAAAAATGATATTTTTTCTACCTTTTCTTCTGGATTAATATCTGCTGCCCATCCCTCTAAATAAATATCTCCTGTAACTGTCATTTGAATTTTTTTGCAACCTCCATCAGGATGACAATGAAAGTTTAATAATTCATCTATTTGTTCCCCAACTTGTTCCTTATTACTTCTTCTTGCTTCCTTCTTTCTGATAATATATAAGTCATGATGTCCACAAAGACCTCTTTGAATTCGATGCCATTTTGCCTTTCCCTGAGTAACTTTTTGAATTACTTTAGCTACCCATTTTTCTCCCACATAAGTAACTCCATAATCTTCAGTTTTCAGAAAAAGACTTTCACTTTCTGGAGTAAAATAAATTTCTTCTGCTTCTACGTCTGCCTCTATAGTCATTAAAGATAAATCATGAGTACTGAAGATTAATATACCATTTTCAGTCAAGCTACTATATAATTTTTCTAACCAACTAGTAAAAGTTTTTTGGGGAGTGTGACTAAAAAAAGAACAAGCAAAAATGCAGTCAAATTTTTGATTTATTTGATAGTTTTCTGGATAATTAGTTGAAACTATCCCTTCGACACCAAACTGTTGTTTTTGAAATTCTACTGCTTTGGGATAAATATCCGAAACCCATATTTTATTGTTTGGTATTTCTTGAACCAAAAACCTACTAAAACGACCATAACCACTAGCAAAGTCTAGAAAAGAGGATATATTTTCAAATCCATCAAAATACCATTCTACAATTTGTTTTACTGCATCTAAAATTCTTTTTCCATTAGAAAAATATCGTAGCAATGCTTCATCTTTCCTCCCGTCTGTATTTTTCAAAGCATAGAGATACATTTCATCTTGTGGATGAATTATCACGTTTATTTTGTCAGATTTTTTAGTTTGGTCTTGAATAAATTGATCTATAATTAACTTGTTATTGAAATCTATTTTTTCAGGGTTCATATTTTTATATTTTAATTTGTTTCTCTCGTTTTTTTTACCATATAAAATATCTAACAATCAAGGTTAAGGTTTAAGAAAGAGGTAGTACAATTTAAAAAAAATATTTTTATCGTAGAAGTTTTATGAACAAACATCTACAATTTTTAATTAATTAATGGGTAAATGTAATATTTTTCAAGTTCCTTTTAATTGGGAATAAAAAAATATTCCCTATAGGTATTTGAAGTATAAGGATTCAGTAGTTGCTACTAATAAATAATAACTGAAATAATCTGATTTTTTCTACCCTATTTCTATTTTAAATAGATTCAATTTTGGCTTTATTGTTCAGAGTATTATGCTCAATGTTTAAGCTAGGTTCTATTAAAAAGTCAATGACACCTGTACCGCATGAATCACTATAATGTTGGACTTTAAACATTGCAATGTCAATGCAACGGGATAAATAGGTTAGATGATCGTTTGCCATTCCAACAACTCCAGCATTTAAAAAATATACACCAGGATTTAGTAAACATTTGAACCTAAATTTAACTATAACTATTTGTTGTGCTGCAATATATTCTACTGATTTAGTATAACCATGTAAAGATGCTCCTCCTAACTCAAAACCACTGAGAGTTTTTATTAACATTCCAAACCTAATTTTGGATGTTGAATTAATAAATTTTACTCTATATGTATAGTAATATTCCCGGCGGTTAACTAAATGATTTACCCTTTTACCTTCCAAAGTAATAATATGGGGGTCAATAATTTTTGCTCCTTTATCAGGATAATGTATGGTATTTGAGGGTATCATATCTGGATCATAAATTTCTTCGTATTCTATTGATTGTGCAATCTGATATTGATCTAGATTTTCACTATTTATTGCCGATTTAGATGGTGATTTATCTGTATTTTGATCATCAAATAAATCTTGAATGGTTAAATTAGGAATTTGGCGAATTTCTTCTCTTATTGATGGAATTTTATCTGGAAAAGCATAGATTAATTTCTGATATTTAGAAACTACATATTTAGGAGTATGATAAAGCAACATTTCCCCATGATCCATCAAAATTGCTGAGTCACAAAGCTGAACCACTGTTGAAGCAGCATGAGACACAAATAAAATTGTACCTCCTCTTTCTTGAATGTCTTGAATACGTGCAAAACATTTTCTTTGAAATGCTTCATCTCCTACTGAAAGTGCTTCATCAACTACTAAAATATCTGGATCTACACTGGTAGCTACAGCAAATCCTAATCTAATAAACATTCCGCTAGAATAAGTTTTTACAGGTTGGTCAATAAAATCACCAATATCGGCAAAACTAGCGATTTGGTCAAATTTTGCTTCTATTTCTGATGTTTTTAATCCTAATAGTTGACCGTTAAAAAAAACGTTTTGTCTCCCTGTAAATTCTGGATTAAATCCACTACCAAGTTCTAGTAGTGCAGAAATTCTCCCTTGAATTTTTACTTTTCCTGTTGTTGGCGTTAGAGTTCCCACAATTATTTGTAAAAGAGTACTTTTTCCTGAACCATTCCGTCCTACAATTCCTAAAGTATGCCCTTTTTCTATTTCTATATTTATATTTTGTACTGCCCAAAATTCATCAGCACAACTTTTTCCAGGGAGTAAAATTTCTTTTAAACGGTCTACAGGATGTTGGTACCGTTTAAAACATTTAGAAACATTTTGTAGTGAAATTACAGTTTCAGGTATCATGGATTTTATATGTAAGCGTTTCCTGGGGAATGCTGTACAAATAGCTGATGGCTATTTGTAATAAGTTATTAACTTATTCTTATTATATCCAAGGAGGAATTAGTCTCCAAGGAGAATTAAAACTTATCAATAAAAAGGTAATTGTTATGGTATACTATATACTGTATAAATTATCAAATTTTAATCCTTTTTTTTGTAAGTATTTGCTTATTAACTATAAGCTCTTACATAATTTAGGAAGTAAAAGTAATTAAAAATTCAGTATAATTAAGGTTACTGTCAAAGTATTCTCTTTTAAGCATGAAAAATTATATTTTTCATTTAAACCTCGCTTTTAAAGGGGGTGAATATTAAGCTAATAGTTAGGGAATGAATACTTTCATAAAACATCGGCAAAAGCAGGACGTAATTTTTGATAAACCCACAAGCCAAAATAAAATATTAGTGTAGACATTAAAGTAGCAATTCCTAATTCTCCCCAGTGTTGAATTTCTCCTACTAATATTAGGTCACGATATACTTCGACTATCGCTGTTAAAGGATTACACCAAAATACCCAAACTCTCCAATTTTCTGGAATTACTGATGCAGGATATACTATTGGTGTAACATAAAACCAAAGATTAATAATTACTCCTAAAGTCTGTGGAATATCCCGTAAAAATACTGTTAATCCGGCAGTAAAATATCCTAAACCTGCTGTTAATAAAAGTTGAGGTATAAATACTATAGGTAGTAGCCATAATGTTTGATTTATTACCCCAGATGATATATAAAGCATTCCTATTAAAGCTATTAACCCAAATGTACTTTCTAGAAATGTTGAAAGAATAGGAACTAAGGGTAATAAACTGAGTGGAAAGACTAATTTTTTAACTAAATTGGGCTGTCTAATTACACATCCAGAAGCTTGAGTTAATCCATTAGTGAAAGCTAGCCAAGCTATTAATCCTGCAAATAGCCATAGTCCAAAGGTTAGCTTACTATCTTCTGGTAATCCTCTGAGGCTCAGTTTAACTTTAAGAATAATTGAGAAGACGTAGGTATAAATTAAAAGTTGGGATAGCTGATTGAGTAGTGGCCATAAATTTCCAAGAATTGAGCCTTTATACCTGGCCTCTAAATCCCTTCGTACTAATGTGAATAATAAGTTTAAATTAACTAACCAATCAGTATTTACCACGGTTAGCCAATTACTAACTCTGCTGGTTTTGCGGATAATACTTTTCATCATAAATTTTTGGTAAGTGGAAAACCCACCTCATGTAAACCGGATTTAGTATAAACTACTTACGAATGAGAACAAGCCGGAAGCCGGAGAAAATTAATTACGCTCAAGAGCTTTCTCAGGCACAAACTACAGATTTCCGGTTTTATTTAATTTACGTTCCCTACTGGACTTAGTTGATAAAGTCCTTTTTTTTAGCAAGCCCTAAGTAAGGGTTCTATCACTTCCTTAATTGCTTTTAATTGCTCAGTATCATAGCCCCAGCGTTTTAAAAAGCCTTTGTAGTTTCCCTCGCAAGTAGTTATACCTTGATATAATTCCTGAATATTACCTGATAAACTGGGTATTTTAATGCTTTTTATTAGTTTTGTGGTTCGCGATCGCACTTTTTTGGATTCATTGGCTGCCTTTTCATCTTGATTTCGCTGATGGTGGACTACCATTGCCGAACACATGGCCAAATTTTTAATCAACAGTTCTACTACTATCTCTGGAGCTGATTCTAAAGCTTTGAATACTGAGGGTGATGGATTATCCGCTAAAGCTCGAGAATCTGTAAGATAACTGACGAAAAATCCTCTAGCACCATTTTTGCTCTTGACTAAATCTCCAATTAATGATTCTATTTTAGTTTCTGATAGCTGACCTGTTTCTATCTCGGACATAATTTCTTGAGTTAGGGCGATCGCCTCTTCAAATGTTATATTTTCTGATACTGATAATAATGATTTCATAAATATGGGACAGTTATTAAATACACTACTTTGTATGATAATAAGGATGTTAGATATAATTTTCCAGTTATGGCCATAATTTCTTCTAAAAAACAATCTCCTCAACCAGAAAGGCCAGATGATGACATTTTCTTAGCCTCAGAAAATCAAGTTTCATATAAATATAAAACGAAAAAATCAAAGTCTCAAGCTCAAAGATCGGAAGTAGAAGCTTTATTAGAACCAGAGGCATCTGCTGCAGAAAAAAGTGATAATCAAAATGAGGAAAAAATCCGACCTCAAAGGTTAGATGAATATATCGGACAGAAAGACCTAAAAGAGGTGTTGAATATTGCGATTTCGGCGGCTAAATCTAGAAAAGAATCTCTAGACCATTTACTATTGTATGGTCCTCCAGGATTGGGGAAGACTACTATGTCTCTAATATTGGCAGCAGAAATGGAGGTTAATTGTAAGATTACAACTGCACCTGCTATTGAAAAACCTAGAGATATAGTTGGTTTGTTAGTAGGTTTACAAAAAGGGGATATTTTGTTTATAGATGAAATTCATCGCCTTTCTAAAATGACCGAAGAAATACTTTATCCGGCGATGGAAGATTTTCGACTAGATATTACGGTTGGGCAAGGTAAGAGCTCTAAGACTAGGAGTATTCCTCTCAAACCTTTTACTTTGGTAGGAGCAACTACTAAAGTGGGTTCTTTGACTTCTCCTCTACGCGATCGCTTCGGAATTATTCAGAGGTTACGGTTTTATGAGGTTGATGAACTGAGTTTAATTATTATCCGAGCAGCAAAAGTCTTAAATACGGATATTACAGAGGATGGTGCTGAGGAGGTTGCCCGTCGTTCCAGGGGTACGCCTCGAATTGCTAATCGTTTATTGAGAAGAGTGAGAGATTATTCGGAGGTGAAAAAGTTGACTCCGATAAATGCTGAGATTGCAGGTGAAGCTTTGGAGTTGTTTAATGTTGACCCTCTTGGTTTAGATTGGACTGACCGTAATTTATTGAGGACTATGATTGAGAATTATAATGGTGGTCCTGCTGGTTTGGAGACTATGGCTGCAGCAACTGGGGAGGATGCTCAAACTATTGAGGAGGTTTATGAGCCGTATTTGATGCAGATTGGATTTATGCAGCGTACTCCTCGTGGTCGAGTTGTGACTGCGGCTGGTTGGAGGCATTTGGGTTTTAGTCCGCCGGATGAGCAGTTGAGTTTGAAGTTGTAGAGAAATAGATGATAGATGTATAGATTATCTAAACTTACTTACTATCAACTTTTACAGGAAAAACTAGTGGAGGAAGTTGCTCATAACTTTTAAACCAGCTTTATAAAACTTACTCTTCTGAAGAAGCTGAACAAAAAGCAGCAAAGGAATTAGCAGATAGAGCAAAGCAATATCCTTTATTCAAAGAACATCTCAAAAATTGGAGGTTGGGGGGATTTGGATTTTAGTCCCCCAGATGAGCAGTTGAGTTGAAAGTTGTAGAGAAATAGATAATGGGTATAAGGAGTGATAAACCGCCGTAAGATTCTTTTTATGAGATTTCTTCATAGATCTAGAAAGGTTTTAACTTTTAGTGAATCAGCGATCGCTTAATCTACCTAATATTTTCAATTATCTGCTCAAGATACTATCATCATTCCAAAAACCCCTTCACTGTTTCAACGGGAATAGAAAAAGCAGGATGATTAAATATTGCTTTTAATGTTTCAAGACCCTCTGCTTTCTAAGCATTTATTAATCGCCGTTTGAAAGTTTGATGATTATTTATTTACTGTTGAATGGCTATTTCTGCCAAAGCTTCATTTGCAGTTATGGGATTTTGGGCAAGATGTTCTAATAGTGGTTGAATTTCCTTTCTAAGTTTCTCAATTTATGCCTCTAGTTGAGATTTTTCAAGTATTTTGTCAATATTTCCTGTTTCTAAATTACTATCATCTACATTTTCTGATATATTCATAGATGTATTACTTTCCTTAGAAAGTGAATCTTTAGAACTGCGAAGACTTCCAGTCTTCATAATAGTATCTATTACTTAACCAGTGACTATAATAGATGTATTATTTTTTTTACTTATAGTTTTACCTCTTGTTTTTATATAAACTAAATGTAGCATTTTTGAAAGAGTTGTAGAAATTAGAATCTTAAAGCAGTATCCGCCACTCCCCAATTTTCTGGGGGGGAATGTTTTTTTTAGCCATCACTTTGTACTCTCGATATATGTATAATCACATTTTAGAGTTAGATAGTCCATTTTCTTTTGAACGCTTGTATAGTCATCCTGGTTCTCTTATTCCCTATGACCAGGGCGGTACTCGCAAACAAGTTGCAATTATTGGCGGAGGAATTGCCGGACTTGTTAGTGCTTACGAACTAAGTCAACTAAACCATAAAGTTACTTTATTAGAGTCTGATTATCGCTTAGGAGGAAGGATTAAGACTCATTATTTTAGTGATGGAACTTATGGAGAGTTAGGTGCAATGCGGATTCCTACAAGTCATGGTTGCACTTTACATTATATAGATAAGTTTAAGTTACCAAAAAGACCTTTTATTAATTACAATCCTGCAACTTTTTATTACCTGAGGGGAAAGAAAACTCGTTTAGATAATTATCAAGAACTTTTTTCTGTTTATAATTTAACCTCTGATGAAAAAGAAGACCCTGGGGTAATTTACGACCAGTTATTGTCAGAGTTAATTAATTCTTTCTCTGAACAGGAGAAATGGGAGTTATTTGCGCCTACTTTTACCAGCGATCGAGTTAGAAAATGGGATGATTTAACAGTTACTGACTATTTTTGTAGTCATCTTTCTCCCGATGCTTTTCAGTTGTTAGGTCATGCTACTGGAGCAATTCATTATGAAAAAGTTTCTCTATTAAATGGTTTAATTGACTTCTTTGCTTGGCATCAAGTTGAACAATATGAATTAATTGGAGGAATGGAAACTTTAATTAAGGCTTTGGTTAAAAGAATATCAGGAAAAATTGAGACTGAAGCAAAAGTAACAAATATAGCGATGACAGATAAAGGGGTTCAAGTTGACTGGAATAAGTTGGATAAGCAACAGACTGCAGAATTTGACTATATTATTTGTACTGTTCCAACTACTGCTTTAGCTCGGATTAATTTTGACCCTATTTTACCTAGCAAACAACAGGAAGCTATTAACAATTTAGGTTATTGTAGTTCTAGTAAAAGTCTATTACACTGCACTGCTCGTCCTTGGGAATTTACAGAAAATATTTATGGTGGGGGCAGTTTTACAGACTTAAATATTGAAAAGTGTCGGTATCCTTGCGATAATGCTAAATTAGATGGAAACAATTTTTCTCAACCTCATTTTGTGGTTAAGAATAAAGATATTTCTTATCAGGCATCTGTATTAACTGCTGCTTATCGTTGGGAAGATAATTCTAGAAAGTTTGTTACTTTAGATGAGTCAAATAAAACAGATTTAACCTTAGAAGAAATTTCACAACTACATCCTAATATTAAACAATATACTGATGATGTTGTTCATAGTATTTGGGATGAAGATAATAATCCGGGTTCTGGTTCTTATGCTTATTTTGCCCCTGGCGATCGCGAGAAATATCAACCTTTTCTTGGTCAACCTTATCCTATAAATAATCCCCGTGTATTCTTTGCGGGGGAACATTTAGCTATTAATCATGCTTCGGTTCAGGGATCGATTCAGACAGCGGTTTCAGCAGTTATTGAGCTTTTGGAAACTGCTAATCTAAACTTGTAAAATAATTATTATAGCTATTACTTATACCAATTCCCAAAAATATTGCTATACTTAGGCTATACTTCAGTTATTAAGTAATTAATACAGGATAAATCATTTTTTACTAATAATAGCTTAGTTAATGTTTATTATTCTTATGTTTACTCCTCCCCACACTCCCCACACTCCCACACTTTCCCAGCAGATCGGTATAGCATTATTTTTGAAAATGGTATTACCTATGGATAAACCACATCGCCATCACCAAAATTTTGTAGGGACGTTTTGCTGACGCAAAGCTCCACTTTATATGTCGCGTAGCATTCCCTATAGGAAATTTTTGTCTGTCTAACCTCCCTACTCTGGTTTACCGTGCAGGAAAACCGCTGTAATGCCTAATTTAATCTTAAGTGCCTATAAATAAGTAACATGAAACATTACTTGCTAAAATTTGCCAAAAGTATTTCATCTGTCTGCCTTTTGACTACAACAAAATTAGCAAACTCCACAAGTAATCCCTAAATCCTTGAGCCATTTACGATACACGAGTTCCAGTCACACCTTTTTCATGTTCGTAGCCATAGAGCCAATACACACGACTAGCTACTTTGCCAACACTCTTAAATGTATGAGGTTCACCAGCAGGAATAATTATTTCTTCCCCAATGGTGGAGCGAAAAGTTTTACCTTGTAAAGACTTTACCTTGTAAAGACAATTCTAATTCCCCTTCCAAGGGTATAATTATCTCGTCTGTTTCATGACCATCACTTGACCAAAACTCTCCAGGCGGAGTAATTGAAATTTCGCACTTGAACCCCTTTTTTTGCCAAGTGTTCTTGATCTCTTTGATTCTAGATTCATTCATCATTTTATTTAAATCCTTTTTAAAATAGAATTCCAATTTTTTGAAGCATTATAACCGTAAATATCTTGATAGTAAGCATCGATTAAGTACTCATCTTGATGCTTCATTAACCAGCTTCTCAATTCATCAAGCTTGCGCCCTCCTCGCTGAATTAATTCCTGGTCTTCCCAATCATACCATACTTCCCACATGAACTTATTGGTGTCTTCGATAATCAGGTAATCTCCAGTTTGCAGACCATTGTGATGAAAATGCTTAAGAATACCAACTAGATTATCATGAACATCCTCTATAATTAACCAAGGATGAGGCAGTGAGACAAGCAACCCTGTGGGTAAAACAGCATTAATTTCTCGACAATCACCTTCTAAAAAATTAATCCTAGAGTCTGTTTTAGCTTTTTCATCAAGTTGAGAAAGGTCATTATCAACACAGTAAACCTCACCTTCAATACCAAATAATTCTAAGTGATCTGCTAACCAAATTGCACTTCCCCCTTTGAGCGCACCCAGTTCAATAATTGTCTTCGGTTGTAACTCCCGCAGCAGCATCGGATAAGCTGCTATTTGCATAGGGTCTTTCTCCAAAAGCACCCCTTTCCAAGTCTGTAAATAAGCATTGTTTGTCAGAGGTCTCCAAGCCGACTTGGGAATATCACATCTATCTTCTCGATCGGAGATTTTAACGAACCTTTTATTATCCAAGGTTTCTTGCTCAGATCGAGTGGATTGGTCAATTTTAGTATTCATTAATATCCCTCCCTTTTAAAACCAAGAAGATACATCAACTTGGCTTCGTCATAGATCGTAAAATTTTCTTCACTGACTAATGTCCACGGTAATTTATCTAATGCTATCTGCATTTCACGGCGATAGTCTTCCCGTATCGTCAACAAAAAAATTCCGTCCTCTCTTAAAAGACCGAATAGATTGTTTAATACCTTAACACCAGCATGGGCATAAGCAAAAACTCCTGCTGCAATAATAGCATCAAAAGTTACTGAATTGTTAAAAATTTGGGAATCTTCTAAATTACAGTGATGGAGAGCCTTGTAAACTTCTCTCTCTTTAGCGATCGCCAGCATTTTTTCTGACAAATCAACAGCAGTAATATTTGTATATCCTTGTTGGGCTAAAGCTTCACCCACTAAACCCGTTCCAGCACCAGCATCCAGAATTGCGGTTTCTTTGTGAGGAAGCAGTTGGCTTAATGTTATTGCTATATTACCAGGCATAAAAAACCAATCTTTTCTGACATCTGTATCATAAGTCTTAGCCCAACCATCATACTTATTTTTTAATTCCTCAGTGCTTTGAGTATCACAAATCCCTGATAACCAAGGTCTTGCTTCTAAGAAATCTTTGGATTGTTCTTCGACCATTTTTAATTACGCACCTACTACTTCAACAACAGTATCAGGAGATAAACGTTCTATGTGCCAATTAGTTACTTCTTCTCCTGGTATCAAAATCGGACTCCCTGGGGGAACTTTCTTAATCCAACAACTACTAATTTTACCTAATACTTCCCCAATGGGTAACTTTTCTTTCCGGCAAAAGAAAGCATCTTTAGGTAAAGTATTTATTTGAGGGCGACGGGAAAAGTAACTGTCAGGTACAATCTGTTTTATGGGTTTTTCCCTCAAAATTGCTACAACTTTAGCCAGAGTTTCCCGCATAAATTGGAAATCCTGTGGATTGTGATGAAAAGAGAAAATTAATAATAATCCCTCCTCTCCTGCAAATTCCCCATCTATGCCATATTCATACAAAAATTCTGCTAACTCTTCCCCTGTCATGCGATCGCTCTTTAAATAAATTTTCAGAGGATCGGTAACTTGAGGATCGTAAGTTAAAACCTGACCATAACTATCTAACTGACTACGCAGGAGGTCGCACTCTTGAATAGCTTTGTCAAATAAAGCCTTGCCTGATTCAGAATACCCCCTTTTAATAGCATCTTCAAGACTCAGCATCAACAAATTACTGCGGGTAGTAGTTTCAAACAAAGGTAAAACCCCCATCACTTGTTCGGTGCTAAACTGGGAAGATTTAGGTAAATGTAACAAACCAGTTTGTACTAAACTTCCGGCATATTTGTGCATACTATGGGAAACTATATCTGCACCAACACTAATTGCCGATTGCCATTGTTCGTCAAGAAAGGGAAAATGACTACCGTGAGCTTCATCTACTGCTAGAGCTATCCCATGCTTCTGACAATAATTAGCGATGGTGGCAAGCTCGATAGTTACCCCTTCATAACTTGGATGAGTTAGTAACAGTGCTGATACGCCACTCGTTTCTAAAGCCGTAATTACCTCATCAGTAGTAGGCATCAGCGACTCAGAATCAATAAAATAAGGCTCTAATCCTGCTAAGATGATGCCGTTTATAGTGGAAATATGACTATTGAGGGCGATCGCCACTTTTTTATACTGAGTACCTAGTAAAGCACAAGTGGTTAAAACTCCTTGACTACCTCCTGCTGTGAGCCAGAAAGTATGTTTTGTACCATACAGCTTAGAGAAATGCTTCTCTATATTTTCAGTACGAGGACGAGTCAGAAATGGTGCATCATATTGGTAAATTTCTGCACTCAGACGATGACCATTACTTTTAATACCTTGATGAGCAGGAGTATAGAGGCTAATCTGAATATCCTGATTGTGGGATGCAATCAGCTTATAGGTAGAAGATACTTGATTCATCAATTTACAGCAAAATTGGCTTAAGTTGTGGTATGGGGCGAATTGTACTTTCTATCGTAATCCCATTCCGTAAAGCTAACAGTAATCCTGTCGCTTCCATATAGCTATTTACACGATATATTTTATGCCCCTGAGTTTCAATTTGTAATTTTTCAGGAGTAATATCGTAATTCGTAGTATTATCTTTCACTAAGATTATAGGAACCCCTTGGTCTAAAGACGCTAAGAAAGGTATATTTCCTACAGTTGTTTCTGGCATTACCACTGCGGAAATATTTTCAACAGATATCCTAGTTTCACCTGCTGCTAAAGGAGTATCAAATTTTACCGGGCGAGGAGAATTGATTAAACCATTTAGAGGAGAACAAACATAAGCACTGGAAATTAATTCGGCTCCATCCCTAGGATCTACTAATTTACCAAATCCTGTATGTTCCCACTCCAATAACAAGGGAGCATGGGCAGCAGTAAAAGGATAGAAATTAGTAGTCATGTGGGTCAGAATTGCTTCTGCACCACCCCAGGGATTGGCAATAGATTCTCCTCGGTATTAAGCTTGACGTACTTTGTCATCTACTTGCAAAGTGGTCATTAAAGCTACTGCCCTAACATCAGATTTTTCCACTACATCCAAAGCCTTCATCAACTCGTCCATCCCTTTAAATTCCCCGGAAGCATTTCCATACTGGGAATAGGTACATTCAGTTTCAACAGGACCACCTGTTACCACTACAGGGTCAATATTAATACCTCCTACAGCACGCAAGCCATTGAGAGCATTCAGAACATTATTTAAAAATCTTTCATCTTTGGGCTTTTCGATAATTGCTGCAATATTTTTGCGCTTTTCTGGAATTACCCCAATATTGCCCAGGAGCAACTGACAGATTAAATTACCTTCTAGGTACAGAACATTATCCTGAGCGAAATAGATATCTGATGCTGTAACTGCATTGGGATTAGTGATTAGATAGTCACAAGCAGTTGCTAAAAGATTAGTACTAGGAGTAGCATCTCCGGCAAAACCTCCTATTTCAGCTCTTACTCCTGTAGGAATAATACTAACTGCCACAAAAGGTTGGTTAGAAACCCGTTGACGAATATTAATGTCTAGTAATGATGGCTAAACCGGCTTTCTCTCAGTATCAATGAAACTTGATTCAAAAGTGAGAGTATCATCTTCAACTTTCGTTAAAATCAAGCGAATAGGAATACTAGGCAAGGCAAGGGCTCTAATTTTCTGGGGAATTTTCTGGGAAATTTTTCTCCATGTGCGCTGTTCTGGAGGGCATTGAATGTCAAAGTTTTTGGTATATATTTGAGGTATGAAAAACTATTTAGATATATATTTCTTAAGTACATTAATTTAAATTCCTTATTTTTGTATACTTCTTAAAGTTAGATTTATATTTAAGTAGGTAGGCAAAAATAGTTGTAAAATAGGGTAGTAGAGTACGAGGAGGAATATTTAGATTTTGCCTGCCTACTTAACTATGATATTTATGATATTAATGCATAGTAATTAATATAACTTGAATCCTATCTTCTTAATTGGTATTTTTTAATAAATATTAAATCAAATGAAATATTTAGGACTTAACAATTGACAATGACACAATTAAAAAAATGACAAAATTTAAGTGGGTACTTTAGTATATATTCATCCTAACTATGACACAAATAGCACCATTAGGTTCTTGGAACTCTCCCATAACTACTGACTTAATTCTATCCGGGGCAATTGGACTTAGTAGTATCACCATTGATGGTAATAATGTTTACTGGATTGAAGGACGACCTTCAGAGGGTGGACGAAATGTAATTGTGCGCTATACTCCAGATGGAAAGACAACTGATATTACTCCTTCACCTTTTAATGTACGCACCCGCGTCCATGAATACGGCGGTGGATCCTTCTTAGTGGCAGATGATACGATATATTTTTCTAATTTCAAGGACCAACGTCTTTATCGCCAAACACCAGGTACAGAACCTCAACCTTTAACCCCATCAGCAGACCTACGTTATGCTGATGCAGTAATAGATAAACAGCGCGATCGCCTAATTTGTGTTCAAGAAGATCATACAAAGGATGGGGAGCCTACTAATAGGATAGTTAGCATTAACCTCAAAAATGGAGAAGATATCCAGGTATTAGCAGAGGGTTATGATTTTTATGCCTCACCACGTTTAAGTCCTGATGGTTCCACGCTTTGCTGGATTAGTTGGAATCATCCAAATATGCCTTGGGATGGTACAGAGTTATGGGTGGCTCAGGTGAATACAGATGGTTTATTAGATGAAAATAAGTTCGTGGCTGGAGGAAAAGAAGAATCAATTTTTCAACCCCAGTGGTCACCAGATGGAATGTTATGTTTTGTGAGCGATCGCTCTTTATGGTGGAATATTTATCAAGTTTCAGGAATTACTGACAAGGTAAATTTAGATATATTGTATTCTTTAAATGCTGAGTTTGGAGTGCCACAATGGTTATTTGGAATGTCTACTTATACATTTACAGAAGCTAACAAAATCCTCTGCACTTTTTCTCAAAATGGAATTTGTAATTTGGCAACTATTGATACTACTAAAAAACATCTACAGAAAATAGAAATACCATTCACTTCTATTAGTTATTTAACAGCAAAAAATAACAAAGTTTGTTTTTTGGGAAGTTCCCCCACAGAAGCTAGTTCAATTATACAAATAAATCTATCTACAGGTGATATTAATATTTTAAAACGTTCTACAGATTTAAAAATTGATTCTGGTTATTTATCTATTCCTAAAACAATAGAATTTCCTACAGAAAATGGTAAGACTGCTTATGGTTTATTTTACCCGCCGACTAACAAAGATTACACAGAACCTTTAGGAGAAAAACCACCTCTTTTAGTTAAAAGTCATGGTGGTCCAACAGCAGCAACTTCTGGTAGTTTAAGCTTAAAAATTCAATATTGGACAAGTCGTGGTTTTGCTTTACTTGATGTTAATTATGGAGGTAGTACTGGATATGGAAGAGAGTATCGGCAAAGACTCAAAAATAGTTGGGGTATTGTTGATGTTGATGATTGTGTAAATGGAGCTCAATATTTAGCTAAACAGGGATTAGTAGATAGTAATCGCATGGCTATTTCTGGTGGTAGTGCTGGAGGTTATACTACTTTATGTGCCTTAACTTTTAAGGATGTATTTAAAGCAGGAGCAAGTTATTATGGAGTTAGTGATTTAGAGGCTTTAGCAACAGATACTCATAAGTTTGAATCCCGTTATTTAGATGGATTAATAGGACCTTATCCTGAGAAAAAAGAGATTTATAAACAGCGATCGCCAATTAATTTTACTGAGAGTTTGTCTTGCCCTGTAATTTTTTTCCAAGGATTAGAAGATAAAATTGTACCACCAAATCAAGCAGAGAAAATGGTAGAAGTTTTACAGAAAAAAGGATTGCCAGTGGCTTATGTTGCTTTTGAAGGAGAACAACATGGTTTTCGTAGTTCCGAGAATATTAAACGTGCTTTGGATGGAGAATTTTACTTTTACTCTCGTGTATTTGGATTTACACCTGCTGATAATTTAGAGGAGCTAGAAATTATGAATCTTTAGATTTTTAGGCTGGTGGAATAGTTGAAAATCTTTTTTCTTTGATTAGTCAATAAATTTTCAAGAGTTAGGAAAAATTATTGATATATTTACCTTTATTTATATTGGAATTTTTGAGTAGTTATTCGGGGTAAATTAATAATTTTGTCGACAAATATACTAAAGTTTTGTGGGGCTTGAATTTTCTATAACTAACTACAAGCCTCTTGACCAGCTTTCTATCAAAGACGGAGTTACCAGCTACTTTGGGTAAAATGTTCAATGTATCGTTCAAATCTTTATTATATTTGATATCTTGAAATAATTTGAATAAACTACTTTTGACTAGTTTACTCACATAGATATCATTTTTTTCTATAGATTTCTAAGAAAGAAAAAAATACTTTTCTAGTTGAACTATCCTCGGTTATGGTCACCTTGAACCTATGTAAAATGTTGTCAAGTTCTATTTCTTAATAGTATTAATACACAGGGCAAACTCATATAAAATTTCTGACTACTATAGTTAGTTTTTTAAAATTAAATAAACACTATATTGGAAAAGTCTATTGTTAACAAGTACAATAAACCATGATTTATTGATAATTACAACCGGTTTATTAACAATGTATATTTGCCCTGCATAAATGCATTTATCTATTGTAAAATTATGTTTTTTTTATGTTCCAAAAATTTCTCTTAATAACAGTAATTTCTAACTTCATAATATGGATATACTTATTAATATTTCGCGGTAATTTTTGGCTGGCAAACCAACAACTATTATCAAAATCAAAAACAAAAATTGAGAATACGGAAAATTTGCCATCAATTTATGTGATAATTCCTGCTAGAAATGAAGAAAAATTACTAAAAATTACCCTAAATTCTTTATTAAATCAAGATTATTCAGGGATATTAAAAATAATATTAGTAGATGATCACAGTAAAGATAATACAATCAATATAGCGAATTCTTTGGCTCAACAAGGTCATAATTCTACAAAGCTAGAAGTTATTTCAGCAGCAGATTTACCTAGTAATTGGACAGGAAAACTATGGGCAATTAATGAAGGAATTAACTATGCAAAAAAACAAACTCCAGCCCCAGATTATTTTCTATTAACAGATGCAGATATTGAACATTTCCCTACTAATATTCGCCAACTTGTTGTCAAAGCAGAACAAGAAAATTTAGCCTTAGTTTCTTTAATGGTAAAACTACAATGCGAAACAATAGCCGAGAAATTAATGATTCCCGCATTTGTATTTTTCTTTCAAAAGTTATATCCATTTAAATGGGTAAATAATCCCCAAAATACTACTGCAGCTGCTGCTGGAGGTTGCATATTAGTTCGTCATAAAAATTTAGATCAAGTTGGAGGAATAGAGGTTATTAAAAATGCTTTAATAGATGATTGTAATTTAGCTAAAATAGTTAAACAAAAATCCACAAATAAAAATATCTGGTTAGGGCTAACTAATGATACGAAAAGCCGACGTTCTTATCCTGATTTAATGAGTATTTGGAATATGGTAGCTCGTACTGCTTTTACTCAGTTAAATTATTCTCCATTCTTGTTATTAGTAACAGTAATAGGAATGAAATTAGTTTATTTAATTCCCTCATTAGGAATAATTTTGGGAGTTATTTTTGGTTGGTGGCCAGTAGTAGTGATCGCGATCTTAGCAAGATTATTAATATTTTTAGCTTACTTACCTATTATTAGATTTTATGGACTTTCACCAATATATGCCATGAGCTTACCCACTGTTGCTTTGATTTATATATTAATCACAATAGATTCAGCTTGGCGACACTGGCGAGGGCGAGGCGGTTATTGGAAAGGACGAGTTAATACCAGTATATTCTGAATAAATTCTATTAAATATAGTGGTATAGGTATAAATAAATTTTAGCAACTAAGTTTATATTATAAAGTCTACTATACTGACATTGGTCCTTAATGAAAAGCTTCAGCGGTTAGGCAAAAGAGAGTTTGAATTCGGTTATTTAGGGAACTAATTATACACCAAAAGTGACTCTTATAATCTAATTCCACTATAATCATTTAGGCTTGATAAGTATAACTATATTAGTATATATAAACTTATAGTCATTTTAAATAAGAATTAGACACTCTTTGGCACAATAATTACGAATAATTTCATCAAGAGATATGTTGATAGGTGAATACATTCTATCTCTTTATTAATGCATTAAAATCATGTTCTTTGCCATTTAAATGAAGAGAGTATTTTGGCAAAAATAATAATTGATGATCTCCTGCTTCTACTAATTCTCTAATAACCTTTTTTCTATGAATTGGTTAATTCTCTATAATTAGTACACTGGGAATTTTTAATGATGGCAATAAATATTCATTTAACTATTGTTTATATCCCACGGCATTTAGGCTGACTTTAAATATAATTGGTACCATTAAATCTTTTTCTTTTTTTATTCTTCAGGCTACTAAATTTTCTATTTTTCCTCGTTCTTTTTCTGGCTCACTATCAACTTTTTTCATTTTTTTTAACCAGGCATAAATACAGTCTTGATTATCTTCAAATTCTAGTTTATAAATCAAGACAAGGCTTTTACTTCCAATTTTTTGATACAATTTCGTAGTTTCTGATAATATTTTATTCTTTCTTCTCTATTTATTTCTCTATAACGAAGTTGTTTTTTTTGAAGGAAATTTAATTTTTTTAAAACCATAAAATATAGGTGTAGGATTAACTACAAATTTTTTAGATATGTCTGCTAATGAGCTATTATTTATTTGGTTTTATATCTTTTTCTAATTCTTTCCCATCTAATTTTATTTGACGACTTTTACCTTAGTAACTTCCAAATTTGGGGGAGATAACCATCTATATATCGAAGCTATTCCTATCCCAAATATATGAGCTACTTCAGTAAGCAACCAACATTTTCTACAAAATTTATTACTGTTTTTCTTAAGTCTAAACTGTAAGACATGATTAAAATTTGGTTTTATATCTTTTTCTAATTCTTTCCCATCTAATTTTATTTGACGACTT
>JAGGDU010000231.1:0-1697 GCA_018457135.1 Trichodesmium erythraeum GBRTRLIN201 | reverse complement strand
CAACCAACATTTTCTACAAAATTTATTACTGTTTTTCTTAAGTCTAAACTGTAAGGCATGATTAAAAATAGTTTCTAGTTTACTTGATTTTATTCTACTCAATTTTTGTCTCAATCTTAATTAAAACGACTATATATCAATAAATTAAGCTCAAATAAGTAATAGTTAAATAGCCCTATTTCCTATTGTAATTTTCACAGTAGAGAAACCTGATCTGAAGTAAAAAAATCATTCCTTATACTTACCAAAAAACTAGTTTTAAAGCCTCCGCCTTTGAGGATAACTTTTGATTTTGAATATACTTTTTCAGAAGTTTCAAGCGGCACACCTCCAACCGAAGCTACAAAATATGATGGGCTTCAAAGCGACGTTTTGTGAGGTTTTCTATATCCTGCTGCTCCATATAATCTACTGAAAAAACCTTTAAGATAACTGACTATTTGAGATTAAGACAATTTGGGTGGATATTCAATAAATCCATAAATTTAATCTGTTTTTTTATTAAACCCCAATATCTTAAAGTTCATCTTTCTAGCTACCATCTCAAAGGAATTTTTAATTAATTCTAAGCCTTCAGCGGCCAATACACTTATCAATTATTAATTAATAACACAGACTAAATGTACTTTCAAATCTAAGACACTATGTCTTTCACGTTTTAACACAGATGCATGCCAAGAATGACTATGTTATAATTATAAATTATATGCCAAAAATAAATAAAAGATGAGAGCTAAATACAGGTACAGAATATACCCAACTAAATATCAGCTAACCAAGTTATCGTAATTATTTGGTTGTGTTTGCGTAGTCTAGAATGATAGTTTAGCCTATTGCGTAGAACAGCATAAAAAAGGCCAGAAAAAGCCTAGTAATTCTGAACTGCAAAAAGTATTGATTACCAAAGCTAAAAAGATTAAAGATAGAGAATGACTAAAGGAAGTTTCTAGTATTCCATTGCAGCAATCATTGAATGACTTAAATACAGCCTATCAAAACTTTTTCAATAGTTGTAAAAGTCATAGGAAAGGGAAGTCTATGAGACCTCCTAAGTTTAAGTAAAAAAAGTCTAGGCAAACTGCTGGATTGACAAAAGGAGGATTTAAAGTTAGTTAAGATAAAATTTATTTAGCTAAAATAGGTAAGCTGAAAGTAGTTTGGTCAAGAAAACTGCCGAGTTTACCTAGCTCAGTAACAATAATCAAAGACTCAGGTAATAGATATCTCCAAAATAGAAAATAAGGTAAAATTATCAAAACCATTTATGTATACAGTCTCCCAAATGAATCCAACTTTAGAATATATTTATAATCATCCAAAATAAACAAAAAGAATTATTGGCATTACTTATGAACAGCTAATAAAATTAATAGCAAAGGCCCAAGTAATAGAATCAGAGAAAAAGGAGGCGATCGCCAAAACAGAAAAAAGATTAATTAAAGCAGGTGGAGTCAGAAAAAAGAATTTAACAAAGGAAGAATAAATAATTTTAACATGATTTTATTTACATCAAATACCAAGTTTTCAAACATTAGGAATTGGTGGTCCTGTATATGTAGTGATAAGCCAATATAAATGATTATTTATTGACATTAATCTTGTTGAAAATATTAAGTTTTTTATACTTAATAATTCAAAATTATTATCTAGGCGATCGCTACATAATAATCAGTTATCAAACTATCAGGAATTAAGCT
>JAGGDU010000230.1:2247-6651 GCA_018457135.1 Trichodesmium erythraeum GBRTRLIN201 | reverse complement strand
ATGACTGGGAAAAATTTGGGAAAAATATCGGTTAGCTTCAGCCATGAAACCCAAACGATAGGAATTTTTCAAAAGTGGAAAATTCAGCACATATATATATAGATATGACTGGGAAAATTTTGGGAAAAATATCGGTTAGCTTCAGCCATGAAACCTAAAGGATAGGAATTTTGCAAAAGTGGAAAATTCAGGAATTTTTGTTAGTTATACAATAGACATAAATATAGATATAGATATAGAAAATTGGCTTTTTGTTGGGTTAACTTGAGGGCAACCCAGCCTACTACATTATAGCTTCGGTCCGTTATGGTTGCCATGAGTGAATTTATTGGGGAGGATGATATTTTCTAACGTCTATTTTGCCTGTTACTGTTTCAGAAATTAGAGTTGTTCGATATTCTTGGATTAATTTTATTTCCTTTTCTATTACGGTGAGCGATCGCTCAATTTTTTCTAATTTTTTTTCAATGAATGACACTATTTCTTTTTGTTCAGAAACTGGAGGAAAAGTAATAGGAAGTCTTTTGAGGTCTTTAAATTTCATATTCTGTCTTACACCGCTTCCCATAGAATAAAAAATTTTCAAAATATCATAGATGTGAAGTAGGGTATACACATATTCTGGAATTACGTTTTGAGGGTTTAAACAAAGGTAAGCAGATGTTATTATTCCTTTTTCTTTAACCAACCCTACTCTCAAACTTCTTTTATCGTTTTGCAAGTCTGTTAGTCTTAGTATTATATTACCAGGTGTGACTATTTGGTAAGTTTCAAAAGACTCTGGAAGTAAACCAAAATTGTTAGTAAAACTTTTTCTTATTATTTTACCGTAGCTAAGAGACAAAAGATTTTTTTCAACTAAGTCTCTGTTGATTACACATTGCTCTTTGAAAACTGCAAATGCTGGTAAAACCTCCCAATGTTCCGGTACTTCTCCTAACCATTCAATACCAGAATATTTCATCGAAACATCTGGGTTAATACCTTTAGTAACTGCCTGATTAATAATAACAGTTTTCTGTTCTTTTAGTAGTTCTATTATCCGTTGTTTTTTGGCAATATATTCATCTATTTGGGCGAGTTTTTCGTCTAGGAAATTAGCGATCGCTTGTTGTTCTGAAAGGGGAGAAACTGGAACTAATTTTTGATAAGCTTTTTCGCGAGATAACCCTGGTACACCTGTATCTTGGGAAATTTTATCAAGCTCTAATATTTGTAGAGCATAGCATAACCATTTGAGATTTTGTTTGGTTTTTCTTTGGTCAATCAAATAAGCTGTATCAATACAAAAACAAGGAAACAAAGAATATTGAATTTTACCAAAAGAACCTTTTCTACCAACAATAATTACTGGTGAAAGAGTATTCGCTTTTGAATGCAGACCTATCATTCCATTAGAACCATATACATTAATATTACCGTCTTCTCTATTTTCTGAACCTAGAGAGTCACCATAAACAAGATGAGATATAAACTTTAGTCTTTTCATCTCCCAATGTTCCGGTATTTCTCCTAACCATTCAACACCAGAACTTTTATAAACCGGATATTTTTGCCAATTAAAATTAACCATATTTTCTCAAAATCTCCTAGTTAAAAAACTCAAATTTTCCCCAATAGATAATCTACCTATTCTCCCCTCCTAAAATTATAAATCTGTAGGGAAATTGCATACAACCTCCCTACAATTCCTACTACTCAAAAACAATCTCTCTCAATATTCCCTCTGTCTCTTTTTCCAACTCCAAAAGTTCCTCCACAATATCCTCCAAACTCCGCAACTTCTGAAATTTATAAAAATACTTAGTAAACGAAATCTCATAACCCCTCACCACTTTATCAAAATCTATCCAAGCATCAGAAACATGAGGCAAAACTTCCCTCTCAAAATACTCCTGAATATTCTCCTTCAAAGGCACATTTTCAGTATCCCTCAATTCCGCATCTGCTTGATAAACAACTCCCTTTTTTGTCTGCTTCAAAATAACAGCCTCTCCTCGCTCATCCTTCTCAGTAAAAATTTGATAAATCAAATCCAAATCTCGCTTTTTCAAATTCCACCCCTCCACCTTCAACGCCTTCTCAAAATCTCTCTTCACCAAATTAAAATCCCACTGCACCTCCTCACCAAATAACCCCCGCAAAATATCCACCACTCCCAACAAATCATCCCCCATTTTTTCACCAAATTCCTGAACCCTTGCCGCCGTAACTTGAAAACTAAAACGCAAAGGTCTCTCCACAACAATCTTATGAAAACCAAAATCCTCATTATCAAAAATTCGACTATTATCCGACTCCGAAAAATCCAAAAACTCCTCAGTTATCCTGTCAATATCTTCCCCCCGTAACTCACAACTTTTACTCCCCAAACTTTTCCTTAATTTCCCATACCATTCCCTCCCATCTATCAACTGCACCTTACCCCGACGCTCCACAGATTTTTTATTAGAAATAATCCAAATATAAGTAGCAATACCAGTGTTATAAAACATATTTAACGGCAAACCAACAATACATTCCAACCAATCATTTTCAATAATCCAACGGCGAATATTACTCTCCCCACTACCAGCATCTCCCGTAAATAAAGCCGAACCATTATGAACAATTGCTATCCGACTTCCCAACTTTGTCGAGTCTTTCATTTTAGAAAGTTTATTGACCAAAAATAATAATTGCCCGTCACTACTGCGGGGAATAAGTTGTAATTCTTCCCCCTGATGTTTAACCAAAAACCTATTATCTTTAACCTCCTTTTTTCTCCCCACTAAAATTTTATCCTGATCGACCTTCCAAGATTTTCCATAAGGAGGATTAGCCAACATAAAATCAAAAGTAAAATCCGGAAAACCATCACTAGCAAGAGTCGAAGCATACTTAATATTATCGGTTTCTTTTACCTTAATTAACATATCCGCCTGACAGATAGCATAAGTCTCAGGATTAACCTCTTGCCCAAATAAATGAATGACTACTTTTTTCCCCATTCCTGTTGCTAACTCCAGCAAAAAATTTTCTGCTTCTGTCAACATTCCCCCAGAACCACAAGCACAGTCATAAACTAAATAAGTAGTATTTTTAATCTGGTCTTTCACAGGCATAAAAATCAAATTAACCATCAACTTAATAATATCGCGGGGAGTAAAATGTTCTCCTGCCTCTTCGTTATTTTCCTCATTAAATTTTCTAATTAATTCCTCAAAAACATAACCCATACCCAAATTAGATAAACCAGGTTGAATAACCTTACCTTTTTTATCTTTTCTCGGTTCGGGACTGAGATTAATATCTGAGTCAGTAAACTTTTGAATTAAAGCATAAAGGCGCTTATGTTCTACCAAAGTTTCTAACTGGTTGCGGAACTTAAACTTATTAATAATTTCCTGTACATTGTCACTAAAACCATTCAGATAATCTATCAAATTTTCCTTGATAGACCTAGGTTCATCCAGTAATTTTTTAAGAGTAAATCCAGAAGTATTATAAAAAGGATATTTAGTAAATTCTGTTAATCCAGATTTATCAGAAATTTCCATATTTTCATAAAAATTATTCTCTTTTAAAACTGCTGCTTTTGTAGGTTCAAGCAAACAATCTAACCGCCGAATAACAGTCATTGGTAGAATCACATCTCGGTATTTTCCCCTAACATAAATATCCCGTAAAACATCATCAGCAATTCCCCAAATAAAGCTAACAATTCCGTTATGTATATTTTGATCCATTTGTGTTATTTTTAGTGAAAAGTAACTAAAGTAAATTTTTTAATTTTATCATTAGTTCGACAGAAACTAAAACAATGCAGGGCGACAATATCATTATTCAGTTTATTAGCTGGAATAACTAAATCACCGTTTATCTAATAAAACCCGGTTCATATATAGCAGTCTTAAATATTATATAAATTAAATACCTACTTAAAAAATAGCTTCTTTTGCTTTCTTCCTTTTACTCTCTATATTAAAGCATTCTATTTATTTCATTATTCAGATAAGATTGCTATAGTAACCAAACCAAAATTAATTTACTTTTAAATCTAATTAGATAATTTTGATATTTTTTTTTACTTTATTTTCTTGAGTTTAATTTTTTATCTTAAAAATCAAATTTAAAGTTTTTAGGTAAAAATCAAATCTAGAAATAGAGAAACTAAAATCATTAAAATTTTGCCTAAATTGTGAAATCCCTAAAGTTCCCTATATCCTGTAATTAACCAACTCAAAAGTATGCTGAACTAGCTAGAAAGCAGCAGATAAATTCAGCATATTTTTTTTGTTTATATAAAAACCTACTTCAACTCAATATTTATAAAGTATTTGACCGATAAACTATATTTAACTATCTTTTAATTAACCAACTCAAAAGTATGCTGAACTAGCTAGAAAGCAGCAGATAAATTCA
>JAGGDU010000230.1:0-2147 GCA_018457135.1 Trichodesmium erythraeum GBRTRLIN201 | reverse complement strand
GCATATTTTTTTTGTTTCTATAAAAATCTACTTCAACTCAATATTTATAAAATATTTGACCGATAAACTATATTTAACTATCTTTTTTTTTAACTCTCATTTAATTTGAACTTAGACTAAGAGAATACCTCTAGATATTATAAAAAAATCTGCAAATTTAAGCACTCAGCCCTTAACCATAAACTAAAAGCTGCATCCCTAAACTTATGCTTTAATTTCTAACAAAACCATCAATACTTTATTTATCTATCTATGTAATCAACTCCAAATATTCTCTGCCAAACCAACTCTATCTCCTTATTAAATAACTGACTATTTACCCGCCACCTTAATAAACTATTTCCAGACTTCCCAATAATTTTACTGTCTATTCCTAAAGCTTTCCGAGGTGCAATAGTCCCTAAATTAATTGCAGTTTCAATATCACAAACCCCCCACTTTACCAAATTATTAACTCCAACCAATAAAGGTAAAGTTGTTCCCGCTAATATTCCATCTTGTAATCTAACCGTACCATTTTTAACTTCTATTTCTCTAGCATCCCAAGGGTAAATTCCATCAGGTAATCCCAAAGGCGCCAAAGCATCACTAACCAAAAATATTCCTTGCTGATATTGACTTGCTTTTAACAAAATTTCTATCATTGTTGAACAGACATGCTGACCATCAGCAATTAAACCACACATAACCTCAGAATTTGTAATTGCTGCTCCTAATAATCCTGGTTTTCGATGATGTAAACTGCCCATAGCATTGAAGGCATGAGTTACCATTGAAGCTCCTAATTTAAAAGCTGTTTCTGCTTGATTTGCTGTCGCCTGAGAATGCCCTAAACTAACTATAATTCCTAGATTTTTTAGGTAAGGAATTATTGTTTCTGTACTGTCTAATTCCGGTGCTAAAGTGATAATTTTAACTGTCTGACTATAATCGCCGATTACCTGCTTGACATTTTCGATGCTTAATGGTAGCAAATATTTCTGAGGGTGAGCGCCCCGCTTTTCTGGATGCAAAAAAGGCCCTTCCAAATGTACGCCCCAAATTTTAGCTGTTTTTGGTTCTTGGGGTTGTGAGGCCAAATAGTCGAAGATTTGGAGCGATCGCTGAATATTATCTATAGAAGTTGTGACAATAGTAGGCAAAAAAGCATCTATTCCCTGGTGCCATAAATATTGACAAATTTCATGTATTTTAGTTATTGAAGTTTCATCTACTTCCGGAAAAGGTAAACCCAAAGCACCATTAATTTGTAAATCAAACCCTCCGAGAGAAACCCAGTCTTGTTCCACATCAATAGTAGTAGATGTGCTAGGCAAAGCCTCTCCATTTTGAGGGATAATTTTCTCAATATTGCCAGTAGAATTGATGAAAATTTGCTGTAGGTTTTGATAACCAGGGACCTTAGCATTAATAATTTTAGTAGTTAAGTTCACGGGTTTAAATTCCAAGTTATATTTTATCAACTATAAAAAATTATGTTAAAATAAAAGAGAATTTTAGATTTTTTTTGGGAAATCAATATCCCAACATGGAAATACATAAACTTAAAGTCAAAACTTTAATTACTATATATTTTTTAAATTTTACATTCCCTAAAATATCTATACTGTAACATCTCAATCCTTCATTTTTTTCCATAAAACAAAAGGCAAAAAAAATATTTAAAAATACAAAAAAAAGTGCTTATTAACTAGATTTCATAAAATTAAATTCATAACTATTAACCTTAAATTTCTTAAGTATGAATTGATAAAAATACAAAATTATTAATTCAAAAAAATAGGTAGACTTTCTTTTCAGGTGTTTACATAAAAAACTGATATCTATTAACATATTTAACATGAAAAATAAAATATTGAATTGACTATATAAAAAATATAAAAATAAAAATAAACATTATAGATGAATGATATAATTTTATACTTAAAATAAAAGAGATAAAATAAATAACCAGAAACTTGGGAATAAAAATAATTTTGCAGTAAAAAAACAAAATTAAAATACAAATAATTATTCAAGTTTTCTCACAATTTCAGGTTTGAAAATAAAAAACTCAGCACTTTTTATACGTGTAGAAAGTTTAAAGCTTTAGCTATAGCAATCCCATATTGGTCGCAACAGATATAATAGTAAGAATAACAGATCTA
>JAGGDU010000229.1 GCA_018457135.1 Trichodesmium erythraeum GBRTRLIN201 | reverse complement strand
TAGATAATAGCATACTTTTTTCATGATAGTTGAGCTTAATTCCTGATAGTTTGATGACTAATTATTATGTAGCGATAGCCCAGATAAAAATTTTAAATTATTAAGCCCAAAAAACTTAATCTTTTCAAGATTAATGTCAATAAATAATCATTTATATTGGCTTATCACTACATATACAGGACCACCCCTATTTTTACGCAAGTTTCTTAAACATTCTTTTTGTAAATTGTTATAACCATGTACGGACGTTGCATACAATATCCTGTTCTTTGTGCTCTATAATAATTATGAAAAGCCTTGTAAGTAGGGCTTGCTAATTACAAAGCATGTACTAATATTGGTGTTTAGCTTTTATGGATAGACAAAAGTGCCGATTTTCCGGTCTAAAAAGCTCAAAACAAACCTATACCTAGTTCAAAACGTAATATAAAAAATCATCTCACTTCTGACTTTTGATTTTTAAGTTATGCTCGAAATTAGGTAGTGTATTCAGCATTAATCTTTACATAATCATAACTAAGATCACATCCCCAAGCTTTACCACTACCAACACCGTCCCCAACTTTGACAGTGATTAATACAGTATCATCTAAGAGATATTTTCCAGCTGCCCTTTGCTTAAGATATTCCCTAGCAGCAGCTAGGTCAAAATCTAAGGGTTGCCCATTCTCCATTAGCAAAATATCTCCCAACTTTACCTGTAACTCCTTGTGATCAAATTTAACTCCGGCGCGACCCGCAGCGGCAGCTATCCTTCCCCAATTAGGGTCGCGACCAAAAATAGCTGATTTCACCAGAGAAGATCCAGCAATAGTTTTGGCAATTTTATTGGCAGATACTTCATTAGATGTTCCAGTAACTTGAACTTCTATCAGACAAGTTGCCCCCTCCCCATCCCGAGCTATCGCTTTGGCTAAATAAATACAAACCTCTGTTAACATTGCCTCCAACTTTTTTGCCTCTGCTCCCATATTAGTAATAGCAGATGTGCGAGACTGACCATTTGCCAGAGCAATAACTGTATCATTGGTACTGGTATCCCCATCAACAGTAATTTGATTGAAACTACGATTAACTGCTGTAGTTAACATGTCTTGCCATAATTGAGGAGAAACTGCTGCATCACAGGTAATAAATGACAGCATTGTTGCCATATTAGGATGGATCATACCAGAACCTTTAGCAATACCACCAATACGAACCACGCGATCGCCCATTAGAGTTTCTAGAGCTATTGACTTTGTAACTAAATCTGTCGTGACAATAGCTTTTGCTGCTGCTTCCCCTCCTTCTTGAGAAACTGTAGACACTAATTTGGGAATAGCTGCTTTGAGAGCATCCATTTTAATTCGTTGACCAATGACTCCAGTGGAAGCTAGTAAAATTAACTCTGGAGAAATATTTAGCGCTTTACCCAATTCTTTAGCACTTTCCACAGCATCCTGCCAACCTAAATCTCCTGTAGCAGCATTTGCTTGGCCAGCATTACACAAAATTGCTCTAGCACTTGGTTTATTCTCCAAACATTGGCGACAATAGTCCACACAAGCAGCTCTGACTTGAGTTGTTGTAAAGACTCCAGCAGCAATAGCATCTACGTTTGATAAAATCAAAGCCAAATCTTCTGCCCCAGAAGGTTTTAACCCCGCAGTTATTCCCGTTGCTTGATATCCTTTGGGAGCTGTTACTCCACCAGTTATTACTTGCCAGTCTGACATTTTTTTCCCTTTATTAGATAATTATGAATGGTGATTATACTAATTACTTAGGAGATACTTATTTAAACTTCATCATAAATCTAGATTTTTGGGATGGAGAAGCTTTGTTATTGGTATCTACACATTTTTAGGTTGACAAATCTCTGAAATTAAGTCTATAGAAGCAAATTCTATTAAACCCGGTAGTAATGGTTAAATTTTTAAGTGTTTTATATTTTGTTGTTCAAGCGATCGCTATATAGATTAACTTTTAAAAGTTAATACTATTGCCTAAGTCCTGATATTTGCGCTCCCAAGCTACTAATGATGCTACGATGTAATAAGGTGTTGGCGCCCTTACCACTATTATGAGTAACCCATTAGCTGATAAGTTTAGCCCTGCCTGCTTCTTGCCAATATTCTAAAGATACCTGTAATATGTAGACAACAAAGGCGACATAAGTTTTTTTCCCGTAATTCTCAATTTTTTGACAGCATCCCTTACATTCTGCTGGGTTACTTCTTCTCCCCACAACTTGGCTATCTGTTCTTGGGCTTTGTGCCCATTCTGCTCCATAAACTCTCGGATTTTTTCCAGGTCTTTAATTGTATGTTGCCCTCCTTTGATAAACCCGGGATTTTAACTTGTTATTCTCCCTCTTCTTTTCGGCACTTGAGCCAGGCACTACTAAGTATTTATACTCATACCGGACGACTTACTTCCCTCTGACTTTGTCTCTTGTCGACAGCCTCAAATAATTTTGGTTATAAATCATGGCTATAAGTTACTGGCCTGGGGTATCTATCGGCTTATCTACTCTGTATTATGTATCTACTTACTCTACCTTATAATGACTATCTCACCGAGCTAGCGCCATCTCCAGTCTAGAAATCAGGTGCATGCCTGGGTAAGTCCTAATTACTTTATTATTTTTGATTTTTAACTTTTGATATAAGAAAGTTACCTGTAAACCCGATAGTTGACTTGAGGAAATATATTATCGATCGCCTCAACCTTTTCCAACCAACCAGAGTCAATCTTTCCCTGTAGAATATCTTCATAGAGCTTGTTAAAACGCATCAAATGTGATCGTGTCCTCCGCACAGCATAAGAAACCATAGTACCCGTACTCATAATAAATGCCCAGTCTGAAGATTGAGCCAGCAATAATTCTCGGCCTGCCTGATTTAAAGCCTTTAATACCAATTCATCTTGTGCTTCGTATTGTGCCAATTCAATCATCCGTTCTGTGGCCTTATGCAAATGAGGATAAATCCAAGAATTAGTATGATTAAGCCAATATTCATGAAAACCCTTATATCCCCAACTAGACTGGGCTGGAAGACAAACTTGATGTTCAGGATGTTTCTGTAAATAATCTGCCAAATGAGTCATCCGATAAGTGCTTTGGTCATACCAAGTTTTGCGGAATAAGAAATCCAAAAACCAAGGCCCTTCATACCACCAGTGACCAAACAACTCAGCATCGTAGGGAGAAACAATTATCGGGAGTTGCTCCATAATTTGATATAAGTGCTCAACCTGACGCTCCCTATTAAACATAAAATTACCAGCGTGTTCTGCTGCTTTTTCTCTGGCCCAGTATGGGTCGTAAAGTTGTTTATCTCCTAATCCCAGACCACGACCTGTAATTTTATGGTACTTAATGCCAGTATTCTTGCGCTGGCCATCAGGCATAATATAAGGCTTAATATATTCATATTCTGCTTCCCAACCCAAATCCTTATAAAATTCTCTATATTCTGAGTCTCCTGGATATCCTACTTGGGAAGACCATACTTGTTGAGAAGATTCATGGTCTCTAGAAAAAACGGCAACTCCTGTTTCTGTAAAAATAGGAGCATAACTCCCATATCTGGGGCGAGGTCTAGCGTAGAGTACACCATGGCTATCTGTTAAGAAATAACGTATACCAGCATCTGCCAGTAATCGCTCTAGACCTTGATAATAAGCACATTCTGGCACCCAAATACCTGTGGGGCGACGACCAAAGTTTTCTTCATAATGTTGACAAGCAACTTCTATTTGGGCCCATACTGCCTGTGGATACATTTTCATTAATGGAAAGTAGCCATGGGTAGCTCCACAGGTCATAATTTCTAGGTTGTTGCTGTCTTGAAACTGCTTAAATGCAGTAATTAAGTCACCGTCATAACGTTCCCAAAGTTTCCGAACATTATTGAAATGGGTAACGTAATGTTCTGCCAGGTAGCGAAGATGACCATTGTGGATATTGTGGTCAATTTCTTTATCTGCTAATTCTTGGAGTAAGGTTAAGTGATGTTCATAGCGGCCTTGTAGCAGGGGGTCTCGTAGCATGGACACCAAGGTTGGTGTCAAACTCATGGTTAATTTAAAATTTATACCATCTCGCTTTAACCCCTCAAACATTTGGATTAGGGGGACATAAGTTTCTGTAATTGCTTCAAATAGCCACTCTTCTTCTAAAACATAATCCCTTTCTGGATGTCGCACAAAAGGGAGATGGGCATGAAGCACAAAGGAAAGATAGCCAATAGCCATAGTATCTTAATAATTAATGAACTAAAATCTAAATTGAAAAGAATTATAATATTTCCTTCGATTTTATTTAAGATTTTGACATCCTCCCCGGCCTGAAAGGACAGGGACTCCTACTGAGCCGAAGCTCCTCGGTGGATTGCCCAACTGCGACAATAATACTATAGGTTGTGTCTTCTTGCTTAATTAATTAAAGGGTCTAGACAATAATATGAATGTGGGTAAAGTTAGGATACCATGCTAACTTTTGTAAAGTAATATGATGGCTATAGATTAACCAAACTGAATATCAGCGACTGATTTCCTGAGGCCAGTATATTGAAGAAAACTTCAATTATTGATGACAAATGACTTTATTTTAGTGCCGCTAGTTCATTTATCCTTTTTGGACACATCACAGAATAATAGAATATAATTGTAGGCAATTTCTTGCTGATCTGAAGTTTTTTTTATGGCTGGCCCTACGTTTATACGGTCTGTTTAAATTCTTCTGGCTTTCACCTTTAAATGCCTGTAGATCAGTAAGTACGGATGTTCTTAGCTGAAGTGGGAAGTAAACATGAAAATTTTACTTCTTATGACGTTTTATGTCGGTTTTATGAAGCAGAATATAAGGCTAAGACTTATATACTTAACCAAAAGTGAGCTGTTGGTCAGCTCAATAACTTCTGAACTGAGTGAATTAAGATGATGATCAAAATTGAAATTCAAGGCCAAGATGCTGTCCTAGCTACTGAGGAAATGCTAGCAATTAATGGACTCCAAGGTAGCTATTAAACAATTAACGAGGTTGAGAGAGAAGGAGTATTGACAACTATTGCCACAATAGTTGGTCTTGTTGGCGGTAGTTTAACCATTGCAGAACAGCTTTACGAGTGGAAAAACAAATATCAAAAATCTCTTCACACTTCGGCCCAACCTCGTATAGAGAAAGTTTTGGTTGTTGCTCCCAATAGTGGAAAACGACTGTTACTTAAAGATGCAACTATAGAGGACATCAAAAAGATTATTGAAGATTAACTAAGGCAATAGTACAGTTATGCAAATTCTACACCTGAATCTTAAGCTAAAAGGAGATGATTCTGTTGAATTCCGTTTCTATTGGGATAACCTCCTCGAGTTTCAACCTGTTTCGCGCAGTCTAGGAGAAATCTCAGACTTAATTAAAAAGTCAGAAGCTGAGTATTATACTTACCTTCCAGTAGACTATACCCAAACAGGTCAAAATCTCTACAAATGGCTAAATGGAGATAAACGGGATCTAGACAGAGTAATTCATGATGGTTCATCAGGCGAAGGAATTGTTCTAGCAATTGCAACATTCGAAGGGCTATCACATCTACCTTGGGAACTGCTGCATAATGATGAAGATTTCTTAGTTAATTCTACACCTGCAATTGTTCCCGTTCGTTGGGTGCCTAATTCAGGAAGCATGAAAGTACTTACTATGGATGATAAACCCAAGAATGAAGCATTGAGTGTGGCATTTATGCCAGCTTCTCCTCACAATAAACCAAAATTAGACCTTGTAGAAGAGGAAATAAGTATTTTAAAAGCAAGCCAAGAGTCCCCTTTCTCTCTAGAAATAGAATATAGTGGTTGCTTGAATAAGCTGAAGGGTTTGATAAATAAACATGATAAAGGCTTTTTTGATGTGCTTCATCTAGCAGGTCATGCAGAAAACTCTTATTTGATTACAGAAACAGAATCTGGAGAGGCTAAATATAGTAGTGCTGAAGATATTGCTGATGCACTACTATTTAAAAATCCTCAACTGATTTTCTTGTCGGCTTGTCGGACTGCTTATTCACGGGAGTCATCTATTCCTTCGATGGCTGAAAGTTTAGTAAAAAATGGTTTTAAAGCAGTTTTGGGCTGGGGCGATCGGGTATTAGATACTAGCGCAATAGCGGCTGCAGAAATATTTTATCAGAATTTGTCATCAGGTTCTACAGTAACCCAAGCTTTGGCTCAAACTTATCGGAAACTAATTGAAACAGAGAAAGGTTGGCACTTGTTGCGATTATATGTCAAAGAAAGTTTACCGGGAGCATTAGTAACAGCATCGGCAACACTTGGACGAATACCACCGCATCGGAAAATAACGACTCTACCTGTAAAAAATTGTTACTATCAGCTGAAACAATGTGTATCTATCCTAAAACAAGATAGTAAAAAAGGTGTCTTGATTTTAGGAAAAAGTAATATTACTTCCTTATTTACTGATGGACTATGTGAACGTTTACCCAAGTCTAAGATTGTTAAATTGGATCAACAAATTGATGAATACGAATTCGTTAATAAACTAGCGAGTGAATTGGAAAATTCAGAGCAGCGTAATGCACTTCGTAATGCATTTCAACGCGGTGATAAACTTAAATATCCACTAAGAGATTTATTTAAAAAACGGAATGAAACTGGACTAGAACCTTTAGACATCTCCAAAAATACTCAAACATTTATCCTAACTATCTTTAGTGGTGCGATCGCTACTTATGAAGATAGTTAATTTGT
>JAGGDU010000228.1 GCA_018457135.1 Trichodesmium erythraeum GBRTRLIN201 | reverse complement strand
GATAAACAATTCCTAAATTACCTAATGCTTGACTTTCAGATTGCCGATCTTTTATTTCGCGAGCAATAATCAATTGTTGCTGAAAATATTCAATGGAGCGTTCAAATTTTCCTAGCGAATGGTATGCAATCCCTATTTTTCTATATAGTTCTAATGTTAGTGGTTCTGGCATTTTAATTTTATCTACTGTATAACTCTGATTGTAATAACTTTTTTTGATTAAACTCTAAATGTTCTATTTTTTCTATTTCTTCTAAAATTTTTGGTTCTTTGCACTTTTTATAGAGCTTATAGAGTCCAGCTTTTAATTCTGATAATGTTGCTAAAGTATCAACTACAGTATCAACTACTAAGATTTCTGGCGAATTAATGTTATTAATGTTTTGATTGGGAATTGCTCTCAAACTTAATTTTATTTGATCCTCTATAATTGGTGGATGATTGCTCGGAATTGGCTTATTTACACTCTTATTTATACTTTTTATCGTAGATTGAGTAACAAACAATTGGCCCCCCTCATTATCCTGCCAGCGCAAATAAAGCACGGGACGATACCACTGATTTCCATCCACACCCATGGCTGCCCGCCCCTGACTAACAGCCACCGCTAGAGAATTTTTCTGTCCCAGAGAACGATAAAATTGTTCAGCAAACTTAGTTGCACTGTCTACCCTCACAGAATATTGCATGGCCACCACCGCCGGCACCCGATGAGCAATCAGACTTTGAGCAGCACCATTAAACACAGACTCTCCCACTATAGCCATTCCCGACTGACAAGCACTCAACACCACCAAAACCACACCCTCTGTTTTACCATTACCATCCCTCAAACCAGACTGTTGCAGCAGAGTACCCAATTCTTGACCACTAATATAATCAGCATCTCCATCCTTATCCTCAAAAACCAGATATCCCTGAGGCAAAGGCAACTCTGTCTCACACTTACGGCATCGTCGAGATTTTGTCCCCCCATTCATCGCCCCACATTCAGAATTAGGACAACGTTGGCCAAACAAACCATGTCCATCAAAATGGATCACATGGGGTCCCTTATCCCCCCGATGTTCTGTCAGATAATTTCTTAACTCATCCAAAGTAGGTTCTTCCAGTTGTGCCAAAAAAATATCCCCTCGATCTCTAGCTTTTTCCAACCCCTTAAGAACAGCCTTTTGTTCCTTGCGGGACAGAGGTTGGAGATTAAGTTTATGATCAGATGCGGCGGAGGATACCAATAAAACATTCAGTTTTTCCGCTGTGGGTAAGTTAGGAGGAACAGATGGATAGGCAATATACCGAGAAAACTCAACTTGGTAATGACAGAGAAAGCCTTGGTTGTGCAAAAGTTCCCAAGGATAATCTGCCAGTCGCGTTTTCTGGGCCACATCCCCGTCAAGTTTCAACCGCACCAACAGTTTAGTAGATTTAGATTCAGCAAAACTAATAGACTTCTGCAATAAATTTTCTACCTTACTACCTGGAGGAAACAGAGAAGAGTAAAGAGCTTTACCGATATTGATCAAATAATTAGGATGGAAATTTGAGCGATCGCTTCCTAAAATACCCGCTTGGCTCATCCATTCCTGTTCCTGTGCAGAAAAAAACTCAGGACGGAAAGTAGAAACCTCCAAACTTCTAATCACAGTAATGCGCCAGTCCCATTCAGCATCCAAAAAAGGCAACAATGACTCATTCCTTCCCTGTCCCGCAGGAGAGTCAGTCACAATAACCTCAAATTTAGTAGAGTCATCAAGGGGTGACAGGTATAACTCCAAAAGTTCCATAGCTCTAAAAGTCAAAAGTCAAAAGTTAAAAGTTAAAAGTTAAAAGTGAGATTTTAATAGATCAAAACTTTTACCCCCTCAGTAATTTCGCGAAATTATTTCAGAAATGGAGATAAGTGGTGTAGCCTAAGTTAATAAAATTGGTATTATTATTTAGAAATTTGGTTCCGGGCCTTTCATCCCAGCATCACTCACTTTTTCCAAAAATTCTGGCCAATTTTCCGGATACTTCTTTTGATACATTTTTAAAAGCTGTTCCCTATTCAAAAGTGGAGATAATTTCACCTTAACCTTCTGGACATCATCCCGACTGCTACCTCCTCCCATTTCTAGAACATATATTTTAATTCCAGCTTTTCCTGATTTTTTGACTGTAACTTGTAACTCTAATTCCACAGAATCAACTGCAAAAATAGGAATATCTGTTTCCCCATCTGGTGCTTGAGTTAGCAATTCCTCTTTTACTTGTTGAATTAACTCTGCTAAACCAATCGAACTTTCATCATTCATACTTTTTAACCTTATCCTTTTTTTTGTTTTAAACCAAAATAAATATTATAATTCAACACAAAATTAAATGTCAAAGAATTTGATAAATATTTACTTCTTAAACCCCTGTAGAATTGACCTCTAATTTATGGAAAAAATGCCTACATTATTCATGTTAAACTAATTTAATACAGGTAGTTATTCTATAGTCTGGGAAAAAAATTATGAATAATATAGCAACAATACTAGAAACAAAAATGGCTTTGAGAGAAGCTTTAAAAACCTATGATGGAGACGTGAAAAACCAGAAAGTTAAGGCAAAAATTGAGCAACTTTCTCAACTTAACCCCATAGAAAAACCGACCCATAGCTCCCTACTAGAATCTCATTGGTTATTAATTAGTGCCCCTTCTTTTCCTCAAGGGCAAAAACTTTCTAATGGCAAATATGCTTATACCTTGGGTAAATTAGCATTTAATATGTTTCAACCTACCAATTTAAAATTAGTTATTGACTCTGTTAAACAACCTGTTGTGTTGTTAGGAGAAAAATCAAAACGTAGCCATGATATTGTAGTTGAATTTAGTATTATTGATGAATTATTCCCACCATTAAAAGGTATTGTTCGTAATTTAGCTGTTTGTTATCCAGTGGATAATAAAAACTTACAAGCTGAATTTACAGGAGGTATTTTTGCTCCACAAAAAGGTGAAAATTTATCAACTTGGAAAGATATATTTGTTCAAGCAAAAGCATCAAAAAAAGGATTAAAAGAACAATTAATGTCTGTATTTTTCAAGTTGATGTTTGGGTTAACACCTCCCCAAGGTATGAATACAGAAACAGGAGAAATTTCTTTTACAATGAAGCGATCGCCTAAAGGTCGTTTAGAAATACTTTTTTTAGATGAGGAGCTTCGCATCACAAAGGGAAAAAAGGAAAATATTTTAATCTTTGAACGTATGGTATAGCTTTTACTTAATTCATCATTATTAACTGACCATTAGCACTCACTCATCTGTTAAATTTTAGTAGGTTTCCGGTTTCAGGTTCTAGACAAAAATAAAAATGATTGAAGTAAAAAGTTGTCAAAATTTAACAGGCAAAAATTATCACTTTGGTCCTAAAATATTATCAATTTGTTGACTTTTAAACTTAACACCTAACATCTGACACCTAACACCTTAAATTATAAATACAACTTCATATACCCAAACAGCTAAAAAATGAATGTAATTGGCCAAGAATTTCAACCAATAGCAGCGATCGCGACTACCCCTACAGGAGCAAAATTATTACAACCTATTTGCCAAAAATTGGAAGGTACTCTCTGGATACCAGAGTCTTGCCGAAAAACCGTAAACCTCTCTCTTAACACTCAGGTTTACACCGACTCTCTGAAAAACCATCTGGCAAATATTTGGCTAGACTATAATGCTATTATTTTTTCTCTTGCTAGCGGTGCAGTAATACGTTTAATTTCTCCACTCTTGCAAAATAAATATCACGATCCAGCAGTAGTTATCGTCGATCAAACAGGTAAATTTGTCATTAGTTTATGTAGCGGACATCAAGGAGGCGCCGATCAACTAACCAATATCCTCGCTCCCCTCCTCAATGCTACCCCAGTTATTACAGGCGCATCTCATAATTTAGAATTACCTGGTATTGATATTTTGGGCAAACCTTTTGGTTGGCAACGTGGGGAAGGTGACTGGAATACAGTTAGTGGAATTATTGCCAGAGAAGAAACTGTACAAGTGCTTCAGGAAGTAGGTTCCATGTTGTGGCAAAAACATCTACCACACCAACATCCATTTTACTTTGGGTTTCCCAAAATGGGTGAAACATCTCCAACTCCTAAAGCCAGAATTTGGATTAATTTTTATCAACATCAGTTTTCGCCAGATTCAGATTTACCAAAGGTCCAGTGGCACCCGCGAGTTTTATGGGTAGGAGTTGGTTGCGAAAGAGGAACTTCTAAAAAGTTAATTGCCACTGGTATTGAAAAAATATTGTCCACTTATAATTTAGCAGTAAAAGCGATCGCTGGCATCGCCACTATTAATATTAAAGCTGATGAAATAGGACTAATAGAATTTTGTCAGGAAAAAAACTTACCTTTGCAGACCTTCTCAGCAGAATTATTAAACTGTGTTGAAGTACCTAATCCTTCTGATATTGTGGCCGCAGAAGTAGGAACTACTAGTGTGTCTGAAGCAGCAGCAATTTTAGCGGCAAAGCAACAGCAAGACACAGATTTTAAACAGAAATATAACGTGTTTGAACAGGAAGAAATAAGAGACAATAAACAGGAATCAAAATTACCTTTACCTGGAGAATTTCAACAGGAAAAACAACAATTAAAATTATCCACAAATTTATTAGTTAGTAAAGAAATATTCCGCCTAGAAGGAGAACCAGGAGCAATGACTATTGCCATTGCTTTATCGGAAAAAGAATATACAGGCAGAACCGGAAAATTATTATTAATTGGTACAGGTCCTGGTCAACTAGACCAGATAACATCCGCAGCTAAAACTGCCATTAGTTATGCAGATGTTGTAATTGGTTATTCTCTTTATATTGACTTAATTCAACCCTTATTTAATCCCGGACAAATAGTCGAAAAAATGCCAATAACTCAAGAAAGACAACGAGCAGAAAGAGCAATTGAATTAGCAAACTTTGGTTTAACTGTGGCGGTAGTTTCTTCTGGAGATTCTGGAATTTATGGTATGGCAGGGTTAGTTTTAGAACAGCTTCGAGCTTCTTATTGGGATGGCAAAAATCCGGCAGTAGAAATATTTCCGGGAATTAGTGCTTTACAATCTGCTGCTTCAAGAGTTGGTGTGCCTTTAATGCACGATTTTTGTGCTATTAGCTTGAGCGATTTATTAACACCTTGGGAAGTAATAGAAAAACGTTTAATTGCTGCTGCAATGGCAGATTTTGTAGTGGCAATTTATAATCCTAAATCTCAGAAGAGAACCGAACAATTAGTTAAAGCGGTCAACATTTTTTTAAAATATCGTCAACCAAAAAATCCAGTAGCAGTTGTTCGCTCTGCTTATCGAGAAAATGAAGAAGCAACTTTAACAACTTTGGATAAATTATTAGAAGTTTCAGTTGATATGTTGACTGTAATTTTAATAGGTAATCAATCTACAGGTATTTATAATAATTGGATGATTACACCCAGGGGTTATTTAGGGTAAGTAGGGAGTGGGGTAGTGCATAAAATGACTCCCTATTCATGATATAATTATTAATATTAAACTCAAATATTCAAAAAATATTTTGCATTTCACAAGTTTAATATTAGGAATAATTAATTATGGATATCTAGATAGTATTATTAGCATTAGATGGAAAACTTGAATTACTCCCACCAAAAAAAAATTAAGCACTAAGCAAAATTAAAAAATCAAACTAACTATTAGCGATCGCTAAGTTTATATCAGAGAAAGTTTAATAATTTTAGAAAAAGTTCAGCAACCCCTAAACTTAAGTCATTGGTGTCAACATATTGAATATTTAGCACCAGGCTCAAATAAACCTTCTCTTTAAGAAATTAGTGAAATAGTAAAAAAAGTCGACGGGAACGGAAGTTTGATCAATGAGAGTTTTTCTAGATATAAATATTTTGATTTCGGCTTGGTTGTGGGGTGGTGTTCCTGGTCAAATTATATTCATTACTAAAAATCAGCAAATTACTGCGTAAGCTTTCTCAACCAATTTGATAGGAGTTAGAAACTACTTGAAAAATAGCAAAACTTCAGGCAAGAATAGAGTTATGAGAATAGTGGAGCCTTTCATTTCCAGAACCCAAAAGTAATCACAATTTTGTCTAACAACTGTTGTCAATTTTTTTCTACTCTGTGACCTAGATGATACTGTGATGTTGATCACTGCCCATGGATCTCAAGTTAATGTTCTTCTTGCTCGCGATTTAAATTTACTAAGTTTGTCAGAATTTTGAAGCATTCCGATCTTGAAACCCATAAATTTGATCACGGCTTATTTTCCTGCTACATAAAATATGATTTTCACTTATAAAGCGATCGCTCCTGGGTAGTCCTGTAGATCAAGTGATATTTACAGGTAAACTCTTTTTCTCTCTCATGAGTCTAACTGCAAAAATCACTACTTGTACACCACTACTCACTCCTAAAACTAGGAAGCGATCGCTCTGACCTAACATTTATAGTCATTTCAATTGAAGTCAAGACGAGGCTTGATTTTTTGTGAAATAGCTTCAGAACAAAAAGTGTTATACTCTTATTTGAAATGACCATATAACTTTAGTTATTCTTTTTCTGTTTTAACATCGAACCAGTACCAACAGCGCCTATAGCCAATAAACCTAAAATTGAAGTTGGCTCAGGTACCGGAGTAGACTTACTAATCCTGACTGGACCAACAATAGCATCCATTGACTCTGGACTACTAATGTCTAGTTGAATTGCCCCAACATTAGTGAAATCTGCAGTACCAACAAAATCTTGAAAGAGGAAAGTTTCTGCTTTTGAAGTCAACGTACTGCTGTTAAGGATCCGTGAAATACTTGAACTGTTGCTGTTCATATCATAGATAGTAAAGGTCATATCTAAACCAGCAGCCTCGGCTAACATGATATCCATCGAAATACTATCTAGATTACCCTGAGTTATATTTATTCCTCCCAAACCCTGAGGATTTAGTGTTTGAGAATTATTAACTCCATCCCAACGTATCATTCCAGTCCCAGTGATGCCAGCATCGTTGTTAAAAGATCCTTCTCCGTTAACTACTGAGAGATTACTGCTGAGATATGGATTATTACTATTGTTGTTTACTACCTCAACAAATATATCCCGGTAACCACCCAGAATATTACCTGTTGGTCCTACTTGGCTGTTAGTTAGTGGACCAGTACTCTCAACCATCTGAAAATCGAGAAACTCGTCGATAAATATATTTTTTGTATTTGCTTGAGCGTTACCTACTCCTAACAGAACTGTACTAGCTAATGCAGCAACTGTCGTTTGTACTGTCTTAGTTAGAGTATTTTTTTTTGACACTTGAGCTTTATCCTTCATAATTATTATGATCCTTAGAGTTGTATTTCCCCGGACTGAGGCAAAGAAAGCCGATTTCTAGGATAAATGGTTATTTTACTAAGCTAGCCTGCATAAGTCCTATTTATTTAACTACTCGTTAAATATTTTTGATTAATCTAACATCAATTATAGCAGAAATAAAAATAATCTACATACTTGCCCCTTTTGTCAATCTTTTATTTTACTTATTTCTCCTAATAATTATACTTATGCTTTGTTTTTTTGTCAATGCAAAGCCCCTAGAGGATATTATATTACAAACCAATACAATATTTAGCATCTGCTTCATCCCATTTTTATTAAATAAACATAAAAACTAGAAACAGGAATTCAGTTTCATAAACATTCTATTTTATAAATAGTATCATTTTTTCTATGGATACAGCTACTATAAAATATATGAATTGATTTTTTTTTAGGTCTATTCATAATAATCTATAAGTGGAAATAATAGTAAACAATATGATTTTATATTAAATATTATATACATAGTTTTATCTTTTGTAAGGTAATTATAAATCTACTATATCTCTACTAAAATCACCATTCTCATAATAGTAATTAGTCTGTATCTTATTAGCACCATTGATATTAAATGTAAGTTCAGCTTCTTTTGCTTTGCTTACAATATTTAGAAAAGACGATAAAGCTATATCTGATAAAATCCTAATAATAATAATCACTACAAATCACTCAATACAAGTAAATAAATAGTTATTATTTTGCTTGTTTAAACCTTGTAAAATCACCTAATTGTTCTTCTAAATTGAATAAAAATGAAAACTTTTATGTGATATCTCTATTAACATTCATATTTTTACCTTTGATATAAATATGATTTTTTATCAAGTTTGACCTTCATCTCTTCTATTGATATTCTTGTCTGCAATTTTATAAATTATGCAGTTATTTAGGTAAATATTTCCTGAGTAATATTGCGCAAATAGCCGTTAGCAATCAACTATAAACCATGAATTATTAATATTATTTCCATTTGAATAGTTCAGTTAAACCTCATCCCAGAGTTTGAGTAATAAGATAGATAAAGCTCAAACCCTACTACAAACAAAAACTTTTTTATTGCTTCCCCATCCACAGTAACAACTTTCACCTTGACAGATATCCCATACTCTGAAACCTTACTATTGAGTGTGGAACAAGAAGAAAACCCATATCAAGAACCTGGAAAAATTGTTGTTCTAAATTAATAGAAACAGGACTTACGCAAATTCACTGAGGCCCAACCTCTATAGGGACAACAGCCATTTGACCTCACAATTAATACCTGCCCGTGCCGAAGTCCTGAGAAATATATTATTTTCTATTATTTCACTAAACAAGTGCATAAATTTTCCTCCTCAATAAAAAAGAATTAATAGAAACTCGAAAAACCTATATATAGGAGTTATCCAAATATTATCTTTTTTCAACAGAATAGTTTTCTTGACCAATATTATTACTTTGATAGCGATCGCTTCCCCATCAATAGCAACCACGTTCACCTTGACAGATATCCCATACTCTGAAACCTTACTATTGAGTGTGGAACAAGAAGAAAACCAATATCAAGAACCTGGAAAAATTGTTGTTCTAAATTAGAAGTATAATATTAAATATTGTCAATTTTCAACAATTTTTTTTAATCTTCGTTTTTAATATTTGTGCCTTATGATTAAAATCAAGTTATTGCAAGGAGAAAACTATTCAATGATTTCCATAAAATAGTTATCAAGACTTATTATGGGAGCTCCAACTATTGCCTCAATAACGACAATGTCAGCTTTAAGTGCCAAAGCAGGAACATTTACTTACTCCGACTCAACATTTAATAACGAAGACTGAGAACTAACCAGAAAAAACACTGGTTACTTAAGTGGTTCAGCAACTGTAACCCAAGTCAATTCAGGAGATATTGATAGTAAATTTCGTCGTATAGTCAACTCTGTTAACTCATCTTCCCCTTCTCAAAAATCTACTGTTTGGGGAGTCCATCTTTAGAATAGCGATACCCATAGCCCACAAACTCAAGGAGCAATTTTTTCTATTAATTATTCTGAAAACTCTATTATCTATTCCGTTGTCTGGTTTTGGCCAAAGACAAAGTGTAGGTTTAGCTTTGAAACAAAACGGCAATTTTTATCTAGGGGTGGGCAATAACTATTTTATTAAGCCAGAGACAAGCTGGACTAAAAAATATTTAACAAATTTGACAGAAAGCAATTTTCAGTTAATAGGCGGCGGGGTTAACCAGCATCCAGACTTTTCTGAACAAGACGTAGACATTCAATGATGATTTTCCCGTGGCAATACCCCAGGTTTTAATGCTAATGGTTATTCCATATTTGGTGGTATAGACAACTAGTCAGTGGTAGTCACAATAGAAAAACAAGAAACAGCACCAGTTCCCGAACCAACAAGCACAGTGGGAATTGTGGTTTTAGTAGCGATCGCTTTATTCAGACACAAACGTCATAGTTAGAAATTCTAGCCCACCCATCTCACCAACACCTGAGTCAGATAAAATTCACTATATAATTTTATCTTCTCGGATACAAGAATAGTCCTGTTATTAATTCAAACAGGACTTACCTACGGGCACTACATGAGCGTGAGTGCGAACGCCTAAAAGCCTATACATATCGCGGACCTAGGTAAACTTGTACAACTACAAAACAAATGCCGTAAACTACTAAGTGCATCCTGAAATTTTCTAGCCTGTGTCATCACTAGGAAGCTCCTGGAGAAGGAAGTTACAATAACTAAAGGTATAGCTATTTTAGGATCGACAGAGGTTGCTATAGTAGGCAAACATATATTTAAAAAACCCAGTCATCTTATTCCTTTGAGAAAAGCTGCAAAGAAAAACAATAAAAGTATGGAAATTATTGCCTAGAAATTCATATCAGAATTTACCCACACACATGAAGTTATATAACATTTGTAGGGGTTAACAGCCATTAACCCCAAGCATCATATAGAATAGTTATCCGTAACTCCTGATATCATAGTGCTATTTATAAAAGCCAATTAATTAACTGATAATCATTTCACGAATATACACCAAAATGTCTACAAACATCTGGACTCCTCGTCATATCCTCTCTCTAGCAGAATTTACACCCACTGAATACAACATCATATTACAAACAGCAACCAGTTTTCAAGAAGTTCTGGGTCGCCGAATGAAAAAAGTACCTGCATTACAAGGTCAAGTAGTAGCAAATTTATTCTTTGAACCCTCAACACGCACTCGTAATAGTTTTGAATTAGCTGCCAAACGCTTATCTGCAGATACCCTAAATTTTGCTCCAGGAACCTCCTCTCTTACTAAGGGAGAAACTATTCTTGATACAGCAATGACCTATCTAGCAATGGGAACAGATATGATGGTCATCCGACATCGAAATGCAGGAGTTCCAGCAGCGATCGCCTCTGCCATGGATCGAAACGGTCATCAAGTTCGAGTTCTTAATGCTGGAGACGGTCAACACGAACATCCTTCTCAAGCTTTACTGGACCTATTTACTATTTGTAAATTATTAAATTCAACTGAACCCAGAATAGAACTTTTAGAAACAAAAAAAATTGCTATTGTAGGAGATATTTTGCACTCTAGAGTAGCACGATCTAATATTTGGAGTTTAACAGCTTCTGGTGCAGAAGTACATTTAGCAGGAACCCCCACTTTACTACCTAAATATTTTGGTGAATTTGGAAAACTAAGACCCTCAAAATTATTTGTACATTGGGATATCGAACCGGCCTTAGAAAAAGCTGATTTTGTCATGACTTTACGTCTACAAAAAGAAAGAATGAGTCAACATTTACTGCCAAGTTTACGGGAATATCATCAACTATTTGGAATTACACGTGATCGCCTAAAACTTTGTCAACCAGGAGTCAAAATATTACACCCCGGACCTGTTAACCGAGGAGTAGAAATTAGCTCTGACTTAATGGACGACCCACAGTTAAGTCTAATTTCTCAACAAGTCACCAGTGGCATTGCTGTCAGAATGGCTTTACTATATCTTTTAGGAGGAGGCAAAGCTGATCAATAATTAAAAACAATTAAAGCCTAAGTGCAAACATTCAGCAGTCATCTATTATCTTGAGCCGGTGATCAGGTAGAAACATTACATCCAACCTCAGTACTAAATAAGAATAATTAACATGAACTAGGCTCAAATTAGCAATAATATTCTTGATTTTTTTTCATTACTTAATAACTGAAATTTGACCTAAGTATATTATTAATTCATGAGAATTGGTATCAAATACCCACCCCAATTCATCTTTAAATTATCTTACTATATTATAATCTATTTTTATTTCAAATTAAACATACAGCATATTTAATAGTTTATGAAGTGAAATAGCAATAAATTTTGAGTTTTTGAAATATGCAATTAAGTTTTTCTTCTGACTTTCCCCAACCTACTATAACACTGCACCCAAATTACATGAATGGAAGCTATAAATCTTCATAACTCCTCATTTATCCTCTGAAAAAATCACAATTTTGCTATAATTAATATATTTTTGATATTACTGAAAAAAAAATATTTATACTACCATGAATTCTAATTTTACAGCACCTTTCTCTGGAGAACTGAAAGAAGAAAAAGATAACTTTTCTATTACTATAGCTCCTTTATCTATTGCAGAAATATATGCTTTAGCAGATAACCCTAGCAATGGCGCTGTAGTTGTAATGAGCGGAATGGTTCGTAATATAACAGACGCTAAATCTGTTATTGCTTTAGAATACCAATCCTATCAACCTATGGCTATCAAAGTCTTCGAGCAAATTGCCACAGAAATTCGCCATCAATGGCCAGAAGTTAATACAGTCGTAATTCATCATCGGGTGGGACGTTTAAACGTTGGTGACATCAGCGTATTAGTCGCAATAGGTTGTCCCCATCGCTCAGAAGCATTTGAAGCTTGTCGTTATACTATTGACACTTTAAAGCATACAGCCCCTATCTGGAAAAAAGAACATTGGGCCGATGGATCAAGTAGTTGGGTAAGTATTGGAGCTTGTGAAATAGAAAATCAGAATAACTCGGAACCTCTTAAAAATATTCCACGCCTATAAACATAGTTGCACTGTATTATATAACCCCCGTTCTAGATTCAAAAAATTCTAGTATAAAATGCAGGAGTCAGAATATGCAATGGTTCTGGCTAATAGCCATTCCCTTGTACAGAAGTTAGGATAAAATCATAGTCGTCCATAGGAATAAATATTTAACAAGCTGTGTATACTTGGGTAAGTCTTGGAGCTTGTGAAATAGAGATTCAGAAGAAGTTAGGAACTCTTAAAAATATTCCACGTCATTAGATATAATTACTTTTTTTATAATAAACACCCATATCTATATGTAATGTTCGTATGAAACCCGTTGTAGTGTAAAAAAAAGTCCAGGAGTTGTAAAGGCTGATAGCTATCCGCCTGCAAGCGCAGTTAGGATAAAATTATAGTTGTCTTACTTGAGTAAGTATTTTAACTAACCTATTTATATCTAGTATTTTCTTGAGGATATGACCAATAAAGATAAAGTTAATAAATACAATATATATATTAATTATATATACCTAACAAGCAACGGATTTTTATAGTATTTTTAATATTACAAGTTGACGTGGGGAATGTGGGTTGTAGTGAAGTAGGAAAATAAAATTATTAAGCCAATTCCGCCAATGAGTCAATATATGTATGTACCGTGGTCTAAGGTAGAACAAACCCTTTCGCAAGTGGAATTGCCACCAGAAAAACTCTCTAACTACGATCTAGTATTGCGCTGCCAACAAGGTAGTCGCCCAGATCGTACAACTTTTGCAGAACTTCTACATCGATACCAACTCCATGTAGATAAAATCTTATATCACTTGGCCCCCGAATGGCAAGATAGATCTGATTTGGCCCAAGAGGTTTGGATCCGTGTATATCGTAATATTAGAGGCCTACAAGAACCAGCAAAATTTAAGAGCTGGCTCAGTCGGATAACAACTAATCTATTTTATGACGAGTTACGGAAACGAAAACGAATTACCCCACCTCTATCGTTGGACGCTCCTTTGACTTTAGATGATGGTATAGTAGATTGGGAAATTGCTACAGATAAACCAGGACCAGAAGAACAATTAACCACACAAGAATTTTACGATCATCTTAGAGATGCGATCGCTCAATTACCTGAAGTATTCAGAGTAACTATTATCTTGAGAGAAATTCAGGGTTTATCATACGAAGAAATTTCAGAAATTACAGGAGTTTCTCTAGGAACTGTTAAATCAAGAATTGCTAGAGCTAGACAAAGATTACAATTGCAGCTCCAAAAATATTTAGATATTTGATGATTTTAATAAGCTACATTAAGTTCTTACATTCTCTTGTAAATTATTCAAAAATCTATCCAAAAAAACTAACAATATTAAAAACTAACAATATTTCAATATATACCTAAAGTTTAGCTAAATTTAAGTAAAAAAAACTAATTGCCAAACAAATTTATTTTTTGATAAATAAATCTTAACTCCATAATTTACAAGTATGAGTAAAAAATTGAATTAAGATGAGTTTTGTCATCATCTTCAAAGTAGGAAAAAAACGATGAAACAAGAAAAAATTGAACTAATAAGTGCATACATTGATGATGAGGTGACACCATCACAACGCAGAGAAGTAGAAGCTTTATTAGAGACAGATCCAGTTGCTAAACATCTTTATGAAAGACTACTACAACTACATTCTGAATTTCAAAGAATACCAATAGATATAACACTAGAACCTGTCGACAAAACCATCGAACAAGTATTTAATAAAATTGACCGTAGATCGAAACGCAATTTTGTGTTAGTTGGTAGTGCAGTTGTTGGTCTATGCATAGCAGTTATATCAGGATTTATTTCTACTACTCGCTCTCCTGTAACTAAGTTGGCGGAAGTATCTGATTCTGAAACTTTACAAATTGCCTTAAATGAACCCGTTATAGAAACACTTAACCCAGATAATGTTATTTTAACTGTAAATGAACCATTGCTACAAATTCCCCAAGCATATTAAACCTAAAAAAAATTAATAGTAGTTTCCGCTCCTTATGAAGTAGACTGAGAAACAATAGACATTTCGACCTCCGAAAATAGTCAAAAACTTCTTAATAGAACTTTCTTGTAGGAAGTGATAACTAAACCGAAAATAATAGTTGATTTGCAAAATATAATCATTCTTAAAAATATAGATATTTAGTATAACAATTACCCCTAAAATACCATCTATTTTTTACTCATTTTTATATTTTATTGACTAATTTATTATTACAAAATAAATATACCTATCCGGAAACAAACTAAAAAAAAGTTAAAAAATAACTTGTTTCAATATTTATTCTAGCTGTTCATACTAAAAAAAAGTTAAAAAATAACTTGTTTCAATATTTATTCTAGCTGTTCATACTTGATAACTAGTAAAGGTTGCGTTTCTTCGGTAATTATTTTGAATATATTCAACTATACTACTCATAATCTAGTGGAAAATTTATATTTTTTACGATTTGATCACGGTCTATTTGTTTTTCGCAGATGTCTAACAATATTTTCTGGGAGCTAAAAGTCCTAAGTTTATCTCTACACTCTCCTGAAAGTTATCCTATTGAATTATGATGCTCCTAACTGAAATCTTTTTTGGGGCATAGTTTTTCTCCCACTTAATACAAAAAATGCTTGATATAATCATCAGGCATTGCAGTGGAGTTAATAATCCTCAACATTTAAAAACTGGTTAACTAAGTGGTATTAGCATACCTTATAACAACAGGAATTAAGGTATAATTTTACTATAGCTTTAAGGTTTCCAAAGCCCACCAGGTAATATTTGAGACCCAAGTAACTCTACCCTTTCTTGTGACATTAAATAACTCCAAGCTTTACCTAGATATTTTCCATCAGAGCTAAAGGTATTAATAATTTGTCTTTGATATTCGTTTTTCTCTGGAGAACGTTTCGGATGATAATCTTCTAACTTATCAAGTTCTGATAAAACCAAAGGATTTTTAAATAATAAGACAAATCCATGCACATTACTATCTCCTTTAGTCATTGCCGGATAACCAATAGGTAGTTTATACAGCACACCCTTTGCCACCGCTGGAAAAAAGTGCACAACATATTCAGCACAGTAAAACTGATAATTAACCTCCCCTGGTTTGAGAGTGCCATAGACAAACACTTTAATATACTTCACTTTAACATCCTTCTGGGGAACCAGTTCCTAAACTTCAAGCTAAATTGAAGATACCCTTAAAAGATTTTCTACATAAATTGTCTACTGAAATAATTTGATAATTCCTTGGCTTATAGCAGTGAGCTATGGCATATTGACAGTCCAAATCCTATAAAGTAAGTCTTCATAACAAAAATTGTCAATACACAGCGAGAACTTTACTATATATAGCGTGCCATAGTATAGCAGTAATGTAAAACTTAAATTAAACTTGTGGTAAAGTCAAAAAAACCTATTTATAATAATACTTTATATCTGATTGAATGATGTCAGTAAATGTTATGGCTTTATTGCTTCCTAAGTTTCACATAAGTGCTTTTTTACCACAATTGCCCCTTGATAGTCTATTTTCTACTCAGGGAATAATGGTCATGCTATTAGCTGCTTATGCTGTAGCTATGTGGATGTTTCTGACTAGCGCTCCAAAAGTTCATACAATAATGGTTTCCGACTTAGCTATCGCCCAACAATTATATGAAGGGATGCTAGAGTTACCAGTAGCAGAAGTACCTTTACATTACTACTATAATTATGAACAAACATTAGGAGCAACTGGTATGGATCCACTTTACCTATCAAATGATTATACCAGACTGAGTACTACTAACCAAGGAACAGCAGTTTCAGATGGTTTGTGGTATCAATTAATGAAAAACACTCAACTACATATTATCAGTGGAGCGAGTCTCGGTGCTAAAAATCACCAACGTCATGTTTGTTTTGATAAAGACTGTTTAGAACAAATATTAATGCGTGTACAAATAAGAGGTATTAAGTACAAAATTAGGTCTGAAAAGCCCCTGAATTTATTAGTTAAAGACTGGAATAGTCGAGTAATAGAAATAGCAGAAGTTAAGAACTAAAGATCGATTAAGTAGTTTTAGAAAAAATATAGCAGTCCGCCTATTGGTCGTGGCAAGATTTCATACTGAAAAAATTTGGTAAAGTCTAATATTCAAACAGATCCCCAAAGACTTCAAATAACTGCAAAAATATTCAAATTATCTGATGAAATTTTTGCCTGGTTACCAAACATCTTCAACGGATTTTTGCTCCGGGGCATTTGGAGTAAATTATGTACAATTTATCCATCATTCTGCTTCGGGTTTTTCTGTATTAATGATAATTAAATATTCTTGCAATTCTCTCCAACTATGATCAGTATCTTCATCCCCAAGTATTGCCCATCTTTTTCCCAGCCTTTACTTCTGTAAATATGTAATAAATTTCATGGTCTTTTCGGTATTTCCAATTCTTTTCAATAGGAATAAATTATTAGCTTTGATAGTCTAAGGTAGAAGAATAAGTAAGCATTGATTTTTCATTTTTTATCAGAATTTTTCTTCTTTGATATATTTTTCCTAAATATAACCTCAAAGGTGTCCTCATAGCAGATTACATTCCTCAATCATAAATACTGCTTGCTGTCTGAGTTCTATTTCTGGTTGCTATTTAGTCAATTTATCCCCTCTAACTTTTTTTGCTTTCACTAATTCATTGTTTTTGGTAGAATTATTTTTAGTTTTTTTCCAAGTCCTAACTGCCCTTTTCAGGTTCGTTATCATAACTTTGATTAGACTCAAAAACTACATTATGTTATTTGGTAGAAATAGTTTTGCCAGCCTGAAGAGTCATTGAACAAATTTTAGTACTCCAATTGCTTCTTTAAATTGGATTTGGATCCATGCTCTTAAAAACAATACAGCAGCAAAAAAGGCAGGATGAGCGATCGCACCCTAAACTTGGAACGACTTAACTCATCATCCCACACGTTACCCTCTGCACCACCGTTATTTCTTTGGCCTCTTTTCACTGAAATATAAAATCATCTAGTTCATCTATAATATTCATTTTTTATCTAGTGAAGTAGAGATATTATTTTTACCATGATATCTTTTATGACCTATTTAGAATTGCTATTTACTCTAATAAACTCAGAAACCTATTGGCCAAACTTTATCATTTGATTAAGCTTTGCTGATTAAATCTTAGAGTATTCAATGATATGGCCTCAAACCCTTTTGTGATTGAAAAAAGTGCCTGAGCACATATCTAAAGCCCTCACATAAGTTAGTATTTTGATGAGAATAGTTACAGAAAAGTCAACAGACCAATATACCTAACTATTTCCTCCTTATGGACATTGCATAAACTATCCTTACCAACTGCTTTACTCCCTCTCCATAGTTAGAAGAGTGAGTCCTGAAAAAACTTAAAAAAACCCTTATAAAAATAAAATCATCAGCATTCAAAAATTATCAGCATTTAGTCATTAGTGGTCAGCTATCAGCTAACCAATGAATTAAGTAAGCATTGGTTTCATTTCTACTATATTACTTTTAATTCTTTGAAACCTCTAAAGGTAATGAAGCTGATAGCTGAGAGCTGAATAGTTACATAAAATCATTTTTATGATCATAAATCAAAGAGTGAGTAGTCAAATTCAAAGATACTCCTAATATTTGAGAAACCCATACTTCAAAAGAACGAACTTTATAGTTAGAAAATTCTAAACCATTACTAGATATAGGTTCAACAAGAATAGTAAACATTCCTAAACGATTTCCTGCTAAAACATCAGTAAACAAGCGATCGCCTACCATAGCAACTTTTTCTACTGGTAAATTCATCGCATCAACAGCCTTTTTTAACTTACGACGAGAAGGTTTCCCAGCAGCAGTAATATAAGGTATATTGAGTAAATCACCAATTCGACCTATTCTATCTTGACTAAGATTATTACTGACTAACCATAAACTTGCTACACTTTTAATTTTTTCTACCCACACAGCTAATTCAGGAGAAGCTTGACTATGGTGAATTGGCACAATAGTCTCATCTACATCTAACACCAAACCTTGAATTTGATATTTTTGGAGAATTTCTAATGTTAGACTTAAGACTGAGTTACCCAGAACTAAATCTGGTTGTAAAAGTTTACCCCAACACATAATATTAATATTTATAACAATAATTTTCAGCTGCTCAATTATAAAGTAAAAAATTAGCAGAGTATAAATAGAAAAAAATATTTATTAACAAGTCGCTAATTTTCACTTTTTTAAGCATCAAAAAAATCTACAAAATTACTATTTACTAAAGTAATCCCAAGCATAATAAAATGGATCACAATTACTGAGATGATAACAATCTCTCTACCTCTGCAATAGCAGCCTCATGTTCTCTAGCAGTACGACTAAAAATATGGGTACCATCATAGCGAGCCATAAAATACAAATATTCTGTATCTTCTGGATTAAGAGTTGCTTCCAAACTGGCCTTACCTGGACTAGAAATAGGAGTTGGTGGTAACCCAGTATTCATATAAGTATTATAAGGTGAAGGAGTTTCAATCTGACTATAAGTAAGAGGCTTATCTTTCGTTTGACGAATACCAAGACCATATTCTACTGTTGGGTCTGCTGCTAACCTCATACCCTGTTCCAAACGGTTATTAAACACCCCCGAAATTAAACCACGTTCTTGTGCAACTACAGCTTCCTTTTCTACAATACTTGCTAAACTTACCCATTCATGAAGACTCAATTTTGTTGTATTGTTCTGGTTTTTCTGATAAACTGGCAAAGCTACTTGTTCAAACTGTCCTATCATTTGATTGATAATAGCTTCTGGAGTAATATTATCCGCTACTATTTTATAAGTATCTGGGAATAAATAACCCTCTAGATGAGGTATATTAGTTGGTAACCATGGAAACTTATCATAGGGAATATTTTTTGTTGCTGCAATAAAATCAGCAGCTGGAAAAAAACCTTCATCATCCAAATATGCAGCCATTTGTTGAATTGACCATCCTTCACGAATGACATAGCTGAGTTTAACTACATCTCCCTGTAGAATTTTATCTGCGATCGCGCTTAGTGGTTCTGTAGGCAATAAATTATAAGTTCCAGCTTTAAACTCAAGATTGGGATTTTGTAGACTCAACCATTTTACCCATAAATTCCAAGCTGTTGCAGAGCGAATAATACCAGCATCTTCTAAATACTCACCTATTTGTTGACCATAAGTTCCCACAGGAATTTTAATTCTTATAGCATTAGCTTGTGAAGACTGAGTAGAGGATGTTGGTGAAACTACAGGTCTACTTACCCAACTCCACCAACTCCAACCCTGCCAAGCAAAAACACCACAGCTTACAGGTAGAATGGCCAAGTAAAATAAGGCACGATTGGAAATAAGTTTAATACTTTTTTTCATTTGATTGGTTAATATGGGGCAACAAAATTGCTCTAAGCTTAAGTTTGTCGTAAAAATTATGATTCGACTATTCTAGAGTATTACTAAGTGCTAAATCTTTGACCAAAGGACTGAATTTACTAAAACCTACAAATGCTTTACTCCATATCATTAAACAATTGATTTTCTAGCATTGTTTGAACCATTGGCTGAATTTGCTTAAACTCTTCTTCTGAAAGTAATTCCAGTTTTCCATTATCACTTTTACGAGCTGGAATCAAAAATGGATCTAATGGTGTGTATATAGCGTATTTCCGATCTTCATACAAAAAAGTTGCCAATTCTTCATAATATTCACTGGCCTCATCATTTTCATCTACTTCATCTAGTTCATCTTCACCCCATTCTGGTAACTCCCCAGTAACAGTTAACGTTATTGCTGTTCTTTGCAAGACTAGGTTTTGTTCTTCAAGGACAACTTTAGCAGTATCAAAAATTTTATCAATTTCTAATTCATTATCTACAGGAATACTTGCTTGTTCTACATCTTCTGGCCCCCAAGTAAATATTTCAACAGGTAAGTCTAATGGTAGTAACATTACATACTCTTCATCATCTGACTCTAGAGAATACTCTATAGTACAACATAGTATTCGTTCTGCCTCATCAGTTAAAGTGATATAGGTTTCTTGAGATTGTCCATTTTCTTGTGATTCTGGGGATGAAAACATTTTAGGCATTTTAATTATTTGTTAATGTGATATAACCCCATACTAACCTTGCGGTATAGTTTGGGTCTCTCGCTTCCCAGTTCCGCTGTTGCATCAGACAAGCGTGTATTTCAAGGAGGGGTCTCTGCCCTGTCTTTAATATTTCTGGCTGCGGAGCACGACATACCACAATTTTACAATGTGGATAGTGGATAGGAATGGGTTATCTCTAATAATTTTTTAGGGTATGTGTTCTGACAATATGAGCAATCTTGACTTGTGCTTTTTGGATTCACGCCTATAGCTTTCTGGCCAGCATTTAAGTCCTGGGGACGACCTAATGCTAAGGCTTTGATCATTAAAATAGTTAGGAATTAACTCCCACCTGCATTGTAGATTGATTTGCTTAATCTTATTTTTCCTAATCTTTTTATGTTTAAGTTTTCGTAGGTAATAAATTCGTGCTTTAATTATAACTTATTAGCAGAATAGAAAGTGGAAATATATTTTTTTTATTTACTATTTTTGTATGTTATTTTGCCAACTCCTATCATAGCCATAGCTGTGATTCACCTTTCACTTACTTTTTAATTACAATATCTCCAAAAATGCCAATTTAGGAAAGGGGGAGCCAGGGGCAAGAAAACGTTTTTTTTGAGATATCTATTGTAATCCAGTGTATGATTTTAGCTTACCTTTGTGTAATAGTATTTTTCACTATACTCAATAAGCACTAATAAGGTGTAATATAACCAAAGTATTTAACGAAAAATAAAATTATTAAAAAACCTCTTTAATTCTGCATTTTACACTTCCTAAGTTGAACATAATTCGTCAATTAAACAGCTACCCTAACCCTAACCAATTATATTTTTATTGCTACTTATCTATCAAAATTAGCCTTTACTCAATATGTCAATGAAATATTGCAATGATTAGCTTGTCAACTGAGTATTTTTTTCTCTGCGTTCATCAAGCCATTGTTGTAAAATCAATGCTGCTGCCTTTCTATCAATTAAGGCCTTATTTTGAGAAGGAGAAATATTAGCAGCCTTGAGCATTTCCTCAGCTTGGACCGAAGTTAAACGTTCATCAACGTATTCTAGAGGTAATCCGAGAGTTTGTGACAACCTTTGAGCATATCTTTGTACTTTTTTAGCTTGGAAACCTATAGAACCATTCATAGAATAGGGTAAACCAACTATAAGAACTTGTACCTGACGTTCCTGGACAATCTTTTGCAATTGAAATACATCTTTCTCAAATGAAGCCCGCTTGATAGTCATAATACCAGTAGCAATTAAACCAGTACCATCACATCCGGCAACCCCCATACGTTTTATACCTACATCCAAACCTAGGGCTGAAATACGCTTTTGAGACATTTGGTAATTGTACTCCTTTTTATATTAATAATTGAATTTATAGTGTTATTTACATTGATTATATAAAAGTCTTATCCCCAGTATAAGTGCGTAAGTACCTTTAAGCAAAAATCTCTGTATTTTTGAATAATGAAAACTGCTATAGTTGTATGCTAAAAAATTGTAATTATTAGATTTTTTTATCATCATTATTCTCTGCACTTTTTGAATGATGAGGTATAAACTCCGATACCGAATTTAATTTTTCATTTTTCCCTTTCCAATCATGATTATTATCAGTATTAGTATTTTTCTGGGAGTTACTACGCATCTCTTTTTTATTTCGCATCATTTTCAACCAAGAACTACGACTAGGAACTGGTTTGCGAACTGGTTGTAAACTTTGAAGAACTCCTGAAAACTGGAGTTCGGCAATAACTAATCTAGACTCCCGAATTTTATGCCAGACAGAACGAGACATTAACAAAGTATGTTCAATTTGTTTTGCTTTTATCTGTTCTAAATAAGCTTCACGTTCAGGTTGATAATCAGCACAAGCAAGTTGCAAAGATTGATTAGGAAAATCTTGAGCCAATGTTGCCATTTGTGATAATAATTCTGGATATAACCAAGTATAAGCTGGATGTACAGTTAACTCAGCTATGTGTGGTTGTGTACCGTCACGGCATAATTTTACTTGGAAGTAACCTATTGCGGCCTTACGTTGAGATTCAAACACATAACCACTTACCAACTCAGTATGATTAAGCCATTGCCTGATTCCTTCTATCAAACCACTAACAAAACTAGTTTGAAAATCTTGGATATGGCGGTCAAATACTTGGCGTACCAGGGGTGGCATTGATGCTGTGTCTAATTGATAGAGCAACTGAGCATCAGCATTACTAACAGGTAGTAAGTTGGGTAAATTTGGCTGTGAAAGGGCTAAATCTTGTAGTTGTTGGGGAGTAATTGTCCAGTAAGTAATTTGAGCCAATGGCTGAAAACCATTTTGGCGATACAGTGCCATTGTATCTTTATCATTAACATTAACTTGCAACAACCATGTCCGTGCTTCCCAAATTTTTTCAAAGCAGTATCGAAGTAATTGAGAACCTATTCCTCTTGTATTTCCTGTTTCTTCGATAAATATCTTTTCTACCCGCCAACTGCTGCGAGTGCGATTACTTGGACAAACTTGAATTACCCCCTTGACTTGTCCATCTACTTCTGCAACATAAGAAGTTAACAAATATTTACAGGGATTAGGGAAAAAGCTCAACAGCTTTATAGGCCAGTACCAATGATGAATTTCTGGCAATTTTTGGCTAAGGTGAATGGGAGAGAGATTAAAAGTAACATCTTGGTGGCAATTCTGGGCTTCTGGAGTTTCCCGACATAGCTTTTTGATAGCTTCTAGGTCTCGGTACTCTAGAGAACGGATAACCACCTGGCTTTGCTTTTGGCGGATAAAAGGTTTCATAATTTTGTATTCTTAGTAATGGGGATGCTTACTTGACATTCTCCCGTGACTCAAGCTAAGGGGATATCACCGAGCCGAAGCTCTTTGGTTGATTGAGGTTTTGCAAACCTCATGAGCTGCGCTAACAAAGGATATTACTACCTTGGTGGTAGTCTGATGCTTCCTAGGTAAGGTCCACTTTTTGTCTCCGTTTAGCTTTTGAACTAATGAAAAGGGAAGCTAGGAGCTAAGGATGCATAGCCCTTGGAGCGACTAATATATTTATTGTTGTATTACCAACTAAAAAGTTGTCCTCAAACAAAAGGCTTGGCTATTGACTCAATTTTCCAATCAAATTAATTTGTCCCAAGGGTATAAACAAAAGTAATATTAAAATGATGATTGGGAAAGGGTTAAAACTTCTGGCGCTTCCCCAGGATTTTAACTTTTGGTAAGCTAAAGTTCTGGGGAAAAATCAAAATTATCCTAGTCACTCCACTCAAATCAAGATTGAGTATTGTAATTACTTTACTAATGATATTAACCAAAACAGTTAGAATAGATAGATATCGACAATACCACTTCAGGGGAGCAAGATACTTTGACTGTTTCCTTGACCAAAATAATTACAATCAACTCCCATTAGAATCAACTTTCTGTCTTATTGTCTTATGATAATGATGGACGAATTAGAACTACAGGGGTTTGCTCGTCAGCATTTCCTGCGGGATTAGTTCTCAATGCTTCCTCTAGTAAAGAGTGGGATACATTAGAGGTTGCTGCTAATATTTTAACTGCTTTCAAGTCGTTCACATCTACTATTGCTGCACTTAGACCTGTTGCTTGTTGTATTTTTTCTACTACTTCTTGAGGATTTTCTGGACCTAAAACTATAAATTGGTCATAAGGAGGTAAAGTTCCAGTAACATCATCTATTAGTCTGGCTTGTTGTCCAGCAAATTGGTAGAACATTCCTGATTTCCCTAATATTTTAGCAATAGAGCCTCCAAAAAAAGCTATTAATACTCTTATTGGTCCAACAATATCTACTAGAGTTTGCATTCCACAAGCTGTGGCCAAGCTTGAGGTGGGCAGGAAGAAGTAACAAATACGTTTAGCAACCCATCCTAGTTTTATATCTGTGGGGTGACGAAAACGACCTTGTATTAAGGCTAGGGGTGTTTCTCCTATGGTAACTATGTCTCCTTTTTGAGCATGAGGAACTACATAACGTTTAATAATTTCTATTGGATCGTCTAGTTGAGTTAATAGGTGAGTGGGAATAGGAAATACTTTGGCATTTGTTACTTCTCGCACTTTGGGCGTAGAATTAGGGTTGGGAAATTTGAGGGGGACTATAATATGCTGCACTTTGGGAATTCGACCCTCAGGTCCATATGTAATATAATGTACTTTAATCCATGCAGAATTTAGTTGCTTTAGGTTATTACCTTGAATATCAATTGATATTTTGAGTTTTGTCTTTTTTCCTACTTTTACTATATAAGCAAACCAATAGTTATCGTATCTAGCGGGAGCATCTTTATGGAAAGGAATAATTCTAGTTTGATAATTTACTCCTTCTAAACTTCCACTAGATAATAGTTTTACTTTTGCTTGTACTTCTGGCACCATAATTTCTAGGCTTTTAGTACGGTTGCATAATTCCATTTCACCCACTAAAAGATACCTTTCTGGTTCTGCAACTGCTAAATTCCAATCTTGAGAGGTTAATTCTAAGGCATTCCCTGGACGATTACGATATTGTAATTCTATTGCTAACCAGATTAAAGTTATAAGTATAGCTAAAACAATAATTCCTGTTGTTAAAATATTTGTAATCACCTAATCTCCTACATTCATATAATTTTATCTAAGTTTACTTCATATAATTAATTCCTTTATTTTATTTGAAAATCCTGCTTATTTTACATAAGTCTAGTTGATTTAAGCGACTATCAGAATATGTTCATTATTGACATATACTATAAAATATGACACATAAAAAATGTTGTTGATGTTGATGGAAAAAGTAAAACTAAATTTAAGGCCAAAAAAATCATCAGCCTAGTTTTTTCCTCTCACTGAAAAAGAAAGCAAAATCTAAAAATATCAACAACAAAAATATCTAAGGCTATTCTGGTTATTTTTTTGTAAAGTTTTGTAAACTACATAAATACCCTGTTGTGGAATTGATTAAAAGAAAAAATTAGTCCCACTATGAAAAAATGGTTCTAAATTTCTACTGCTGATGCTAAGGATGTAGATTTAAACTATTTTCCCGAAAGTATAAACTTAGTAACTTTTGACAACAAAACAAAGCCAATAGTTTTTTTTGCTGAGAGTGAAAAAAAAATCAACTTCAGTATCGCAATAAGAGTGAGTGGTTTTTAGGAGTAGATGAGGATACTCAACCAGCTCCAGGGGTAGTACCTAGTTTGGTTAAAAAGGCTGAGGCTGAAGGATAAGATGTGATTTCGCTGTCGCCACGGTTTATCCTGAAATATCCAGGATAACTTTGGCTACAACTTGCTTTATTAAAAATGTTAGTTTATAGGTTTGGGCTAACGGGTACGGGGATACAAACACCAGGAAGAGTTATGGCTAATGGTCAGTATTTTTTGTGCGACGTTCGGTGTTATCGAAGATGGGGAGTTACATTGGTGCTCAGGGTTCTTTTTGTGATCATGTGGCTCTGGCTAGAAATATTGCTGCTGAAGGGTTTAAGGTGCTTCGTTTTGATGGAGCGGAGGTTTTGGGAGTGAGAATGTATGAGGGGATGGTGAAAATTTTGCAGTAGTGGGGGCGATCGCTTGACCTAAAGGATGCTTATTCAACCGTTCAAGTTGGGAGCGATCTTTGGTTATTTTGGGTAACTCAGGGTTTACCTTTATTAGTGCTATTGGTTTATTTTCTTTTTGGTCTCCCTATTTCTATTTCTGTGTCTGCTAAATTTTTGTTATCTGCTTTGAATTTATTTTTATTATTAATTAGGTTTGTTTTGTTGTTAGTTATTCCTTCCTCCTATGACTTCAGTCAAGCTCAAGCTAGTTGGTTATTTTTATTATCTCTTTTAGCAAGCTCTTTGGCAGTTTTACAGATATTTTTATCTGCTATCAAGACTCCAAAAAATGGCGGGGTAGAGTTTATGGAGAAAATTAGGCTGTTTGGTAGAGTTATGACTTAGGAGTCAAGGCTCAGGAGTCAGAATGAATAGTCTAAATATTCGTTACATAGTGAGGTTTATTAGTATTTAACTACTGAGAGTTAGCACATCTATTGTCAATGGGATAAGGGTTATTGCAGTTCAGCATGTCAGCAGGTCAGCACAGATAAATTGCATGGTCACCAGGTAGGGGTAGTAAGAATTGTCTCCTGATTTTTCTACCTAGGTATGCCCAAAATTTTACCCATGCATGAGCTTCAGCGACAGATATTTTGGTACTTTTTGAAACTTCTTAATTTGGCGCATAATTTGTGTGAATGCTTTGAGAGTTAATTAGTAGGGTTTACTTAAGTCTGATGAGTTAGGGTTAAGCTTTTGCTCAAATATAGTAAACTCTTCAGCATAAATGCCCTAGATCTTCTTGACGCCACAGTATAATATGAAATACGTTAATGTTTGCTACAAAAGATTGATACTTTGGTTTTAGTTGTGAAGTGAGACTGAAATGCTAGTTTAATCAGGCTTAGGAGTTCAGTCCCAAGGGTGTGTTAGGGGAGCTAGATCAGGCCGACTTTGCTAGGGTAAAGCAGGAATAGAACTGATATAGGCGAGGGTATTCAATGATTTATGTAGATAATTGTAGGTTTCTCAGAACAGAAATGATATTATTAACTAATCAAAATTAAACATGTCTAAAAATACTTTTACTATTTGGAAAATGTTTAACAAGTTTAATGGAGGTTTCCAGTACATTCACATAATTATTTATGTAATTAAATCCTACAATGTAATAATTTTAATAAATAGGCTGAATAGAAAATTGATTTTTTCAGATGCTATTTAACCTTTTATCAAGATATCTATTAATCTAATTAAAAATCATGTCTACTGTTAGTTTAATCCGAGCTAATTCCTATAAAATTCAAGAATTAGAAAAATCCATAGAGAATCTTTTAGAGCCATTAGGGGGAATTAATGCTTTTGTCAAAGCAGGCGATCGCGTTTTACTTAAACCAAATTTGCTGACAGGTTCTCGCCCCACAAAAGAATGCGTAACTAGAAAAGAAGTAGTTTATTGTGTCGCTAAAATGGTAAAAAAAGCTGGCGGTAAACCTTTTTTAGGCGATAGTCCAGCTTTTGGTAGTGCTATGGGTGTGGCAAAAGCAAATGGTTACTTATCATTGCTCAAAGAATTTGACTTACCAATAGTTGAATTTCACGGGAAACGTTACGACATAGTTAGTGAAGAGTTTAATCATTTACTATTAAGTAAAGAAGCAATGGCAGCAGATGTAATAATTAATTTGCCTAAGCTGAAATCTCATGTGCAATTAACTATGACAATGGGAGTCAAAAATTTATTTGGTTGTGTACCGGGAAAAATGAAAGCTTGGTGGCATTTAGAAGCAGGTAAAGATGCTGATCGTTTCGGTAAAATGCTAGTAGAAACAGCAAAAGCAATTAATCCAGATTTGACTATTATTGATAGTATTATCGGTCAAGAAGGTAATGGTCCTATTGGTGGAGAACCTAGAAAGTTAGGTATTTTGGGAGCATCTATAGATGTATTTGCCCTTGACCGAACATTAGTAGAAATTCTCAAAGTTAATCCTGCAGAAATTCCCACAGTGGCAGTTGCTGAAGAAATGGGGTTTTGTTCTGATTTAAAAAGGGTTAATTTTCCATTATTACAGCCTATTGAAGTTGAGGTAGAAAATTGGCAGTTACCCACAACTAAGAAACCTATTGATTTTGGAGTTCCACGCATAATTAGGTCTACTTTTAAACATCTATATGTTAAGTTTATTCAAGAACCAATGAATATTTAATAAAGTGGTGGTGGTGCTCCCAACTCGGGTAAAAGAGATGGGAGGGTGATAGTTTTTTTGTCGGAGCCAGAGAAAACTCAAGATCAGAGTCCCGTGAGTAAATGCTTCCTATCACCCCTTGAGCTCCATCTTCTAGTCACTTCATGCCCATTTTACTCAAAAACTATTACCCAAAAATAATTATCAATCAAGTTTATTAATATAGTCATTTTACCTAACTTTTCTGTACAGGTATATAGTTAATCTTATCTTAAAAAAAAGACTAAATTATATTATGTTTGGTAGCATTGTTTCTGTATAAAATTCAGTCACGATCAAAATAAATCCTTTTACTTTTTATCTTCTGTCTTCCTGTTACAAAAGTATAATTATTCCGAAAAAAATAATGCCATACTAAAACCATATCGGGAAGACAGGTTACCAATAAAATGTATTAAAGTTTATGATATGGTTGTAATTCTCATCTAGAAAGTATAATAATTTTTTTGATACATAATAATGGAAAATTATGAAAATAAGAAATTACATAATCATTGCAATTAGTGTCATTCTTTTAGTTGTTTTTTCCCTTTCTCGAACTTTAGTTCACTTATTAACTGAAGCATGGTGGTTTAATACGGTTGATTTTGCTAATATTTTTTGGACTAGATTAAATTGGCAAATATTTCTGTGGGTAGGTGCATTTGTTATTTACTTTTTGTTTCTATGGAGTAATTATTGGATAGCTGAAAAATTGACAAGCGATCGCTCCTTTAATATTTTATTAGGAACTGAATTAGCTCCCTACAGAAATATTTTTGTGAAAATAATTTTCCTTGTCAACATTACTTTGATATCTTTAAGCGCAGCCACAGCTACATCTCCAGCTTGGGAAACTTTTTTGAAATTTTTAAATGCTGTAGATTTTCCAAATCAAGATCCAATTTATCAACGAAACATAGGTTTTTACATATTTAGATTACCCTTATATGAAGGAATAAAAGAGTGGCTATTTACTCTGGTTTTCGCTGGTTTAATTATTAGTATCATAGTATATGCTTTGAAGGGTAAATTTACCGCTGGGCGACAATGGCAAAATTTTTTAACAGGTTCAATTAAAACTCATATTAGTCTCCTACTGGCAGGGGTGACAATTTTAATTGCAGTAGGATTTTGGTTTGAACGTTATGAATTACTTTTTGACTCTAATGGAGTAGTTTTTGGGGCTGGATACACAGACGTTCATGCTAAACTTTTTGCCTATTGGGCCATGGCAATAGTGGCATTATTATTAGCAGTAGTTTGTGTACTTTCTGTTTGGAAAAATAACATTATTTGGCCAACTTATGGAATAGTTATTTATATAGTTTTATTGGGATTATTTAATGTTTTATATCCATGGTTTCAACAGAAATTTATAGTTAATCCTAATGAACTACAAAAGGAAAAACCATACATAGCAAATAATATTAAATTTACCCGTGAAGCCTATGGTTTAGATAATGTAGAAACTAAAAGTTTTCCAGCTAAATTTGAGTTAGATAGTCAAACATTAAAAAATAATCAAGGCACAGTTCGCAATATTACGCTTTGGGATTATAGACCACTTCTCAGCACCTATCGTCAACTTCAAGAAATGCGGCTTTACTATCAATTTAATGATGTAGATATTGACCGTTACACTATTGATGGTAACTATAGACAAGTAATGCTTTCTCCAAGGGAAATGGTTTATTCTCAAGTTCCTAGAAAAGCACAAACTTGGGTAAATAAACATTTAAAATATACTCATGGTTATGGGTTAGTAATGAATCCTGTAAATGAAGTAAAGGCAGATGGTTTACCGGTTTTATTTATTAAAGATATTCCACCAGTTTCTCAGGTAAATCTTCAGGTAAAAGAACCTGCTATTTACTATGGAGAAAAAACTGATACTCATATTTTTACGGGTATGAGTACTGAAGAATTTGATTATCCTCGGAGTGGTGAAAATGCTTTTACTTTTTATAGTGGTACGGGGGGAGTTCCAGTAAATTCTTTATGGCGAAAACTTGCCTATGCTTATGACTTAAGCAGCATTAATATTTTAATTTCTGGCTACTTTACTGACAATTCAAAAATTCACTACTATCGAAATATAAAAGAAAGAGTAAACCAAGTTGCACCCTTTTTAAGATTTGATAATGACCCTTATATTGCTTTAATTGATGGAAAAATTCAATGGATATTAGATGCTTATACAGTGAGCGATCGCTATCCCTATTCGGAACCACTTTATCTGAGTAATAATGCCCGGGCAATATTAAATAGAGGTAACATTGAGCGAATAGCTAGGGGAAATGTTAATTATATTCGGAATTCTGTGAAAGTTATGGTTGATGCCTACAACGGTACGATGAAGTTCTTTGTAGTAGATGAAAATGACCCAGTACTAAATACTTACCGCAAAATTTTCCCCCAGTTATTTACAGAAAAATCGGCAATTCCAACTAATGTTAAAGCCCATTTTCGCTACCCCTTAGACTTATTTAAAATTAAAGCTCAAATGTATTTATCATATCACATGAGCAACCCTCAATTATTTTATAATCAAGAGGACTTATGGAGGTTTCCTACAGAAGTTTATGAAGATAATAAACAATTAATGGAACCATACTATTTAATTATGCGTTTACCAGAAAAAAAGGGTGAAGAATTTGTTTTAATTTTGCCATTTACTCCAGTTAATAAAGATAATATGATTGCCTGGATGGCAGCAGAATCAGATGGAGATAATTATGGTAAATTATTGCTATATGAATTTCCTAAACAAAAGTTAGTTTATGGTCCCAGTCAAATTGAAGCTCGCATCGACCAAAACCCAAAAATATCCCAACAATTAACGTTATGGAGCCAAAAAGGTTCTAAGGTAATTCGAGGAGATTTATTAGTAATTCCTATAGAGGAATCATTAATGTATATAGAACCAATTTACTTAAGGGCTGAACAGGGAGAATTACCAGAATTAAAGAGGGTAATAGTTGCTTATGATAAAGAGGTTGTAATGACAGAAACTCTCAGTAAATCTTTAGAAACAATTTTTGGTATGGAAGTTAAACAACCAGAAGTTAAAGTTACAGAGAAAACCCCAGAAACAAAAAATATTTCTGAGTTGATTAATTCAATAGTAGAAGCTTATAGTCAAACTGAAGCAGCAAGACGAAAAGATAATTGGGTAGAATATGGTAAGTCTAAACAAAAGTTTGAACAGCTACTTCAACAGTTAAAAAAGCAAACAGAAAGTAATTAGGGTTTACTACTCTTTGTCTTTTTTTAGGAGTAGGAGAATAAGTAGGGATATTTTGATTAAAATCCCTATTTTTTATTTCCTATTCTCTGAAAAAATAGGAGATTTTTTTTGTCTAATTTTTAGAAATATTACTTCTACAATTAGGAGAATATCTGCTCAAAGGAAAGACTGTTTCAGACTATAAAAATTAGATATTAGCAGCAGCTAAAAATGGTGTATCTATTTTGGAATAACTATGATAGTAATGGTTAATGTTTCCTATTTTTTTCAAAAAATTAGGTTATCCATAGGTATATTATATTCTGTGATTATATGACTAATATCAGGAGTTAGTACTTCCCAACTTTTACACTGATTTTCTGATATTTTTGATGATGATTTAATATTGACTTTTGTTGGAGATGTAGATATAATTTTTAATTGCTGTTTGACTCCAAACTATTTTTATGATAAGCATTCATCCATTATTTATTAGCTATTGCTTTTGGTTTTAGATAACAGTTTGTTTAAACCCTTTTCTCATCCCTAAGATATCAAACCTAATTACTGAATGCTGAGTTTATAATTAATTATAGCAATTTTCATATTAGTTGGGTACAAAATTATAGGTTTTAAGGAACACAATTACTGGTAAAATAGCAGTAACCTGATATCATTACTGAGTTATTTTATAAACAAAATAATGATAAATTAAAAATTAAAACTGATAAATTAAAACTGATATTATGTTATTTGTCTTAGCTTCTATAACCTCAAACATAGTAGGTAGTATTTTTCTGTTGACTGGTATTGCTAAAGTTATAGAACCTTGGAAATTTGCCCAACATATTACTAAACTTAATTTAGTAAATCCTAAGTTAATAATACCTGTTGCTTTAACATTTACTGCTATTGAATCAGCTTTAGGAGTGGCTTTAATCTTAGGAGTTTTTCTGAACCTAATAATACTTGTAAGTATTTTATTATTATTTGGTTTATCAATACTCACTTACTGGAGTACATCAACTGGTAAAACAACAGACTGTGGCTGTTATAATGGTTTGTTTGAAATTACTCCTACCCAAAGTTTAATTCTGAATGCTATTTATATTTTTCTGTTAATATTCGCTGAATTTTTTGGTAAATATCAACCTACTATTTTCTGGCAATGGCTAGTGGTATTAATAACTTTGATAACTAGCTATGCTTTGGCTGCTGGTTCCCTAGAATACATACAAGAAAATGGTCGTCCTTATATTGATTTTACTCCATTACAAGAAAACCGGATGTGGCAAATAGAATGGCTAGGAGAGGATTCAAAATCTTTAATGTCTGGGTCTGTAATTGTGGTTTTTATGAGTCCTGAATGTTCTCAATGTAAACATTGGTTAAGTCTTTTGAAATTGGCACAATTGCAAGATAATTTACCAGCAATAGTGGGATTAATAGATACTGAAAATCTTCAAATAGGACAAAATTTTGTAGATAGATATTTTTTGAATTTTCCTGTTGTTGCAGTGGATAAAAGGTTGTATAAAAAATTGAAGATAGAGGTAGTACCTACTGCGGTTCTTTTGAAAGATGGTGTTATTCAACAGAGATGGATAGGGTTAATGCCGATGTGGTTTATTAATAAGATTAATCAAGGGTAAATAATTACAAAATTAGCTTAAAGTTAACTCATACCGTTTCACAGAAGTCATACATTAATAGCACTTTTGAAATTGATGAAGTACATCATGATAACCAAAACCTTATATATTCTTACTAATTCTTAAAAACTTTTCTTTCCCTATATTGAGGATGAGAAGTTCTTCCAGGATCTCAGTAGGAGGAGTGACAACACTATCCTCCTGCTGAAAGCCACAGAGACTCCTGTCAACATTCTCCAAAGTGTAAGCATTCAGACGGAAAGTTTACAGCTGAGAAATCAAAACTATAGACTTATTTACCTGAATATTTATCCACAGACAGCAATAAACCATGCCCATCATCCTCTTCTACATACCATAACAACTTAAGAGTAGTCAGGTCGAAATGTGCTGCTAACTTTGACATTACCTCTAAATATAGCGGGAAGCGTTCATTAAACACCCTATAAAAAAAGACAAACTCCCCCCCAGGTACTAATACTCGCCCTACCTGCTCGATCGCCCGAAACACTAGATCGTCATTTCTTAATATTCCCATTTCATAGGAGTCTGCATTAATAGGGCGATCAATAGAACGACTAGGAAAAGGCATAAATGCTAGATCGTAAGATTTGTCTGCTTCTCCCACACACAAATTTTGTACTTTGACCTCATCTTGTTCTCGAATTAGGGGATTATTTTTGAGAGGCATAATATTCGGATGAAGATCCGAAAAAACTACTTTATTGCTGTCTTTAAATAGGCAACACAAACCAAGAACTCCAGAACCGCATCCAAGATCGAGTACCTTTTTTCCCTTAACATTAATTATTTGATTCAAAATACCGCTCATAAAAGCTTGAGCAGCTATACCGCCATAAGGGTTAAAAACTCCTTGAGGAACTAAAACATTAAAAATTGGTTTATCTTGAAATAAGATCGTAATTTCTCGGTCTTTTGATGAAAGTTCTTCGTGAAATTTTAGATAATCTTTTCGGTCGTATTTGAGTACTTCTTCCTCTTGAAGAATAATTTTAACGTCTTCTTGTCGAATCATTTTAAGTTCTTTTACCGGATTAAATTATTAAATTAGAATATACAGCATATTTCAGACTAACATACTACAAATGACAGGATAAATATCTTGGGATTTCTTCCTATTTTATGGCTCATTCTTTTAATCTGTAAAGACATTGCATTTAACCTAACTACATATTTTATAAAATAGTTAATAGATCGCAACTTACCCATAGATTGTAATATTTTATCGCTAGGGTTTTATCTCCAACCCCTACAGTTTTCTTTTATAAATTATGAGAATTAGTATATCTAGCTCATAACTTGACAAACTGCTCTATACATTGATATAGCTCGATTAACTCTTTTGACAAAGATAAAACCACCATCCAATCTCCTCATTGTTGACAGCATCCCTAGTTTTTTCATAAGCAATACTTCGCTCTGGAAACTCCTTTTGAAATCGCTTTGCTTGAATACCATAAAACTTTTTCATATGGGGGGATAAATCTAAAGAATCTAATATTGTAAAGCCTGCTTTTTCCAGATAATTTTTATAATCGTTAGGAGAAAATAACTGACTGATTTGCATCCTCTCATAGACATATTTTAAAGTAGAATCAGTGACTTGGGAAACTAGGGTTACTAAGTCATCAAATATTAAAATTCCACTTTTATTTAAAAGGCGATAAAATTCTCTTAAAGTGAGTTCTCGTTCGTGAATATGTAAAAGAGTTCCTTGACTCCAAACATGAGTAAAATAGCCATCTGAAAAAACTAAATTTGTTGCTGATGCTTTCTTAAAAGAAAGGTTAAGATCGGGAAAGCCTGCCGCTTTCTTTTGAGCATTATTCACATGAGTTTGGCTAATATCTATTCCTACAACTTCGCAGTTAGTTTCATTCCCTAAATAAATAGCCGTGTTACCATTTCCACAACCAACGTCAAGAACGCGAGATTTACAACATATTTTACTTTGATTTAACATATATTCGTTCCAGCGATCGCTAGCTTGAAATAATTCTTCTTCGTGATCGGGAGCGTCTAAATTATCAAAGTATCCCCAATGCTTACTACCATCTGGGTTCCAAGGAACTTGGTATTTAATTTCTACTGTATTATAATAATTTTCTGTATCGGCATCCGTGAAATTTTTTTTCACCTTTGATCTCCTTTGATTTCTTAAAATTTTGTAACTACTAGAACTTTGGATATTAGAGCAGTTTTAGAGGGGTTAGTTATTTGAAAATTCTCAAGTTTTAGGAAGTTTTGACATTTTTTAATCTTACTATTAGGTTAACAGAATTAGAGTTTAATATAGTTAGGTGATTTCTATGTATACTTAGTTTTAGGAATAAAAAAATTATTAGATCATTAAAGCAATTTAATTGTATTCATTTCAAAAATTTAGTCACTTTTTGAGAATATATTTGAAGGGAATGATTAATGGGTAATATTAACTACCATCAACTTTATTATGCCTTAGTCTTTCTTTTTTTTCAATACTTTTATTCCTTATTTTTTTTATGTCTCAATAGTTATACTTTTTTTTATAACAAACCAGTTAACATAATGTTAAGTTTTGTTATAAAGAACATTTATTTTGCAACCTTATAAATATAGCATGAACCTTGAAAATTTGTATAAAACTTTCAGAGCTTATATCTGGTTTTTGAATTGTTACATTTTATTAATTATTATTCAAATGACCTAAACTCTATATCCTCTAAGTTCTTTCACAAAAATTATAGACTTTACTTAATTTTTATTCCTTTTTTTTGTCAACTTAACTTGCTTTATATACTTAGAATATATAAACTATAAACATCAAAAAAAAATAACCAGGGAAAAAAAGGTAATGACAATTGATACAAAGAATCAAACTATTGGTTTGGTTGAATTACCTCAGTTGAAGCTGTCTGATCCAGAGGGTAACGATTTTTATTCCTTACGGAAGTTTGAACCAATTATTAGTAAGCAAATTTTAATATCAAATCTCCAAGCAGGAGGATTTAAAACTAAATTTATAAACCTTCGAGATGGAGATTATGTAGAAAATTATGGACACATAACTTGGAGAGGAATTGAGCTCAGTAAAAATTACTGTGGTGTTGATATCAAGAGCATAGACCCAGAAAGTTGTGAAATCTGGTGTATAACAGTTAATTTTACATTATATCGTGAAATAGCAATGATGCTCTTAAAGCACCTAGCAAGCAAAGGTAAAGCAGTAGTTGTAGGTGGTTCCGATCCTTTTGCTGCTCCTGAAGTTTATCTTCAAAACGGTGCAGCAGTAGTTGTTAAAGAAAAATCCGGTGCTGCAAATTGGCCGCTATTTAATTATCTCCTAGGAAAAGGTTCAAAAGAAGCACTGACTGGTGTAATTTTGGCTGATGGAACTGAGTATCGGAGACCAAGGGTTCCCCTACAACCAGAAGAGTGGCCTTTACCTTCTGTAGAAGTGGCAAGAGAATGTTTGGGAACCCAGTATTGGATGGACCCGTTTCCGGAAGAATTAAAGCCTATTGGCGCTATATTTCCTGATATGGGTTGCGATCGCCACTGTGATTTTTGTCAAACTCCCACTTACGGTACAGGATATCGCCGTATGACACCCAAAAGAGTAATGGAGTGGCTAGATGTACTCTGTGAAGCAGGAGCTAAATCAGTAGTTAGTCTCTCCGATCAATTCTTGGGGCGGACAATTTTCCCTGGTGGCCGAGAAGAAATTCTAGAAATTATGCAAGGAGTGCGAGATCGGAACTTAGCAGTTCTCTGGCCGAATGGTCTAGAACTGAGAAAAATGACCATGGGACGTGGGCATAGTGGTAAAAGAGAAGATTTAACCCCTGATGAAGAGGTTATCCAAGCAATTTACAGTTGGGATGGGCGAAAAGGAACTCTTGCCGGTTATCTTCCTGCGGAACGACCTATTTTTGGACGGGAATCTTATGCTAAGTTAGTTCCCTGGCAGCAACATAAACGAATTGTGCGGACTATTGTACAAACTGGGGTTCCTATGATTAGCTATGGGGTAATTATTGGCTTGCCGGATGATGATGAAGAGGCGTTGTTGAGACTCGAAGAGGCCTTATGGGAAGTATATCATGAAGTAAAGGCAATTAACCCATCAATCATATTTCAGGTCAGTCCCTTTGTTATTTCTCCAATATTGGGAACACCACAGGGGGAGACAATTCGTAAATCTGGTCTGCTGCGGTTTGAGGATCCAGCACTTTTTGCTGGATTCTGGACCGCAAGTGTTGATACGAAACATTTGAGTTACGAGGAAGTATCTGATTGGCAGTTTCGTTTAGCCCGGGTTGGGGATTCAAAAAACCTGCAAATTCCTCAAAGATTTAGAACTTTGTCTACAGGGGGAAAGGATAAAGTAGCAGTACCGGTATAGCAATAAGTTGTAGAGGTCTAGATTGTATTTTGCTCTCAAGAGTTGATTTATTACTCTTTTACTATTAGACCTCTCCAAAAATGCCAATTTGGCAAGAGCGGGGTAAGGGTTTGAGAGCCTTTTCTGGATATATATAGAGTTGTCGGCTTTGGTGAAAGAACGGAAACAAGGTGCAAACATCGGTAAAAAAAACTATCAAAACTTTACCCCAATACCTCCCTATAAGCTAATTCAACAGATAACTTATAAATGTCAACTAGCTGGGCTCAAAGTCATTGAAACGGATATTGTTACACCAGTAAAACTTCTGCAATTGATCTTGAGCTACTAGTTAAACATAAAATTTCTGGGGGTAAACGAGTCAAACGTGGTTTATTCAGAAGTGCAACTGGTATAGTCATTAATGACGATATCAATTGCAGTCTTCAAATTTAAGACAAGAAATTCCTAGAGGTATTTACTGCCGAGGGAATAGTGAGCTGTGCCGCACAGCCTGTATTGGTTAATCCAATATCAAGATAAAAGCTGTTAGGATTTTCTACAGTTTTTTTCGTACGGTAGATTTTATTTAACCCATAAGTAACCTGGGAGAAGCAATACATATTTCCTCACTATACTATCTGCCACAGAAATTTAAAAATCTCTGTATTGTTTTCTCTTACTACCTAACCTTAAGATCCGTTTTTGGAATTTAAGCTTTATCAAAAAGTCAATGAATCCTGAATAGACTTTTTGATCAGCTCAGTTCCTGTATTTTTGAGGAAAAATAATAAATTGACATAAATAACCGTAGATTTATCAAAACGGTCATAAACCATTAGAATAACTTTTGTCGGGTCAAAATCTCCTCAAGCTGGTTTTCATAGAAAAATTTATCTTCCCCAAAAGCAGGTTTGAGATTGTTCAACCAAGTAGCATCTGGATTAAAACTAGCAAAAAACGGTCGCTTACACCAGTCAGGGTCGCGACCTTGCAAAAACGACAATACAAAAACCTTTTCCCCAGCAATTTCAGCAACACCATCAATAGCTACTTTTCCGGGCAAAGCTGACATTAATGGACCTCTTATAGTTCTTGCTAAACCAGACACTTGTTTTACAGCCTCTCGGTAAATTTCCAAAACCCGCACCAAAGGAATTTCAAAATATTTCTTTGCACCTGTTTGTCGCTCCACAAACATATAATAAGGAATACAGCCTAAACTCACCTGCATTTGCAACATTTTTGCCCAAGTCTCAGCAGAATCATTGATATGGCGTACCACGGGCGCTTGAGTCCTAATCTGGGCCCCTGTAGAGCGAATCCGTCGAATTGCTTCAGTTGCAACTGGAGTATCCAGTTCCTGCCAATGTTCATAGTGAGCCATTATTGCTAAATGTTTCCCCCGTTTGACTATTTTTTCAAATAAGCGCAAGGTATTATCAGCATCTTCATCGGTGACATAACGATAAGGCCAGAAAGAAATTGATTTTGTCCCTATCCGAATTGTTTGGATGTGATCGAATTTAGCTTCCAGTAAAGGATCGATGTAAAGACTCAGTTGCCTTGCTTTCATAGTCATTGGATCCCCACCTGTAAATAAGACATCCCTGACTTCCTGATGTTGCTGTAAATATTGTTGAAACATTCCTGATTCACGGGTGGCAAATTTTAAACCTTCAAGCCCCACAAATTGTGGCCAGCGAAAACAGAAAGTACAATAAGCATGGCAAGTTTGCCCCGCAGTCGGAAAAACTAAAACTGTTTCGCGATACTTGTGCTGAATTCCAGGAACAGGTTCGCTATTAAAGGTAGGAACGTTGTGCTGTTTTTGTCCTGACGGATGAGGGTTTAGTTGCTGACGAATCTTGTTAGCTGCCTGTTTTAAAACAGTTTTAGGAGCATTTTCTGTTAAAAGCTGAATAATATGGTTATAGTCTTTTGACTCTAACATTTCTGGATGAGGGAAGGTCAACCGAAACATTGGATCGTTAGGAACATTATTCCAATCAATTAATTGTTCTAATATATAATTATTAGTTAGGAAGGGTAAAACCTGAGCAACAGCTTTAATACCTAGGCGATCTTGCTCGGAGAAATTACTTAATTGGGGTATAGAATCTAGATTTTTAGCCCCATAAAAACGTATTTTTAAGGATTCAATTTTGCTACTCATAAGTTTTACAGCACTTTCCTAGTTTATTAGTTATTACCATTATAACTTTTTAGCAGTTTTTAAGATAACACCATAATAAGCAAAAATGATTTATTTGAGGTTAATGCACAGGAATTTTTTAACACAATTGATGTTATAAAATGTAAGTTCTCTCAACTTATACCCAACCCATTTCTGTATCCATCGCCTTTTTGAAATTTCCCTCTAATCTTTCTAGCTTCTGAACTTATTTTGACCTTACCTCCATAATAATAGCTCTGTTTAAACCCGATGAACATATCAAATATTTAGATGATTTTAATAGCTACTCAATAAATATTACATATTATTTTTATTATAGGTGCAAAGAGATAAAATCTTAATCCCCAGTTTCTATTGTTCATCTCCATATACTATTTTCCCAAGTATAACACCAATTAATCTTTAACCAAAATACAACCTTTTCTTCCTGGCAAATATAACTCTAATTTACTAGCTTCATCTCCTCCTTGCCAGGAAATTTTACAACTACCATAAACAACTTTATTAGGTTGAGATTTAAGCTTATTAAAAATAACATTTACTTTTGCTGCTTCTATACCAATGTTAACAGCTACAATAATTTCTTCCTCTTCTAAAATACGAGCAAAAATATAAACATTTCCCTCGGCAAACAACACTTCGTAATTACCAGTGCGCAAAGCTGAATATTCTTTTCTAATAGCAATTAACTGTTTATGATATTCCAGAACTTCACGATCCCATTTTTCAGTAGTAGGAAAACTACGACGACAGTCAGGGTCAAACTTACCCGGTAAACCTACCTCATCACCATAATAAATACTTGGTGCTCCGGGAAAAGTCATTAACAACAGAGTCGCTAATTCAACACTTGCTTTATCCCCTTTAGCAATACTCAAAACTCTAGCTGTATCATGACTATCTAATAAATTGAGTTGAGTTAATTGAATTTCCCAAGGGTAAAGTTGCAGTAACTCCTGCATTTTTTGACCGTATTCAACAGCAGATATAGCCGGATAAGCTACATAGTCACGGCCTTCAATTTGCTCAAGATCCACACGATCGCCTACAGTAAAAGCAATAGTTGGACCAGTAAATAAGTAATTCATCACTCCATCAAACTGAGTACCATCCAACCATTGTGCGCAGTTACTCCAGACTTCACCCACAATATATGCTTCTGGGTTAATAGCCTTAACGCGATCGCGAAATTCTTGCCAAAACCCGGGAGTCTTCACTTCAAAAGGTACATCCAACCGCCAACCATCAATACCAAATTTTAACCAATATTCTCCAATTTCCATAATGTATTCTTTGACCTCTGGGTTGTCATGATTAAAAACAGGTAAAGCACGGTTATCTAACCAACCCACATAATTAGCAGGTAAACTACCATCGTAAGCAGACAGAGGCCAATTTTCTATTTTGAACCAATGCAACCAGGGAGAATAAGGACCGTTTTCCAGGATATCGTTAAAGAAATAAAAACCCCGGCTAGCGTGGTTGAAAACTCCATCAAGAACCACTTTAATATTGCGATCGTGAGCAGTATCTATTAATACCCTTAAAGCCTCATTACCTCCTAAAATTGGATCGACTCGATAATAGTCATGAGTATGATAGCGGTGGTTACAGGTTGACTGAAAAATTGGTGTAAAGTAAATAGCTGTGATACCAAGTTCCTGAAGATAGTCAAGTTTTTTAATGACACCCCAGAGGTTCCCTCCTTTATAACCTTGAGGAGTAGGATATTCATCCCAAGGTTCTAGACTGCTGGGATACCAACCTTTGTCTATTCCTTTTCCAGTTTCAGTCGTTGGTTGAGCTTTAGCAAAACGATCTGGAAAAATTTGGTAAAATACAGCCTGTTTAACCCATTCTGGTGTTTGAATTTGCATAAATAATTTTCTCTTTGAACAAAAACCACTACTATTTTGACAGTCAATTAATCTTATAATATTATACAATTAAAGAGAAGTCAAAAGTTAAAAGTTAGACTTGATCAGTAATTTCAGGAAATTATTTCACAGATAAGATGACTATTGTAGCCTAAGTTCATGAAATTTTATGGGAGAAATTAATATAACATTAAAATTTATGACAATTACTAGACAATCAATTTATACTTTTCCTAAAATGAAACTCATATCCTTGAAATACTTGAATAAAAACTAAGTCCCCGGAGATATATTTTATAGATAAAAGTGATAGATAAAAGTTAAAATATATGGGTTCTAAAATTGGTAAAGGAAACTGACGAAATCAATTCATAATTTATGATTACCAAACAATTGGGTCTCTATTGCCTTGCAGTCAGAAAAGTAAACTTTTCCCTTTATCCCTGCCCATCGAGGGAGTTCAACGCTTTAGCGCCCTCAGTAATTTCAGGAAATTATTTGATATCTGGATAATTAAGATAAGAGGATGTCAAATAAGTTTCACTATAGTTAATCTTTACAGAAAAATGAAAAACTAAAAATGGTGAAACCACAAAACCAGAATTTGCCATCTATTATTTATGCTGAAGTTTCTGTACGTTCTCAGAGTGGAGATTCACTTTTGAAAACATCAGAGATAATTACCAGCAAGAATGTAGAGCGGTTTTATTCAGAACCTCAGTTAGTTAATGCCACCGCAGAAAAGTTGCGTGCTGAAGGTTTTAATGTTTTCTCTGAGGGACCAATAAGTATTACTATTGCTGCCCCTCCAGAAGTTTATGAACGGGTTTTTCAGACTAATATTATTACCCAAGAAATTCCCATAATTAAAGGAGGACTTTACCCAACAAAAGCAACATTTTTATCTGTTCCCAACGCAGAAATATCAGGGTTAATAGATGCCTCTGGTAGCTCTTTAACTAACTTGATAGAAGGAGTGGCAATTAATGAACCTGTCTATAATACGGCCTCAGTTACTCCTCCAAAACCCAACTATTGGCATCTCAATGTACCAGATGATATTTGTCAAGGCATAAATGCTCATCGACTTCATGACCAAGGTATCACAGGAAGTGGTGTCAAGGTAGTCATGGTTGATACTGGCTGGTATCGTCATCCTTTTTTTGAGTCTCATGGTTATCAAGGTAAGGTGGTGCTGGATGGGGGTGCAGTTAACCCAGAATTAGATGAAAATGGTCACGGGACCGGGGAATCAGCTAATCTGTTTGCTATTGCACCAAATGTTGAGTTGACAATGGTTAAGGCTAAGTCAAAAAAATCTGCATTGGTTAATTCAGTAGGAGCATTTAAAAAAGCGGTTTCCCTAAATCCTGATATTATATCCTGTAGTTGGGGTGATGATCAAAGAGACCCTCCTCTTTCTGCTTTTGCTAAAGTAATGTCAGCGATAGTTTCAGATGCAGTAAATCGGGGAATTATTGTTGTTTTCTCCGCTGGAAATGGAGGCTGGAGTTTTCCTGGACAACATCCTGATGTGATTTCTGCTGGCGGTGTTTATATGTCTTCTGATGGCAAGTTGGAAGCTAGTGACTATGCTAGTGGGTTCAGGAGCAGAATTTTTCCCCAACGAACTGTGCCTGATGTTTGTGGTTTAGTGGGCAAACTACCACGGGCAACTTATATTATGTTGCCAGTACAGCCGGGGAGTCTGATGGATGTTACTCGTGGAGCACGAAATATTGGCTATCCTTATGGAGATGAGACTTTGCCGAAGGATGGTTGGGCTGTGTTTAGTGGTACATCTGCAGCAGCTCCTCAGTTGGCGGGTATTTGTGCTTTGATGAAGCAGGTATATCCTCAAATTTCACCCCAACAAGCTCGGGATTTTCTGAAAAAAACTGCTCGTGATATTTTTACGGGGAAAAGTAGTTTGAGTACGGGAGGAAATCAGGCAAATGCTGGCGTGGATCTGGCAACTGGGTCTGGTTTAGCTGATGCTTTTCAGGCAACAATGATGGCAGCTAAGGCTAGCGGCAAGACTATTTTAAATAGCACTCAATTAGCACAGCAACAACCAGAGAAATTTTTAGTTACAAATCAAATTCAAACAAAGGAGATTATTATGGACTGCAAACTTGGAAAATATTACGAAGAAATTCTTTGGGCTTTAGATAAAGCACTGCAAAATGTAGAAGGAGTTGAGGGTGAGTATCAGTTGGTTATTAGTCAGGCTAACTTGATTTCTCGCACACCAGCAATGAAGGCAGCATATCGTTTGAGGATGTTGCTAGAGCCAGTGTTATTATTACCAAAGGATCCAGAAGATAAGCCCCCAAAGGATAAGGAGGAACATAATAATTTATATCAATGCCTTAAGAGTGGCGTTTCAGCTGCTGAAGGTTTATTGAGTATGAAGCAATATCAGGAAACTGCGTTAAATGGTCTTGTAAAAATAATTGATTATTTAAATGCTTCATGGTGGGAATTGAAAGATAAATCAGATGTGCAGTCGCGGGCAATTAAAGCTTTAGGGGAAATTAGTAATACTAATAATATCAATAGTCGATTAATCCCTAAAACTATATTAGATGGAGGAAGATGTTACTGTGAAACGGATGAACAAGGAAACTGCTACCCGATATGCGAGGATTGAAAACAATAAATTAGCTTTAGCTATAGTCCGCATCTAAATAATCAATTATCGAAACAAGTTCCTCCAAGAAAAAATCAGGTATTTGAACTTTATCTTTTTTAGCTAAACAGCATTCATGCAAAGCTTTTAGAAAGCCTACGCTAGAATTAGGTTGACCTGATAAAGTATGTACCTGTGTCAAAAAGTCACGCCATAAATTGCCATTATCCTGGTAAGTGTCGACTAGGTAAAGACTTGCAAGATACTCAGCTAAAGGATCGAGAGAATAACGAATTTCATTTTCCTCTGGTTTAATTGTCTTAATAATACCAAGGCGATATTCCAAATATTTTAACCTGGCTTCTGGCTCATCTCCACCCAGTTGAGCCAGTTGAGCGATTACAATATCTCGTGTAGCCCTTCCTGGTTGATATTTTTGTCTGATACATTCCCAAGCAACAACTTTAGCATCACGGTGTACAGACGGATTATCCAAGTGATTCTCTGCTATATTATTTAGCCCGCTTAAATAATATAGCATAATGTCAGGAATATTACTTGGTAGATCATCTAAAATTTCATTCGTTTTAACTGCAATCATTTGTTCAGCGTAGAGTTTAGCCAACATAACAGTCATGTGACTATTACCTGCCATTGCTGAAAGCTTGCTACAGCCTTCAAAAAATTCTTGATTGTCGAATAAATCTCTTTTTCCCCGATGTACTAAGTATGTGTCCATAAAATCGGAAAGTCTATTACCTTCAATAGGCTTTAATTTGATTGTTGTTTTGTTTACACTTCCTAAGCTTTCGTCACGGCGAGATGTAACAACTAAAGCATTAACAGGAAAATCAGGTAATTCTGGTCGTATCTGATTTCTAGTGGTTTCGCTCATTTCTGAAAAGCGGTCAACAATAACTAGAAGGCGTCGCTTTCTCAGAAGCTGTTCCAACAATTCTTCAGACAAGGTATCTTCCTCATCAACTAAATCTCGTAGGGCACCACGAATTGCTTCAAGAAAAACCTTTTTTCCTTTTTTGACTTCAAAATTCAATTCTTCTTCTAGTAAAATTGGCAACATCTGGTGTTTACATAAACGTTCTTCTGGAATATTAGACATTGCCCAATGAGCTATCTGACAAGCCAAACTTGTTTTTCCTGAGCCCCCTTCTCCGTAAATAAGTATGCATTCTTTTTGTTCTGCAAAGTTTCGTTGCAAGTCTTTTCCAGTTAATTGTGAAATAGATTTTTTACCTATATCAACAGGTATTCGAATATGAACTTTTCGCTGCTCAACAGTAGGCTTCTTTTCAAATTCATGATTAGCTTTGTCAATTTTTAATTTAACCCATTCATCAAGCACCCTAGGATGGTAGTGAATATCAAACAAAAATTTTCTTAATGAAATCTTGATTCCTCCCAAAATTTCAGGCAATGGAATATCAGTGTAACGTTGTAAAAAGTTATTAATTCGCAACAACTGAATCGGATTAATCAAAAATAAAAATGAAATTGATAAAAACCATAGGAATAAAACAAATAACGGAATAGATATTGTCCGGTGAGTAGCTATTAAATTAACAATTATTTCAAATGGCAGATTTGGTGTTGTTTTTTTAATAATTGTAAGCGTATTTTTTAAATCAACTTCTAATTGATTTATTTCTTCTATTTTGGAGAATTTATCTTGATTATCCTGAAAAAACTTTAAAACTGTTTCTAAGCCACTTATAGCATCTTTCCTTTCTTGGGAAATAAGCAATGGTGCTCTGCTAGGAAGTAAATTGGCTATTTTTTTTAGAGATTCAAGGGATTTTTTCAGAACTTCTTCATCAGTTTCTTGTAAAAGATTGATCAGAGTTTCTACCGCTAGTTTAACATCTCTACCACTACTTCCTAGTGAATGAGCTGCTCCTAATCTTACCTGCCAATTATTTGTTTTGTTAGTTAGTTTTTTAAGTTTAACAAGAGTTTTATTTAACCTTTCTGAACTTTCTATTTTTTCAATAGCAGAGGCAATAGCACTAGTAGCACGAAGACGCACATCATCATCATCATAATTTTCTAAAGTATAAATTACAGCTTCAACAGTTTCTGGCTCTGTTGGCGAAATTTGCATTAGAGCATGAATGCTATAAAAAACAATAGGCTGATACTGATTTGTTTTTAATTCCTGAATCAAAGGTTTAACAGCAGCTTTAGCTTCTGAACCAATTTGACCCAAAGTTCTAGCAGCAAACCAACGACTTTTTACATCTTTTTGGTCATCTTGTAGTACCTTAGTCAAAGGTTGAACAGCTTTTTTAGCTGAAGGGCCTATTTCTCCTAAAACTTTAATAGCAGCTTGACTATCTCTTAATTGACCCCTATTTAATATTATGATTAATCCATCAATATCATTAGTTTTCTTGATTTTTTGGATTGCTTCTTTATCGTTGCTAGGGTTATCATCATTTAACTGGTCAATATATGGTTGAATATTAGGAGCGATCGCCTCTTGTGACCAAGTATTTCTATTCATCAACAAAGACAAAGAAATACCAATTAAAATAGCACACCCCAACCTAGATAAATTTAGCCTGCGATACCCCATGATTAAATTCTCCAATTTCAATTAATCCATAATTTTATATAGTCAACAATTTTATGGACATTTATTCTAACTAACTAGCTTTATAAAATTTTACTCATAATAGCTTAACGACAAAGCTCACTATCGAAATAATATTCTCAGTGAAAATATTAACTTATTTTAGGTAATAAATGCTAAATTATCTAACCCTAAATCCACATAATCTGAAAACCATGAAACTTCACTTTGTTCTTCAGTCTACTCGGAAAATATTTCTACTATATAAACTCTCGTTATGGGGATTAATCTTACCTCTAAAATATTTTCTACTTTTTTTTTCGACGCTGAATTAACAATTCCAATATCTTTCTATTATTGATTTTATCACAGTTTTAAATATTTCAATCCTACTCCAGTTAGCCGAGCTTTATCTTCACAAACAATTATTGAATCATTATTTTTTTCTAATAATTGAATAAGCTTTTGGCGATAAGAATTGAAACCACTGCTAACCCCCTTAACAATATGCTTGATTTAATAACTTTTAGCTATACAGTAAAACTTCATTCTTTCTAATTGGAAATCTAAATTAGATTTATTTGCCCAACTAGATACACAAGTATAGATAGATATACCTTGAGAATTTTGCTTGTCAGTGCTGACAATAATTGTAGCGATAAGAAGTTGAGAGGTTTTAATTTCACCTCACTTCCACATTCTCCAAGCAGTTTGGTCAGATATTCCCAAATTTTTAGCACCATCAGATAGCCTCTCATTGACAGTAAGAATATAACTATCTTTGCTCTAACTTATATAACTTTAATTTAGAATATATTTATCTATTCTAACTAAAAAGCATGACAATACAAAACCCCTGAGACTAACTCTTCTGAAAAATCAACAATACAGAAAACTTCTAATTTTTGACTTCATCAACAGCGATCATCTATCCATAACCAAAAATTAACCTGATCATATAAACACTTACATCAAGACACTAATTGTACTGAAAATATCTCAAATAATTACCAAAAATACACTATGTATAGTGCTAATACCTAAATCCTGCATATCTCAAAATACAGCAGTTCCTATCAATAGCACGGACACTCTTGCCCTTCTGAATTCAGTCACAACAATAATATAGGGGTAAATAGCCATTCCCTCCTACTTCTGACTTCTCCTATATTTACCCCCTTGTCAAGGATCCCTAACCGTTGGAAACTTAGAGTATGAGTGTTTTTGGCAGTGAGGTTTAACCGTGAAAAACGTACTAAGTATAATTCTAGGCGGTGGCGCAGGTACCCGTTTATATCCCTTAACAAAACTACGGGCCAAGCCTGCAGTGCCCCTAGCAGGAAAATATCGTTTAATAGATATTCCTATAAGTAATTGCATAAACTCAGAAATCCAGAAAATTTATGTTTTGACCCAATTTAACTCAGCTTCTCTAAACCGCCATATCACTCGTACCTATAACTTCTCAGGTTTCAGTGATGGTTTTGTCGAAGTTCTAGCAGCTCAACAAACTAAAGATAATCCAGAGTGGTTTCAAGGAACAGCAGATGCTGTCCGTAAATATATATGGTTATTCAAAGAGTGGGATATTGATTATTATCTAATTCTCTCTGGAGACCATCTCTACCGTATGGACTACCGAGACTTTGTCCAACGCCATATCGACACCAAGGCAGATATCACCCTTTCTGTCTTGCCTATTGATGAAGCACGGGCCTCCGAGTTTGGCGTCATGAAAATTGATAACTCAGGTCGAATTGTTGAATTTAGTGAAAAACCGAAAGGTAATGCCCTTAAAGCTATGGCAGTTGATACTTCTATTTTAGGAGTCAGTCCAGAAATAGCTACAAAACAACCTTATATTGCTTCTATGGGAATTTATGTATTTAATAAAGATGCAATGATCAAACTTATAGAAGATTCAGAGGATACAGATTTTGGTAAGGAAATTTTACCCAAGTCGGCTCAATCTTATAATCTTCAAGCCTACCCATTCCAAGGTTACTGGGAAGACATCGGAACCATCAAATCATTTTATGAAGCTAATTTGGCTTTGACTCAACAGCCTCAGCCACCCTTTAGCTTTTATGATGAACAAGCCCCTATCTATACCCGCTCTCGTTATTTACCTCCGAGCAAACTTTTGGACTGTGAGATTACAGAGTCAATTGTGGGAGAAGGTTGTATTCTTAAAAAATGTCGGATTGACCATTGTGTCTTAGGAGTGCGATCGCGTATAGAAGCTAATTGTATAATTCAAGATTCTCTGCTAATGGGTTCAGATTTCTATGAATCTCCTACAGAACGTCGATATGGCCTAAAAAAAGGTTCTGTACCTTTGGGTATTGGTGCTGAAACGAAAATTCGTGGAGCAATTATTGACAAAAATGCCCGCATTGGTTGTAATGTCCAAATAATCAATAAGGACAATGTAGAAGAAGCCCAACGTGAGGAGGAAGGGTTTATCATTCGCAGTGGTATTGTTGTTGTTTTGAAAAATGCTACTATTCCCGATGGTACAGTGATTTAGTAAATGTTGTTAGTATTAGTAGTTCAGTTGATTAGTAGTTATGACTAAATACTACTAATCACTAAATACTAATTACTAATTTATGACCAGAATAATTATTTTGATTAGAATACCAGCTAGTGGTAAATCCACTCTAGCCATGAAAATAGTTTCTAGATATTCTCAGTATCAACTAATTTTTACTAATGCTATCTGTGCTAAATTATTTAGTGACCGAGCAATTCAGGAGCTTTGGTTAAAAGCTTGGCAGCAATAACAGCAACAGTCTCACCAAGCTGTCAGCAAAACATCTCTAGCCATATATAATGCTACTAATACAGAATGTCGGGGACTCAAATAACTTATTAATCTTGCTAGAGAAAATGGATTTAGCCACATACCTGGTTTATTGCTTGACAAATGATTAAAATTATGCATATAAAAGAATAAATAACGACAGCGCCAAGTATCAGAAGAAGTAATAATGAAAATGTAGCGCTAGTTAACAGATACTTCTCCAATTTGTGACAAAGGGTGGGATAAAATTCAACGAATTACTAGGAATTACAAAATCTAAATAACATTGATTTCTAAATATTTCTCATGATTTCTCATTATTTATTAGGAAAAAAAGATTTCTACTTAGACTAAATTAAACATATCTATTACTAACTGTTTAGTCATAAATGATTTCAAATTGGGGAAACAAAAAAGTTGATTACTAATAACTAAAAATTTGGGTACGGCAATTGCTATTAGTCTTTCAGGAAAAACCGAACTTAGCTAAATGTTAATCTTATGATAAATTTAATAATGAAGGAAATCAACTTTAATATTGACTATAGTGTATTATTTACCAATATCAAAGGATAGTTTTTACCATAACATAAAAAGTCTTGAGGGGATAGTAGAGAAAAGTATCGTCAACCTCGATCTGAGGCTTAAAACATACTCATATCTGAGAAAGCATAACTATTAAACCGTAATAATCGATATTTAACCACTACCTATTTAGGGCGCTGAGGTTAGTACATCCCTAAATTTAAACTTACTCAGAAATTACTTTTCAATTTTAACTGATCCATAGGGCTATACATATTACCCAAGTAAACTATTATAATGCTATTAATATAGTATTTACAAATTAGAAAATTTTATTTTTTTTACTACTAAAAACTATCTTATTATCTTCCATTTTTTCTAAAAATCACTACAGATATTACCTTAAACATTTAACTTTATGTTCATCTCTCAAATGTCAACTTCAACTCATTACTAAAATAAAAAAAATCATATATTAACATTAAGTAACTACTCAAAATATAAGATAAGGATGAGAATAAATGGCGAAAACTGATTTTAAAGACTATTACTCAATTCTAGGCTTAACCAAAAGTGCTAGTGCAGAAGAAATAAAAAAAGCTTACCGGAAGTTAGCTCGTAAGTATCACCCAGATATGAAGCCTGGCGATCGCAAAGCAGAAGCTCGTTTCAAAGAAGTTAATGAAGCTTATGAAGTTTTATCAGACTCAGAAAAACGCCAAAAATATGATCAATTTGGTCAATACTGGAAACAGGTAGGCTCTAGTGGTAGTGGATGGCCTGGTGGGAATAGTGGTAGAAATGTAGATTTTAGTGAATTTGACTTTAGTCAGTATGCCTCCTTTGAAGATTTTATCAATGCTTTATTAGGACGTGGTGGTAACCCTGGTAGTAGTAATAGCGGTAGAAGAAAAAATAATAGCTACAAAACAAATACAAGTTGGCCAGATGGATTTAATAATGGGTATTATAATCCTTCTAGTTTTAATAATCCCAATTGGGCAACCTCCCTAAATTTAGAAGCTGAAATTACCCTGACTTTTGCAGAAGCTTTTCGGGGAACACAAAAACGTATCGGTAGTGGAGAAGTTTCAATTCCCCCTGGAGTAAAATCAGGAAGTAAGATCAGAGTTAAGGGTAAAGGTAAACTAGACCAATATACTCAACAAAAAGGAGATTTGTATTTAAAAGTAGAAATTCAGTCTCATTCTTTCTACCAGTTTGAGGGAGATAATTTACTTTGTGAAGTGCCAATAACTCCCGATGAAGCCGTATTAGGCACATCTATTAAAGTACCAACTCCTGATGGGATGGTTAATGTTAATATTCCTGCAGGTATTCGTTCTGGTCAGTCTTTGCGGTTACGGGGTAAAGGATGGCCTAAACCTAAATCAGAGGAACGTACTGACCAATTAGTAAGAATTATTATTACTGCTCCCAAAAATATTAGTTCTTTAGAAAGAGAATGTTATGAGAAAATAACAGCTAATCGTACATTTGATCCTCGTAGTCATTTAAAAAATGTATCTCTTTAGTTAAGAGGGTATCTGTAAATAAAATATTAAATCATGGTGTAGTTCGGGTAATTTTGTACGCTTCCCCGGTTAGACTTGATAATATCTAAGATTCCTTATAACCTACTGAAGCGTAAGTTTTTAGCAGACCTTAAGACTTATTTTATAGATACCATTAAAGTTAATAGTTTCAAACCACTTTCAAGTCAAAAGTCAATTGTAGGACTTTTGACATTCTCTTTAAAAAATCTATCCTTTTTAAGGTTATTGTATGGAAAAAAATAATAAAATACGTCAAAGTTTAACGATTAGTATAACCGTAATATTAAACATATTATTATCTAGTCCTGCTCAAGCAGAATCATTTGAAAACTTATTAAAAACTTCATTAACTCCAGCAGAGGTAGAAATACATAATATAATGGGAGATGAAAAAGCATCAGAATTAGCTCGTGATGCTTGTAAAAGTTTTGAAAAAGGTACTTCTGTAGAACAAGTTGCCAGCCAAGCAGCCATATCACTACTTCAGTTAAATTTCACACAAGAACAATTAAAAACAGCAGCTCATTATACAGGTAAGGTGATAGCTAAAGGTGTAAATTCTTTTTGCCCAAAACATAATTTAAAGTTACAAGAACTGAAACTATAGCGCTACGTGCAAATAAAAAGTTAAAAGTAATTTTTAACCCTGGTATTATGTGTTTAAATACTTCTCTAAAGGAAGCGAACTATTCATGTAGCTGAAGTTTTCATACCGACAACAGCCAAAAACGCAAACGAGATTGAAGCTAAGTCCATCAAAAATATATTATCATCATTTTCTTAGGAAGTCAGAATAGTTGTAGCCCGTAAACGAGCCACACAAAAAATATTAGGAATTAATTAGTAGAAAAAATTCCCCGTTCTCGGAGTTGCTGCATAAAATATTCTTCCAGACTAAACCTTTCTATATTCATAGTAATTAGTGTAGCTTTCATTAATCCCAAACTAACTAAAAATTCTTGGGGGTCTCCCTGTAAATGACCATGCCAAAAATTATTCTCAAATTCTAAATCTGGTATCCATTGTTTAAGTATCTCAAAATTACCATTTCTACCTTTAACATAACAGCAAGATTCATCTGTACTTAATATTTCTTCCATTGTACGGATACAAATTAATTCTCCTTCCGCAAGAATAGCTATTCTATCACAAATTTTCTCCACATCTGATAAAACATGACTGTTAAAAAAAATAGTCTTTCCAAGTTTATTAAGGGAAACAATAATTTCTCTAATTTGATAACGACCCATTGGATCTAAACCTGACATAGGCTCATCTAAAAAGACTAATTCTGGGTCATTAATCAAAGCTTGCGCCATGCCAACTCTTTGCAACATCCCTTTAGAATATTGACGTAGTTGCTTTCTAATAGCTGTTGATCTGGATAACCCAACTAGGTCAAGTAACTCTGAAATTCTTTGCTTTTGTATTGATTTAGATATTTTAAATAATCCTGCTACAAACTCGAGGAATTCCCATCCAGTTAAATAGTCATAAAAATAAGGATTTTCTGGTAAGTAGCCAATTTTTGCTTTAACTGAGCGATCGCCTATTGGTTGCCCCAACAAAAATCCCGATCCAGAGGTAGGGCGTACAATTCCTAGTAAAGTTTTGAGTAGAGTGGTTTTACCTGCACCATTCTGTCCCAAAAGTCCAAAAGTTTCCCCTTGATAAACTGTTAAATTACAGTTTTTAAGAGACTCTATTTTTTGATTCATCCAAAAGCCAGTGCGGTATAATTTACTTAGATTAGTAGTTTCTATGACTGGCAATTTTTCTTGTATCTTTGGTTCTGTAGGAAAATTGACAGCAGGTTCCATAAAAGTTCAGCTTGGGTCTAAAATTTATTATTAATTATAATAAACTGATTAGTTAGATATTAGCTAGGAGGAATAGCTCAAAGGATTCACTCAGGGAGAAAATGATCCAAGATCAGACCCTAAAATAAACAAAACCTTAAGCCCTTATTACGTTAGTTAGACGGGCTTATAACTCCAATTTTTCCTGAGCAATATATGCCCTAGCCCAGCAAATAGCAAGATTTTTTTTGGGGGAAGATTTACTTTATAAGCCCTTTCTAAGTAGAATAAACTTACTGAAGAAGATTGATGCAATCAAAAAAAATTGCAAGTTTATTAAGTAACTCTAAATCAAATAATTCAAGCTACAAGTATATCAATCGGTTTTTGGACTTGAATTGCAGGTGATAATAAACTTATGTCCGTGTTAAAGTAATCTAAATAGTGACAGAAAAAAAATTAATTATTAACTATAGTTTTGCTAAAACTAGTTGATTTTTATTTTTATTTACGGGTAATGGGATACCAATTCTATTTTTAGATTGTCCAAAATCTTGTCGCTTTTTGGGAAGAGGAAATAGATAATTGACAATGGACAATAATTTTAGAGTGAATTTTTAGTTTTTTAATTTTTACAACCGTTTGATTGGGTTGCTATATGTTAAGGAAGTAAGTTAAGTAAGCAAAAAATCCCAATTTTTTCAGGACAAAAATCAAAACATTATGCTGATAATTTTAACAAGAATAGTATTTTGTGCACTATTAATTTGTATAGTTAAATCACTTTGGGACAATTCAAGTGGCGATAAGAAAAACTTAATTTCTAAGTTGTTACTGGTATTTTCAGTTATTTTATTAATGCTGGCATTTTATGCCCCAGATAGTCCTGTGGGGGCTGCAGTTTTCAGGTTTCTGGCTTTTGCATTTAAACCACTTGGTTTTTCAATTATATTGTTGGTTTATGCAACTACTCTAATATCTGGTGGAGGCATAAAAAATCCGGCACCAGCACTGATTATTACGGCATTAATAGTTATGATAATTTCTAGTGCACCAGTATTTGCTGTATGGTCAGCTCAACAAGTAGAAGAAGATGCAATAGAGATTGTTTCTGTTTCAGCTTGTTGTGATGAAAAAGCAGATGCAATTGTATTATTAGGTCAAGGAACAACTCAACCAATAGTACCTGATAGAATACAAATTCAGCTAACTAAAACTGCGGAGCGAATTACATATGCTGCTGAGTTATATAAAAAGGGTTTAGCTCCTTATATTATTGTTAGTGCTGGTCCAAGAATTGGAGAAGATATTAATACAATTGAAGCTGAAGATATTACAAGAGTTTTAGTTTTATTAAATGTTCCAAGAACTGCTATTATTATCGAACCTCATAGCTCGACGGTTTATGAAAGTGCTATCGAAACTCGTGAAATACTAAATGAAAGAGGTTTAGATCCTACAGTTATTCTTGTTAGTTCTGCTATCCAAATTCGTCGTGCTAGTTTAACTTTTACTGACATAGGTATGAAGGTTATTCCGGCTCCTACAGATTTTAACACTGTTAATCCTTATGAAAACTCTTCCTATCGTTTTGTACTAGCAGATTTTTTTCCTAATACAGAAGCTATTTCATTAACTACTGAAGTTTGGGAAGAATATTTGGCATTATTTTATTACTTCTTGCGTGGTTGGTTAGCCCCCAGTTTCTAAATTACCACCATGTAACTACTGGTTTTTGCTTTTAGTTAAAAGCTTTATTGAATTATTGAATTAAACTCTGCCCGATCGGGCGGGGTATTATTATCCAAGACTAAATTATACTACAAAAGCCGGGTAATATACCATTTCTCAAAAAAAAAAATTTAACGCGGGCTTTTGAGCAGAGAACTCACTCCTAACCTTCAAGATAAACCCATCTAATTTGCTCATTCCTCCTGTATGTAGTTTTTTTTAAGTTGAATAAATACTATATGTAGAAATTTGCGAGTCAATAAATGCAATAAGCTCAAGTTTATTGATAATTTATCCCGGTTTATTGACAATATACCTTTGGCCTACACCTAAACCTGACCGTGTAAGGAAAATTACCCCGACCGGGCCCTGGTATAGTAACGACATTTAAAAATTAACACCATTCGATGGCATTCATTGTGCAGAAAGGTTATTACCTTTGTGTTAATTACTTAAATTTCTGAAGTTTGACAAAAAATTAGTATTAATTATTTGCGGTCAATTTAATCATTTCAACTAAGAATTGAATAAATGATGATAATTTAAAATTATCATCAGTTTTTTGGGGAATAAAAAATTAACTGTTTTCCGATTTATTCAGCAAAACCTAATTAATTTATATATCTCCAAAATACTGATATTGGAATAGTTTTATAAGGGATTCATAACTTTTTGAAGTATATGTATAAATGAAAAATTTACTGTCAACCAATATCAATATTCTTCAAAATACATTTTTACTGGCTCATAATTATTAGAAGATTTAGCAGTTGAATTATTGGGAGAATTAGTAGGTAATGGTTCTGGTGATTGTTCGCTTGTATTCTCTACACTAGATGAGATTAAAAAATTAACAATAAAGATAATACCTAAAATTATAATTGACAAAGAAATCACAAAATCTTGTCCAGGAGGTGGTTGTTTATTTGGAGGTGGTGGTGAAGGAGGAACAGGTTTAACCTTAATAGTGCCATCGTCTTCTAATGTAAGAGAAAAACGTTTACTCATATTTGTTAATCCTAATTGCGACAAATATTATAGTCAATATATTAAGATAATTGTAGTAATATTTTGAAATTAACTTGAGACAAGATTATTTAGTATTGATACATTTACTCGTTACTTGATACATATTATTTTGATTGAAAACTAACTACCAATGTATATTAAATTGAAAATCAAGCTTGTGTCTATTGAACTATTTACAATTATAACATTATCTAAAATATAACATTACTACTACTAATATGACTCAATCTTCTCAACTACGATTCCAAAAATTAGCCTCCTACTTACGTCCTCATTGGCGAAAGTCTTTCTTAGGAATTCTCTCCCTGCTAATAGTCAATGGCTTAGGAATATATATTCCTAAATTAATCAGTCAAGCTATAGATGATTTGGAAGTAGCAACTCAATTTAATGAATTCTTATACTATGTGGTGACAATTGTAGTTTTTGCTTCCATTATGTGGGTAATTAGAATACTCTCTCGCATTCTCATCTTTGGAGTAGGGCGACAAGTAGAATTTGACCTTAAACAAAAGATTTTTAATCGACTTTTAAAATTAGAACCATCCTACTTTAGTAATAATACAATTGGAGATTTAATTAATCGCGCTACAAGTGACGTTGATAATATCCGTAGACTATTAGGTTTTGCAGTCTTAAGTATTTTTAATACAATTTTTGCTTATGGTTTAACCATACCAGTTATGCTTTCTATTGATGTGCGATTAACTATATTAGCAATTTCTGTTTATCCTATTATGCTAATAATGGTACAAATATTTAGTCATAAACTGCAAAGCCAACAATTAGCTGTGCAAGAAGAACTTTCTAGTATGAGTGATTTAATTCAAGAGGATATAAATGGTATTTCTCTAATCAAAATATATGCTCAAGAAGAAAATGAAATCCGAGCTTTTGGTGAATATAATAAACGACTTTTAAATTGTAATTTAGACTTAGCAAGAACTCGTAATACTATTTTTCCTATCCTCATTAGTTTAGCAAGTTCAAGCTTATTAATATTATTAGTTAATGGTTCAAGTTACTTGGAAGCTGGTAGATTAACAGTTGGTAATTTTGTAGCTTTGATTCTTTATGTTGAGCGTTTAGTTTTCCCGACTGCATTATTAGGTTTTACAATTACTGCTTATCAAAGAGGAGAAGTAAGTATTGACCGCATAGAAGCTATTCTCACAGTTGAACCAAAAATTCAAGACTATAAATTACCTCTAGCTTTTCCACAAGTAGTAAAAGGTTCGATAAAAAGTCAAGGATTAACATATACTTATCCAGGCAGTCAAACACCGGCTTTAGAGAATATTAATTTTTTGATTAAACCAGGAGAAACTATTGCTATTGTTGGATCTGTTGGTGCAGGTAAATCAACTTTAGCAAATATATTACCTCGGCTTTTAAATATTGATGTTGACCAATTATTTATAGATGGTTGTGATGTGACTAAACTAAAATTAGAAGATTTACGCAAGGCGATCGCTTATGTTCCCCAAGAAAGTTTTTTGTTTAGTACAACTATTAAAAATAATATCTGTTATGGAGATCCATTAAAAGAACAAAAAGAAATAGAATTTGCTGCTAAACAAGCACAAATTCATACAGAAATTATGAATTTTTCCCAACAATATGAAACGATAGTCGGAGAAAAAGGGATTACTTTATCAGGGGGACAAAGACAAAGAACGGCATTAGCAAGAGCTTTATTAGTTGATGCACCAATATTGATTTTAGATGATGCACTTTCTAGTGTAGATAATCAGACAGCAACTAATATTTTGCAAAATTTATCAACAGGAACTCAAAAGAAAACTGTAATTTTTATTTCTCATCAAATGTCTGCTGCGGCTACTACTGATAGAATTTTGGTGATGGATAAAGGAAAAATTGTGCAAGTAGGAAATCATGCAGAATTAGTAAATAAACCAGGTTTATATCAGTTACTTTGGGAAGAACAAAAGCTAAAACAATTATTAGAATAGGAGGTATTTCAATTATCAGTTATTAGCTTTCCAAAAACTTATTTAGGTAAAACTTGAGTCAAAAATTAAAGGTCAAGAGAATAATGTTAAGACTCCATTTAGTTAATGTTTAAAATAGACTAGATAATATTTTCATCAACCTATGAGATACGGTGCTATAGTCTGTTACAGATAAGTCTACTTCCATCAAATTAAATATAAATTTCGGAAATAAATCATAAGGGTTTGTCGTCGAGGCTAATTACGCCCAAGCTATTCAGGGAGACCATTTATTTAATAGCCACATCACTGTAAGTATTCACATAAGTATTCACCTTCTCCCCTCTCCCAGTTTTCTGTTGGCTTACCCACTACTCTATTGCTTCAGCACTGAGTCAAAGTATTAGACTCCCTTAGTGCTTTAGGTAAGGATCTATCCATAAGATTAGTTCCTAACCCGGTACTTGGACTTAGATTTTGCTGCAGGTTTTGCTTTCAATGCACTATGATTTTTGTTCTATTTTCTTTCTTTGTAACGCAAAGCTATCCTTACAAGGTCTTAAAGCTATTACTACCAAAGTCAATATATGGCAGAAATTGCAGTCTTTTCTTCAGTTTGATCCTGAGCTATACTGTTAAGAGGAGCTAAACTAACTAGTACAATAAATACAGCCAGAGCCAGTAATTAATTGCTTCATTTTGAATTTATTGAATTGAACGGGGTATTTAATCAGCAGGTACACAAAATTAATTATACATTTTTTGATAGTAAATCCCCTACATTGCAGAGTTAACATCAAATTAGGATAAGTAAACATTTTTATAATAATACTTATTATACTTTAATAACTTTATGAAGACCGAGAAATATTTTCTTAGCTTTCTATATTGCCTCCAACCTGATATTATTAATACTTTACTTACTCACTCATAGAAAATTCAAAATTAAAGAACATGATAAACTGCCGCATTACTCTACTTCCCGGTGACGGCATTGGCCCTGAAATTATGGCAGTGGCGGTAGATGTCTTGAAAGTAGTTGGCAAGCAATTTAACCTCGAATTTGAATTTCAAGAAGCTCCTATTGGTGGAGTAGCTATTGATGCTACAGGAGAACCTCTACCTAAAGAAACTCTGGAAATGTGTCGTAATAGCAATGCAGTGTTATTAGCAGCTATCGGTGGTTACAAGTGGGATAATTTGCCCCGCCATCAACGACCAGAAACCGGACTATTAGGACTTAGAGCCGGATTAGGATTATTTGCCAATTTACGACCTGCTAAAATTTTCCCCCAATTAATAGATGCTTCAACTCTGAAACGAGAAATAGTTGAAGGAGTGGATATTATGGTGGTGCGAGAATTAACTGGTGGGGTATATTTTGGTACACCTAAGGGTGTGTTTGAAACGGAGACTAAAGAGAAACGGGGTGTCAATACAATGGCCTATTCTGAGTCAGAAATTGACCGTATTGCTAAAGTAGGATTTGAGACTGCCCAGAAACGAGGAGGTAAGTTGTGTTCCGTGGATAAAGCAAATGTTTTGGAAGTGTCTCAGTTCTGGCGCGATCGTATTAATCTAGTTGCCCAAGAATATCAAGATGTAGAGTTATCTCATTTATATGTAGATAATGCAGCTATGCAGCTTGTTCGTTTTCCGAAACAATTTGATACTATTGTCACAGGAAATTTATTTGGGGATATTCTTTCTGATGCTGCTGCCATGTTAACAGGAAGTATTGGGATGTTACCTTCTGCCAGTTTAGGTGCTTCTGGACCAGGAGTATTTGAACCTGTTCACGGTTCTGCGCCAGATATTGCTGGTCAGGATAAGGCTAATCCTTTGGCACAAGTTTTGAGTGTAGCAATGATGTTGCGTTATGCTTTAGAGCAACCTGTAGTAGCAGATAAAATTGAACAAGCGGTATTGCAAGTATTGGAGCAAGGTTATCGTACTGGTGATATTATGTCGGAAGGAATGAAACTCGTGGGATGTAAAGAAATGGGGGAGGTTTTGTTAAAAATATTGAGTTTGTAGCGAAAGGAGTAGAGAGTAGGGAACAAGGGAAAATTTGAAAAATATTCTGGCTTCAACACCTACAAAAATCTTTATTATGTCTAATTAATGAGGCTTAATATCCTATTTTCCCAGAGGAACCCACCAAACCCAGTTTTTTCCTAGATGCCTATTTAGACCTCTCCAAAAATACCAATTTTAGAAAGGTAGCAGATGGGTTTGAGAATTTTTTATGGAGAGGTCTATTATTAAAAATAACAATTTATCCTAACTCTTTTATAAAGCTGGAGTCCGTCTCCGTAAATCCTAAGTATTATTTGTAGCTTAATTATAAAAAATTGGTATTAGATATTTGGCTTGTTTATTTGCTGTTTTTTACCAATAAATACATTCAAGCACTATTAAACTCATTTTTTTTCCGATAAATATATGTAAGCACCATTATACTTATTGTTTAGCTACTCTAGTTTTACTTATAGTATATCCTATAATAGGTTAAGTCTTAAACCTAGGTGTAGTTAATTTTGTGTGACTGCTTAATAATTTAATCACAAGTATTCAAGTATTTTTTGATAGCCAATTAAGTAAATATTATCAGCTTAGAGTAATTAAATATACTTTAACAGAAAAGGATTGGATGAATAGGCAATTGCCACCATAAAATGTTGATCACAAATAAAGTCCTTACCTTGATCCCCAACCCTAATCAATCCTGTAACTCTAGCCAGCTTTCTTAATTTTCTTTGGCATCCAACTCAAGACTAGGTAAATTAGTCCCAAGTAAATTGTAGCTGTCAGTAAAATGTAGAAGCAATCAAAGTTAGCCATAATAAATGCCCTCCAGCTATAATTTTCTTTTTGCTCTGCATAGTTTTATTTTTCTTTAAAATTATGAATGTACCATCTCCTAATTTCGTATATCAGAGCGGTGAAAACCAGATTAGCTAGTTATGTTAAATTAGATGCAATTATGTATCTATGCTTACCTCTAATGAATTTTATTGTCACCTCATCTCCAATATTAATTGATGACTCATCTCATAAATAATTTTGAGAAAGAAAAATAACTTTTCTTTGTAACTATCATAATTAATTTTAACACAAATTATTTTTCTTTATGTTATTTATATAAAGAAAATTTTTCTACTAATCTCTCAACTTAGAAAGAAAGATTAAGGGAAAATCAATATTAATTATAAAAAATCAATATTAATCATAAAAAGTTATATTTCTTAATATCAAACTGATAGTTTGACCAAAATCTTACCATATCAGGATTATTCCTAAATATTTAGGGTTTGTTGAAAAAGTCTTTGGGTGAGGGTAAGAAACTGGAAATAAGGAATTAATTTTTCTGCGTTTTCCCACACAACCCAGGTAAAATCCTAAATGAGGGAAAATTAATTTTATAATTGTTTGGCATTTTTATCAAGCTAAGCCACCACTTAAATTGATGTCTCATCAGAATTCTATATTTATTTAGACAGGCCTATTGAGCTTGGCATATTAAAGATATTGACAAAGATATTGACAGGACTCACCTAAGCAACACTACATATAGTAGAATTCCCTAAAAATAATGTATAATTTTTAATTGGTGCATAAGTTCTATATTATTTATAAGTCTAGAGTAGAACTAATACCAACTAACCTGGGTAGTGACGATCCAGAAGTTGGACCTTTAACAATTCACTGGATAGCGATCGCCAATCTGACACTGGAAATATGTTCAAATAGAAATTGGATAGCCTTACAAATATCAAGTTTGGTATCAACTTTGGTAATGAGGGCTTACCCAAAACTACTATTCCAAGTAGGGGTATATTATTTGATATTTTGCTCAGGTCCTTGTAATCTGTTAGGAGATTATTAAATTCTCAGATATAGTCCGTCCTGGGTATGTACTGAGGAATTCCCACTCGCTTCTACTGAATTTCCTCGTTAAAACTTAGGGGTTTACAAAGATAGGTTTTTGACAATTAAGGGAATAAGATAAGACAAAGTAAATAACAGGTGCAGAGTAAACTTGAAAGGACAAACACCAGAAAATTAAAACCTTTTATGTTTCAAAGTTATCTATCAAAAACCATTTGATGTAGCAATGACAATTTTTGAGCTATTACCCATAGTTTCTCACCTAACTAGATAGACTCACATATATAGCTAATTTCCGGCAAATGATGTATGGAGTAAATGGTAAAAATCATGTATTGGGAGCATATTTCCCGTTGGGAGTACCTCATAAAGCTAAAATATGCTGTAATTATTTGTCGTTCCTTTCCTTAAAGTTTGTAGGAAAACTTTGCGCAAAATTTTGATAAAAAAAATTGTATTACTCCATTACTTTTTTCTAATTTGTTACCGTATCTTCTAACTCTATTTTGTTTTGTTATCGTCACAACTAGAAAAGAAAAAACCTCTCCTAAATCTTTGAAAATAACCTGTATATTTAATCAAGTTTTATTTTAATAAAGATGTTTATAAAGCATAGACTTATAAGTGGGGGTTAACTTCTGACTTGCCCGTAAGACTATATTTCCTTCTTCCTTGTTGAAAATGCCAAAAAAACAAAAGTTTCCTTATCTTCTTGGTTCTAAATGGACAGCAACTAAAAAAACTTGGGGATGGCGACATTTCCAAGTAGTAAATCGTAAAAATCAAGGTCAATGGGTATTTGCTGAAATGGTAGCATCCTGTGACTCAAATGTGAGATTTTGGCTAAATGCTAAACAACTAAAAGACCGCTCTCTTTGGCAGCCAGGATGGCAATCAACGCAAGAATTAGAACCTATTGAATAATAATAATAATGGATTATAAGCATCTAAAAAAAGCAATTGAATTATTAATCAATGCGACCAAATATTTAGAAGATATTGTCAGTGAAAAAAACACAAATAAAGTTAATAATCAAACAGTTAAAACTGCTCAAACAACTATCAAAAAAGCTATGGCAGAAATCTCTGCTGCAGTAAATCCGTGCCTCACAAATCATATTCCTGATAAATTTTTAGCCCAAGCAGAAAAATTAGGTATTCCCTTAGATGATATTGAGGTTATAGTTGCTATTTCTGAACATCATTCTAGTCAGTTAGCTGGTGTATTAAAAGAAATTGAAAATCGATCAGAAAATATTAAACGTAGGCGAGAATATTTTTTGCTCCGATTACCACAAATGCCAATAGAAAAGTTAGGTTCTCGACTACCAGTTATCAAAGCTACTGATTTTAATTGGCCGGAAAAACCGATTTCTAAAGAATATAAAGAGGCAATTAAAGCTAAATACAAAATTGATAGACTGATGACAAAAAAACCTGGTTCTAGAACATCTTTTTTTGCAAAAATTGAGGCTGCAGAGAAGAATTTAGCTCAATCTCAAGCGGTTGAAAATGATTATGACTTAGATCAAGAAATTCCATTTTAAATGTTATTATTCTCTCAAACTTCTAATTCAGTCGGAGACTATATCATGTCGGGTTAAATAATTATAATGAAAGCTGCTACTAGAACAATATCTCTATCTATCTTAGGGTTCTTGTCTTACTACGAATAAATCGAATCTCCGTAATTATCTTACTTGTATCAAACGAAAAACTCTTTGTTACTCTAAGCCAGAAATTATGCTGGGATATTCAGTGAAATTATTAATTTACGCTTCTGAAATTCAGAGATGTTCCTCTACCATTGAGGGATTAGCTACGGCAGCGATCGCTTGTCCTCCAGTGGAAAAAAATTACTAGAAATCTATATTTCCTACTTTCAAAAAAGTGGTTATTTTCCGACTCCTTCAAATCAATTTATACCACCTAATAAAGACATTGGGTCTTTGGAAATCAATTAAAACTAATATCATATAAAAAAATTGATCCTTTGCAATTAAACTAACTTTTCCCAACAACAACTTCCCCTTTCCCTTCGCTGAAGAATGACTAGCGATCGCTCATAAGTTTTCTTATTTTTAGTGTTAAAAGAATTAACAAACTGTACTTTATTATCTAGGTAAAGTGCTGTAATTTTAATAATTTTAATGGTCGCGATCGCCTATTGTTACATCGTTAATAAAATCCATCAATAAAGTATTAAATTTCTCTGGTGTTTCCCAATAAACTATATCTTGGGTGCCAATTTTGACTTTTTGTGATTTAAGTTCTATTTGATATTAAAAAATTATAGTCAGTACTTAGGCACACATCACAAATCAAAGTTATTGGGGATATAAAATCACAAATTATCAAAAGTTTACTCTATAATGTTTTTAGTATTTCATAACTAACAAACACTATAAACTTTGACTTAATTTGGGTTTTAGCCTTTTTTTTGCTTAATTCTCTATAACTTTATTATATAAAACCTTTAGGGGTATTTCATATTGCGGATATCCACAGCGGTTCGCTATTATTTGAATCAAAACCATTACGCGAGCAGGACTAATTCTGAAATATCTCCTTCAATGAGCTGAAACCTCTCTGATAAATATCACTTAATAATTTAATCAGATTCTTTTCTTTTTGGGGGTCACAGTCGAATGTGCTTGTCCATTCAGCATAAGTTAAATCTCCATCTGTGATAGGCTTAAACTGTAATGTTGCTACATAGTTCCTGAGAGGGAAGGAAGATTCTAGAATTGAGTAAGAGTATAAATAATTTAAGTCGCTCAGAACTAATAGCTTTTCGCGAATAGATCCGCCTTCTATGAAATTTACACTACGAACACAGCCAATTTCATCAGCTGCCTTATTATCTTCTATGAAACTGGTAGCAACAACTGGATGCCATCTAGGTAGAGAATTAAAATTTCTAGTCTTCATCCATACTTGATCAATATGAGCATTGATAACAGAACTTATAAAAACTTTAACCATTATTTAAATATTTTTGATACTCTATTATCCAATATGTAGATCATAAACTAAGTTTTTGTGATAGTACTACAAAAATTTAAGCTTAACTCTTTGATATTAAATCCCGTTTAGACATAAGCTTGATTTTGAAGACTAGACACTTATCTTAAGGTCTGAATAAAAAAGGGTTAGAGATAAATTTGAAAAAGTTACTTTTGAGAACTAAGTTTGGTCTAGTATCTCTAATTATAAATAATTTAGCGGATACTATAAAAAAAACAGTGGGACAGACTATCGCCTATCCCAGGATTTTCTAAATTAGTAAATTAGTATCTTCTTTGATTAGGCTTGTGTACGATAAAGCTCAATACTTGACATTGCTTCACATTATCAAAACCCATTACACGAATAAAGCAGTCAGGATTTTCACTACGGCAAGCATCAATTTCTACTAAAACTTCATCAATTGTTCTGGCTTGGAACAGAGGTAACTTCCACAAAGTCCAGTAGTGCATTTCTGCATCAGAAGACTCACTAAACTCTACACCAGCAATAAACCCTTGATCCAAAATGTATTGTAGTTGTTTACGAATTTGAAGATCAGTTAGAGGAGGTAAATAGGAAAGGGTCTCGTAACGACGCTCTTTTGGTAATGTTCTCATGTTTTTTTTTACTGTTTAATTAATGTACAACCTGCTTCATTAAACTGATATAAAACATCACAATTAGTGAAATATTAATGTTTACTTCCTGCTTCTGGTGTCGCTCTCGGCAGCACAATATCCACAGGCATCAACTTTCAACCTAACCGCATCTCTCACTATAAAAGTATGCTTTAAAGCTCATCAGTTCCTTGTTCAGGATCTAGACTAGGGTCAGCTATTTCCAGTTGCGTTATCTTCTCGAGATACCCACGACGATGTTCAATATTAGCTTTTTGAATGCTACTACGAACCATTTCCGGTAAATAATCAGCTACTTCCTCTGCCAAATGCTGTCGAACGGTCATCACTCTAAATGCTAATTCTTGATTTTCCTGAAGTAGCTCTTGTAGGTAAGCTTCTCCATCTTGAATTTTGCCTGTTGAGGAAAAACCACTTAACCAGATCCCTAAGGGAGGGTTCGTCTCTCGTAACTGATTCGTTACAGTTCGTACAGCTTGGTAAGTTAGGTAGCTTGTTAGTACCTTTGCAGTATCTTTTGCAACTTTTTTTATATCCATTTTTGACCAAAAAATAGGGTCTCAAATCTACCTTTTTCAACGAATGAAAAAAGTAAACTTCAGTATTTCTTGCCTTCTACTTTAGTAGAAGGTATTAATAACTGATATTTGATAACTGAAATGACCCTAGCCTGAACTTATGGTTAGACTTTAGATTTTAGATTAAGGATTGATTAATTTCTTCGTACTTAAGTTTGACGCAATTATCTATCTGTTGACCTATTCAATCTAAAGTCTTCCATTTTCCATAGACTTAGAGGGTGTCCATAGCCTCGAACTCGAACTTAATTTCTTTCCAGAGTTCACAAGCAACGGCCAAATCAGGAGACCACTTAGCAGCTTCACGAATTACATCGCCACCTTCACGGAACAAGTTGCGACCTTCGTTACGAGCTTGGATACAAGCTTCCAGAGCTACACGGTTAGCTGTTGCACCAGGAGCATTACCCCAAGGGTGGCCTAAAGTACCACCACCGAATTGTAAGCAGGAATCATCACCGAAGATTTCTACTAGAGCTGGCATATGCCAAACGTGAATACCACCAGAAGCTACTGGCATTACACCAGGCATAGAAGCCCAATCTTGAGTAAAGTAAATACCACGTTCCCGGTCTTGCTCAACGTGGTCTTCCCGCATTAAGTCTACAAAGCCCATTGTAATGCCTTTTTCACCTTCGAGCTTTCCAACCACAGTACCTGAGTGGAGGTGGTCACCACCAGACATTCTCAAGCACTTAGCTAAAACCCGGAAGTGAATACCGTGGGCTTTCTGACGGTCAATAACAGCGTGCATTGCCCGGTGAATGTGTAATAATACACCATTACGACGGCACCATTTCGCTAGAGTTGTATTAGCTGTAAAACCACCTGTTAGATAGTCGTGCATAATGATTGGAGTACCAATCTCCTTAGCAAAATCTGCACGCTCTAACATTTCTTCACAGGTAGGGGCAGTTACGTTGAGGTAGTGACCTTTAATTTCACCTGTTTCGGCTTGGGCCTTTTCAATAGCTTCTTGAGCGAATAGGAAGCGATCGCGCCAGCGCATGAAAGGTTGAGAGTTAATATTTTCGTCATCCTTGGTGAAGTCTAAGCCTCCACGTAAGCACTCATAAACTGCTCTACCGTAGTTCTTAGCGGATAAACCTAACTTAGGCTTAATAGTACAACCTAATAAAGGACGACCATATTTATTTAATTTATCACGCTCAACAGTAATACCGTGAGGAGGGCCTTGGAAAGTCTTCAGGTAAGCAACTGGAATCCTTAAGTCTTCCAGACGTAGTGACCGTAGTGCTTTGAAACCAAATACGTTACCGACAATAGAGGTTAACATATTAGTTACAGAGCCTTCCTCAAATAAATCTAGAGGATAAGCTACATAGCAAATATATTGATTATCTTCACCAGGAACAGATTCAATATCATAACAACGACCTTTGTAGCGATCAAGGTCAGTCAATAAGTCAGTCCATACTGTTGTCCAAGTACCAGTAGAAGATTCAGCAGCCACTGCAGCACCAGCTTCTTCTGGAGGAACTCCAGGTTGAGGACTCATACGGAAAGCTGCTAAAAGGTCTGTATCTTTTGGTATGTAATCAGGGGTATAGTAAGTCAGTTTATAGTCTTTTACTCCAGCCTGATACCCAGATTTAGACTGAGTTTGTGTTTTAGCGTAACTCATATCTTAATTTTCCTAAGAATTTCTTTACTGCTTCATAAACTCATAAAGCTCATACAAAAAGTCACAAAAAGTGACAAATTGATGTTTAATTCCTGTTTCTACTGAGGCCGTTGACGGTTGCTCATCCACAGGTGTTAACGGTCAAGTAGACCGCATTTCTTGAGTGTATCTTGCATTGTATCTTAGATAGTATCAAGAATTGTAACTTTTTTACTTAAAAGATTTTTTTTTTATTGATAACTTTTTTTAATCCTTTTGTTACATTTGTTGACTTTATCGTAGTAATAGTTATCAATAAATCAAGTGCATAATTACTTATTGACAAACAAACATAGATATGCACATCAAAACTTACTTCTGACAATAAGATTAAATACTCAGTGAGCTATTAAGTAAGCTATAAGGGATCATAAGAAAATAACATACTTAGGACAAACTCAAGACTCTGATGATTAACTAATCTCAGCAATTATACTTTGATGTTTTCTAGTAAGTATGACTAACGATTAAAGGAAATAATCGTTTTTTTCATAAACAAAATCACCAGCCAATATAGCAACAAAAAAATCCCTAAATTAATTTTCATGGTGGGGTTAATTATTTAGCATCTATCTATTAATAACTATCCTGTGAAAATACTCAACTATCCTACATTTAATCTGCATTTTTTTACTACAAAAATAAAAGTTACCAAAATGGATTATTCTTAACTATAAAGATTTCCTTAATTTGACTCGTACTAAGCAAATTAGATGTACGTTAGTGGAATGAAAAATATTTTTAGATCTGTTAAGGATAGATTGTTAAATCTAATCTCACATTCCCCAAATATACTTGTAACGTTTAAAGTAGTATAAAAAAACCTAAGTATTTATACTATTATATTTATATTATATAAATCATCTTCATTGAGTAGATTCAGGAGGTCTAAAGTCTCCCCTTTCAAGGGAATAAAAAAAATAAATCTGCCCTTTAGCCTCTGCCTATTGAGGATTTCTTGCCTCCCTATTCCATTGAGGTAATGTAGCTATTGACTTTGGGGGAGTAAAACAAAGCAAACCCATCTAATTTGCTGATTCCTAATATATATTTTGAAAATCAAATAAAAGCCATAAATGGAAAGTCTTTTATCAACAAGCGCCATAAAGCATGACTTCTTCAAAATTACCCCCTTTATAGACAAGATACGTTTGCCCTGGGGAGTGAAAAAATTGAATAATCATCAAATAAAACCCACAGAAACTAAGGGGGATGAGGGAAAAACCAAATGCTGAAACCTTAAACGGTCAATCTTTTCCTTTCTGCCTTTTAGCCTCTGCCTTTTGGTATATCTCCGAGTTTGGAACTGTGGGAATAACTTCTTATGTCTTCAGAAAGAATCTCTTGAGAAAGCGCTTCCATTTTATAATTATCCTTTCGGAACTGTTCTGAGAAATCTAAGATTATCTACATAAATCTTTGAAGAGGCTCGCTTATATCAGTTCTATTTCTACTTCACCTTAGCAATGTCGAAATTATCCAGCTCCTCTAGTACACGCAGTCATTCGCAGAATGAGAAGCATACCTGTTTGTGAACTCCATTGCTAAATTTAACATCGTTTGTCGCTGATTTGAAGATGTATACATTAGGGAAAGTAACTCTATATATTCCTAATAATTGCCCTATTCTTGATGGCTACTTCCATATCCAACTAGTTATCAATTCTTGTCAGCTACTAATTTCATAGATGTTCTTTGTATTTTAATATATTAACCTACATTATTCTTTTATACTACACTTAGTAAAATTATCTAGCCTTTGTCAATTTGATAATAATTTTTAACATTTCTTAAAATTTTCAGGAGAGATGGTCAGGGGGAATTTTGACAGAACACCTTTTGATAACCGGATGTTGTTATGAAATACCCGTTGTATTCTTTAATGAAACGCTATATTAGTTTTGTGTAGCTAGGTTCGATCGAAAAAATTGGGTATAAAACTCTGCCTTTTAAGGCGAAATGTTTTTAAAGAGTTGCTCAAAATTTCTGTGACAAACACAACTTCTAAATTCTAACTTCTGACAATGACTGTACATCAGTCCCTATTATCAAAAATCCACTGTATAAACCCCCATTGTCCAAATCCAATCCAGATATGGGGCAATAAATTTTGCCAAAATTGTGGCACCCCTGTGCTACTCAAAGATCGCTACATTCCCCTGAGAAAAATAAGTAAAGGTGGTTTTGCCAACATCTATATTGTTTGGGACAAAAAAACTCAAACCGAACGTGTCCTAAAAGTATTACTAGAAACTTCCCCAAAAGCTCTTGAGTTGTTTGATCAGGAAGCTTGGGTTCTAGCAAATTTGAATCATTCTGGCATTCCCAAGGTGGAACCAGAAGACTATTTTCACCTCCGCAGGCGAAATAGTAAGTCAGAAGTTGGCCATTCTAGCCAATGTTTTTTGCCATGTTTGGTGATGGAAAAAATTGATGGTTGTACCCTAGAAGAAATTATCGAACAATATCCCCAAGGATGTCCCGATATTTATGTGATCGACTGGCTTCTCCAAGCAATAGAAATTTTTAGGGAACTACACAACCGAAAAATTATTCACAGAGACATTAAACCATCTAATTTAATGTTACGAGGATTGGAAATTTCCTCCCTGACAAAATTATCCCCAACTTTTTCTCATCATCAAAGAAAAAAGAGGGGTCAACTAATAGTAATTGACTTTGGGGGAGTGAAACAAATGAATAACTATAGAATCAAACCTACAAAAACTGTGCCAAAATGCAGTACAACTCGGTTAGTTTCCCCTGGATATAGTCCCCCAGAGCAAATTACTGGAGGTGAAATAGGTCCTTTTACAGATTTTTATGCTTTGGGTCGTACTTGCATTCATTTATTAACTGGTCAATATCCGACAGACTTGGAAGATCCCTCCACTGGTAAACTGAAGTGGCGACAGTTAAAGCCTGTGAATTCGACTTTGGCTAATTTACTTGATGATATGGTTAGTTTAGATGTATCTCAACGACCAGCTACGGCAGCAGAAGTTCAAGTCCGTTTAGCTAAAATTTATCGACAACAAAAGAGGTCTCTGGGAATATCTATTTTTGCTACAAGGATTAAAAATTTCCTGAAGCTTCAGTTGATCAACTTGGGTAAGAATATTAGTAGGCTGTATCTTACTGCATCTCAAATAGTTCATCAAATAGTTGCAGGTTGTGTAGATACATTTTGGGAAATGATACTGGGAGGAGTCGGGGGAAGTCTTGGGGCGATATTCGGATTAATTTTTGCTTATTGGTCAGGAGTTGGCGATCGCTTTGCTGGTTTATTTTCTAATTTTTTGTTTCTGGTGTCAGATGTTCCTTTAACTATTGGTCCGGAAATAGTTGTCTTTGGTTTGGCAGGCTTAGGGACGGGAGTTGGTTTAACTGATGTGGGAGGTTTTGGTCAGCGTCGTCGTTATTGGTTGGCTGCATTTGTGGGAATTATTGGTTATATTTTAGGTGGGTTATGTTGGCAATTTTCTCAAGTTGCTAACAGTGTCTATACGACAACAGAGGATTTAATTATTCTAGAAATTATGGGTAAGTTGTCTGTGGGAGTAGCGACTGGTGTTATTACTCTGGGTTTAGGTTTAAGAAGGTATCATTCGGTTTATGCTTTGTTGGTTGCTGGTTTGACAGCGATCGTTTTTGTTGGTTTTGAGCAATTAAATATATTTCCAAAGCTATTTTTAGAGTTTATTGTGGTGAGTCAAAGTCAGCCTAGTTTATTAGAATTTTTTGCTAGTATAAGTTTTTTTGGTTTATTAGGTTGTATTGCTGGTTTTTGTCTGGGTGTAAGTCATTATATTATTGTTCCTCTTTTACAGAGATTAGGTTTATAGTATAATAAGGAATCAGAAATTTAGAATAAAATAAATAAGCATTCAGCTAGCAGAATTATTAATTCTATAAATCTGTTATAGCTGAATATTTTTTAATTGTTGAAATTCTGTTTATTCCTCTTCTTGCTATTGAAATTTAACAGGTTATTTGTCAGTGTTATATTTCTTATATTTTCCATATTTTGCACCTGTTTATACAGCTAATTTAGTAGCAAAATTATTAATTATATAAATCGGTTTTGGCTGGATATTTTCTAATGGTTAAAGTTCTGTTTTTTCCTATTCTTAATCTTGAGATTTAACAGATTATTTATCAGGGCTGTCTTTCTCATATTTTCGATATTTTACACCTGATTATGCAGCCAGTTTAGTAGTAGAATTATTAATTATATAAATCGGTTCTGGCTGAATATTTTCTAATAGTTAAAGTTCTGTTTTTTCCTGTTCTTGCTCTTGAGATTTAACAGATTCTTCCTCAGGGTTGTCTTTCCCATATTCTTTATACTTTTTACCTGGTTCTGCAGCCAGTTTAGTAGTAGAATTATTAATTCTATAAATCGGTTCTGGCTGAATATTTTCTAATGGTTGAAGTTCTGTTTTTTCCTGGTCTTGCTCTTGAGATTTAGCAAATTTTTGGTTGGGCAAGTTATCCTCTGGAGTTTTTACATCATTTTCTTTCTCATAATCCCATTTTACTCCAGGTTCAGCTACAGCTTGAGCGGCTGGATTATTAATTTCATAATTAGGTTCTGGTTTAATAATTTCTAACTGCTGAACAACGGAATTTTCCTGTTTTTCATCTTGATCTTGATGAGACTTTTTCCTCTTAATTCCAGCTCTACGTCTGCGAGAAGTCTGCTCTTCAGTAGTATTTTCTGTAACAACTTCATACAAAATTGCTAACTTATTTTTATCACTACCTCGACGCAAAACTCGACCTAACCTTTGAATATATTCTCGTTCGCTACCTGTACCAGACAAAATAACTGCTACCCTCGCATCTGGAACATCAACACCTTCATTTAAAACATGAGAAGCTACAATAGTTTTATATTCCCCAGTCCGAAATTTACTTAAAACTTCATGGCGTTCTTTTACAGGTGTTTGATGAGTAATTGCCGGGATTAAAAAGTCATGGGAAATTCGATAAACTGTAGTATTATCAGCTGTAAAAATTAAGGTACGTTCTGGGAAATGTTGAACCAGTAAATTACTTAAAGTTCGCAATTTTCCCTCAGTACCAAGAGCAATTTCTTTAGCTTGACGGTGAGCTAGCATTGCTCGACGACCAGCAGTAGAACGAGCACTCGCTATAACAAAGTTTTTCCAACCATTTACCCCACCTAATTTAATATTTGCCTGTGTTAAAAAGTCATTTCTAATTATCATTAACTTGTTATATTCTTCACGCTCTTGTGGCGATAGTTTAACCATTATTTGCACGATTTTATGGTCAGCTAAGGCGCTACCTGCTAACTCTTCAGGAGTTTTGCTAAAAACGGTAGGTCCAATTAAATAATTTAGGTCAGAATGACGACCATCGGAACGGTTAGGGGTAGCGGTAAGACCGAGGCGATAAGGAGAGATCGCGTATTCGGCTATCACCCGATAAAAATCAGTGGGCAAGTGGTGGCATTCATCGAAAACTAATAGAGCATATTTATTTCCGATCGTCTCGGCATGAATAGTTGCACTATCGTAAGTTGCTACTAAAATTGGTGTTTTATCCCTAGAACCACCTCCGAGCAACCCTACCTCTACATCGGGAAACGCTGCGTTTAAATGTGCATACCATTGGTGCATTAAATCTAGGGTAGGCACTACTACAAGGGTACTGCGGGGAGTTGCCTGCATTGCTAGTTGTGCCAAATATGTTTTACCCGAAGCAGTGGGGAGGATAACAACTCCATTTCTATTATTTTGTTTCCAAGCTTTTAATGCAGCTTCCTGATGGGGGTAGGGTAGCATCTCGAAACTAGGAATGAGCTCAAGAGGTGCAAACTCTTTAGCTTTGTCAATAAAGTCGATTTTTTCTGCTTTTAACAATTCTACTAAAGGCCGATAGTCTATTGCCCTAACCCGGAATTTTTCTACCCGGTCATCCCAGGTAGCGTAGTCTATCCAAGTTTTTCCCTGGGGTGGGGGATGGAGGATAAGAGTCCCGCGATCGAATGAGATAGTTGGTTTACGATACATTATAGGGTTTTCAAGTTAAAAGTCAGGAGTGAAAAGTTAAAAGTCATGAACTTTAACGCTATAGTAATTTTAGGAAATTATTGGACATCTAAAGTTTGAAACTATTTGTAACATTCTTTTTTCAAGTTAGTATTATACCATTTTAATAAAGTTATCTGGAAAACCCTTGTATTTATTGGTAGCTGCTACTAACTTTTCCACAGTATCAGCTTGCATGGCTTCGACTATATCTAGTTCATGTCTCCACTGGTGATATTTTATGACAGCTTCTTCTAATCTATTTCGCTCAGCATCAGGTAAGGAAGGATTATTTAGATAAGCGGCTTTGTTGTATAAAGATAGAAAATATGGTAACAATAAGCGTGTGGCACAAGA
>JAGGDU010000227.1:52218-75966 GCA_018457135.1 Trichodesmium erythraeum GBRTRLIN201 | reverse complement strand
AGCTAATAATGGATGATTGATAATGAATAATTGATAGTTAAAGAGTCTTTTTTTTTCTCTATTTTTCTATATAATTCTCGGAAAAAGTGTCTATAAAATAAGTATTAGGAAATGCTTTGATTGATGAATAATGGAGATTTTTTTCATTTTAGTATGTCTATGATATGGAAATAATTCCATTATAAATTAACAGGAATAATCAAATCTAGAGTTTTATTTATATTTTTTCGATAAATCTCAAAATTTCTATCTAAAGTTAAAGTTATACTACCTAGAATTAACTTTATTATTCTCACCAAGCAAGTATATGCCAAAAACAAAAAAAAGTTTTTAAGCTTCCCTTTTAAGGGGGATGAAAAAAATAAAATTCAGTATTTTAAGGCTTTGACATCAACTATAGCTGCTCTAGTTCTCAGGGAAATATTGGAAGCGATCGCTCCAGAATATATAGGAGCTTTTCTCTAGTCAAATATGAGTAATTTTATAGAGTGATGGGCAGTGGTAAACTACTATGCAATAACTAGAGTAAATTTATCTAGAATAGAGCGATCGCTCTAAATAAGTAGACTACTAAATAGGTAACAAGTATGTTTCATCTCTAAATATTTGAGACTCAACTATATGCTCTACTATTTGTGTTATAAAAAACTTAAATTTTAGAATTTTTTTTATCAGAATAAATCAAGTTTATTAGCTATAAAATTGATTTTGTATTCAAAATAAATTAGTTACAAAGATAGTCAAAATATCTTAATTAGTTGTCTAAATACTATTATTTTTGATAGAGAAAAAAGAACTTAATTTTTAACTATTATTAATCCCTATAATCCCGGTAATTTTTTCACTTTATAAGAAACTTATTTAGATGCCTAATAGACATCTAAAAAAACCTGGTTTTCGGGTTTTTCCGCGTAATTTCTGTTTTCCTCACAGAGAAGTTTCTACAATACTGAGCAGTTCTGGAATTTGTGTAATTGATTTCATCGTATTCTCTGCTATAAAACTATGAACATTAGTAGTAGGATGTATATCATCAAAGAATAAAAAGCCACTAGGGTCATCCAAACCAGAAGTCAAGAAATTATCTGTAACATTTGTCAAAGTAAAATCATCAGGATTAGCAATTATATTATCAAATAAAGTTTTAATATCAAGATTAACAATATTAATATTTGGGTTTTGTTCTAATATTTGGGAAGCTGTTGCTAGGGTATTATTATGACTTTCAGTTAATAAAGTTAATCCCTGTTGTCGTTCAGGAGGAAGAGCCTGTCCAACTGGAATCACTCCTAGGTTTGGTAGATTTGGTAAAACAAAATTTTTGGCTCCAGTATCGGCAAGGCTATTTACTGCATCTAACAAATTATCTACAGTTGACTGGGCATCCAAATTTCCAGCGCCTAAATAATCATTAGCTCCTGCCCATACTACATATAAAGCATCTGGATCAGTGGTAGGAGTGTCTGCAATAAAGTCATCAATTTGCGTTTGTAAACCTATAAAAATAGGAGGTGTACCCTCTGGTAACCTGTTGTTGCCATTATTGCTAATTCCTGTGGTAGCTCCACTGACTGCAAAATTGAGGTTAGGATCAGATGTTAATTCTAACTGAGGTGCGAGAGTTTCTACCCATACGGGACCGTTACTTAAACGCCCCTCAAAATAGGGAGCAAAAAATTCCAACACAAACTCATCGGTAGCACCCAAAAAATTCTCAGCAGCAGCCAAAAGATTCCCTGTATCAGATAAACTATCACCAAATACATAAATATCGCTAAATAACAGGCGTGGCAACCGACCTTCAAATTGACCAAAATTGAGAAAGTGTTCTGTGGCTGTGAGTGGGGTATTTACAACTACTTCAGCTAAATCTGGATAACGCTCCAGATAAAAACTGGTGTTCAGCAAAGCACTAGGATCTCGTTGTTCAAACTGACCAAAGTTGATAAAGTGTTCTGTAGGGGTGAGAATATTTTGTTCTACAGCAGTTGCAACTCCGGGATTAGTAGTGAGATAAAAGTTAGTATTAAAAATCCTACTGGGGTCACGATCTTCAAATTGACCGAATCTAGTAAAGTGGAAAAAACCATCACTGATAATATTATTGGCAACTGCTTCAGCTACTCCTGGGTGAGTTTCGAGATAGAATTGTTCGTCGAATAATTTGTCTATTGTTAATGCCATTGATCACTTATTTTTATCTTTACATATAGATTTATATATATCATTATACTATATGCTAGTGTCTAATTCCAAAAAGTTAATATACTTATTAAGTCAATTCTGGTTACATTTTCCTTCTGAATAATTAGGAAAAAAATTTCCCGTCGAGCCTTATCGAATAAATTTGAAAAATGTTATAGTTCATGACCAGAACTTACGCAAATTTATCTAGTTCCCACCTATATAGGGGCCTTCTGGTATTCGCCCTCACCCTCAGGAAATGCCCGTCCGTAAGTCCTGATAATGTTTTATATCAGTTTTATGAATATGTTGTATATTTAATTAAATTTACAGTCATCCAGCGAAATTAGAAGGTTTGTTACCTTTGAGCAGGGCAGGCTTAGGGCTTCAACCAGGCTACACATTCAGCTAGTTGATCAGGCTAGCTAATCCATGAAGTCGTTACTTCACCCGAAAGCACGGTATTCGGGGTAGCCTTCGTGGTTTCTCCACAAGCCCAGATACCAAGCTCTCTGGCGCAGTCACTATCATAGCGGAGTACTTGAATAATGACGAATATCGTGAGGTTGACTATCCGGCAGTGGTGGCATCAATAGTACGCAACCGCGCTTTCATAGTCATATTTGGCAGTGCTAACGAATTAGAAAATTTCGGAATTTTTGAGTCTGGTGTTTTGAATGACTACTGGGATCAAGACTTTCAGGCAACTGTATTAGGGTAGGCAAATAGTAATTTGTGATCACCAATGTCGCATCTTATTATATTTGACTACCATAGCTCAACGATAATACAATTTCTGCTAACTTTTGTGCTGCCCCTGGTTTACCCCTCACATTACAGAGGCGATCGCGCATTTCTGCCAACTTCTCTGGATGAGTCAGAAACTCTAAAACCAACTCTGCCACAACTTCGGGTTTTAATTTCCCTACTAACTCAGGCACAATTTCCTGTTTTGCCCAAATATTTGGCCAAGCAAACAGTTGTCCCTTACGGAGCACTAACCAATTAATTCCGGTAGCAAAAGCAGCGCCAACCACTGGCAAATTTGCAAGTAACCCAGGTAAACCATCCCACGCTCTCATAACATCTAATTCTTGAGTGGGTAACAAAACTATCATCGGTATTGCCAGGGAACCTAACTCAGCAGTATTCGCACCGACAGTAGTCAGACAAAGACGACATTTAGAAAGTAGGTCATAAGCAGGGTTCCGGGTGATTAATTCTATTTTTAAACCTCCAGTTGTCACCAGATGAGAATTTTGAATTTCAAAATATGCTCCCTGTTTTCTACTATCTGTTTTCTTCCTATTCAAAGAAGGCGTTAATAATTTTGCTCCCACACCCCCCATTTTTTCAATTGCTGGATTTTTTTCCGGGTCAGCAAAATTAGCTAAAGTATTTAAGTCAAGGGTGGGAGCTACCGGAATTATAAATTTAGTTTGCGGACGAATTTTATGGAGATGTTGAGCGATCGCTAAAGTTAAAGGTACACCTAAAGACAACTTAGTAGGTTTCGACCCAGGCAATAACCCAATTAACTCCACACTACTCTCCCCTTTTGAAGGGTTAGAAAAATTACTTCTCACTTCTAAGTTTTCAGATGCAAGTTCATTACTAATTCTGAATTCTGAGTTCTGGGTTCTGAGTTCTGAATTTATTACTAATTCTGAATTCTGAGTCCTGAATTCTGAGTCCTGAGCTCTGAGTTTATTGCTACTTCTGACCTCATTCATCAAATCTCCCACAACAGTAAATTTATCAGCATATTTGGGAGGAACCTGAGCAAAAACTTCTGGTTTCATCCCGCCAAATTTATCTACCCAACGCCACCATCTAGCATCCCACTCAGCATAGATAACAGTGCGATAACCCAAACGTTTTCCCACCACAACAGTAAAAAACTGGTCACCTCCCAGAAATAAAACTACTCCTTGAGGATACCAATGCCAATTTTCTGCCGTCTTACCCCAGAGCAAAAACCGCCAAAAAAATTCAGGTGGTTGTACCCGGTCTACTTCTGGATAAGAACGAGCGATCGCTACTTCTTTTCCCGTAGCATGAGGACAAGGGGAGAGAACAAGAGAAATTCTCATATCAATATTCGCCTGTTGTCGCAACTCTTGTACAACAGGTCTTACCCAGGTAACTAATTCTCCCGGACCATTTGAGAGGATGACAATATCAACTTTTTCCATGATGGAAGGCATGAGGTAAACTTTTTTAATTTATACTAATTCACTTTGCACCACCACCTAAAATGTTATTGCAACTTTTGACTTTCCCCTTAAAGGAATAAGGAGGAGCTAACTTTTAGTAAAACGGTATTATGAACTAATATACTAACTAAATTATAGGAGAAAATTAAGTGACAGAATTAATAGATGCCATTAAAGTTGGAGATGTTGCTCAAGTTGAAACTTTGCTAAGTGGGGGTGTGGATGTCAACGCTCAAGACTCAGAGGGTTCAACTGCTTGAATTGTTGCTGCTGAAACTGGCCATGTAGAGATCGTGAAAAAATTATTAGTTACTGGTTCAGATGTCAATGGCAATGACATTGATGGTTGGGTTCCTTTTATGGGTGCTGCTGCTGGTGACAACCAGGAAATTTTGCAACTATTGTTAGATGTCGGTGCTGATATTAATGCTGCTACTAATTTTGGTATGACTGCTTTGATGACTGCTGCTAGTAGTGGTCATGTTGGTATAGTGCAAACTTTACTAGAAAGGGAAGCAAATATTAGGGCAAAAAATCACAACAAATGGACACCTTTCCTCTGGGTAGGTTCAGAAGGTCATAAAGATGTAGTGGAGTTGTTGAAGCAGATGCGCGATCGTGATAATTAGTTATAGGAGTAAGGAAAAGTAAAGGGAGCCTGGGGAGTACAGGAGCTCGAAGATACACAAGCGGCATTAATAAAAATAGATTTTTCTCCCAGACCTCCCATACTCAGGCCTTATAGTATCAATTATTAATAACTTACCTTTGTATGTCCTTCCCCTACTTCATATCTCAGGATAGAAAGTTGTTGATAAATGGTATTGTCAATTCCTGCTGTACTTTATTTTTTTCACCAAATAATCTCTACTTTATAGAGTAGCTAAAGCGCCAAGAAATACAAATTTTATATTTAATTTTTTGGTCAGTTTTATTAATTGGTATTTGTCTCCTTAAGTCTAGTGTAAATTTTATTTTTTATGACCAATAGCTTCTAACAGTTATGTTTGAGACAATCTCGGCTAAAAATCTTTTTTTTTAGTAACTTGATTTTCTCAATTCCATGAAATTGTAATTTTTTTTATAGGCTAATTTTTGTCTAACTATAGTCTCCTGAATACTGAATTATAACTGCCATAAAAGCATGAAAATTTAAAGACAATTTTTATTATAAATTAGTGTTTTTATTATATAAAAATTGTGCTGTAATCAATTATGATTTAGGAAAATTAAAAGATTAAATAAGTAGTTTTCCTGAAATTGATTAGATTTATAATTTCTATTTTCAAGATATTAACTTTAAAAATTAGGGTTTTGGCATAACCGATAAATTCTCTTATATCTAATCCAAAATTATCTACAAATCCAATATTATTCAATACCTATAGTTTGATAAGCATCTAATTTAAAGGCATAATTATTCCTCCAATTACTACTTATAATTTCAATTACTAACTTAATTGACTAACCATTTATTAAAGTATATTATTTTTCCCCACCTGGTTCATTTTCAAAGTAATTTCGACTGACAACAATTACATCTGCTTTATAGCCTAATCAACTATCATTTTTAATAATAGATTATTTAGTAGATAAAGCAAAATAATCTTAGATTGTTGATTGATTAACTAATAAGTTAAGGCATTTTATTAACCACATTCAGTAATTTAAAAAAAAGTATATTTTTTTCCCATCCTAGTTAATTTTAAAAGTAATTTCGGCTGACAACAATTACATCTGGTTCATAACCTAATCAAGCATCATTTTTAACAATAGATTATTTATAAATCAAGCAAGGTAACCTTAGATACTTCATTTATCAACTAAATTCAGTAATTTAAAAACCGCAATTTTATAACTTTTACTTCTAAGTTAAGGCATTTTATTAACCACTCTATTCTGTAATTTATAGGGGTATTGAAAGTCGTATTAACAGTTAATAAACTTTTCAAAATAACTAAATTTTTTTCTGATAAACTGCCTGGAACGTAATTTATTTATTCTGAAAATTATAAAATACAGGAAACTAGAAATAATGACATTTATAATATTGTACCTAAAATTATGATGCTTGCTTTCAAGGAAGAAATACCAAATACAAAAAATAGGTTTTTATCAGAATAAATAGACTGATTATTAATAATTAATATGAAAAGTAATTTTACTCTATATAATCTTTATTCCTTGATTATAAATTATATTAATTATGCTTAGGTTGACAATCATAAAAAAAATTTGTATTATTGTTAAAATAGTTAGTAAATACGATGAAATATATTGATTATTCTGTAGTTATTCCCATTTTTAATGAATCAGAAATTATCCCTGAGCTGTGGCGCAGATTATCAGATATTTTAGACAAACTTGATAGCAGCAGTGAAGTAATTTTCATCAATGATGGAAGTGTAGATAATTCTTTAGAATTACTAAAAGAAATAAACCATAAAAATCAAAAAGTCAAAATTATTAGCTTTTCCAGAAACTTCGGTCATCAATGTGCTTTATCTGCTGGAATAGATCATGCTAATGGTAAAGCAGTTATTCTTATGGATGGAGATTTACAAGATTCTCCAGAAGCAATTATCAGTTTTTTGAGGCTTTGGCAACAGGGATATGATGTAGTATATGCCATTAGAAAAAATCGCAAAGAAAAATGGTTAAAACGATTAGCATTTAAAAGCTTTTATTACATCCAAAGAAAGTTGTCAGGAATTGTAACTCCCATGGATGCAGGAATCTTTTCATTAATGGATAGAAAAGTGATTCTAACCTTACGGCAAATGCCAGAACGCAATAAATATTTAAGTGGTTTAAGAGCTTATGCTGGATTTAAACAAATAGGAGTTTATGTAGAAAGAGGACCACGATATAGGGGTGAGCCAAAAATGTCAGTTTCTAAATTATTTAAACTTGCTTTTGATGGCATATTTTCTTTTTCTACAATTCCTCTAAAAATGGCAACTATTTTAGGTTTAGTCTCAGCAATTTTATCTTTTATTATTGGCTTAATTGGTCTTTACGTTAAATTTATTTTAGGAAAAGAATTTCTCTCCTGGGCTTATGGTTTAACTACTACATTTTTTATGGGAGGAATTCAACTACTTTCTTTAGGAATTATTGGAGAATATATAGGTAGAATTTATGATGAAGTTCGGCAAAGACCTTACTATATTATTCAGGAAAAAATTGGCTTTGAGAAACAATGATTAAGACAGAAAAAAATACTCAATCATAATTTTAAAATTTTACATTAGATAGTCATAGGTTTAGTCAACAGCCAGCAGTTATAATTAGAATATTAATTCTGACTTATAGTATGAATATTATTTATTGGAAATAATGGAATTTTATACCTAAATTATTTATAAAAACTTCCCAAAATGTCATAGCAATACCTAACTCTCACCATAATGAAAGCATAAAACTATTTCTACCCCTGATTTTTTTTCGGACTAGTATATTTAGCTAACTGGGATGTGATATATGAAATGTTAGCAATATTTCTGTTAGCTTATCTAGTCTCTGTTAATATTTAGCCTCAATAGATTAACAGTAAAATTTAATATTTTTCCTACTTTACTCATAACTTTTTGAGCCAATATTCTGATATTTTATGTGATTTAATAGGATCACAGATTTTCGGGAAATTAATTAATAGATATAAAATCTATTACTTGTATTACTAATGTAATTTCAGTTGTTTACTTTCCCCTTAATATTAAAGATAAATTCTTAATTTTTATGATGTTTTGTATGATGCTTTGTATCATCAGCACTTTTTCTGATTCTAATACCGTGGTAGCTTCGACAATTATTTTACCTTTACTAGTATTAGTCTCAGCAAAATCAAGGTCAAATTTACTGAAAATAAAATGCTTGTTCTTAAGTTAGGTAAGAGTTTTTATTACAAATATAATTATTTATTTTTATGATTATTGTAAACCATAAGTTAGTCCTATTATAATACCATATTTTCAGAATCTAGAAGAAACTTTACAATTTTTTTTTAGCCTTTCTTAGTCACTCCTTAGGTTCTAGTTCTTAAATATCTTCTTTGATTTATTAGACATTTATCAGAGGGTTATAAATAGGAATATTTGTATTGTTATACCTAGATCTAATTAAACATATTCAAGACAACTTTATGTTCAAGATAATGATAGGTTAGATAATGATTAGTATCTACTATACCTTGAGTACTTTAATAACTTTGATTGGTAGAGTAAGTCTAGGAGTTAAAAGTACTTTCTCTTTAAAATATACGACTTTTCCTATCTATAGTCTACCTAAGCCTTCCTACAAAAGCTTAAGGTTTTGTTTAGAAATAGTCTGTTAATAATTGAAGCTTTACCCGAGAAAAGCATTCTTTTTTTTACCCTTAGTATTACAAATATTCTCCAGTTATAGTCTGGAAATTAGCCTGGTCTATACAGGCTATTTCTGCTCAGGAACTTCTGAAAACCTTACCGGAAATCTAACCGCGAGTTAAAAGGGGAGTAGAGAGAAAAACTATAGTAGCTAGGCAAAACTATTTTAAGTCCTCAAAAAAATTATTATTCAATACACTTTTTGTCTCCGATGAACTAAAGATATTTATAACAAAAGGGTAAGTAGAGAGTTGACTTTCTCCGGGGGGCAATAAGAAGAGGCTTGACTTCCATAAAACAATATTAACTTTTCCATTTATCAGAAAAATTTATCATCTACTTAATTCATCACAAAATATTAAGTTTAAAAGATATACATAATCTTATATAAATTGCTTTTAGTCAATAGATGTAACGAAAAATTTAAAAGTTCTTATCGAATTGTGTCAAACTAAGACTTTACCCTACCTTTGTTTAAAATTTTTTGATATTTGATAGTAATACTTATTTATTATTACCCTCAAGGAGCAACACTTAATGTTCACATCCGTAAAGCCTACTGTTCGCCACATTGTCCCAGCAGACTTAAAAGGGCGATCGCTCTTAAAAGTCGTATATATAGTTTTAGAAGCTCAATATCAAAGCTCCCTCTCAGCAGCAGTGCGTTCTATAAATGAAAAAAATCCTAATCTGGCCATAGAAATAAGTGGCTATCTAATTGAAGAACTCCGGGACCCAAAAAACTATGAAAACTTTAGGCGAGAAGTTTCCGAAGCTAACATCTTTATAGCTTCCCTAATTTTCATTGAAGACCTAGCAGAAAAAGTCGTAGAAGCCGTCACACCCCATCGCGACAAACTTGACGCTGCTGTGGTTTTCCCTTCCATGCCACAAGTGATGCGCCTGAATAAAATGGGAACATTCTCAATGGCCCAACTAGGCCAGAGCAAAAGCGCCATTGCTCAATTTATGCGGAAGCGGAAAGAAAAATCTGGTTCTTCTTTTCAAGACGGAATGTTGAAATTACTACAAACTCTGCCAAAAGTTTTGAAGTATATGCCTCTTGACAAAGCCCAAGATGCTAGAAACTTTATGCTGAGTTTCCAGTATTGGTTAGGAGGTTCCTCGGAAAACCTGGAAAATTTCCTGCTCATGTTGGCAGACAAATACGTTTTCAAAGACCAGAAAAAAAGTTCTCTACAATATGTCGATCCTGTTGTTTATCCAGACATGGGTATCTGGCATCCCCTGGCGCCCAAAATGTTTGAGGATGTCAAAGAATATCTCAACTGGTACAACAACCGTAAAGACATTTCCGAAAATTTGAAAGATCCCCTGGCCCCCTGTGTTGGTCTTGTCTTGCAGCGAACCCACCTAGTGACAGGAGATGATGCTCATTATGTTGCCATGTTGCAAGAGTTGGAAGCAATGGGAGCGCGAGTTCTGCCTGTATTTGCCGGAGGATTAGATTTTTCTAAACCGGTCGATGCCTACTTTTGGGAAGTGGTAACTAAAGGAGTTGAACCTACACCATTAGTAGATACGGTTATTTCTTTAACTGGTTTTGCATTGGTAGGTGGACCTGCTAGACAAGACCATCCAAAAGCGGTAGAATCTTTAAAAAGGTTGAACCGACCCTACATGGTAGCATTACCTCTGGTTTTCCAAACTACTGAAGAATGGCAAGAAAGTGACCTTGGTCTCCACCCCATACAAGTTGCTTTGCAAATAGCTATTCCTGAACTTGATGGGGCGATCGAACCTATCATTATGTCTGGGCGAGACGGAGCAACGGGAAAAGCGATCGCTCTCCAAGACCGTATCGAAGCTGTAGCTCAACGCGCTCTTAAATGGGCAAGTCTTAGACGTAAACCCAAACTGAATAAAAAAATTGCTATTACTATTTTCAGTTTCCCTCCAGATAAAGGGAATGTGGGTAGTGCTGCATATTTAGATGTATTTGGCTCTATCTATGAAGTTGTGAAAGCACTCAAAGGCAATGGTTACGATATTCAAGACTTGCCAGACTCTGCAGAAGAATTAATGAAGCAAGTCATCCAAGATGCTACTGCCCAATATCAAAGTCCGGAGCTCAATATTGCTTACCGAATGTCAGTTCTAGAATATGAACGTCTGACACCATACTCGGAAAGGTTGCATGAAAATTGGGGACTACCTCCAGGAAACCTGAATAGCGATGGCGAAAATTTACTTATTTACGGTAAGAGTTTCGGAAATGTTTTCATCGGCGTCCAACCAACATTTGGTTATGAAGGGGACCCCATGCGGTTGTTATTCTCCCATTCTGCAAGTCCCCATCATGGTTTTGCTGCTTACTATACCTATTTAGAACAAATTTGGAAAGCAGATGCAGTCCTACATTTCGGTACTCACGGTTCTTTAGAATTTATGCCTGGCAAGCAAATTGGTATGTCTGGACATTGTTACCCGGATAATCTCATAGGCAATATTCCCAACATCTATTATTATGCTGCAAATAATCCTAGTGAGGCAACTATTGCTAAACGCCGGAGTTATGCTGAGACTATTTCTTACTTAACTCCCCCTGCAGAAAATGCTGGTTTATATAAAGGTTTGCAGGAGTTGAATGAGTTAATAGCTTCCTATCAAACTTTGAAGGATAGCGGGCGAGGTGTTCCTATTGTTAACACTATTATGGATAAATGCCGGATAGTGAATTTAGACCAGGATGTAACTCTGCCGGAAAAAGATGCTCAGGAGTTGACCGCTGAGGAACGGGATCAAGTTGTTGGGGATGTTTATCGCAGGTTGATGGAAATTGAGTCCCGGTTGTTGCCTTGTGGTTTGCACGTTATTGGTAAACCTCCTACTGCTGAGGAAGCGATCGCTACTTTGGTAAATATTGCTAGTTTAGACCGGGAAGAGGAAGGGATAACTGGTTTACCTCGAATAATTGCTAATAGCCTCAACCGGGATATTGAGGAACTTTACCAAAATAATAATAAAGGTATTTTGGCAGATGTGGAGTTACTTCAGAATATTACGGAAGGGACTCGTGCTGCTGTAGCGGCATTAGTGCACCAACAAACTGATGCTGAGGGTCGAGTTTCGATGGTGGGTAAACTCAATTTCTTTAATATGAGGAAAAAAGCACCTTGGATAGAAGCTCTGGAAGCAGCAGGTTTTCCTGATGTTGATGAAGAAGCTATCAAGCCTCTGTTTGAATATTTAGAGTTTTGCCTAGAACAGGTTTGTGCTGATAATGAGTTGGGTTCTCTGTTACGAGCGTTTGAAGGGGAATATATTTTACCAGGACCCGGTGGCGACCCCATTCGGAACCCTGATGTTTTGCCTACTGGTAAGAATATGCACGCTCTCGACCCCCAGTCTATTCCTACTGCTGCTGCGGTTAAGTCGGCAAAAACTGTAGTTGATCGTTTATTGGCACGACAGATGCAGGAGAATGGTGGGCAGTATCCAGAAACTATCGCTGTTGTTTTGTGGGGAACTGATAATATCAAGACTTATGGTGAATCTCTTGCTCAGGTGATGTGGATGGTAGGGGTTAAACCTGTACCTGATGCTTTGGGTAGGGTGAATAAGCTGGAGTTAATTCCCCTTGAAGAGTTGGGTCGGCCCCGGGTTGACGTGGTGATTAATTGTTCTGGTGTATTCCGAGATTTATTTATTAATCAAATGAATCTTTTGGATAAGGCTGTGAAAATGGCAGCAGAAGCACATGAACCGGAAGAGATGAATTTTGTTCGCAAGCATGCTCTCAAGCAAGCTGAAGATTTGGGAGTGAATTTACGTCAAGCTGCAACACGGGTATTTTCTAATGCTTCCGGTTCTTATGCTGCAAATGTAAATTTGGCGGTGGAGAATAGTACTTGGGAAGATGAGTCGGAATTACAGGAAATGTATTTGAAGCGCAAGTCTTTTGCTTTTAATTCTGATAACCCAGGAATGATGGAGGATAACCGGAAAGTTTTTGAGTCGGCATTGAAAACTGCTGATGCGACTTTTCAGAATTTAGATTCGTCTGAGATAAGTTTGACCGATGTGAGTCATTATTTTGATTCGGATCCGACAAAAGTTGTGGCAACTCTCAGGGGTGATGGTAAACAACCAGCTTCTTATATTGCGGATACGACGACTGCGAATGCTCAGGTACGGTCTTTGTCTGAGACGGTGCGTTTGGATGCGCGAACAAAAATGTTGAATCCAAAATGGTATGAGGGGATGTTGTCTCATGGTTATGAAGGTGTGCGGGAGTTGTCTAAGCGTCTGGTGAATACTATGGGATGGAGTGCGACTGCAGGCGCGGTTGATAATTGGGTTTATGAGGATGTCAATGAGACGTTTATTCAGGATAAGCAGATGCAGCAGCGGTTGTTGAATTTGAATCCCCATTCGTTCCGGAAGATCGTAGCTACATTGTTGGAGGTGAATGGTCGCGGTTATTGGGAGACAGGTGAGAGTAATTTGGATCGGTTGCGGGAGTTGTATCAGCAAGTGGAGGATCGGATAGAAGGAATAGAATAATTAGTTGATAATGGATAATGGATAATTGATAATGAAAAGTATCTCTAATTATCAATTATCCTTTAAATTAAAGATTACAAAAATCAAAATATAAAAGAGCAAAAACTATCAGCAATAATTTAATCGAAATATCTCCAGAAATATTATCAGGAACACCAGTCTTTAAAAATACTCGCGCTATCTTCAAAACTCTTATTGATTATTTAAGTGCAGGGGAAACCATAGCAGACTTTATTGATGATTTTCCTACGGTTACTCAAGAACAAGCAATTTCTCTATTAAAGTTAGCTCAAGAAACATTATTGAAACAAACTTATTAAAATATTGCTGGATGAGTGCTTACCTAAAAAACTCAAAAAAGAAATCATAAATCATCAAGTAATAACAGTTCCCGAACAAGGTTGGGCAGGAATAAAAAATGGGGAATTATTAAAATTAGTATCATCAAGTTTTGATGCTTTTATAACAATAGAGGCTTTGTGCAACAAAGCTGATGAAACTGATAATTTTATAATACTCTTATAAAGAATTGTAGCTAATTTGAGAGCACAAAGTTCTTCTAAAAAATGATTTGCTTTCAATGCTGAAAATATTATCCGAAACCTGCTAAAACTTAACAGATAAATGAATGCTAATGATCAGTTAACATGTTAATTCTTTCTAATTAATTAGGGCTGAGAGCTTCTCTAATAATCTTGATATTGACGAGACTTGGCAATTTTTAAGCTTAATATAATTACCGGTATTATTCCGACCAATACAATTGCTAAAGCCGGACCGGCTGCTTCAGTAAGTCTTTCATCAGCAGCCAAGTTATAAACTCTTACTGCTAAGGTATCAAAATTAAACGGACGAATTACCATTGTTGCCGGTAACTCTTTCATGACATCTACAAATGTTAACATTGCTCCTGTTAATAACCCACCCCACATCATGGGTACATGAACTTTAATTAAAGTCTTTGTAGAACCATAACCTAAACTCCGGGAAGCATCATCTAAACTTGGTTTAATTTTCACTAAACTTGATTCAACAGCACCAAATGCTACTGCCATAAATCTGACTAAATAAGCAAAAACTAATGCTGTAATGGTGCCACTCAATAATAAACCAGTCGAGATGCCAAACATGGAACGCATAAAACTATCAATAGCATTATCAACTGTACCAATAGGAATCAAAATTCCTACGGCAATAACAGAACCAGGTACAGCATAACCTATGGCTGCAATACGAGTTGATATACGCATTCCCAAATTTTGATTTAGACGTACTCCATAAGCCATGATCACAGCGATCGCCACTCCTAAAATAGCGGTAATTCCTGCTAAGGTCAAGCTATGGGAAGCATAGTCCCAAAACCGACCCCGAAAGCTGGCTCCACTTTCAGTTATAGTCATTTCTAATAATAATCCTGCTGGCAAGAGAAAACCCAAAAAAACTGGCAATAAACAAGCAAAAGATGTTGCTATTCCTCGTATTCTATCTAAGGGAAATTGTTGTAAGTTTTGTTGTTGACTGCTAGTTTGATAATATTTTGCTTGCCGACGCGACCACAGTTCGAGCAAAATTAGCCATAAAATAAATAATAGTAACATTGCTGCTAATTGTGCTGCTGCTACTCTTTCACCCATGCCAAACCAAGTACGATATATGCCAGTCGTAAATGTATCAACTCCAAAATACTGCACCGTACCGAAATCATTGAGGGTTTCCATTAGTGCTAGGGCTAAACCTGCCATTATTGCTGGTCGAGCCAGAGGTAAAGCTATTGTGAAGAAACTACGCCATGGGTTTGCTCCTAGAGAACGACTAGCTTCTAAAGTACAGGTTGACTGTTCTAAAAAGGCGACTCGCGTTAGTAGATAAACGTAGGGATATAAAGTTAGGGTTAACAGGGCGATCGCTCCGCCCAGAGAACGAATTTGTGGGAACCAATAATCACTGATACTAGTCCAACCAAATATTTCTCGCAACCACATTTGTACAGGGCCATAAAATTCTAGCAATTCTGTATAGGTGTAGGCGAGAATATAGGCGGGAGTTGCTAAAGGTAATAACATTGCCCATTCAAATATACGGCTCCCTGGAAAACGACACATTGTGATTAACCATGCTGCTCCTACTCCGATGATTGAAACTCCACAACCTACTCCTAGCATTAATATAAAGGAGTTCAGGAGATAACGGGGTAAAACTGTAGAGGCTAAGTGACTCCAAATTTCTCCTGTATCAGAGAAAATACTGCTCAGGACAAATACTACAGGGGCTGAAATGAGGCAGGCGATCGCTACAACAAATATTGTCGAAGCATTCCAGTTGAGACGGTTAAATTTTTTCATTTGACCTAACATTTTAATTGTATATATTAAAAAGGTTTACATAAACTTAATAAGAATTTTTCAGAACAATTAGGTGATAATAATTTTACAAAAAATCACTTTCTAGACGACTTTGAGAACTATTATATATATTCTCAAATTTTCTTTAAGATTGAGTTTCTCCCATAACTGTTGGTAACCCCCCCAATGTTTGTTCATAAACCTAGTTTTTACATTGAGTTTTGACTTGATTATTTATGACTTTTGACCATAAAATCAAGTCAATAGCTTTTTCTTTTCTGAAAATGAAAAAAATAAATGAGAATTTTTCTTGAAATAATGGCTATAATAATTTAACAATAAATAGCTTTGTAGATGACTTTGAGAACTATTATATATATTCTCAAATTTTCTTTAAAATTTGGTTTATTCCATAACAGTTGGTAATTCCACAATGTTTTTTTATAAACCCAGTTTTTATATTAATTTTTGACTTGATCACTTGTGACTTTTGACGATAAAATTAAGTCAGTAGTTTTTACTTTTAAGGAAATGAAAAAAATATTCAATTCAGTATTTCAAGTTTTTAGCTTCAGCTAAAGGTACTGATAACTAATAACTGAAATGACGGAGGTTAAGAAATAAATGACCAAATCAGTAATTCTCTATCTTGAGAGTGTGAGCAAGAAATTTTCTCGGAGTACTACCACTGCTGTCCAAAATGTAAATTTAACACTATACCAGGGAGATATACTAGGCTTATTGGGACCTTCAGGCTGTGGTAAAACAACTTTATTGAGAATAATTGCTGGATTTGAGGAACCACAGTCAGGTATTGTGACAATTAATGGCCGGTTAGTTGCTGGTAAACATGATTGGATAGTACCGGAAAAACGTAATGTTGGTATGGTCTTTCAAGATTATGCTTTGTTTCCCCATCTGACTGTAGCCAAAAATATTGCTTTCGGATTACATAATTCTGGGAAAAAGTCAAGCACACAAATTAATCATCAGGTAAGAGATGTTCTGGAGTTGGTAGGTTTGTCTGATCTAGAAAATCGTTATCCCCACGAGTTGTCTGGAGGTCAGCAGCAACGAGTAGCTTTGGCGCGTGCTTTGGCGCCAAATCCAGCTTTGGTGTTATTGGATGAACCTTTGAGTAACTTGGATGTACAGGTGAGGATTAGATTACGCCAGGAATTACGGGATATTCTTAAAAATGCAGGTGCTTCGGGAATTATTGTTACTCATGACCAGGAGGAGGCTATGGCTATTTCTGACAGAGTGGCAGTTATGAGAGCTGGATCTGTAGAACAATTTGGTACACCAAAGGATATTTATACTGAACCTGCTTCTAAGTTTGTGGCGGAGTTTGTGACTCAGGCTAATTTTTTGCCTGCACATCGTCACGACCAGGTTTGGGAAACGGAAGTGGGTGCTTTTGAGTTGACAAATAATAATGTGTTTGGTGGGGAAATTGATAGTTTAGATGAGTTTGATCGTCTTGAGTTGATGATCCGTCAGGAAGACTTGATTTTGAAAGCTGATAATGAGGGGTGTATAGTGATTCGCGATCGCCAGTTTTTGGGTCGTGAATTTCGTTATTGTTTACAAACTGAGTCTGGAAAAGAGTTAATTGCTCGTACTACTCCACAGGTGGCATTAAAAATTGGAGTTAAAGTAAAAGTATCTATTGCTGAAGATAACTTGCGAGTTTTTCCTACAACAGCTGAAGAAAAGCCTGAAAAATCTTCTGATCTAGTCGGTAGTAGGAATTTTTGATGGATATAGGTGGGGAGTTTGGTCTCCAAACCCCCTACAATATTAATTGATCATGGATAATGGATAGTTAATGACCCAACAATAACTTAAGTATGGTGTGGGCTTGTACTATTTTTATAAGTCTAGAATTGACCCGATGAAGGAATGAAAATTAAATAAGAGCCAAAAATCAACACAGTAATTATAGACTAATTGTTATATTATTTGAAATTCTAATTATATTAATTCTATAAGTCCCTATCCTAAAAAAGTAAAGCTATAAATGAAAAAACTGTATAAATCATGATCGGAAAAAGAGCGTCGTCGCTATACTGCGATAGCAGCACTCAAACTGGGGTGAGGAGGTATAAATTATATTATCCTACTATTTGGATGTGACTAGTATACAATTCGATTGGGCATAGATAAACTTGATGATTATTCAGCAATGAGTATTCCTAAAAAAGATAATCTTTAGCTGCGCAAATTAAAGCAACGGCTGAATAATTAGATATATTAATACTTGCTTTTGAAAAAACTTCTGAGGTTATTGAAGATAATGGTTATCAAGAAATTAAACATAAAAAATATTTTGCTCAAGAAATAAATAAATTATTTGAAGATAAAAAAATACCAGATGAGCTTTATCCAAAAGATATGAGCCGTTTTTGCGATAACTTATATCGTCTGTTAATTAATGTAGTTGAAGAAAAAAAGATTAAAGAAAAAGCTAAAAAGGTAATTCAGAAAATTCAATCAACAAAAACAAGTCTAATTCCACGGAGTATTTCATTATTTCAATATTTCATTAGTATTTTGATATCAGATAAAATAATTGATGTTTCTACAAATAAATATTATTTTCACATAACAAAAGAAGTTATAGATCTTTCAAATGGATAAAGATTTTGAACGTCTTTTTGGGATTTAAAATAATGATTAAAATTGAAATGTTTATTAATGAAGTGTCTTTACAAGAGCAATACTATACCTAAAAATAGTTTGAAGAGACGGCCAAAGTTATCAAAAGTATTTTTGAAGATATTAATAAATTAAAAAAACAACATATAAGCACAAAAAATATAAGCATAAAAACTTACTCGACTGAAGCTATTAAAAATTATGAAGCAATCAAAGGCAATAATTTTAAATCTAGTTTAAATCAGATTAAAGACAAAGGCTTAAAAACGTCAATTATCAGTATTATCTGTAATAAAGCCAATTCCAAGGATTGGCAAAAAGAAAGAATTCATTCTGAACAAGATAATTTTGATTATATTGATGGTGAAGATTACAAAGATGCAACAAATACATCTTTAGCAGAAGCGGCACAAAGACAATTAATTAATTTAGACTCAAAGTACTTATTAATTAATTTTAGAGATTCTTGTTTTCAATGTCTAAGTCAGGAGATTAGAGAATGCAATTCTATCTCTATTGTGAAAAATAATGATACAGAAAATCTAAGTCAATTAGATAGTATTGATCAGAAAGTTGGATTACAAAACTGGTTGGAAAAAAGTTGTCAATTAAGTCAGTTAAACTATGATGAATCTTCCAGCTCTCCACCTACAGATACTCAAACAATACTAAAAGATACTCATAGATTTAAACGAACTAAAAATCAATATGATGGTAGGACAATTTATGAAGAGAAAGAAACAGGATATCTTTGGTATGTGGATAATCTACATTATGGAAAATCTGCTCATTTGGAAGTTTTTGATAACACAGGTAAAAATCATATTGGAGAATCAGATTTAGAAGGAAAGATTGATAGAACTAAATCTGATATAAAGAAAAGCATTTAATAAGTATCCCTTACATTTTAGTTGAATTGAAATAAATATTTTAAAGATAAATTTATCAAGTTAATGATGTTATTGCTTCAATAATTACTTGTTAAAAACTAAATATAAAAAATAATATAACAAGTAAAAATATGATCATAATCAAAAAAATTAGTGAGAAGCTCTTCCTACTAAACAAAATCTAGAACGTTCAAGCAACTTGCTTTAAGGACTCCGAAAAGAAACCTACTTTACCCCCATAAGCACGATACAAATTTTCTTCTTGTAATACAATTTGTCGATTGCCAACAGCAATTAACTCTTTATTTAACAGAATCAAATCATCAAAATTAGTAATAGATTTTCCCAAATCATGATTAACAACTATCACAACTTTTCCAGCTTTAGCTAACTCGTGAAAAATCTCAAAAATAATATTTTCAGTCTTCTGATCAACCCCAACAAATGGCTCATCAAAACAGAAAATATCTGCTTTCTGAGCTAAAGACCGCGCTAAAAAAACCCGTTGTTGCTGACCACCAGAAAGTTGACCGATGGGGCGATCGCGATAACTATCCATCCCCACCCTTGTCAATGCCTCCAATGCTATCTGGCGACTCATCCTAGAAAAGCGACAAAACCAACCAGTCTGATGGACTCGACCCATCATTACCACATCCCAGACAGTCGCAGGATAAGTCCAATCAATTTGCGATCGCTGAGGAACATAGGCAACTCTGCCTAACTGTTTCTGAAGTGATTTGTTATTGTAGATTACAGAACCTCCACTCACCGGAATTAATCCCAGCATTCCTTTTAATAAAGTACTTTTTCCTGCTCCATTAGGGCCAATAATACCTGTTAACCTTCCTGCTTGTATCTTTAGGGTAATGTTTCGCAACGCCTCAAGGGTACGATAATGGACTCCTAAATGACTAATTGTAATTTTGTCCTCATTCATTAATTATAACTCCTATCAATTATCAAGTATGATTCTTTGAAATCTTCTCACTCATAGAGATACCTCTCAAATTTTGACCCTGGAATATGAGAAATATGAAAGTAATATGATATAAATTATGAAAAGAATATGAAAAATTGTCAACTAAATCAAAATTAAACATGAAAATTAGTAGATATCTGTTCCAAATTAATTTAACTAATAATGCAGTGAGAAAAGGCTTCACTCGGAACAGGAAACAGGAAATATATCTGAGTGGTAAATACACAAATAATTTGGCCTACCTGCTTAATATTTCTACTCAAGATTTGAAAAATACAATTTGGTCAATGTTAGGAATTTTATTAGGATTATGGATAAGTGGTTGTGCTGCCCCATCTTCAAATATTTCCCCTGAGAGTGAGAATAAACTCTTAGTAGTCTCTACAAGTACGATCATTGCTGATATGACAGAAAAAATAGGTGGAGATGAAATTGAGCATCAGGGAATTATTAAACCAGGGGCTGACCCTCATATTTATGAACCTGTTCCTACTGATAGTGTGGCTTTTGAGAAAGCAGATTTAATTATTTATAATGGCTATAATTTGGAACCTACTTTAATTAAACTTATGAATGCTGCGGGTATAAAGGCTCAAAAGTTGGCGGTGGGGGAAAAGGTGAAGCCTTTACAAAATTTGGGTAAGGGGGAGTTAGTGCCAGATCCTCATGTTTGGGGTGATGCGGAAAATGGAATTGTAATGGTGAAAGGTATTCGGGATGCTTTAATTGAGTTGTCACCGGAAGATAAAGAGGTGTTTATGGAAAATGCTGCCAAATTAGTTGAGGAGTTAGGGCAGGTTGATATTTGGATCATGGAACAAATAGGAACTATTCCGGAAGGTCAGCGCCGACTGGTGACTACCCATGATGCTTTTGAGTATTATGCGAAAGCTTATGGTTTAGAGATGACTGGAACTTTGATTGGGATGAGTACGGAGGAGCAACCTAGTGCGCAGACTGTAAAAAATTTGGTGAAGGAAATTAAGAAAAGTGGAGTACCTGCTATTTTTGCGGAGACTACTATTAATCCTAAGTTGATTACTACGGTAGCTCAGGAAGCTGGGGTACGGTTAGCTCCTAGGGAGTTATATTCTGATTCTATTGGGGCTCCAGGGAGTGAGGGAGATAGTTATACGAAAATGTTGGTGTCTAATACTCAGGCAATAGTTGAAGCTTTGGGTGGGGAATATACAGCTTTTGAGTTACAAATAACTGGAACTTTAGAAAAAAATTAACTAAACTAGGTTAAAATTACTATATCTTGTGGCTTTAATAGACATCTCCAAAAATTATCAAGCATTTATTGTAACTATCTTTTGGGGAGCGATCGCCAGCTCCATTAGATAGTCATTTTTTACGGGCTTTATAGTATTACAGATAGTTACTATTAGTTATTTACCATTTTTATCTAGTTTTTTATTATTTTTTTTTGCAAAATTTCTAATTTATAAGAATATTAATTCTCCTCTTATTAATCTGACTAAACCACATATTTTAAACTACTTTTTCATGATTACTATCTTTAAATCTCAATCTTTTTAGTACCGATATAAATATTTTTATCAGTCTTATTATATTTTATAAAAATATTCTTTTTTGTGTTTTTTTTGATTCTCTTTATTTGCTTATTCTGACATTTTATAGCTTATTTTTTTTCGTTTTGCTTGTTGATTTTTTGACCACTTTGATAGCCCTTATCTCCTTGAAAAATTTGTTCTCTATCCAACTTTTTTGTGTTTTTTTGAATAACTTTATATCACCTTTTCGACCTCTTTCTCCTACTATTATATATACTATTTTTCTGCCTTTTCTGTGATTACTATTTGATTTGTAAACCTATGAATTTTTGGCTTTCCTGAATAATACTTTTTCTGTTTATCATCATATTCTATTTCTGTCAAAGCCTCTTTTATCCATAAATATTTGTTTTCTTTTCCCGAGAATTCCTCTAGTAAACTAGATGGTAATAATTCCCTCAAAATATCTATCTAAAGCCTGAAAAATATTATTTGCTGTTGATGAGCTAACTCCAAATATTACTCCTAGTCGCCGAAATTTTGGTATATGATACAAATAATATAAGCTCAACATTATCTCTTATGTCTTGCTTAAAGACTTTTTTCTTCCTCCTCCTGCTTTGATTAACCTTTTTTATTGGCTGGCGATCGCCTATCTTTATTTTTTCAACTTTTGAGGTTTTTATATTGATTTTATTAGCTATTAATCTCTAATACCAATAATTATTTTTGTTTCTTTTGGATGGTTATAAATATATTCCAATACATTATTCATTTGGAAACAGGATATATATAATTAGCCACTACAATTTTACCCTAATTTTTATTTTGGAGAGGTCTATTAGATAAGTTAGTCAAGGAAAATTAATTAGCTAAATATTTACTCAGAGAAATTTCCCTAGCTTATACTTAACATGGTAATCAAAAACTGAATTTTTTCTAATTCAATTTATCAGAAAAAAATATTTAGAAAAATTACAAAAATATCAAAAAAATCTGCAGAAAGAGTCTCATCTTCAGGCGATCGCAAAGGTACTTAACTATTCCTAAAAGTAATGATGGTTGCCGATATGGGTCCAAATTCACGGAGAAACAAGTAACTCAAAACGATTGTAGGATAAAGGTTTAATGGCTTAATGGGAATATTGAAATTTGAGATAATTTGTGATTATTAGTGAAGGTGTTGGTTAGATACCCTAAACAACACCTCCTCTTTCAGTTGATTTTTATATCAATTGTTGATGATAGACATAATTCTCAACCCATACCAGCACCATCCCCAAAGATATCTGCTATTAAATCTGATTCTGTAACCAGATCACCATAAACAGTAATTGTTCCTAGTTTATCTAGGTGGTGGGCTCCACCATTAGCCCCTTGATCACTAATTAAATGAACAATAGATCCACTTCCATCATCAAGCTCTTCAATTTTTTCTACTTTTACTGTATGACCCTTAATCTCAATTTTATCCCCTTCACTTCTATTAAAGTCAAGGATGATATCATCACCAATACTATCAACCCAGTGATCATGGACTGAACCATTTTCGCCAGCGATTTGTTTATGCAAGTTCATATTATGCATATCTTGGTGCATATTGTGCATATTGTGTTTCTCAATAATCTCAGGCTTGGCATTCATCAACGGTCTAAATAGGAAAGTATCAGCCCCTGATCCTCCAGTTAAAGTATCATTAGCTTCAAAAAAGGGTTGATCTGGATAAACCTTAGATTCATTTGTCTGTTGGGCAATTTCAGGTTCTCCTGCATCACTATAACTAATGATGAGGTCATCACCATCACCTCCTATGAGCTCGTCTTGACCTCCACGACCACGAAGTATATCATTACCCGTATTTCCTTCTAGTATGTCATCCCCACCACCATCATCAATGGTATCATTATCATCACCACCATAAAGTTCATCGTTTCCTGCTCCTCCGTACAGTATATCCTCTCCTTCTCCGCCTGAGACTACGTCATCCCCAGAATCACCAGAAAGTAAATCATCACCTGCATTTCCTTCTATTGAGTCATCTCCAGCATGACCTAAAACTGTG
>JAGGDU010000227.1:0-52118 GCA_018457135.1 Trichodesmium erythraeum GBRTRLIN201 | reverse complement strand
CTCCCCCTGAGACTAGGTCATCCCCATCACCACCATAAAGCTTATCATCACCTGCATTTCCTTCTATTGAGTCATCTCCAGCATGACCTAAAACTGTGTCATCATCCGCACCTCCTTCCATTGCGTCATTCCCATCATTACCATAAAGCTTATCTTGACCGTCTTCTCCCTTGATCAAGTCATCATCAGGCCCTCCATAAAGTTTGTCATCACCTTCTCCTCCTTCTATGGTATCGTTTCCTCCTCCTCCAGTCTGCATATCGTTTCCTTCTCCCCCTGAGACTAGGTCATCCCCATCACCACCATAAAGCTTATCATCACCTGCGTTTCCTTCTATTGAGTCATCTCCAGGATGACCTAAAACTGTATCATCGCCTTCTTCTCCTTTAATTGTGTCATTCCCACCATTACCATAAAGTTCATCATCACCTCCTTTACCTTCGATAATATCATTTCCGGAGCTTCCATACGCCTTATCGTTTCCTCCGGTACCATATAGCAGATCGTCTTCTCCAGTACCATAAATATAGCTATTAGACATTTTCTAACTCCTTAGTTGCAGTTCAAAAGTTTTAATGTTATTTATCTATTTATATATAGTAGGAAATAAGTAAAAAAAAAACAATTAGAGAAACTGCTTAGTTTCAGCTCAACTAAGTTAAATAATATATACAAGCCTAACTCAGTAATTATTACTAAGAAAAGACCCAAAATAAAAATAAATATTCAAAATTTTTTTAGAAAAGTTAAGTGAACATAACTGGGGGGTAAAAAAAGTTGACTAAGAAGTCTGATGACCAAAAATTTGCCAAAAAAGATGAATCTAGCCCTTATCAATAATACTTATTTAATGATTATAAATAAATTAATTTTATTGTATTATAAACATAGCTATAGTAATCTGTATATTAATTGTTGCCAAATTTTATACTAAAAAAGTTGGAGAAAATTGAATATTTGATCATGGCAAAAAACTTAAATAGCTACTTAAATACTTGACAATAACTGCAAAAATTATCAAGTGGTATGCTGAAGTTTTGGGCTGGTAACCAAATATCTTCTACGGGGTTTTGTTCGGGGGCATTCGGATCACACTTTGTACAATTTATCAATTATGGTTTTTAACATATAAATTTCAGTCTCAACCCTCATCCAACAATAGTTTTGAGGGGCTTTTCACCCCCTGAGGGCGAATGGCTATTTGTTCCTACTTCTGCTATATCGCCCCATTGATATTACTCTCTCAACTCAACATTAATTTCATTAACAATTCGACGTTTAAGTTCAGCAGACTCAGAACGCGGTAATAAATCAAAAACTTCTCGAAAAACATCGTCTATTTTTTCAAAAGAAACTTGACCTTTCTCATTGATCACAACTTCTCCTTGTTGGTTAATTAAAACAGTTTGAGGCACAAACCCTTGATAGTAATAAGCTACTTTTGTAGAATCATCAGTCACAGTATTAATCATAGCATCTACATTAACAGGAATAAAATCTGCTGCACGACCATAGAATTCTTGAAGTTGAGAAACCACAGCCGAAAATTGCTTACAGTCTTTACTATCATCAAGAAAAAATACCAGTAGGGCAGGTCTAGAATTTTTTAAAGAATCTTTTAATTTCACCTTAGCAGGTACAAGAGAACCATTACCAGCATAAAGAGCAAATATATTACCATCAAATCTATCATCATTTAGACTAGCTAAAGCAGTAGGTATTGCTATTAGCAGTAAAAAAAAGATTGCTAGTAAAAAACTCAACAAACTCAAGAAAATTTTTGGCCATGAAAAACGTTGTCTTAGATTCAGCATTTTTTATAGGTATTAGGTTTTATCATTAACTTTTCCCTTGGCTAAGGCCGAAGAGGTTCTAAAATGATACTTGGTAAAGGGGCATTAACCCTTTGCTTTCCATTTTTTTAGCTGACCATAATTTTAACCTCTGGGGATGAGTCATGTAAGCATTTAGTTGTTGAATGCTTGCTGAGTTATTTAAGTTATAGTTAGCTTCCTAAAGTAGGAACTGGGTTTTTCATGTCCTGTAGCGAAACAGTTATCAGTTATCAGTTATCAGTATCTCCCATTGAAGTATCTACCTGAAATATTTATGACAAATCTTTTTTTTACTTTAAAAGGTGAGACTATTGATTTTACTACCATATTAGTCACCAAATCTAATGTATTTAATTACAAGATGTTACTAGATATTCTATTGAATCTTTAACTAGCTTTTCTATAACAGTCTGACTAACTAAAGGTTGAGTGTATATAAAGTTAAAAGTTATTTGGTCTTGAAAAGTTGAAACACTAACATTAAAAGTACTACCAAACATTTTATTTGATGAACCAAAACTAATTTCTTCTAACTGAAATTGACCATATTTCGATGAAATTTTCACCTTGCCAATATTAGATACAAATATAGAAGAAATAGTTTTTTCGGGATTCTTTAATATCATGTTTATAGCTTCAGAAAAAAACAAAACACGATGGTAAATTTCTGGTGTTTTTAGTTTGGCTTTAATTTCCTCTGTAGCTTGTCTTGCCAAACCCCAAAATGACATTTTCTGATTAACTTTGTGAAAACACAATAAACTAGAAACTAAGAAAGCCATCTGTTCATTACCAATAGGATAATTTAGTCTTTTTCTCATATCTACAGCATGATAGCAACTAAAAGAAAACTCTTTATCTTCTGGCTCTAAATTTTTAGCTAATGCCAGCATCATTGCCGAACAAATAGCTCCTTGAACAGTCACTTTTTCTGATTTACAATGTTGAATAAGTTGTTGAGTTAAACTGGCATTTAATTGTTTTTGAATTAACCCACAAGTACGTTGTTTATAAGGTACATATTTTTCAAAAGGAAGAGTATCTATTGGCTGTCCTAATTCTGATATTAATGATTCTGTATTATTTTGTATATTGTAATCAGCAATTATTTTTTCGAAACACGGAGGGGGTGCTAATTTCTCAACTTCAGGAATTTGGTTTTCTGATACAATTTTTTGGCAAAAGCTCAAAATTTCTGAATATAAATGAACAGCAGAAATACCATCTATGATTGCATGATGAATTCTAGTAATCAAATAATTAGTTGTACTTTTTTCAGTTGGTTTAATTAGAGTAGCTCTCAGCAATACTTTTTGGTTTTCCAGCTTTGTGTTTAACTCATTAACAAAAATAGTTTGCCAATATTCAGGTTCAGAATTAAAAATCACCTCTAAAGGTATTTTCTCTGTACCTTCAGTTTTAAATATTAGGTTATCTAAAGGTCCGACAATATGAGAATTTAATAGAGGATGACGAAGTTGAACTAATAAGAGCGATCGCATCAAAACCTCTGGATCAAGAAATCCTTTGATTTTACCAACCACTACAACGTGCAATGAGTTTGCCTGACTTTGAATAACTTCCAAGGCTTTTTCTAGGTCAACAAGAGGTCTATCATTAGTCATATTTTTCTTCTAAATTATATTCAATTATCCTAAGGGATATATAGCAAAAATCCCTAAGAATTAGTACTATATACCCCAACTAATAAATCAGGTTGATAACCTTATACTATTTCCAAGAAGTCAGAAATAAAAAGTTATATTTTCATAGCTAAAAAATTGAATAATCAAGTAAATTTAGCTGATTGTTTAAAAATATTAGCTATCAACTATTTGTACATTTAAAAAGTAAAAATAATTATATTTTCATAGCCAAAATAAATATTCATTTAACAAATGAAAAAAATTATGTTTTCATAGCTAAAAATTTAAATGGTAAAGTAAATTTAGCTGATTATTTAAAAATATTAGTTGCCAACTATTTGTGACATTTTTAATTACTCACAAACTTCTAAATCTTTCCTCACATCTGGATGAGTGATAAAATAATCCTCAAGCCAATTACAAGAACTTTTTAATAAATCATTTAACCCTTTCACCTGCCATAACTCCAAATCATTATCTGCCAAAGTTGCTATATATTTACCATCCAAACTTAAACCCTTAGCATTTTCAAATTGACCTATTTGTCGTCCTGTAATATCCCAAATTCTCACCATTCCATCCTTTCCCATACTTATCACCTGTTCCTCATCAGCACTAAAAGTAACATTTTTCACACTACCAATATGAGCTTTTAAATCAGCAATTTGATGGCCCCAAAAATCCCATATTTTGACCATTCCATTACTATCTCCCGTAGCTATGTACTCTCCTGATGGGCTAAAACCAATACTCTCCATCCAACTAGAAACAATTTTTAATTCTGAAACCAGTCGAAAAGAACTATCCCAAATTTTCCCAACACCATCCTCTCCAGCAGTACCAATATATTTTCCATCTGGACTAAAATCTACATCCAAAACTCGCCCATTATGACCCTTTAACTCAACCAACCGCTCACCAGAATTATTCCAGATGCGAGCCACACCATCTTCTCCCACCGTTGCCAAGCGTTGTCCATCGAAACTAAAACTAATCTGTTTTGCCATCCCTTCCTCACCCTCTAACTCTATTAACTCTCCTCCTAAAACCTGCCAAATTCTTGCCTGGCTATTATCTCCAGCAGTCGCCAGATATTTACCATCAGGACTAAAACTCATATCGCCAAACATACCTAAAGATCCATTAAATTCAGTTAAAAGATTTCCAGAAATATCCCAGATACGGGTAACACCATCAACTGCAACTGTTGCTAATTTCTCACTATTAGAACTAAAACTTACCCCCCCAAAAATCTCAGAATTACCCTGAATTTTGGCCTCGTAATTAGCTTCTAGATCCCAAACTCTACCTGTACCATCTTCTCCCAAAGTTAATAGTAATTGTCCATCAGAACTAAAATTCATTTCCAAAACCCGGCCAAGATGTCCTTTAAGATATGTCAACAAATTTCCATTATTGTCCCAGACTTTTACACTACCATCATTGCCTGCTGTAGCTAGACATTGACCATCAGGACTGAAACTAATACTCGTCACAGTTCCTTGATGTCCAGGAAGTTTCCCTAATAGTTGGCCAGAAACATTCCAAATATTTGCTGTTCCATCTTCTCCCGCTGTAACGAACCTTTTACCATCGGAACTAAAGCTAATATTCCAAACTCCACCTTTAAGTTTAGATAATAGCTTACCGGAACTACGTCTCCAAATTCTAATAGTGCCATCCCATCCAGTCGTAGCTAGATATTTTCCATTAGGGCTAAATATAATTTTTTCTACACTACCTTGATGTCCCTTAAGTATAGCTAATTGTTTGCCTGATGGACTCCAAATTCTGGCAGTACCATCCCATCCAGCAGTAGCTAGATATTTTCCATCAGAGCTAAATGTGATGTCTAAGATGCGACCTTGATGTTTTTTGAGAATGGCTATTTTTTGACCTGAGATATCCCAAATTCTAGCAGTGCCGTCTTCTCCAGCAGTAGCTAATAATTTACCATCAGGACTAAAGGTAATTTCCCAAATTTGACCTTTATGGCCTTTGAGTTCTACTTGTTGCTTACCCTGAAAATCCCAAATTCTAGCTGTAGCGTCATCTGCTGCCGTAGCAAGAAGGTTACCTTCTGGGGCAAACTTAATTTGAGAGATTTTGCCCTGATGTCCTCTCAACTGAGAAATAGGTTCACCTGAGAATTCCAGAATTTTAGCTGTACCATCATTACTGACTATAGCTAATAGTTGATTATTAGGACTCATAGCAATATTTTTGATGTTAGGAATTTGATTTTTTTCGTGAATATTGTTAATAATTTGTTGTAAGGCAAATATCGGACTTGTGGCTGGGTAATGTTGGAGTGGGCGACCATATTTAACTAATTCTTGTAGTTTAATTCCTGCTTTCATTGCTGATATTAATGCTTCTATTTCTGCAGTTTCAAATTGCCTTAGAGCATTAATTCCTTCATGTTCTAATTCTTTACCTTTTTGTGCTTCTTTAAGTTCATATTTGAATTGTTCTAATTGATATTCTGCTTTTTGAAGTTGAGTTTGTTTCTCTTGAAAAAGTTTAGTTGCCCAAGTTGCTCCAGTTATAGCTATTAGGGATACTACGACTAATCCTGCTATTCCTATATTTAGTTTATGCTGAGATATTGCTAATTTTTTAGCTTTTTTGTCTCTTACTTGATTCTTATTATTTTTCTGATGAGTGATTTTTTCTCCAGGTGTTTCTAGTTCTTTTTGTTGTGGATGAATTAAATTATTACTTTGAATTTGGTGATTTTCAAAAAGTTGCAAATTAGAAATATTTTCTTCTAAATTTAAGTTAGTCACTGAACTATCAAACTGATTTAAATCTAATAAATTTTCTAATTGTTTTTGTTCAGGATCAATAATATTATTACTCTGATTTTTTTGATTATCTTGACTTTCTAAGCCAGAGAAATTTTCTCCTAGTTGAAAATTTGTGACTTGATTGTTGAAATTCTTTAATTTAAATGGGTTTACTAGTAATTTTTGTTCTGAATTAATTTCATTATGACTATAATTTTTTTGATTTTCTGGGATTTCAAAATTAGATACATTTGCTTCTACTTGCCAAGTTTTTGCCTCAGCATTTGAATCATTTAACTCAATTTTTTCCTCAGTAACTTTAGGAACAGACTTAGTTCTTTGTAGTAGATGTTTTTGTACCCATTCTTGATTAAAAATTTCTGCATAAATAGGACTATATACTTCTAAAAATCCCTGATTTATTTTGACTATACCTGACCTCAATAACTCTTTTATTTCCCATTTGCTATGAGCGATCGCATGATTTTTAAATCTCTGATTACTTTCACTAGGTAGTTTTAATCTGCCATATTTTAATATTTGTTGGTATATTTCTAAATGATTTGTAGATTTCTGTATATTTTTCAGCAAAAGATTTTCTAATTTGCTGAAATGAGCTGGATAGTCTTGTGCATCCCAATTTTCTAACACACAAATTCCCACTAAATCTTCTACTAAAGTTACATTATTATCATCTTCTTCCTCATTTCTTTCTCTTAAATAATTAATAACTATTTGACATAGTTTTTGCGTCAAAAATGGTTGTCCACCAGACCAAAATAATATTTCTTCTATAAATTTTAGTGGCTGTTTTACCATCCCTTGGAATCTGTTTACAAAATGAGGCACTTCTTCTATTTTGAAGCTACTAAGTTCAATAGGTCTACAAATATCCACTAAATTATTAGGTATTGTTGTCCCTAATAAGGCAAATGTTAAACGTTTAAATTCTGGGTTATTTGCTCTTTCTTGAAGACAATAACTAATTAATATTCCTAAGCTCCCACCACCAGGGTCAAAAACACTATCATCATTCACTTCATCTATAAAAATGACTATCTTTTCATCTTGAGTATTAGCTAATAATACTTCCTCTATAAACACAAATAATTTTTCATCCCCTGGCATATTTGCCATTTCTTCCCACCATAATTCTGGAAAATACCGTGGAAATGTAAAACTTTTTTCTAAAGCTAAAATTACTTGATCATACCACTCATCTAGAGTAAAAGTTTTATTGTTAACTCTACTCATATCTAGAGCAATACAGATAATGTTTTCTGCTTGTAAAAGTTGGGTCGTATTAACTTTTAAACTTGACTTACCAGTTTGTGGAGAACTTAATACATAACAATATTCACCGTTTTTCAAAGTATTAAATAATTCTTTATCTGCCGCTCGTATGACATAAGTAGGATGATTTGCTGTTAAATAATTACCTATTTGATAATTATATTCTTGATTTTTTTGTATATTCATTGTAAATTTTCAGTAAGTGGAAAAATAGCTCGTTTTAATACTGGGATGGAAACGACACGATGGGTTTTTATCCAGAGTCAAAATATCACAATAATTGAATATTTTCGCTACAGTATTTATTGTATAGCGAACATTGACTATGTACTTGAGCCAAAAGAAAAAAATTAGAAACTTAGTCTATCTAAGAGGTTAAAGCCTTAAAGTAATTTTTAGATTATTTAAACATACAGCGAATTCCACCTTGGTGAGATACACCCCAGTGGGCAAGATGCCCGCCCTGGAAACATTTAATTGTTAATATTTATACTTCATATACTTGGAAATATGCTATGTATGAAACACGGAATAATATTGTTGTTAGGTATTTCTATTTTGCCTAAAATCTGAATCAAACTAGCATTACTCCCAGAATAACGAAAACTACTAGCTACTTTAAACTGATATTACAAAGCAAACTTTAAAAGTTATATATTGGTCTTTTAAGTCATTTTTAGATTTAATTCAAGCTACCAATAAAGGTCTATCTTGTTTGGAACAAATGTAAATGTCTAGATATCTGAATAAGGAAGAGTATTTTACTTAAAAAAAACTCAAATTCAGGTAAAAAAATGGGTATTTTTAGAACCCAATATGAATGAAAATTTAAGGCTAATTTTGGCGGAGTTAAAATTTCCTTAGATTGAAAGATTAAAATTTTTTTTGTTTGTAGTAAGGCTCTAACCTTAAGATAGATCAGACTAAAGCACTACTATGAACTTTAATCATAATTCTGGCTCAATTAATAAAACTTTTATCGGCAATAACTGAATATCGTAGTTACTCAACTGAAGATTATCTGAAGGTTAACCGCTGAGTGCTTCTTTAAAAAACTAATAGATTGAAAAAAAATAGTCTTCTGAGGAATCTCTAAAAATAGCTTCTCGTTCAATCAAATTAATTTTTACGTTATTCAGTAATTCAACAGCTATTACTGCTAAACTTTGCATTTTTTACTTCACTACTTTTGACTTCAGTTTCTGTTTATCTGAAGTGGTCTTTTCTGAAACGAACAAGATTACCTTCACTGAGGTAAAATTAAGTGATATAAGTCTGTTTTAAATTCAGACATACTAAAATTTACTCCAGTGAGGTAAGCTCCAATAAATAACCTTTTTAATAATTATTATTCAGTAGGTTTTTAATTATTTTTAGGTTTTTAATTATTTTGATGTTTACTACTTTCCTATTATCTACTCCCTAAAAATCTGACTTACTCTTGAAAATAATTAGGGGTAAAACTACCATGTAAACCATAAGGAATATGATGCTTTAAATGTAATCTTGCCACAGGTTTTTTATTCAAATCACGAGCATCCAAAATCACAATATCCGACCGATGTTCTGCTGCATCATACATCAACATTAATAACCAACCATCATCCTCATTCACCCCATTTGGAAAAGGAACAAATAAAGGTTCTCCTGCAAAACCTCGCGGTGCGACACTAAAAGTTTGACGTTTTCCTGTATGCAAATCAATTTTTAATATTGCTTGTAAAGGAGCATTTCCACTAGGCTTATCTGCTGCTCCAATAAATAAATATCGATAAGCTTTTCCTACATTATTCGGATTTAAAGTCGGAAACTCACAACAACGACTTTCAAGCAATTTATGTTCCACATTATTCTCTGATAAATTAATCTTAAATCGCCATAACTTACCTTCTGTCATTGAGTCAAAATCCACCTCCAGAAAATTATCACCTAGGTCAGTTTGTGAGACAGATTCATAACAAATAGAATCTACATAAATTTCCCCGTCCTTTTCCCAAGCATTAGCATGATGAAATACAAAACAAGGTTTCGTTTTCAAAATTTTTATAGCTTTACTACCATCACGAGGAATTAAAATAACTTGTGTTGAATTATTAGGTAAAAACTCTAAACATTGACCTGGAGTTCGTAACCCTAGTAATAAAGGAAAAGGATTAAAAGCAACAGGATTTTGAAAAAAAATACAGTAATTTGGTGTAATTACCATATCGTGTAAAAAGGCAAAACCAGGAATAGAATTAGAGTAACGTTTGAGTAATTTTCCCTGACTATTAAATTCAAAAATAGTAATGGTACTTGATAAACCAGGTTTGACAGAAAAATTAACTAAAACATCTCCTTTTCCATCCTTTCCTTTATCAATTCTGGGATGAGCAGAAAAAGCTTGACCTGGTTGTAAAAGCCCATCTAAATCGTTAAGGCCAATGGTTTCTAAATTCTGGGGATTTAAACGATGAGGTTGCCCTCCTTCCCACAATGCCAAAAGTTTATCACCCCAATAAATAATACCAGTATTGGCAATATTTTTAAGTTTAAAATCAAAAAGATTAGCTAACCAACCACCTGTTTTTTGAGTACCAAAAACACCTCTATAGAGAATTTTTCCTGCCGCTTTTTCTGCCACATAACCTTCTGTTCTAACAAATCTATTTTGGAAGTGGGCGCGACGGTTTTTAAAACTAATTGCACAAACCATTCCATCTCCGTCAAAAGGATGAGCAATAAGTTGACCATTAATGTCTAATAAACCTGGTCCGTTACGGAAAAAAGTACCGTTTAAATCTTCTGGTATTTCACCTTCTATATCATCAATCCAATAGTTATATTCTTGTGGTTGAGATTTATATCCTTGTTGCCAATCTTTACTAGTATAAGATTTAGGTTGTTGAATTTGTAAATTTGTCATCTGTGATTTATATATTCTTATGTTGATAATAAATAAATTTATAATATATCACATTATACACGTTAACTGATCAAGAAAATATTAAATATAAATACTTACTTTATTGTTGACTTCTATTGACAACTATAATTTTTTATTGATTGTTGTAGAGGCGAATAGGCATTCGCACTCCATACTTTTAATTTTACTACATTTTGTCCTGTGGAATCTAGGTTATATCAGTATTATAATTACTCACTGCTATCTATAGGGAAAAAAATGATAAAAAGACTGTAAACTATTACATATTATAGTTATTATATTTAATTAATTTGTATTCTGATTTATCTAGCTTTGAGCTATTTTTAGGAATAGCTGGTTATTTTCCTTGCCTAAAAGAGTAATTCTCTGTCATTTTTGCACTTGAAAAAGGTCAAATTACTGCTATAAAATTAAGCATACTATTGAACAGTGAGGCAAAATTAATCATTTATTGGAATTGCTATATATGAATCCAAAAATTTCAGCAAATAAAGGTGCAATTATTTTGAATATCATAAGATAATTTCTGATTTAACGGGAGATAATTTCACTAGATTCAGGTTCTAATATTGGTTGTGAATTAAGATTTTCTTCTTCATCTGTTTGAGCATTAGCTGTAGGCAACCAATTTAGTAAAGGTAATGGCAATAAAGTGGATAAGTTAGTGATAACTATCAACAACCACAAATTATCAAAGTTTGTCTCTGTAACTTTTAGCCAGTGCATTAATAAAGCACCGCCTTCATGGGAAATTAATGCAGCTAAGTTATAAATTGACATTAATAAAGCAAATACAGTTGCTTCTACTCCTGGTGGGCAAAGTCTAGCAGCTAAAACTAATACTGGCATAAAAGCAATTTTGCCCATTACAGTTAGTACTAAACTATCTCCTAAGCTAAACCAATGATCATCTATCCCCAATGTTCTATTAGTGTGAGTAACTAACAGTAAAGTAGTCATTCCTAAAAGAGCAGAAATAACTGTAGACCATCCGAAAATTTTCCGAAATGGAACAGATTTAAAAAAGCGTTGAAATAGCCAAACACCAAATAAAGCAGCAATACTTGTTACTAACCTTATCCTGCCTAAAAATTCTGCTTGAAATCCTAATTCATTGGTTGAAAAGAAAAAGAAAGCTGATTCAGAATTTGGGGTTGCTTGCCAAATAACTAGGAAAGCAGTTGGTAATAAAATTGATTTTTTTATAACTGCTTTTTTGACTTGTTTAATTTGCTGTTTTACGTTATCAAAGTTAATCCTAATAGAAACTTTTTTTTCCTCAATTAATAGGGGTACTAAAGAAACAATCAAAGGAAAAGTGGCTGTAATTAAAAATACAGTTTGAGGGCTGAAATGTTCTAGTAAATAACCACTGAAATAAGCAGTTATTAGTCCTCCTAATGCTGAGGCAGACCAACATAAAGATTGGAGAGAACCTGTATTACTGACAGATTCTTTTTGCACTCTTTCTACAACAAGGGAATCAATTATTACATCGCTCATAGCTACTGACAAGGAACTCATAGCGATCGCTACTGTCGCTGTTAGTGGAGTATCTACCCATGTTGCCAATGCTACCCAAGAAAACGCCCCCAGTATTCCAGAAAAAATTATGTAAGGTCCTCGTCGATAGCCTAATATTGGTACTCCATCAGTAATAAACCCAAAAAGAGGTTTAATCATCCACGGTATAATAACAATACCCAACATTGCTGATACCTCTGCCGGAGTCATGGCCAATTCATCTTTGAGAAAAAAGCTGATAGCGAGACTCCCTAACCCTAAAATTCCTTGGACAAAGTAAACAAGCAGTATGGCTATAAGTTCAGGTGTTGGTTCATTTCCAAAAAATACCTTTTGTTTAAAGTATTTTTGAAGCTTGATTATACCTTCAGAGGATATAAACATAATTTAATATTTAATTAAGATTTTTCAACTAGAGCTATCTTATCCTAAATACTACTTTTTGGCATGGCCAATATTAAGTTATCAGTTATCAGTTGTCGCGATCGCATAAATCAGTTTGATGTGTAGCACTATATATTAGTGCCTCACTCTCGTACATTTGAAATTACTGAAAAATAAATTATGTTTCAAACAACTCGTCGCCGTTTAGCAATTTGGTACACTACAGTCACAGCTATTTTATTATTAATATTTACCACTGGGTTTTATATATATTTTCGTAGTACCCTAATTGAACGTATAGATGATACATTGCTCCATGTGGTAGAAATAGTAGAGCGCTCCCTAGTTATCGAACCTATTATTGAACCTATCCCCAACTTTCCCATTGGAAACAGTGAAAATTTTCGTGTCAACCTAGAAGTTAGCTTTCGAGATAATGCTAACACTGTAGAAGATGACCACATTGATATTGAATGGTTTAGTCCTACAGGAGAACTACTTTGGTCAACCTTTTCTGAACCTCTCAATATTCCCATACATTCAAACCGTATTGGAGAAACAGTAAGAATAATTCCCCACTCTGGAAAAATTGAAACATTACAACCAATCATTGATAATAGTTTACTATTACGACAAGTGACAGATAGAGTAGAAGTAGGTCGTCAAGTCTTAGGATATTTGCGAGTGAGTCATCCTTGGTTTGAGGTGACAAAACCAATTCGCCTTCTTATGCTAGACTTAAGTATTGGTACTTGTTTAGTGCTAATTTCTGTGGGGGGTATCGGCTGGCTACTTTCTGGTTTAGCAATACAACCAGTACGAGAATCTTATCAACATTTGAAAAAATTTACTGCTGATGCTTCCCACGAACTCCGAAACCCGATAGCAATGATTCAAACTAATGTACAGGTAGCTTTGGCAGACCCCAAGTTAGTATCATCTGAACATCAGCAACAACTACAAGTTATTGAACGTTTAACCCGTCGTTTGGGGCGCTTAGTAGATGATTTACTATTTTTAGCACGTCAGGATAGTAGAATGGTGCAATCTGAGTTTTCACCAGTACCAATAGAAGCCTTATTGATGGAAGTAGTAGAAGAACAACAGGCGATCGCTACTGCTCAAGGTATAAATCTAGAATTAAAAATTTCTCTACCTGATTTTATTGGAGAAAATTCAATCTTTAATCAAAACTCTACATTAAACTATAAACATCACGGCAAAATAGATAACTCTAAAATTATTAAACATCCTATTTTTGAGGAAGATATTACACTTATAGGAGATTGGGAACAATTAGCTAGGTTATTTACAAATTTGATTAGTAATGGTATGCAGTATACTCAATCTGGTGGTCATCTAGTAGTAGAATTGCAGTACCTTCCAAAAGCTAAAAAGCCAATGTTGAGAACTCAGGATGGAGAACTAGGAAATACTTCTAAGAATAGTGGGGTAATTTTTAGAGGTTGTCAAAATATTAAAAACGATTGCCTCCAGGTAACGGTTAAGGATAATGGTATCGGTATTCCGACTGAAGCTTTGTCTCGTTTATTTGATCGCTTTTATCAAGTAGACTCCGCTCGTTCCCATGGCGGTATAGTGGGGTCAGGTTTAGGGTTAGCGATCGCTCTAGCTATAGTCGAAAATCATTGTGGCCAAATATCTATTGAAAGTTGTCCTCAAGTAGGTACTATGGCCACTGTTATTTTACCTTTACATCAGAGTTAGGCCAACCCCCTAGCAACAAATTAAGTATTTAGACTGTCTTATCTAAAATGATACTTGAGGAAAATTGCTGAAGATGAATGGAAAAGCCGTTTAGTTTTTTTTAGTCAAAGATATAATATCCCGACTTGGGCGTAAGTCTAAGGAGCGAGCAAAGCAATTCCCTATAAATTTAGAAACTCCTACTGTACTTAAATTAGGCTTAACATCAGTTTGTTTAAATTCTACAGTTATAGCATTGCACAAATAGGTTAAATATCTTTATAAACGCTCCAACTTAGTCAGAGATTACTTCTGAGTTATGACATCTGACTTGCGCGTAGCGCCATAACCCCTAATTCCATATCCGACAAGATGATGATCCAATTTCTTTCTAATTTTATTAAAAGAATCTCTATTATTAGTGTTATTGGTAGCAATTTAATGATAATCACAATTTCCCAAGCTGGAGGGCCTCCACCAGACACGAAGCCCCCTATCGTTAATCAGCAAGAGGATACTTCTAATTCATCTAATCATAGAGGAAAACCTGTAAAGGTCGAACCTAAGACTACCAAACCGACTCACCGTCAGTCTCCTACCCAACAGTCAGAGACTACTGACTCTCCACCTGATAGGATCAGGTCAGACCTTGGTTTAATTACTCTCAGATTAATTAATCAGACCGGTGCCATAATTGAATATCAGGTAATAGGTGGCCAATATATGACTCTAGGGGGAACTTCAGTGGTGGAATTATCTAAACTGTCAATTCCACTAACCTTAACCTATCAACGTCCTGATGGTGGGTTGATTTTGGTACGTTATCAGAGTATTTCTCCCACGGTATTAGAGGTTATATTTCACCCTACAGAAGATTTTGATTTAGATACTAACTCACTTAATATTAGTGGTAAAGGTCAGATATCTTTGAACTAGGTTAAAGAAGCGGTCATTTCATTTATCAGTTATTAGTTAACAGTACCAAGAGCTGAAGCCTCCTGCTTTCAATAATGAATTGGATTTTTTTTCTGAACCTTAAAAGGAGAAGCTATTAACTTCATTTTTTTGTCAGCACTCACCAGTACAGTGGCAGCGCAACTCTTAAGTTCAGTTATGAAGTTTGCAACCTTAGAATCTAAACTATATCTTAATTTTCTGGTTGTTTTGGAACCTTAAAAAACTGATTTATACCTATACTAACTTGCTCAATATCATCATTGAAATAGATAGTTTTAATATCTTCTGGTAAATTAGAATCTAGATCATGATACCCCTGTTCTAGTAAAGATTTTACTTCTTCAGGTGAAATGGTTTCTCCCTCAGCTTGGAGATAGGCTGCTATTCTTGTTTCACTCCAGTGGAAAGTTTGAAACATCAATGTAATCAAGCGTAGTAGTGGCTTTAACTGGGCTAATACAAGTCTTACATAACACCATAAAGGGGGTGGGGCCATTTCTAAAGAATAACGTATTGACTCCACAGGAGGCACTTCTACTTGGTTAATAGTAGTACCTGTAACATTAATTAACCAATTCTGAAGAGTGGTATTTCCGGTCTCTGGATCTACTCCCTCTCGTAAGTCTAAGCCACGCAATTCGTAAAATATATGTTCCCAGGTTTGGGCAAATAGATAGTCTGCTTGGACGGGCGATCGCATAGAATGTTGAATTAAAGTTTGAACTATCATTCCGTAGCGACAGAAAATAGTGACGAAGTATTTGCCCTCGTCTGGATAGTTTTGAAATAAGGTTAATAGTTCTTGGTCACTGTGATGAAATAGTGACTTAACTATAGGATGGTTAGATTCGGGAAATTTGTAGCTAAACTCTGTTTTTAGCATAAAGTTTGAAAAATTGGATTAATGAATCATGAATTAAAAAACACTATTAATTCTAAAATATAAATTCCTTTAGCCAAATCAGTACATTTGATTCTACTATTTAGGGACAATATTCATCCCATATCTTATAATTCAATTCGTATTACAAAAATTTACAGAAAATCTATCTATTTAATTTTATTAAGTAGAATCATTCATGGTGTTTAGTAGCTTTAAGTGAGATTATCAAGCTAATAATCACGTTATTCTTTAGTCAAAAAATATCTTTAATAAAAAAAACATACCAATTTCTATGTATTAATACTATACTGAGGTAACACTGTAGAAGTTAAAGTAATTAACACACTCTTGTATAAATTATTTCCTTGCTTTTACTATAGGCAAATTATATGAATTTTTCTTATCCTGCACGGATGCCTTTATGCAACCTCTTGAACCCAACTCCCTATTTTCCATCCACTGTTTTGCTTAGGAGTTAGTCTCCTGCTATTGGCAAATTCAGAAAACTTTTTGAGAAATGGTATAACAGTTGAAAATATTGACCACTTAGAAATAGTCGCAGGACTAATTGATGAGATAGGAATTGTGGAAATAATGAACCGGAAATTAGGAGTAGATAATTCAGAAAAAATTACATCAGGATAAGTAATTAAAGCTTTAATTCTTAACTTGTTAAAAATCGGACCACGTCCTTTATGCTTTTTGAGTTAGTTTTTTGAAGACAAAACTCTAGAAAAATTCTTAGGAACAAACATAAAAAGTGAATATTTAAATAATAATAAAATTAGTAGATCAATGGATAATATCTATCAACTAGGGTTGAAAACTTAATTTGTAAAAATTTGAGAATTAGTTACTAAAACGTTTAAAAACGATAAAAAACATACTCACTTAGATTCAAAATTATTATCATTTAATTTTCAGCTCTAATATCATACTATTGAAACTACTAAAAATCATCAAAAATATTCAAAATACAGTCAGGAAAAACTGATATTAATTACAAAGGGATAACTAAGAACAACTATCGGCCAAACTTAAATATGTTTAACAGTAAGTAGGAATAGTGGGGTACCATTTTTTTATGATGGCTGCTGACACAAAGAGAGCGATATATCAATAAATAAGCCTTGCCATAGTTGAGTTTTATGAGGTAAAGTGCTTAGTCGTAAAAACAACAGTGTTCATTATGTCACTACTCAAAATTACCATTGATTATATCTTTGTTAAGATGATAAATAAATCAAATTTTTGGGAAAAAAACAATTATTTATTCACAAAAATTCCCGCCAATAAAATAATCAAATCTGCTATAATTTAGTCATAAAAAGTATTGAAAATCCCTAATTATATTAAAATATATGAATTCAATTTCTATCTCAAAATTCCTATAAAAATTTAGTCTTGGTCGAGGAGAAATGTTTTTAGAGGGTTGCTCACTCATCCCCATAACAAAAACAACTTCTGACTTTTGACTTAGACAACACCGACTTCTGACTTTGTTAAAGGTATTATAGTTATGAGTGAAATATTAACACCTAATTTAGTAGCCCAAATTCTTACTGCATTAGGTTTTGTAGGTTTTATCTTACTGGCAATCCAAGCATTAAGAATATTAAAGCAATAGCAAAAATTACACATATTATGTATGGATATATGGCGTTGGTTATTTGGGCTATGATTTTGCTTGAATAGCGATTGCCTAACTATTAACTAAAAATAATTTTATGTTTGGCCAAATTTAGATTTTTTATGTTAATTGACCAACGCCGATATATTCAGGATGGATGTTATGGGACTACTATAATTTTTTCCTGATTCCTTATTCCTTATTTCATACTAAATTGTCAAGTACCGAATGTAAGTTATATTTATATGAATTGCCTGGGCAGCTAGAACCTTCTCACTCCTCTCAAATTTAGTCGTAGCAAAAATAGGCGAATAGCTATTCCCCCTTACTTTTTACTTAAGCTATCATACCTGATTTTTGTAATTCTCTAATTTTAAAAAGTGTACTCGTCCGGAAGCCTCACCCACAATAAATTGTACTCCATCTGCCGCCACAGCACAACATTCCAAAGAACTCTCCCCAGTAAAATTGGCAATTACCTGTCGCGTTTCTAAGTCCCAAACCTTTAGAGTATTATCATCAGAAGCAGAAATCACCAAACTACCATCTGGTGTAACTGCAATGGAATTTACCCAGTCAGTATGACCACTTAAACTAAATAGTTCTTGTCCTGTTTCCAAACACCATACTTTAATAGTTTTATCAAAAGAACCTGAAATCACTCGCTTACCATCTGGTGTTACTGCTAACGCCTTTACCCATCCAGTATGACCAACTAATGTAGCAATTTCCTTTCTAGTTGCCAAAGACCAAACCTTAATAGTTTTGTCAAAAGAACCTGAAATTACTTGCTTACCATCTGGTGTTACTGTAACTGCACTTACCCAGTCAGTATGACCTCTAAGGAGAAAAATTTCCTCCAATGTTTCTAAATTCCAGACTTTAAGAGTTTGGTCAGATAAGCAAGCGATCGCTTGTTTCCCATCTGGTGTTACTGCCACAGCAAAAATACATCTATTGTCACTAACAATAGTCAATAATTCCTCTGCTGTTTTTAGGCTCCATATTTTGAGAGTATTATCATCTGAAGCTGAAATAATCCGTTGATTTGGTAATGCGGCGACAGAATTTACCCGATCAGTATGACCTTTAAGAGTATAAATTGATTTTGTTGTGTTCAAGTTCCAAACTTTGATTGTATGATCCCAAGCAGCAGAGATTACTTGTTGCTCTGGCAAAACTATTGCTGCATTCACTCTATTAGTATGTCCAACCATAGGACAAAATTCTTCAGAGGTATCAAGGCTCCAAATTTTGAGGGTAAAATCATCGGAACCAGAAATTAACCGTCCGTCTGGCAAAACTGCAACTGCATACACTGATTCAGTATGACCTTTGAGAGGAAATAATTCTTCTCCTGTTTCAAGATTCCATACTTTGAGAGTATTATCGGAAGCTGCCGAAATCATTCGTTTATTATCTGGAGTTACTGCTACTGCATTTATTTCTTTGCTATGACCTTTGAATGTAAAAACTGCTTTTTTACTATCAAGATTCCAGACTTTAACTGTGTTATCAGCAGCGCCAGAAATTATTTGTCTTTCTAGAAGTGTAGTTATAGTTCTCACACCATCTGTATGACCTTTGAGTGTAAATAGCTCCTCTCCTGTTTCCAGACTCCAAATTTTGATAGTGTTATCAGATGAACCTGAAATAATTTCTTTATCAGACAATACTGAAACTGCATTTACCCAACCTTGATGACCTCTAAGAGTCATTTCCACCTTTTGTGTTTCAAGGTTCCAGACTTTAATAGTGTTGTCTGAAGAACCTGAAATCACTCTACCATCAGAAAGCGCTGCCACTGCTCTAACTGCTCGAGTATGACCTGTCAAGGTGACTAATTCTTCTGTTGTTTCTAAGTCCCAAACTTTGATAGTGAAGTCATCAGACCCAGAAATTACCCACTTATCATCTAGTAAAGCGATCGCTCTAATTCGCGCTGCATGACCAGTAATGGTACTAATTTCCTTGCCTGTTTCAGGATTCCATACTTTGAGAGTATTGTCTGAAGAACCCGAAATTACCATTCCTCCACTAGTAACAACTATTGCATTTACCCAACCACTATGACCAGTAAAAGTTCGTAACAGTCTTCCTCCGGGTGGTGTCAGACTAGGTGCAATTGGTCTTAACCAGGAAGTTACTTTCCAGGATTTTGCCTGTTGTAGCATTTGCTGAATTTCTGGTATTTCAAAGGATAGCAGTCTTCCCCACAGTTGTTCTGCTAGTTGGGTTTTATCTTCAACTAGGATATGAGATGATAGTTCAATTGCTCCTTGAATGAATTTTAGGGTTTTTAGTTTTTCACCTGATATCCACGCATCGGAGTGCATCGCTTCCTCATAATCATTTAGTAGATATTCTACTCCAAATAAATATAGTCTTGATTCAAGAAAATCAAAATCTGTTAGCAAGCGATGCAGTTGTTCTGTATCACATTCACTCACTAGAAAACCAGGTAAAGTTTCTAAAAGATAGCGTTGATCTTCTAGAGGTAGTTGAACTAAATTTTCTCTAAATTCACCCATTTAAATTTCCTCTAAATTTTCGGTAGTAGATACTGTAACGTTTCGTCGAAGTTAAAACTTAAAAGTCAAAGCTTAGACAAGATCTGATCAAAACTTTGACGTGATTAGTAATTTCCAGAAATTCTTTTACATCTAAAGTTTGAAACTACTGGCCGCATTTTTTTGACACTTAGTATTAGTTTATAGTGGTTTTTTAACACTTTTCCTAATCCATAAAATCTGGATTATGACTTATTGATTCTAACTTTTTATTTTTCAATACTAACCATTTTTATAAACCATTCCTAACAAATTATTTTTGATTTGTTTTTCCATACTTTCAATTTCAACTAACGATTCTACTTCCTGAACAATATCTTTACGGTAGAGAAAATCTTGAAAAGCAGCATGATATATGCTATACACCGGCTTGCCTTCTGTTTGATGAATCCGCAGAAATTGCGCCCATTCATCCAATATTTCTTGAACTGTCAAAGATATTTCTCCACTAAATTTAGCTAACATTCCACAGGATACAGGCTTACGAGTTTTTGTTAAGAAATATATAATTTTTAGTTTAGTAATTGGCAATGGTTTAACATTCATTTTCATTCTATGCCAATGTTGATCATAATATTTCTCTAAGCCTTGGGGTAAACTTTCTAAGCTGATATCTCTATAGCTGCCTTGCTCAATATCATCCAGTACATATTTTAAATACATGAAATTATTTTCGCTTTTGCTAGCTATAGATTCGACAAATTTTTCTAATGTTAATCCTCTAGTTTTAATCCATGCTTGAACTGTAGTTCGCTTTGTTCTTAGGTAAATAAATAGTTTAACATCTTTCAAACTTTCATTAGGATAGATCATTAAATCAAAAATTTTCTGTGGCGCCGACACTACTAATGGTAGTGGATCCGATCTCTTAGTAAGCAGAAAATATACTCTATTAGGTAAGTTTGCTGGTAAATATAGGACATTAGCTGCTCCACTCTGACTACTTAAATCTACTTCATCCAAAGCATCCACTGCTATTATAAGTTTTTCTTTAGGGAGTAATTGGATACTAATTTCATTCAGTAGTTTTGACAGAAAGTTCCCATTGCTGGTATTATCTGGATGTAATGGTAATTCATAAGGAAGATTATAACGTTCAATTAATTGGGTACACACACTCTTAAGAAAATCTTCAGCCCTAGTTCTGCCTTCTGATAATAAATTAAAATAGACAATACAACCTGTGCGACGTACATATTCGGCTATAATTGTACTTTTACCTACTCCTGGATCTGCTTCAATGATCAAATATCCTTTGGATTGATTTTGGATAAAATTCTCTATCGTGTCAAAGACAAAACCTCGTCCGAGAAATCCTTCTGTTTTATCCGCTATCAGAGCAGCAAAGTCAGCAGGTATAGCTTGAGATTGCTTCATCTGTCTGCTTAACAGTGATATTAACTGTTCTAGGTGGGAGTTAGCTCCTCCAATACCTACAATAATTCTGTCAATATCTTGACGGTAGTCTCCCACAAATTGATCTACTCTTTTCTCTATTCTATTAGTGACATCAAGCAAACGACTAACATCTTCTCCTGCTGTAGCTAACATATCGTGGACTAAGGCTTGAAATACCCGGCTTTCTGTTCTCAGTTCGTGGCGAAACTGATGCACTGTAATTGATACTAATCTAGTTTCAACTAAATAAGATAATTCTTTTGGAGCATGTTTGAGCCATTTATCTTTACTTTGCAGTCTAGACATTACTGTTTTTGTGATCGCTTGTTCTTCTCCACCTTGAGGGATACTAGTCATTCTATGCTTCTGTGTCTGTGCTAAATCTAATATCATGAGTGCATCTTTCTCCATTTCTGTTAATCTAGCTTGAATTTCAGCTTTCTCTTGTTTCCATTGAGGTAGTTGTTGAGACTCTTTACGAATTACTTGCAAAGCTTTACAATATGAAGTTAGTAATGCTGTCTGTATTACCTGACTCTTTTCATCAGCCTTCTTTGCTGCCCATTTACTTGCCCAATGCCATGTGACACTGGTTGCTTGTTCTAGTCCTGCACCCGCAAACAGGGTTAATATCTCTATGAGCATAGTTTAGTACCTTTAAATTATACCAGAGTTAGTGTATATCCTAATAAGTTTAGTATCATAACTTAATCTTATTATTTACCACAATTTAATGTCTTTGGAAAGATCGATGGTTACAATTGTGGCTTTTTAGTCCAATTTATAGCACTCTACAGTTTAATTCTCTGTTAGTGTATATCCTAATAAGTTTATTATTACAACTTAACTTTATTATTTACCACAATTTAATGTCTTTGGAAAGAACGATGGTTACAATTCTGATTTTTTAGTCCAATTTATATTACTCTGCAGTTTAGTTTCCTATACAATTATTGTATTGGTTATTTGGATATGATGCTTAAAATTAGGTCAACATACTACATTAATTAATGGGACTTACACAACCTAACTCACAAAACTAGACTATAATGCTTTCTTGACAAGGATTTTATGTCAAGGACGTTTGAGATAAGACTAACAACTCCTACTCCTATGCCCCCTTCAGTTGAAAGATAGTATAAAAAGTTTGATGATTGAAGTTGAATCTACCTCAAAAAAAAGGTTTTAAAGATTATTTAGCAGGCTTATTAGGGGAAAGGAAGAGAAAACACCTATCTCAAATGGCCAATGACTTAATTAGTTTAGTCTACAATAGATTACATCACTTTATACCTAATTTTTCAAGGAAAGCTAGTCAAATTAATAAACGGTATAGAAATTATCAATAAACGCTATAAAAGCAAATTTAGAAGTGGATTTTGTTTGATTTTAGATGATTCCGGTGCTTTGAAAAGTGGTAAGTTGACTGGTGGTCTTGGACTACTATATATAGGATAAATTGGAAAAAAAACAGATGGAATACTTACAGTAACAACATATTATTATGATGGAAAAAAGTCTATCTTTAGACATTGAATTATATCAACATTCTAGTTGTTTACTAAGAGGAAAAGAGAATAAATTATTTGAGAAAAAATCAGACATAGGAATAAAGTTAATCGACCGTAGCCTAAACAGATGTAATTGTTAGGGAATAGTTTTAATAGTTCTAGATTATGGTAACAACATAACATTTATCAAAAAACTCGAATACAGAGTACTAAGTTATAATGGAATAGTAGCAAAAAAATCAAAAGATAATTATTAATTAATCACAATAAATATAGCCTTTTCCATCGTCATAAGGTAAACTAGGGTGAATAATTTTTATAGCGATCGCGAAACTGATGAAATCTTATTCTATAGACTTTATAAAAAAAATTGTATAAATTTGTGGCTGCGGAAAAAATGTCTATAAACAATCTGGATCATAGGTTTTGAGTCAGACAAAGTTTTATTCAAACCTTAACCAAAAAATATCAATAAACTGAAGATATTAAACCTTTAGCTCAAGGAGGAAGTCCTCCTTTTAAGCTTAATAGTGAATAATTAGTAATCTTAGTAGAAATAATGGAGAAAAATAATGATACAACTAATGAGAATTTATGGGAATTACTGGAAGTAGCCACAGGAGTAAAAGTAGGAAAAAGTACAATTATTGGATAACTGAAAAGTGAAACTACTTGAGAGTACAAAGTTGTCCTAAAAAAATATTTGCTTTAACAGCTGAAAGTATTATAAGAATTTGCTTACAGTATTTATAATTACTTTGAATAATTTTCTAACCTTGAGATAGCTGTAAGCAAAAGCTAGCAATAGTTATTCCCGGAAACTCTCACTGTCTAGTTAAACTACAATCTCAAAAAAAACATTGTATGCACCTGAAAAAGAAAATGCTCAACTCGAATATAAGAGATTAGAGTATTGGGAAATAATCAGAAGAATAAAGACCAATAATTTAGTCTTTATAGATAAATCAGGAGTAAATTTGGGAATGCTTCGATTATATGCTAGAGCCTTAAAAGGGAAAAGATCCAGAGGATAAAATATCTCAATTATAGGAGCTATATCCTAAGAAAAAGTTTTGGCAAAAACAAATATTTATAGAGCAGCAGCTGGAGTAAATTTTGAGACTTTTATAGTTAAATAAGTAATCCTATGACTGTGAAATAAAGCTTGTTTTATAATGAACAATGGGAAAATCAATTTAGGAAAAATAGTGATAGAAATTATTGAAGAAGTTGGGGCTAGTTTGTTATTTTTATCTCCTTATTCACCTGAATTTTCTCCAATTGAAAACTTTTTTTCAAAAGCAAAAGCTATTCTAAGAAGAGTTAAAGTAAGAAATTATCAAGGTTTAATTGATGCCATGACCTCAGCTATATTCAAAGTTAGTCAAAAAGATATTCGCAATTAGTTTAACCATTGTTGTTACTTTACCTCATAGCTATGAGAATTGTTACATAAATAGAAAACTTCCTAAAATAGTTAGCAAAAACCTTTAATGATAAGGATTTTTACCAGTTGTTTCCAGCCAATGGAAAACCCAAAATTATTTTTTTCAAAATATTCACGCGGATCAGTATTACTACTAGAAGGATAAAAAACTTTCCCCATCGGATAAAAATACTAGTTCATGGAATAAGCAACAGACATTGATTATTTTATTATCAATTTTAAGTCGTTAAAAGTAACATTGTATAGCGATATAAAACAGGGTCAGCTCATATTAAAAATCATTGACAAATAGTATCTTTTATAATCATATTACCCTGACTGTTTTTGAGATGAATTTAGTGACGAAAATATATTCAAATTGTGAAGCAGCAAAAATCGATAATATGAAAATTATGTGATATTTATAATTCCTTGAAAAGCTTGTATTGAAAGCAGGTCATAAAAATATTGATTTGTAAATAAAATTTTAGATGAGCTTACCCTGGGATAGTAAAGACCACCTATTCTCAGAGAATTGGGTAGAGGTTTTTTAAACACACAGAGAGATAGGCTAAGTATGGTTAGGAATAACAGAATATCATCTCAGAGATAAATGGAGACAAGATAGTCATTATATATTGGTGTTTTGTGCTTATACTTTTATCCAGTGGGAGAGGTTGAAAGGGGTATGATAAAAGCAATAAACAAAAAAAACTTTAAAGACTTTTACTAAAAAAATAGATACTTTTCGTGCAGCGATGTATTGCATTTTATAGACTAAAATATAAAAGTATTTGCCTCTTATTAAGCTGGTAATGGTTATATTTGTGCTTAAAAATTGTCTAAGTCTAATTAACAATATATTGTAGTAAAATAAACTTGATATTAATTAAGTATAGCAATCGAAGTAAAGATTAATACATAATGCTCAAAAAATCAAAATCGAAAAGATTATGCATGCTTTTTATAGTTACGATTTAAGACAAAAAGTTATTAATGCTATTGATAATGGGATGAGTAACACTTAAGCAAGTGCTATCTTTAAGATGGCTTGTAATATTATCAATATTTGCTTACACAGAAGAAGAGAAACTGAGGATATAAGACCAAAAACAGGTGATAAAAAAAGTAGGTAAAACAGACAATGGATTAGTGATAGTCAGAAGCTATTTATATGATGGAGTAATAAGTATACTTTTGGATGTATAATTTATCAAAAATTATCATCTTTTACCTCTGGTCAAGATGATAAATAATTTATTAAAAAATCTGATTTAGTAGTCAAGTTAGTAAAAAAAACTTTGTCGATTAAATATAGAGTAGACATAGTTTTATTAGATAGATTTTATGGAAATAATTACTCATTTTTACAATAATTATAACGATTATAACTTAAGTATATATATGGAGTTTAGCTAAAAATATTTGAGTCAATGTTATCAATCAAAAAACTAGAAAAAACAATCACAAAAAAGGTTGGATAAAATAGCCTTATCTTTATCTAAAAATGCTTTTCAAGCAGTAACATTAGAACAAGATATACCTAAAAAAGTTTGGGTAGCTACCATAAAATTAGAAACTAAAGGTTTAACTGGTTATAGAACTATAGCAGTCATCATTAATAGTATTTATATAAAAGAGACCAGCAAAATTGATTATTTAATTACAAATAAACAGTATAAAAGTGTATCTAGAGCATTGATCCTTACAAAGTATCTTAATAGAAACTATATTGAAAAAAATTACATAAAAGCTAAGATAAAGTTGGGTTTAAAAGAACATCAAATTAGAGATAAAACGAGTTTCATGCGCCATTGTATTCTAGTTTTTTTTTCATATCCTTTCATCTCATATCAACAATTAATGGTAGGTGTAATAAAGCGTTATTCCTGCAAATAATTGACAAATTTTATAGAGATATTAGAAGCATTTCATTCCTGGTATTTCCTACAAATTTTTTTTGCTGGCTAGACGAAAATCAAGAAATTTTTATTCAAGATAAAGCTACTTTAAGAGTGAACTGGGGGTAGACTCAGGTATAACTACTTCTAATTATAAAATAAAGCTAAAAATGTTTTACTTTTTGTAAAAAGTCTAGCTATTTTTTTGAAATAGCTTGTTGGTTTATAATGGTTAATGTCATTAACAACTGTGAGAGATCAACCGATACAATGTCCTGACTGTAGCTGTCAGCATATCCCCAAAAATGGCCATCAACCAGGCAAGCAGAACTATATTTGCGTCGCTTGTAGCCATCAGTTCATTAAACCTTATCACCCACAAGAATACAGCGATAATGTCAAGCGGCTGTTTTTGAGAATATACGTTAACGGTATGGGTATTAGAAGAATTGCCTGGGTGAAAGGGGTTACATATCCAACTATTATCAATTTGATCAAACACACCAGGGAATGCTCACCTAATGCCTATGACCTAGACCAACTGTCTCAAGTAGGAGAACTTCATGAACTCGAAACTTTTGTTAGTGATAAGAAAAACAAGGTGTTGTTGTGGACTCTGGTATACCATTTCCGTCAGGGCATCCTGGGTTGGGTAGTCGGAAACCACAGCGGTGATACTTTTCAACCGCTATGGCAGGCGATAGGCTTTTGGAAGTGTTACTTTCAGGTTACTGATGGCAATCCGGTCGCTTCCAGGCTTTATCCGTGACGGAGATAAAATCGGAAGTAAGACCTATATGAATCGCGTAGAAAGGGAAAACACTCGCTTACGTCATCCCAAAACTCGCTTATGCCGCAAAACCTTATGTTACTCAAAATGTATTGAGATGTTCAAAGATTCTATCCGTTTGTTGATTCACGCTTCTCAAATTTGGAGAGGTGCCCATTCCGGCTTAATTCATTGCTTAATTTACCAATGCCAAATTTTCTGTAGATATTTACCCTTGGGTTTACACAAACGATAGCACTGGATGTGATATAATTTGGTATCAAAAAATATTCCATTGTTCTATCCTCAGTAATTGTTAAATATTTCTAAATTATCTTCCTTCCACGTCTTCTGTACGGGCATTCCCTAGTACTCCTGACTCCTTATAATTAGATCAATGCTACCAGATTTAATATCATATCATCTCAGGACTAAAAGGACTTACGCAAAGACACTATATAGGCTATGACAAATGAGACGATCTTTACGCTCTTCTTTATAGGATAAGGTTAACGCTACGCTCCACTTTTTTTGTCAGTATCTGGGTCATAAATCTTATAATCTTAAGTGAAAACTGTTAAGTACAGAACAACTTTCTATTCATCTAAATGAAGCGTCTTGACCTGCCAGAGGAATCAAGGAATGGCTGTGGGTATTTACAAATAAAAATTTCTGCCTGTTTCGTGCCGTGGATACCAGAGGAGATGCTGAACTGAAATCTCAATTGGGGATTAAATACCAGGGAAAACGCATCTAATTTTTTTGACAAATGACCAAGCCAGAATATAATTTAAGAATAGGCTCTAAAATCAGATGGAATAGTCCTTGCAATAAATACGAACCCTATTAACAGTTATAACCATCAAAAAAAGCTAAACAATAATTAATATTATTATATACAAATAAGCGTTAAAATTAGACATTTATGAATGATAGTTATTATCTAAATAATCTCAATATTTAACAATAAAAATTATGAAAAAAAAAGAGTATTTATGAGTATTTTAGTGAATTATAATATCCCAGATTTAAGAGAACAAAACGCCAAAAATTAATTGATATTATTACAATTACTATTTGTGATGTAATTTGTGGTGCGGATATCTGGATAGATATAGAATCTTATGGTAAATCTCAAAGTGAATGGCTAAAAAGTTTTTGAGAACTGCCCAATGGAATTCTATGTCAGCATAAAGCGATCGCGAGTTTTTGTAGGTCTTCAGCTTATTAATTCAAGCAATGTTTTTTGTCATAAATTAAGTCAGTAAGTCAAATAACTGAAGGAGAAATAATAACAATTGAGAGTAAAACTATCAGAGGTTTTTATGACTAAAAAAAATCTCAAAAACCTATTCATATCGTCAGTGCCTTGGTTAGAGGCAATTTCCTAGTTTTAGCTCCTGCTATTGTCAATAATAAATCGAAATAAATTATTAGTAATTTATCGTCATCATATAAAATCAATAAAGTATATAGTCAAAGAATAGGAATTGATGCCATGTTCAAAGATTGTAAGAGTGGAGATTACAATATTGAAGGAGCAAAAGCAAATTAAACCAGATTAAATAATTGAATTTTACTGATAGCTATTTCTTAGAAAATTAGTTAATTTAAAGAATAAAAAATTAAAAATAAAGGTATACAAAAATATATGTTAATAAGGAATAAAAGAGGCAGGATAGAGAGAAGGTATAGTAACTTTTTGATAAAAATCACCTTGATTTTTTTTTCAAAGTAATTACATAATCACCCTGTTGTTGTGTAATTTGTTTAACAATTTCTTTCTGGTTTCCCTAAGTATCAATTGTAACTACTATAAAGGGATAAAACTTTAATAATTTGGGGAATTCCAATGATTTCATTCGATTTATTATCTACAATGGCAACCTAAAACTAGGGAATTGGCTCTGACCGAGGTACTGACGATATGAATAGGTTTTTGAGATTTTTTTTAGTCATAAGAACCTCTGAGAGTTTTACCATCAATTGCTATTATTTCTCCTTTAGTTATTTGACTTACTGACTTAATTTATGACAAAAAAAAATTGCTTGAATTAATAGGCTTAAGACGTGCAAAAATTCGTGCACGCTGTATGGTGAGATGTAATTCTATTAGGCAGTTCTCAAAAACTTTTTAGCCATTCACTTTTAGATTTACCATAAGATTTTATATCTATCCAGGTATCCACACCACAAATTACATCAGAAATAATAATTGTAATAATATCAATTAATTTCTGGCTTTTTGTTCTCTCCAATCAGGGGTTTTATAATTCACTAAAATACTCATAAATACTATTTTTTTCATAATTTTTATTGTTAAAGATTGAGATTATTTAGATAATAACTATCATTCATAACTGTCTATTTTAAAAGCTGATTTGTATATAATAATATTAATTATTGTTGAGATTTTTTTGATGGTTATAACTGTTTATAGAGTTCGTAATTATTGTAGGCAGTATCCCATATGATTCCAGAGCCTATTCTTAAATTATATTCTGGCTTGGTCATTTGTAAAAAAAAATTAGATACGTTTTCCCTGGGGGAAAGTATTTGAGAGAAGCTCAAACTACACAAAAAAAATAATAATTATTATTATCAAAAAGTTTTCCAATTTTCCATCTTCATGAACAATATTTCAACCTTTTCCCAGAATAGTTTTGAGGCGCTTGTCATCCTGTGATTTGAAAATTTTGGTATTTTTTGAGAGTTATTTGTTGCGCGATCGCATAGTCTCTTCTGAAGTTATCTTCTTAGTCATTTGTAAAAAAAATTAGATGTGTTTTCCTTGAGGGTGTATTGTGAGGTCAGAGCCCTCACACTACACCCTATTTATATCAATAAGGGTTTTGTTTTAATTGAAGTATTATTGAGTTCCTAAACGCAAATCCCTATATATGGCTTTCAATTAGCTTGTTACCCAGTTAGAAGTGAGGCATACAAGTAGCGGGTAAGATACCCATACCACAAAAGTTTTATTTAAACCTCACTCTTTAATAGCAAGGTACTAAATATTTTTACCTCATTCTGATATAACTGGAATATTTTGTATATTCCAACTTCTGAAGCCTTTATATTTATAGGTATTCAAAAAAAAACATGCACTCATTTAACTTTTGACTCTGCGAATTTCCGAGCAAAAAGAAGCTAAACTAAAGCCCTGTGGCCTGTTGACCACACTGGTGCGTAACCGCAAATTAGGTATTAAATACCAGAAACGTTCCTCCACATACAAACCCTCTGACTCTGTAGTCAACATTAGAACATCATCACTCCCCATAATATAGCGACCACTGATTTTTGGGCTGTTACCATTTCCTCTATTTTGTAATAATTGACCTTGGTTAAGGTCGTCAAAATTAGGAATAATTATCAGCATTCTTGAACCTACATCTTTCACTTGTCCTTTATTATTTGTACCATTCCAGCTAATCTTGACTCCTATTAATTTAGTTACACTAGAGTCAACCTGATTTTGTTCGCACAAATTGATTAATGTCGGGTCAGTTTTTTCCAATATTTCAACATTGACTTCTGATTTACCTGCTTGTAATTCCCCAGAAACCAAATTGTGAATTGTGCGTTGGGAAAACCATTCACCAGCACTCAGTTCAAAAAAATCAATAATGTTCATTAACTTACTAATCTGATTAATTCTAAATCAACACTATATTTTGCACTGATTAGGATTTTGAGTCAAACTTTAATTAATTGTAGCATTTTTAAGATTCATCAATTGAAGGAAAAATGGGGTAATATAAATAGTCGTAATAGTTAACAAAGAAAACATCAAAACATGACCATATCCTCATAAATAATTCTCGAATGGTTTCCTTTATAGTTCTTAGTAGCTTTATTGCATGAAGGTTGCAATATAGCTGCTGAATTTGCTCCACACGCGCATATCGCCCTGGGAAACACTAAAAACCTGTTAGTTGGAGTTAACTTAGATTTCAACCCATGTAGATATTGAGCGATATTTTTTGAATCATACGGTTGAGTATGGCATATTATAGGAATAATTCCACTGCCTGATTATCCAATTTTCTTCGTCGCACTTACCCTAAAACATCACCTTGATTCTACACATTGTGGTTTTCCTAAGGCTTTTTTGCACTGCGGATGCCCATAGTGTAAAAATGATAATATGTGACATAAAAGTAAATATAAGTAAGCCCAAGTCCAAGTCCAAATTTAAATCAAAGTCTAAATACCCTCTTAACAACTGGTCAGAGTATAATAGTTCTTTAAAACAAAGAGATAGTTTGACATATGGGCTCACCTTATGAGGTAATAAACTAGTGGGTCAATCAACACAACAAAAAGTGGAATTAGAGGAGCATCTAATAATACAAATAATTTGATAATTGAATTAATAGTAACTTTGAGTTGTTTATTTAGACTTCCAGGGCGAAAAACACAAGGGTTTATAGAATCTATTTTTCACTTGATGGGATTAGATTTACCTGTGCCAGATCATAGCACTGTCTTCCGTAGAGTCCCCCAAATCAAATATCATGATACCAGTTATGCTAACCACAGAAGGGATTCATTTAGTAGTAGATCCTAAAGGAGTCAAAGTTTACACCTGAAGAAGAATGGAAAACTAGGATTCACGGATTTTGGTAAACATAGAATATGGGGTAAGTTATATCTAGGTGTAAATGTTGGCGCAGCATTCCGAAGGAAAGCTACAGGAAAGATTCTCACAGCAATAGCTACAACTAATAATGTTGCTAATGAGCAAGCATGAGGGTGATCTAGAGCGCAGCGAGGTTCATGAAGGTGATATTGTCCAAGTATGAGCCGATGGAGTAAAAGATCAACATAAGTGTTATGAAAAAGCAAGTCAGTTGGGAGTGAAAGCAACAATTATTCCACGAAAAGATGTGGTTATTTGGGAGCATAGCAATTTTCAAGAAACTCCTCATCCACGGGATGAAAACTTAAGACAGGATAAGGCAAGTGGGACGAGCATGGATGGAAACGTGAAATTTGTTACCATCGCGTTCCTTATCTGAAACAACTATGTAAGGACTAAAAATGATATTTGGAGAGAAGTTACAACGACGACAACAGAGATATTCAAGCAGTAGAATTATTTGTACAATGTGCAATGTTAAACCGAATGATTCAAATAGATAAACCTAAAAGTTACAAGATTGAAATCTAGTTGCTTCCATTGGGGGAGTAGTTGGCGTTGGCGGAGGATGGTGGTGGCTGCTATATCGCTAAATTTATGCAACAAAGCCATTTCATTTTTTACTTATCATTTTCTGGCTCCAATTCCTTGGGATATGATTGTAAAGCTTGACTCTTTTTTAGAACTGTTTTAAGTTTAGTATAAAAATCAGTGTGTTTAATCTTGTTCTGATATGGTTCGACTGGGACTTGCTGCTGCATTAAATTTTGAGTTTTATTTTTCAAGTTTGGTTCAAAGGGGTTAGAAGGTAGGGAAGTAAGTTTAGAATGGTTTATTAGTTTTTCTTCTAAAAAGCTAGGGTTTGTTTTTGTTGACAAAGATGGAGTATCTATCTGAGTTGTAAAATTTGTGATCACATTTCTAGTGATAATATTTTGAAATTCAGAGTTAAAATGATAAATAGGCTGACCACGACGTTCCCATAATGTCAATATTTGCTGGACAGAGATAGCCTTATAACGTCCAAGATATAATGCTTCAATAACTGCTAAAGAAAGCCACTCCACTTGATAGTTTTTCTGCCAACGAGCAATAAGCTGCTTAGAAGTTTCACCACCCAGGTCAAAATCATACTTTGTTAACAAAGCCTCTGCTAAAGCAGATGTTAATGGCTTTTCTGTCATTGGTGCAACATTTAACCTCTTCTCAGTTAGATTAACTACTTAGAGCATAGTATAGCATTACCTTTCACCGTGAAAGGAGTTTTCTGTAAAGCAGGATAATATTTCGTGCGCTATTTATATCTCTTTAAATCAGAGTTTAATACTTGGAGCAATGTGCGACTCGTTGGCCAATCAAAAGTTATTGGGTATAAATGGCGGTTTTGAGTCAATACATGAGGACAACCTTGACACAGAAAATTAAAAATAAAGGTCTCAAAGAATATATATCAAGAATCAATGATCAGGGTAGAAAAGAAAGAAAACACAGTAGTTTTTTTGCTCGAATTATCTTGTATTCCTTGGGCAGTAAATGATGATTTTGTTTGGAAATTGGTAGAAATTTTAATGATACTCAATTCTCATAAATTTCGACATTATCGAAAAGGAATTAAAGCGATTAATAAATTGTTTAATAAGTAGGTAGGCATGAAAAAGACTTAGCTATATTAAGATTTGTGTAATGAATTCAATCTCCTCTACACAGTTTATTGGAGGTAAATTTACATTATTTTACATAGCAATAAATTTCAACACCGACCTACTTAAGGGTCTTATTTCTGGTTAACTAAAATTAATAAAAGTAAGTTTTTCTCTAATATTATTTAGAGATTTAATTGAATATAGGTTAAAATGTACCCGAGTATAAGTTTCCTACTCTAGAACCCTTGATATCAAGTTGCGAAGAGGTCTGTATTTGAACCTAACCTGGAAGGAACCTTAGTGATCAGTATCCGTATGAGCTGGAAACTCTCACATACGGCACTTAAAGTAGAGGCTAGGAGTAGGAGCACTCTCGTCAACTGTACCACTTAGACAGACAACTGTAGAAAGATTCTATAGAACATCCCTACAAGGATTTTTGTTATTAAGAAGTGTTTTCCAAATTTGCTGAAAACCACTCTAAAAAAACATTTTTTTTATGCCAGACTTAATTTTTTCGATCATTGTCCTTACTGCCTCCCTATGGCATAAAAAGTTTATAGGAGTTCCTGATCAGGGATAAACCTTTCAGGGGTACTTTTGCTAAGATTTCTGTAACACAAAATATGCTATCATCTCTAGTTAGTTGCCGGAAGCAACGTCTCCCATGCAATATCCAAGCAATGCTTGAGTATAGGTAATTTAACGAACTACACCACCACCAACCGGTCGAACATCTTCCCCAGAAAACGGAGTTGTACCACCTTCCCAGTTGAAGTCACTGATCCGGAGACTAAATGTACCAGTTTGTCGTCTAGGACTAAAAACTAATACCACCCCATAAGTACGACGACTATATTCTAGTGTAATTCTATCATCAAGAATATCACCATTTTCTAAGTTGATACCACTCTGGTAACCAACCCGAAAACCTTGATAAATTTGTTGGACTAAACCAAATAAGAGCACATTTGTATCCTCCACCCGGTCAAAGAAAAAAGGTGACTGACCACTCAGACCAGTCTGACTATAAGTTAAGTTAAATCCAGTATAATCAAAAAAGTCTCTAGAAAAATGCCCAAATTGTCCAGTAAACCCAAGACTTCCACGCACAAAAGATTGGTCTTCATCATTACTATAAAAGCTAGTAGCACCTGTAAGTCCTAACACCATTTGCAAAAACGGAACTACTGGTTTGCTGGTATATCTCAAACCCTCAGTTGCATTAGCCGTTAATGGTTTACCACTCCAGATAGTTAGTGGGTATCTCAGAGAAACTACACTCTGGAAACGACCAAGATCAGCCCGCGATCTAGAATCACTATCATCATCATTTTTATCATTAGGTAGAGGTTCAAATGGTTGAATATCCTTTAACAACTCTCGACGATCTGTTCTCGCATTTACAACTTGATATCCACTCTGAAAACTAAATTCTACACCAGTTTCACCTAGTGTTATTACAGGGGAAGCTAACACAACACCTGCACTACTATGAACAGTTTGAAATCCTAAACTACCATTAAATAAGCGATCGCGATAACTATACTCACCAGTCAAATTGTAACCTTGGAAAAACTGCCTAAGTCGAGCACTACCCCGAAAGTCATTTTCTTCCAAATCTGGAAAATCTTCAAAGGTCAGAAATGTGGCACGTCCCTCTACCTGAGTTGTGGGTGTTATGGTACCATTTACAGAAGCTTTGAGACCAAAAACATTACCATCTATAGGGTAGTCATTTTCATCTCCCAAAAATGCTCTTTCCAAGTAGTATTGAGGACTTATTTTGATTTGCAAAGGACCTGGGAGAAGAGGTTCAAATGTACTTTCAATAAATAAACCACCTCGATCATCTTGGTCATAACCAATTTGAATTGGGAGAGGGTCTCGTTGCTGGCGATCTATAACGGTTCGTTCACGAAACAGTGGTAAACTAAAACGTTGGTCAAATACTAATCGGGATTTTTTCGTTATCAACTCATCCTGAAAGGGAGATAGAGGTTTAAGTATAGCTCGATCAGACCTTAATTCCACCTCTGGAGGTGAAAATGGGTCATTAGTTAATCGAAGGTTTATAGCTTCCCAAGTTCCAGCACCTAATAAGTTGAGACGGTCAGCTTCAAAGCGTAGTCTGTTAACTATCCCTGACTGTTTTGGTGCTTTTAGTTTAGCTTTAAATCTAAGTTTTGTACCTTCAGTAGCTTTCACTTTTGTTGGAGGTTGAGTAGCAGCAATACGATCGCTCAAGGATATTGCCTCTAATGCTCCTACTCCTTCTGTAGTTGGTAAAGACTTGGAAGTGCTTTGCTCCGCATCCCCAACAAAAATAATCCCACTTGCTTTCTCAATTAACCCTTTGTCAAGGGTAAAGTTGTATTCCATACGTTCCCCAAGTAAGACTTGTTCTGCTTTAGTAAAAACAGCATTTCCTATAGCTAGCAGTTGACGAGTTGTCAGGTTAACTTGTACTTTGTCAGCACTAATTACTCCTTGACTAAATCGTACTGTTACCTTACCAACTGCAGAAATAAGTCGCCGTTGCTCGTTATATTCTTGGCGGTCTGCAGTTACCTCTACTACATCTGCTGGTAGAGGTATTTCAAGAGGTTGTCTATCTTCCGTTTTATTCTCTGAGTCTTGAGTTTGAGATTCTGGTTTTGTTGTGGGAAATTGAGTTTCTTTTTTATTCTCTTCTGAGTCTGGGGTTTCAGTTTCCCTAATGGGTTGTTCGTCTTGGGGAAGGTTTGGTAGTTTTGGCGTGTTGTTTTCTCTGATAGTTTGCCCTATCTCAAATTTAGATGGAATTAGTTGTTTTGTGTGATTGAAACGTTCTAATATTTTTCTACTATTGAGACTAAATGAATTTGTTAGTTGATTATTTTCTGGCTCTTTTTCAGAGAGCGCATATTCTGAGAAATCTGAGAACGAGATGGATGAGAATATTCTTTTTCTACCTGAATTGATTTGGCTTTCCAGAGTAGAAATTCTCGGTGCTGATGATATCTCTATCTCTATTGGTGGTCCAAGATTAGCTGAGGTTGTATGAATTGGACTGATTTTCTGAGTGTGGTCAAAATTTGAGGTAATTTGAGGAAATTTGTATAATACAGTTTCTCTGAACTCTTCTCCTAAGAAAGTGTTCTTTACAGATACTTTGATTTCCTCTCCAACCTGGCTAAATTTTGACATCGGACTCAATTGATTTTGATTTAGAGTAGATACTTCCTGTCCTATATCTGTAACATATTGGCTTACAGATTGTGAAGGCAAAGTTTCAACAATTGGAGGTAGTTCTGGAGGTGGCAGAGGATAGGACATATTTCGGATAGAAATACTAAGTTTACGGGATTAAAGGTTAGAGTTCATCATAAACTTAAGGGCTAGAAATTTCACACAATGTCAATTAACTTCAAAGTCAAAAGTTAACTACTAACATTCTTAGCTTGAGCTTGAACTAGCTAAAACTTATGGTTTACACCATATTCTGTCAATTATGTCATATCTCAAAAATTAGCCTGGAATAAAACACTTAACAAAATTAGTGAACTTCCAGGCTGAGAGTTCCTCCAAGAATATTAGTATTTACTTCCCTTCTTGGGAGGATACAAGTTTTTATATTCAATATTTCCGATTTTAGCCAGAGAGCATTTTCGGTTTTTCTCTATCGTTATGAAACTAGCTTTAACCCAAGAAATCATCTCAAATTAACCATGTTTTAATCTGAGAAAATCCAGGGTACAAAAAGCTCCAATTAATACTTAATTTACTGCTTCATCAAACTGATACAAAGTATCACAATTAGTGAAACCTCAATATTGACTTTCTGCTTTTACGTTAATAGTTGCCAGTAAAACTTTAAAATGTGTTCAAGGTCAAACTAAAACCTATCTTTCACTCTTTATAATTGTATATCCTGCGTTCTGTGCTTGATAGATATACCAAGTTTTTGGGTAATAAAAAGTTATTATTAACTAATGGTATATTTATTACATAAGTGCAGCTAGAAAAAGCATTAGAAGATGGAAAAAATATATCCACTTCATTACTTTGAACAACTATCGCAAAATAACCCTTCATGACGTAAGTTATCAACTTAAGTCAATTATGTTTACTCCATGTCCCGACCACTAGGGTTCCGTGCAGGGTCATTGGATAAAAATCCAAAAATAAATAACAAGACAAAAAATAGGACAACGATATTTACAACTATTTTCAAAGTCAGCATTTATTATTTCTCCTAAAAGGACGGGGTTTTAGACCGAATTTTTTCGATCAAATATTTACAATTTTATTATTATATCGAAATATTATCTAATTATACCATAATAATTTATCAAAAATTTTTCAACTTTTGTTGACACAATTGCCACGCCTGTACAAATATTTTTTCTACCCAAGTCATAATCACATCTACCCACCCTAATATTACTTCTAGGGGATGTTTGATATACCCTACTGAAACTGATTCTACTTCTAAACAGTTTAGTTTTTCCTTGGGCTTACTTTCTGAGTTATAAGTTTTGACAGATATTTTGTTACTATTTATGCTATAATTATCCTCATTTTCTACTCGATGTCCATCTATCTCTCTCAAAGCTTCTTTGGATGCGATCGCCTCTTGTTTAAGATAATCATTAGAACTCGAAATTATCTCATAACAGAGGTGTTTATGTAAAGGAAAACTTTTCTTTTTTCCTGGTTTTTCTACATCCTCTGGGTTCATTAAAGGTTTAGTTGTTGAAGAGGTAGCTATTTGAAATATTCCTTGTTCAAATGGCGATATTAATGAAGCAACTATTGGAGTACCATCTTGAGTTGCTAAAAGATTTTTTTGATTTTCTGGATCTATTTCTGTTTCTAATAATGATTCGACTTCACATTCTCCTTCTCTTCTCAAAGGTAGCAGCAAACCATTTAACCCTAAACCTTTAGTAATTGGATACAAATAGTGTTTTGCTAGATTATTAATAAACTCACCAAAAGTTATATTTGAATTTGACAATAATACCTGATTATGGTAACTATTTAAGCTTCTATTGTTGTCCTTTAGTTCATTTTGCTGTAAAACAATATTAGATTCATCAAAGAAATTGAACCACAAAGCAATTTCACTCGTTTGCACCCAAGCCATAAGTTGCCATACTCCCCCTAGAACTCCAAAGGTTGGCACAAGTTCCGCACAGGGTTGAATTTGAAGTTGCAATAAAGGTTTTTCTTCTATCTTCCCCATATCTAATATTAGAGGATTTTCTTGTTTGGCCCTAGTTAAAATATCTGATACTTTATAATTATTTAGAATTTCTAATCTTGAACTAACTTTACCCTGTTTTTTGACCAGAGTTTTGTTGGGGTTTAAAGGATATAATAACCTAGAATCAACTGGCCTTGAAAATACTGACACTTCTTCAATAGATTTGTCATTAGTTTGGTAATTTTTATTGACTTTTTCTTTAATTTCTGGTAAATAGCTTTTGGTTGTTTGTTGTAATTTTTTGAGTGCGACGCGAGAGGTTTGTAGCAACACATATATAGGATAAAGTAGCAGTTGAACTGTGATTGTAGCTATAAATTTTAGATGACATAAAGTACGATCGCTTCGAGTTAATATTTGGTTATATTTGGCTACAACAAAATTTAATACTTTACTTTTATAAGGGCTTGAAGTCATTTTTAGTTAGATATTTAGATAAACTAATTAATTTTCCAGAGTTAACTTTAAAAACAAAAAATATACCACCGAAAAATAAAGCCTAGTCCATAAGAGAACAACTTTTTAGTTGTTTTTTGTGAATACATATGTTATAATATATATTAATTAATCCCGGGTGGTCAGTCCAACGCAAAAAACAGACTCATGAGGCCAATGTAACCCATTCTTCTTGCAAGCTCATTTCCCCCAAGAGAATAGGAGTAGCTATAGCATAATGTAAAATTTATTCCACCCTTGGCTTCAGCTCGCCATAACCATAGCCAGGGAAAATTTCAAGAGAAAGAAGAAAACAGGAACAAGGGAACATAGCCAGGGAAAATCTTAAATTACTTACTGGGAAAATAGAACAAGTTAAATAGAAATTGACATAGATAATAAAACAGCTCTTGCCAGAGAAAAAAAATCACACAACTTAAGTCTAGTTTTAAATTTCTAATGGATTTGTTATAGATACTTAATTTAATCATACCAGGAAACTGAGAAAATAATCTAATTCCCCATTCTGTAATTTTCTAAAAAAACTGAGCAACTCAGAAAACTAACTCAAGTAGATTTTAAGAGCCATGAAACTGTTTATAAAAAAAATATCAGTGCACTTTAATATTTAGAGAGTTTGGAGTTATAGCCATTTCAATTAATACTTATAAACTTAACCTTGATAAGTGGGAAAAAATGAACTTACACATTGAGCAAAGATAAAATCCTTACTATGTAAAAATCGCGTTTTTACATAATTTTGTGTATACCTTAAACTCTTTAATCTCATAATTTTAGTCATATTTTCTATATTTAAACTGCTATAGCTTGGAAAAATTAGATACAATTCTATTCTTTAAATTAAAGGTAAAAATATTTGATAATTGAATAAAATTTAGCTATTTTTTTTGTATCTATGTAATCTGAAAACCTCATAATCATACTTCTATACCTTATCAATTTTAGTTTTCTATAAACCGTATTTTTTTTATATTTATATGGCAAAAATTAGAACTAATCCCAATTAAATAATTATTTTTTACCTTAGTAATATTGATAACTTAGTAGAACATTATCCACCAAATATCCTGTAATTTATGTAAATAATAATTGACTAAAAATATCTATTTTTTAGCCAGAGATTCTGCACATCTAAATCAAATTATAGATATTTTTTTAAAAAGTCTAGGCATCAAAGTTTTATTTCCCTAATTTTACTAGCTCATGTTAACTGTTAATCTCAAAAAAATAGTAGACATTAATAATTAAACTGAATGATTTTTGTCCAAGTATTACAACTGTTTCATTTATAAATACTAAATTTTATGAGTCTATCTTTTTCACCAATTCCTTTGTATTTTTAATAGTGGTAAACAAGCAACAATTTTGCTCATCTACTTTATTTTTAGTAGTGGTAAACAAGCAATTAAATTATTGTGCTCGTTTACTTTATGAGAACTCAAGAAATGTATTAACCAAAATTCGTACATCCTTATAACTACCGTATTTTTCTCTTAATTTTTGCAATCTTTATCTCCCGGCCTAGCTGCTACCCTGCATTTTTTTTTGACAGCTTAACCCCAATTTTTTTCAAGGTCGAAACACGGCAGTACAACTTACCCAGTTTCCTATTTTTATCTCAAATAATTCACATAATTACGAAATAGTAGTATCTGAATATCTTAGCAAAAGTTGTTTTCAATATACATCTACATTTATCAGACAACTAAACCTTGCTTTCCCACATTTTAATATTTATAAGTTTCCATCTTTTTTGTGTTGTTTTACCAGTTTTTGAACTAAACTTTTAGTAACAGAACATAAACAGAACATAAGACGACCATTTATCTTACTTTTTGAGCCAAACTTTCCTCAGTTAAAAGCCGATGATTCAAGACTTTTTTCTAAAAATTAAGCAGAAGAAAAAATGATCATCTAAATCCAGTTTTATATCTGAAATAAAATAAACTATGGATACCCATTCTCACTAAATCAGTAAATCAAAATTTTATGAAATTTTCAATTACCGAAATTTCCACAACAATTGAGCAACTCAGAAAATTAACCCAACTAGATATTCAAAACAAATGGCGCTCTTGCCAAGAGGATATACCTATTACCGCAGTTAAAAATTTAGATACTTGGCAGTTAGCTACAACAAATGAAAAAAAACAAATTGCTTGGGAAAAAGGCAAACAGATTTTATGGTTAGGGCAAAAGTTGATAATTCCTCCAAATTTAAACGGTTATTTATTAACTGATTTATCTTTACGATTAGGTTTGGTTTGGTGGGCTGAATATGTAGAAATTTATGTGAATGGTAAGTTAGTACAAACAGGAGATTTATTTGACTATTCCAGCAGAATTTTGCTGAGTCAAAAGGTCGTAGTTGGAAAGACTTTTATTATTGCTATTAAATTGGTAAGTCCGGCACATGACCGAGGTGCTTTAGTAAAGTCTTGGTTTGTCTATGAAAATCTGAATAATTATCAGCTTGATCCTGGTTTTATGGCAGATAGACTAGAAATATTACTGGAATATTTGACTAAATTTGAATCTAAAATTGACTTGAAATTAGAGAGAATAAAAAAATCTATCAGTTTGATAGACTTACAAGCAGTTGGAAAGAAAGAAAAGTTCGAGCGATCGCTACTAAATTTACACTCAGAAATAACCAAAATTTCTGAGAGCTATATTAATAGTTTAAAGCTAAAACTATTAGGTCATGCTCATCTAGATTTAGCTTGGTTATGGGATGTGGAAGAAACTTGGGAAGCCGCACAACGAACTTTTACATCTGTACTAAATCTACAACAAGATTTTCCTGAACTTATTTTCTGTCATTCGACTCCAGCATTATATGAATGGATAGAACAAAACCGACCAGATTTATTTAATAAAATTAAACGACAAATTGAGTTAGGCAAGTGGGAAGTCACAGCAGGTTTGTGGGTAGAACCAGAATTAAATACAGTCGGAGGAGAATCAATAATTAGACAAGTTTTATACGGTCAACGTTATGTTTGGGAAAAATTCGGCAAATTTTCTTCTGTAGCTTGGTTACCAGATACTTTTGGTTTCTGTTGGCAACTCCCTCAAATTCTTCAAGGCGGAAATATTAAATATTTTGCTACTCAAAAGTTACGTTGGAATGATTTAACAGAGTTTCCTTTTGAAATTTTTTGGTGGGAAGCTCCTGATAAAAGTCGAATTTTTAGTTTTATGTTACCGCCTATAGGAGAAAATATTGAACCTGTAAAAATGGCAAAGTATGCTTATGAATGGCAACTAAAAACTGGAGAAAAAAATGTTTTTTGGTTACCTGGTGTAGGAGACCATGGTGGAGGTCCGACTCGCGATATGTTGGAAATAAGTAGAAGATGGCAAAAGTCTGGTTTTTTTCCTGTGTTGGAGTTTTCAACTGCTGAGAATTTTTTTGCTGAGTTAGTAGAGAAAAATTCAGGTATTTTTCCTGTTTGGCAGGATGAACTTTATCTAGAATTTCATCGGGGATGTTATACAACTCATGCAGATCAAAAGAGACGGAACCGCCGTTGTGAAAATTTGTTGTACCAGGCAGAATTGTTTGCTGTTTTTGCCTCAATTATGACTGGTGCTTTTTATCGAAAGAATGATTTGGAGATGGCTTGGAAATTAGTTTTGTTTAATCAGTTTCACGATATTTTGCCTGGTTCGGCTATTCCTGAAGCTTATGTAAATGTTAATCAGAATTGGTCGGAGGCGGAAAGGCTGGGTAAGGAAATTTTGGCGGAGGCTATGGGAAAAGTTGCTGCTGATGTTAATGTTTCCCCACCTTTTCCTTTAGATACTTTTGCGGATGGGATGATTTATCCGATAATTGTCTTTAATTCTTTGAATTGGCAACGCTCAGAATTAGTTTCAGTTCCAGGAAAGAAGAATATTGAAGGAGCAGGGAACAGGGAGAAGGGAGAGGTTTTTGAACTTACACCTAACTCTCAACATTTAACCTTTTTGCAGGGCAGAGAAGATGACTGGCAAGTTTATGACGATGCTGGGCAAATACTTACTTCTCAGATATCGGATAATAGCTTATTGTTTCTTGCTTCTGACATACCTGGAGTTGGTTATCGTTTGTTTTGGTTATGTTCTAGATTTTCAGATTTGAACAAAAAATCATACATAGGCAAATATATAGCCCACCATACAGGAACAATAGCAAAAAAAATTGAAAATGTCAATACTGTTAGTTTAGAAATAGAAAAATGGGTTCTAGAGAACAATTTATTACGGGTAAAGGTAGAAGCAACAACAGGAAATCTAGAGAGTATTTTTGACAAGATTAATCAACGGGAAGTTCTGAGAAAACCAGAAGGAAATAAACTAAAAGTTTTTCGTGATGAAGGTCAATATTGGGATGCTTGGAATATTGATCCAAATTATCAACAACATCCTTTATCTTCAGCAAAACTAATAGATATTTTTTGGATAGAACAGGGAAAATTAAAAAGTTCTCTGCGGATAATTAGAAAAATAGGTAATTCTCAGTTTTGTCAGGATTACATTTTGGAAATAGGTTCCCAACTACTAAAAATTAAAAATTGGGTAAACTGGCAGGAAAAACATACTTTAGTCAAAGCAGCTTTTCCTATAAATATAGAAGCAGATTTTACTACTTATGAAATTCCTTGTGGAGCAATTAAGAGAACAACTAAACCTCAGACAGAAAGAGAGAAAGCAAAATGGGAAGTTCCAGCTTTAAATTGGGCAGATATTAGTAAAGATAACTATGGAGTCAGTTTATTGAATGACTGTAAATATGGATATGATGCAAAACCAGATGAATTACGTTTAACTTTATTGAGAGGTTCGACTTGGCCTGACTCGAAAGCTGATGTAGGAATTCACGAATTTACTTATGCTATTTATCCTCATATTGGAAGTTGGGAAAATGCAGGAACTGTACAACGTGGTTATGAGTTAAATATGCCTTTGATGGTACAAATAATGCCTTTGATTAGGGAAGAAAAATCTCATGGAAAATTGCCACAAGTTTATCGTTTTTTAGGTTGGGAAGCCGAGAACTTAATTTTGATGATGTTAAAACGGTCAGAGGATAATCAAAGTTGGGTTTTTAGATGTTATGAATGTTTGGGAAAAGAAGTAAAATTAAATTTGGAAAGTGACGCTGGTTTAAGAATAAAAAAAGTTGTGAATCTGTTGGAGCAAGATGTTAGTGAACCTAATGTTAATCTTGAGAATAATAACTATAATATTTTAGCTTGGAAAATAGTCAGTTTTTCCTTAGATATTCTATAGTTATAACCTTGAGCCTCAGAGTAAAATTTGTCAAACTTTAACTATAAAAATAGTAAGTTTTTTCTGGGAAAATTATAGTATTTTATCTCAGCCTACTTCCCTGGTTTTAAGAATTAAGAACATTTCTGAAATTTTCCAGCTTAATTCATAAACCCAACCTTGAGCTTCAGAGTAAAAGTTGTCAAATTTTAACTGTAAAAATAGTAAGTTTTTACAGGGGAAATTTTGGCATTTTACCTCAGGCTGCTTTCCTTTTTTTAAGGGTAGGAAAATTTCTGAAATTGTTGGAGATTAAGCCATGAACCTAACCTTGAGCTTCAGAGTAAAAGTTATCAAATTTTAGCTGAGAAAAAAGTAAATGTTTACTGAGATTTTCTGTAACTATAATACTGAGCTTGAGAGTCAAAACTTTCAAAAATTACTATTTTCATAGGTAAATTTTTTCTAATATTTTTTGTGGCTATAAATCTTTCATTCTTTTAGATTAAACCCTTAAACTTTCTCAACCCTCAACAAAAACTATCTTATCTTCCATCCACTGATAAAACTGCGAGCAAATTTTATAATAATTATTTGATTTGATAATAATATGAACATGAAAAAATCCGTTTTACTACCAAAAATATTTTTGTTTCTTTAGACCATCTTGTATTTTTAATAAAATCATCTAGTTAATCTAAAATATTCATTCTTCCCCTTGTTCGTAAAGATGTTGTTATTACTATCATATTTGTTATAATCTAATTAATTAATAATTCACATATCATTTTTATTTAATGAGGTAAATATAAAATTCTATACCTGAATTAATTGAATCCAGATATATATTGTGATAAAATATCTAGTCATATTACTGAGAAAATAATCGAGTTAATTTTGCTATAAGCGAACATTAAGGGAGGGATATCACTAGCTCAAGAAACAACACAACTTATTGATATTTTGTTACATTAAATATGTAAATTTCAAAAAAGTAAAAATTAGTTTTAACTAATAGACTAACTTTATAGGATAAATTTATGAATGGATCTTTTCGTGTCGGCAACCTATTTGGCATACCATTTTACATTAACTCATCCTGGTTTATAGTCTTAGGTCTCCTTACTTTAACTTATGGTAACGACCTAGCAACTCAATTTTCTCAAGAATTGGGTAATACCTTACCTTGGATACTAGGATTAATAACAGCATTATTATTATTTTCCTCTGTCTTAGCCCATGAGTTAGGGCATAGTTTTGTTGCTCTATATCAGGGAATAAAAGTAAAATCAATTACCCTATTTCTCTTCGGAGGTTTAGCTAGTTTAGATAGAGAATCTAAGACTCCTATAGAAGCATTTTTGGTAGCAATTGCTGGCCCTTTAGTGAGTATATTATTATGCGGTTTCTTTGTATCAATTAATATATTTACATCCATTACTGGACCAGCAGAATCCATTGTTCAACTTTTAGCTTATATCAACTTATTCCTAGCATTATTTAACCTAATTCCAGGTTTACCACTTGATGGTGGTAATATCCTTAAATCTATTGTTTGGAAAATCACTAATAACCCTTATAAAGGAATTATTTTTGCAAGTAGAGTAGGTCAAGTATTTGGTTGTTTAGCAATAATTTCTGGTTTAATTCCCGCATTTTTATTTAGTAGAATTCCTAATTTTTGGAATATTCTCATTGGTTGGTTTCTACTACAAAATGCTGGTCGCTCTGCCCAATATGGAGAAATTCAAGGTATGCTTGCTGATTTAAATGCAGTAGATGCTATTATTCCTGATAATCCAATTGTATCAAACAATCTCTCTTTACGAGAATTTGTGAATGAATATGTTATTGGGAAAGAAGCTAGAAAGAAGTTTTTAGTGATAAATGAAATGGGGCAGTTTGTAGGAGTAATTAACGTTGATGATTTAAAAATAGTTAATACATCCCAATGGCCTTTGGTTCAGGTAAAAACATTAACAAAACCTTTAGCAAAGATAGAGACTGTAACCGCTAAAACTTCTTTATTAGAAGTAATTTCTTTGTTAGAGCAAAAGCAAATCAGTGAACTAACTGTTATTGATGAAAATGGGATCTTAGTTGGGTCTATTGAAAAAGCTTCAATTAGGCGTTTGTTAACAAGAAAGGAGCAAGCTAAAACTAATTAAGGTGATTATTTTAATTACCCTAATAATGAACAACAGCGACAAGAAGTCCTATATTTTATAAATCAATAATACTAATTTTTTTCAAAATTATTCGTACCATGAGTAAATTTGTATTTTTTTTTTGAACAACACAATATAAGCACCGTTATATTATTATCTACTTATTCTCATTAGGATTTGGCTCAATAAGTTTTATAGGTGAGGGTAGGATGCAAAGAGGCAGGGATAAATGGGAATTACAGAAGATTTGTCGGAAGTATTTTCTTTTAGTTTTTCTGCCATTAGTAGCTCAAAGTACTTCATTTTGAGTCTTGTTAAGTCAAAACTATTGCACATTCTTTTTTTGAATAAAAAAAACTACAGTATTATTCTGTAAATGCTTTAAGTTTTTTCAGCCAACCCTAATTATTTCAGCTCACAAGAAGACAAATAATTTAGCTGGTATAGATGTTTAATAATTTCCACGACTACTTAGTAGGATACTTATATGAGCTTAATTCTTACTTCTAGTTAGGCTAAATTTTGCTTAATTCTCGACAGTACTAGCTGATTAATAAATCATAAATAAATGAACAAAAATATAAAACTCTCTACATAAATTTTAAAGAAAGAAACAAGAAAAGATAATGAATACTTTTAAAATATTCTCCGGCCGTTAGATACACTTAAACAACCGATCCTTAGCTACTAACTCAAGACAATTTCGTATTTCGTGCTCTACCATTCAAAACCTTACTTTATACATGTGAAATAATTCTCCTGATTGTTGCTTTACTATTTTTCCACCCTTAGCCTTAATAATTTTTTCCCATTTTTCTAGTGGCTCCAAAAATACTTCTGCCCCTAAATAAGTTTCTAAAATTGCCCAATTTTCTGCCAGTGGTTGTTCTGAATTAATAACATCAAAAACCAAGTGACATTCCGATTTTAGAACCCGTTTTACTTCCTCTAATACAAGTTCCCAATAATCCACAGGATAATAACAACTGAACCCTGTAGCGATCGCCAAGTCAAACTCATTTGCTTGATACATTAATTGATGAGCAGGTCCCAGTTCTACTTTCTTAAATAGTTTATAATTTAGTAAAGAACCTCGTTTATTCAGATTATCCCTAGCAATAGTGCTAATTTCTTGACCATAAAAAAAAGCCTGCCAATCTCGCCAAGGATAAATCAGAAAACTCACTCCACAGCCAATATCCAAACATTTTTTATTTTTTTTAGGTTTAGCTATTTCCCAAAAAGGAGAAACTATTTTTGCTGTGAGATTACCAGAGGCAAAATCGTGAAATATTGGCATTGCCTTTACTTCGGGGGGTAACTCTAAAGGTTCTCCGCGGTACTCTTGCTCAAAACGAGCTTGTACTGCCATGATTTGAGCATACCAATTATCTAAATTTTCTTTAGCAAACCAGAAAGATTGCTCGTTATTTGCAGACAAGGCAGACTTTTTTTGAGACATATTTCTTTTTATCGTCTATTACCCTTAAGAGCCTTTGTAAAGTTCTTACGATAAGATTTATTACCAATTAACAAAACAGGCCATAATATAGATAAGACCAAACGACTCTGAAAGCTCTGAGAAAAGTTGGTTTGTTTAAATCCATTCCAGAACTTCCAGGCTCCACCTCCATATATAACAAGCAATAATAAACTAATAATGGTACCCATGGCACAAAAACTCGGAAAAGGTTCTTTTTTTTTGGACATAGCCTTATTATAGATTATTGAATCAATCTTAAACTGGGCTACAAGTTGAATATTTTTATAATTATTATAACCTTATTATAGTAATCCGATCATTAGTTGTGATTATTTTTATAATAATTAATTTCTAGTGCAAATCTTTTAAATTCTAACTTTTGACTCTTGATTCCTAATTGCTAGCAAAATATTACAATTTATATAGGATTGCTTAATAAGTAATGCACTTCTAATTAATTAAATGATATTCACTTTGTTATAGTTTTTTCTAAGGAATAAAGATAAATTTCGGCTTTTTATGGGAAATAAGTTACCATTCAGCTTTTGAATATATTCAAGCAAAAAACAAGCTTAAATTTATAACCAATAATACTTGAAAAAAAATCATAAAAAATATTTATTTTTAGTTTTGTAAAATTCTGACTTTGCCTTGGTTGTTGCGAATTTTTGTTAGGTTGTGAAAGTTAAATATAATCTAAGATTTGGATATTGATGTAAGGTTTAAATAAAACAATATAAAAGATTGGCAATTAAGTAAAATAAATGAATTATAAATGCTCTAATATTTAAAAGTTTACAGTTATCGCATTTCTAGGGGAAAGCATAGTAATTGAACTAAGGTTAAGAAATTAAATATCAAAGTGCATAATGGATTTAAAGAACAATAAATAATATCTCAATCATCCAATTTTAATAGTATAAGAATCAATTTATGATGAGAAAAATTCCTATTGCTGAATGTACTAATAACTGATAACTGATTTTCCCTATTGCCTAAATTTTTTCCACAGTAGGTATTCAAAAAGACAGAATATTATAGGAATTTGATTAACTTAGGATACACTACCTAAATATACCTGAAATTTGAAAGAATTTCCTGAAATATAGAAGCGCGTCAAAGTTTTGAGCCTATAAAATATTAATGTATGAATTCCTAACTTAGGGGATCGTAAAACGTTATTACTTATACAATTGTGTTTTATTCATAAGCTAAATATGACTGCTATAAATATAGAAAAAAAATTAACAAAGGAGAAATTATGCGCGGAGTTTTGATGGCTGGAGGTTCAGGAACACGACTCAGACCACTGACTTGCGATCTTCCTAAACCAATGGTTCCAATTTTAAATCGTCCAATAGCTGAACATATTATTAATCTATTAAAAAAACATCAAATTAGGGAGATTATTGCTACTTTACATTATCTGCCTGATGTAATGCGTGAATATTTTCAAGATGGCAGTAAATTTGGAGTTCAGATGACATATTCTGTGGAAGAAGAACAACCTCTAGGAACTGCTGGTTGTGTAAAAAATATTGCAGAACTTTTAGATGGAACATTTTTAGTAATTAGTGGAGATACAATTACAGACTTTGATTTAAGTGCAGCTATAGAATTTCATCAAAAACATAAGTCAAAAGCTACGTTAGTATTGACGCGAGTTAATAATCCAATTGAATTTGGAGTAGTAATTACAGATGAAGAGCAGAGGATTAAAAGATTTCTAGAAAAACCTTCTACAAGTGAAGTATTTTCGGATACTGTTAATACAGGAACTTATATTTTAGAACCAGAAATTTTAGATTATTTACCAAGTAATCAAGAATGTGATTTCTCTAAAGAATTATTTCCTTTATTGTTAGATAAAAATGAGCCGATATATGGCTATATTGCTGAGGGTTATTGGTGTGATGTTGGACATTTAGATTCTTATCGGAAAGCTCAATATGATGCACTTCAACACACAGTAAAACTTGAGTTGCCTTATAAAGAGCGATCGCCAAATCTCTGGATAGGAGAAAATACTTATATTGACCCAACAGCTAAAATTGAGACTCCGACTTTAATTGGAGATAACTGTAGAATTGGTCCGAGAGTTCATATTGAACTAGGTAGTGTCATAGGAGATAATGTAACAATTGGCGCAGATGCTAATGTCAAGCGTCCTATTGTTTGGAATGGTACACTGGTGGGAGAGGATACCAATTTACGAGGTTGTGTAATTTGTAGAGGTTCTAGGATACATCGTCGTGCCCAAATCTTGGAAGGTGCTGTAGTTGGTTCTTTATCTACTGTGGGAGAAGAAGCCCAAATTAGTCCTCATGTCAGAGTATGGCCTAGTAAAACAGTTGAATCAGGAGCCATTCTGAATATTAACTTAATTTGGGGTACAACTGCCCAGAGAAACTTATTTGGACAACGTGGGGTGCAGGGATTAGCAAATATTGATATTACTCCAGACTTTGCGGTTAAGTTAGGAGCTGCTTATGGTTCTACCTTAAAAAATGGTTCTACAGTATCAGTTTCTCGCGACCAACGTAATATATCTCGGATGGTTTCTCGGTCTTTAATTGCTGGTTTAATGTCGGTGGGAATTAATGTAATCAATTTACAATCTACCGCTATTCCTATTGCCAGAACAATTTTACCCACCATGAATTTAGTGGGTGGCCTTCATGTACGTCTTTCTCCTGATCGCTCAGATCAAATATTAATTGAAATCTTTGATTATCAAGGGATTAATATTTCAAAAGTGAAAGAAAAAAACATTGAAGGAGCATATTTTAAAGAAGATTTCCGCCGAGTACAAATATCAGAAATTGGCAATATGATTGATCGTCATGAAGTATTAAATGCTTATAGTAAAGGCTTTGAAAATCTTCTCAATTCTGAGGCAATTCGGTATAGTAAATCTAAGGTGGTAATTGACTATTGTTATGGTGTTTCGGGAGCAGTATTACCACAATTATTAACTAAATTTGGTTGTGATGCAGTAGTTCTAAATGCTAGTTTAAAAGAAACTTCTTTAGGGATAGAAGAAAGAGAAAATTTACTAGATCAATTAGGTCGGGTTGTAGAAGCTTTGCAAGCTAATGTTGGAGTTCAGGTAACAGCAAATGGAGAACAATTAATATTAGTGGATGAAGTTGGTTCTGCCATTCGTGGTGAAACGTTAACTGCACTAATGGTAAATCTAATGTTAACAGCTCATCCACGGGGTACAGTGGTAGTACCAATTAATGCTTCTGCTGCAGTAGAACAAATTGCTCATCGTCATGATAGTCATGTGATTCGGACAAAAGCTAATCCTACAGCATTAATGAAAGCTTGCCAAATTAATCATAATGTGGTGCTAGGAGGAAGTGGTGATATGGGATTTATTTTCCCAAAGTTACATCCTGGTTTTGATGCTATGTTTTGCATCGCTAAAGTCATAGAAATGTTAACTATTCAAGAGCGATCGCTAGGACAAATAACTGCAGATATTCCTCCTATTACTCATCGCTGTTATACCATACGTTGTCCTTGGAAAGTAAAGGGAGCATTAATGCGGTATTTAGTAGAAACTAACCCACCAGAAAAGTTAGAATTAACTGATGGAGTAAAGATTATTAATCATCAAGATAACTATTGGGTATTAGTTTTACCTGATGCTGGAAAACCATTAGTACATATTTATGCAGATAGTAACGATCGAGATTGGGTAGATAAAACCTTAAGAGATTATCGCAACATGATACATGATTTTGTCAACCTATTTATGACCAGAAATCAGTTAGATAACTTATAAGTATTCATTAATCAGCTATCAGCTATTAATTAGATTTTTTTTAATCTGTTTAGTAAGGCTAGGGAGTAGGGAATAAGGAATTGTTAATAGTTACATTACCTTGATTTTTCTCACTCAGGTCAGGAAAAAATCACTTGTTAGTAAATATTAATTTCGTAACTTTCAAGTTTTGAATATTAACTTCGTAATTTTTTTACACTTTTATCAAGGTAAGCCACAACTAACGGGACTTTAGCAAATTTCAAGCCCAAACAAACCCTAAACTCTCTTTATG